>NZ_JBIWFN010000001.1:0-754514 GCF_044763085.1 Streptomyces sp. NPDC096311
GCCACTACAAACGACGCGGACACACCCCACCAGAAACTACCCAACCATCAGAACAAGCACCGTTGCAGTACTAGGACCTGTGTGGAGTTGTGATCAAGGCTGTGATCCGAGGTGTCGGATCCAGAGGAGGCCGGCACATAATTCGAGTCCGGCCTGGTAGCTTTCAGGCTTTTTGTCGTAGCGGACGGCGAGACCGCGCCAGTCCTTGATCTTGTTGATGGTGCGTTCGACGCTGTTGCGGAGCTTGTACAGCTGCTTGTCCCAGGTGACGGGCCGTCCGCCGCGTGAGCCGCGGTTCTTGCGGTGGGCGCCCTGATCCTTCTTCTCGGGGATGACCGCTTTGATCCCACGTTTGCGCAGGTGGGAACGGTTCTGGCGGGACGAGTACGCCTTATCGCCCGCGACTGCGCCGGGCCGGGTGCGGGGCCGGCCGACCGGGCCGGGGACGCGGATCTTGTTCAGGACGGGGATGAACTGCGGACTGTCTCCGGCTTGCCCCGCAGTGATCTTGAGGGAGAGGGGCAGGCATTGCGGCACACAGGACAGGTGCGTCTTGGTGGTCAGTCCGCCGCGGGAACGTCCCAGGTCAGCAGCGGCGAGTCGGGCCCTGCGGCGACGTCTCACGCGTCGTCGTTCTTCCCGCTCCGGGTCCGGTTGCCCGTCTTGGTCCTGGCTGGCGCCCCTTTTTCCGCGGCGGCCTTCTCCAACGCGTCCAGGATCTCGGGCTCCACGATCATCCCGGCAGCATCATGATGGGCCCGGACCGTGGTCGAGTCCACGCTGACCAGCGACAAGTCCACCAGGCCCCGCTTCGCCGCCTCGGCGATCGCGCCCTGGAACACCGCGGTGAACACCCCGGCATCCCGCCACTGCCGAAACCGGCCGTAAACGGTGGACCAGTGCCCGAATCGTTCGGGCAACTCCCGCCATTTCGCACCGTTCCTGAACCGCCACACGACGCCCTCGAAGTGCGCCCGCAGGTTCTCCGGGTACGGCCCGTACTCACCGACCGGCAGGAACGGGGAGATGAACTCCCACTCGGCATCCGAAAGTTGAGGTCGAGACACCCCACCGTTTTACTCCAAGGTCCCCGACCCTCCCGGGCCGGGGGCCCACGAGATCACAACTCCACACAGGTCCTAGTGGGCATACGGGCATGCGCCTCTCGGGATCCTCCTGGAGAGCGTCCAGCCGATGCCGTGGTGGCAGCTGGCTCGGCCGGTCAGAAGAACTCCTCCGAACCTTGACCGCAGGCCGGGCGGCTCACGCCGCCCGCGGGTGCGTGGTCGAGCACGAGAAGCCGGCGACTCCGTGGGGCATGCGCCCTACGGAGTCGCTGGCTTTCGCGTCCCACCCAGGATCGCGACGCGTGTGGCGTGGTCGTGGTGGTCGCGCGCCCTCTCCAGCCCCTGTTGTCGGCCCTTTCGGCCTTCCGTTGGTTGCCATCCAGTGCCTCAGTTGACCCTCTTGTTGACTGGTAGCTCAATCGTTGCAAAAGAGCACTTGGATGACGTAGGGTCAAGATCGCGTTCCATTCGATTACGAGTCCAATCGGCTTCCCACTTATTGCCGACAGGAACTCGATCACGATCGAGAAAGCAGTAACATGACGCCTCCTGATGCCCTCATATCCGTACCTGCCGCCGGTTCCAGCGCCGGACCGCGCACCAACCCCGTCGCCGACGTCCTGGCCAGCGTCATGGGGTACTTCTCGAACCGCGACGACATGGCTCCGCAGAACGAAATCGTCACCTACGTCACCGCCGCCTACCTCGACCAGATCGACCCGACCGATCCTCCGACGCCTCGCGTGCTGGAGAAGGAGCTGCTGGCGATCGTGGGCGGCGTCATCAAGGCCGAGAATTTCAAGGCGGCCGTGGCCGCCGAGAAGTACCCCCTGCCGAGATACCTGACGTACTGGCAGGTTGCGCAGATCCTCCTGCATCTGCACCACGTCATCCGGATCGCGCCCAACGCCAAGGACACCGACCGAGAGTACGACCTGCTGGCGATGTACCAGGCCGAGGGTCGCGCGCGTGGGACGTACACCACCAGCGAGGACGACATCCGCACCACGGCGCGCATGTACAACACCCAGCTGACCCTCAAGGAGTTCGCCGAGGTCCTGGCCGTTTTGCGTGAGGACAGCCCGCGCCGGCACCAGAGCACGAACCGCGACTTCATCGCCGCGCGCAACGGCATCGTCTTCTACGGCACCGAGCCGCTGGACGTCACGGTCTTCGGCAAGGACTTCCACTGCGAGCCCAAGCAGGTCCACCCCTTCGACCCCGCCATCGTGCTGCTGACCAAGAACGACGTCGACTATGTGGACGACGCCCCGCAGCAGGTCATCACGCACCCTGAGGACGGGGATTGGGAAGTCGTCGCCTGGATCGAAGAGCTCTTCGACCGGCCCGGTGACGAGGGCCTCGCCGACCTGATCTGGGAGATCATCGGCGCGATCGTCCGGCCGCACGTGCGCTGGGGCAAAACCGCCTGGTTCTACTCCGAGCAGGGCAACAACGGTAAGGGCACGCTCTGCGCGCTCATGCGCAACCTCGTCGGCAGCGGCGCGCACACCTCGATCCCGCTCTCGGACTTCGGCAAGGACTTCGCGCTCGAACCGCTGGTGCGCGCCAACGCGATCATCGTCGACGAGAACGATGTCGGCACCTTCATCGACAAGGCGGCCAACCTGAAGGCGATCGTGACCAACGACGTCATCCAGATCAACCGCAAGTACCGGATGCCGATCGCCTACCAGTTCTTCGGCTTCATGGTCCAGTGCCTGAACGAGTTCCCGCGTGTGAAGGACAAGTCCGAGTCGTTTTACCGCCGGCAGCTCTTCGTGCCCTTCACCAAGAGCTTTACCGGAGCCGAGAAGAAGTACATCAAGGACGACTACCTCCAGCGCCGCGAGGTCCTGGAGTACGTCTTCTGGTACGCGATCAACCGCGCCGGCGCGTCATCCCCGGGTGACTACTACCAGCTCTCCGAGCCGGTGGCCACCAAGGAAGTCCTGGCCGAGTACAAGGAGGCCAACGACCCCGTGCGCGCCTTCTGGGAAGAGTTCCGCGGGCGGCTGGTCTGGGACCTGGCGCCGTTCACTTTTCTCTACGACCTGTACAAGGCCTGGTTCGCCGACGTCTCGCCGTCGGGCTCGCCGGTGAGCAACAAGCAGTTCATCGCCGACCTCGTGGCGATCGTCCGGCCGGATGCCCTGTGGCACTGCCCGGACAAGAACCGCAAGATCCGGCCCGGCCAGATGATGCACACCCCCGAGGTGCTCATCGCCGAGTACGAGCTGAAGAAGTGGATGCACCCGAGCTACAGCGGCAGCGACCCGAAGAAGAAATCCCAGCCGACGCTGCAGGCCAACTACCGCGGACTGCTGCGGCAGACGGGCGCATCCGCCCCGACCGACGACACCACTGACGAACAGGACTGATGCACCCATGGGTAAAACTGCTGGCGCACTCGGCGAACTCACCCAGGCCGTACTCGAACTTGCCCGCGGCCAGGGCCGCCTGATCACGGCGATGTCCGACGTCGCGCGCGAGCAGCGGATCACTAACCTCATCGTCCGCTCGCAGATCACGGCAGACCCTGTGGAGAAGGCCCGGCTCATGAGTGAGGCGTCCCGGCGCATGGATGCCCCGCGCCGGCGCTCTCCTCACGACTCCCTCTGAGGCCACGCGCGCCTCCTTTTTAGACACCGGCCGTGATGGTCGGACCGACGAAAAGAGATCCCCATCATGACCACACAGCGGACACCCGTCTCGGCCTCGAAGGCGCGCTTCACCTTCTACGACATCGAGTCGTTGTCGGATGTCTTCACTCTGTGCGCCTACACCCCGCGGCCCGACAGAGCCATCGACGACCTGGAGGTCTTCTTCCTCGCCGACGACCAGCAGCTCTCCGACGCCGTGGACCCGCAGGCGCTCTATGAGGCCGTGGTGCGCTCCAACCCGGGCCTGCCCGCGGTGAGCGTCCAACTGTGGAACCTGCGCGGCGAGCGGGGCAACCTCCGCCTCGCCGAGCTGATGGGCCTCTCGAACGCGGACCAGGTCAACGACCGCAGCGAGGTCTCGTCCTATCCGGCGAGCCTGCGCCCGGTCTGCGACACGGATCCCGAGTACGACCCGCTGAAGCACCCGTTCCTGGCCGGGTACAACTCGTGGAACTACGACATGACCATGCTCGCGCTGTACCTGATGGAGACCTTCCCGGCTCTGCACTCCGGTCGTCTTGTCCAGCCGACCACGGCGCGCGAGATGCGCGAGCACAACGACAAGCTGTTCAACGAGCACACCGGATACATGCCCGGCTACCTCGGCTGGGACGGCCCGGCCGCCAAGATCCGCCGCGCCATGTTGCACTCGGGCCGGCACCTGGACGTCGCCCGTCTCAACGAGCTGCAGACCAAGGTGAGCCTCAAGCGCCTGCTCGGGATGCTCGGCCGCCAGATCAAGGAGTCCGAAAAGCTCAGCCACGACACCTCGATCGCCGCGATCGAGGATCTCTACGAGCTGCTGGCCTACAACGTCTCCGACTGCCTGGGCCTGGCCCAGCTCTTCCAGCACCCGGCCTACGCCAGCAACTTCGACCTCAAGGCCGGCCTGCTGGCGCAGTACTCCGAGACCGTCTACGCCAAGAACGGCTCGGTACGCCGGGACCGCCTGACCATCGACTCGTCCTCAGCGAAGTTCGTCGGCCGCATCCTCGCGCCGCACACCCCGCTGAACGACATCGAGACCGTCTCGTTCCTCTACCCGGCCAAGGAGGTTGCCGAGGAGCAGAGCTTCCCCCAGGTCAACGTGCTCGACGAGTGCGTGCGCTTCTTCGAGGACAACGTGGCCCCCGCCCCTGCCAAGGACCCAGCCGCGACGCCGGTACAGGCGAAGGCGCACCGCCAGTTCATGCAGGTCGTCAATTACTACCGCGCGATCGAGGGACAGAACTTCAACGACTCCGAGGAGTACCGCGACCTGTTCGACCTCCCGGCCAAGTCCTTGCGCGAGCTGCCGAAGACACCGAACAACGTGCCCTACTTCCACCGTGACGCCTCTCCGTCGTCGTGCTTTGCCACGTTCAGTACAGGCGGCATCCACGGAGCCGAGGCAGACATGACGGTCTTCGACGCCGACTCCTTCGAGCACAGAGAACAGGCAGCCATGATTGGCCTCGCCAAGCTCCTCTACCCGGACGCGAAGGACTTCGTCGCCGAGGCCAGGCGCCAGCACAACCTGCTCGCGCTGCCCGACGGCACGGCCGTCGACAAGCGGCTCGTGCTGCTGGGCTCGGACCCGAAAAAGGTGAAGTACCGCAAGCCGAAGAAGAACGACTCGGACCAGGCCGAGCAGCTCGCGCGTGCGCAGGCCCAAGTGCCGGATCCGGCCCAGCTTCTGGACACTCAGCGCCCGGACACCGAGGCGATGCACGTGCGCCTGGCCGACGGGACCGTGCTCGACGGCAAGGTTGTCCTGGCCGTCACCTCGGCGGTCAAGGCCGTCTATCGCGATGAGCCCGGGAGGAAGGCGCCCGAGCTGTTCACTGCGAAGGCCGACAAGTCCACCAAGCTGCACCCGAAGTTCGCACGGACCTCGGCAGGCCTCGTCATCCACGAGGACTTCACGAGCTACTACCCGAACCTGCTGCGCAACATGAGGGCGTTCTACAATCCCGAGCTGGGCGAGGACCGCTACACGACGATCTTCTTCGAGAAGGAGCGCCTGGGCTTCGAGATGAAGAAGCCGGGGATCTCCGCCGAGGAGAAGACCCGGCTCACGACCTTGCGCAACGGCACGAAGCTGATCCTCAACTCGGCCTCTGGAGCTGCTGACGCCGCGCACCGGACCCCAATCAGGATGAACAACCGCACCATCTCGATGCGGATCATCGGCCAGCTGTTCAGCTGGCGGATCGGGCAGGCCCAGACGCTGGCCGGCGCGCGGATCATCTCGACGAACACCGACGGCCTCTACTCCGTCGTCGGCGGCGAAAACGGCTTCGATGAGACGACCAACAACCGGGTGCTCGCCGAGCAGCAGGCCGCCATCGGCATCGACATCGAACCGGAGCTGATGTTCCTCATCAGCAAGGACTCGAACAACCGGCTCGAGCTTGAGTCGCCCAGTGAGGACCGGAGCGTCGCCGACAGCCCGATCATCACCGCCTCCGGCGGGACGCTGGCCTGCCACGCGGGTCCTACCCCGACGAAGTCGCTGGCCCACCCGGCCGTGATCGACTTCGCCCTGGCGCGCTACCTGCAGGCCGTCGCCAGCAGGGGAGAAGAGGCTCTTGCCGAGCGGTTCGATCCCGTGCTGGGCCGGAAGATGATCGAGGAGGCGATCGACCCGGCCGATCCCGTGCGGACGCTGCTGCTGTTCCAGAACGTCCTCGCCGCCTCGCGCGGATCAATCACCTACCCGTTCGCCGCCGACCCGGTCAGCGCCGAGCCCGACCGTGACGACAACGAGGACGCCGATGCGCAGCTGGTGAACCCGCGGGCCCTGCAGATGGTCAACCGGGTCTTTATCGTTCACGACGGCACCGATGGTGCCGTGAGCCTGCACAACGCCGGCGCATGGAAGGTGAACCCGGCCAGCCAGAGCAAGCGGCGCGAGTCCGGCAGCGCCGGGGTGCGACGTGACCCGATCGGGCTGGAGATCCTGCGCCACCACGGGTGGGCGAAGAACCGCAGCGAGGCCAGCACCTCCGACGGCCTCACGCTGCTGCCCGATGCCCAGGACGTCGTGATCCGCCGAATCAACGGCATCGACCCGCACTGGTCGGTGATCGTCGTCAACGACGACCTCCGTACGCTGCCGCCCTCCCGGGTCGAGCAGCTCATCAAGGCGCTCGACCTTGACATCTATACCCAGATGCTCAACGAGACGTTCACCAAGAACTGGAAGAACGCCGCCTGACCAGCTCCCCGCACCACCATCGGACCGCAGGGTGCCGAGCCGTGCCGACACGACGCTGCTCGGTGCCCGAGTCGAATGTGAGATGCAGGCAAATCAGGCTCGCCATGGCAAGAGAATCGAGAGACGTCATGTTCCAGACCACACTTCCCGTCCGCACCGTTGAGGGGGGCGACGAGCTGTGAGTGCCGCGACCGGCCAGCAGCACCAGGAGCAGCGCCGAACGAGCACCGAAGTTGGCTCGTTCCTGAAGAAATACGAGATCGCGTTCGATGCCGTGCCGACCGACACCTCCGCCGAAGACGACGACGCCCAGGCCCAGCAGGAGAAGAACACGACCCGCGAGGGCATCCTGGTCTGCCAGGGCCAGATCTGGGAGGACCTCGATACCCGGCAGAGCAAGCGCCGCGTCGTCATCGAGTCCGTTGCGGACGGGAAGGCCCAAGTCCGGGATCACTACGGCACGAAGCACTCCACCCTCAGCGTCTCCCGAATGTACAGGCACTCCACGGGCTTCCGGCTCGTCAAGCCCGGTGAGCTGAAGTACGGTGCGCCGACGGCCTCTTCGGAGGGGAAGCCTGAGAGCCGATGACGTCCCCGCGTGAGGGTGTCATCGAGGCTTACCTCCTTGCCCAGTGCCGGGCACACGGCTTCCTGTGTCTGAAGTTCGTCTCGCCGGCCCGCAGGGGAGTGCCCGACCGGATCGTCGTTGCCCTGGGCCGCATTGTGTTCGTCGAGGTCAAGCGCCCTGGCGGCCAGCTACAAAAGCTGCAGCAAATCATGCACGCCAAGCTGCGTCGCCACGGAGCTGAAGTCCACGTCGTTGACGACAAGCCGGGCGTCGACGCGTTCGTCGCGTACCTTCTGAAAGGCCTGCTGGCCGATAGCGAGCAGCGTCATGACCCACGACGAACTGGATCCGCACAAGACTGACCAACACGACCGCAGGGCCGTCGAGGACGAAGGCGCCGCAGGCGGCGACATCGGCGAGGACCAGGCAGCAATACAACGGCCCACCGCCCGGTAAGCGGTGGGCCGTTGCACCCGAAACTTCAGGCGTCCAGGCCCCGACATCCACGCTCTGCTGTCTCGCTGCGGCGGGGAAAGCGAGCGGCCAAGCAGCCGCATTCACAACGTGCAGGGAATCCGCCATGCGGTGCCCCACCGTACCCGAGCATTACCCCTACGACGCCCCCCAACTGTGGATCGGCAACGGCCCCGGCACCCAGACACGGTGCTGCCTCGCTGCGGCCTGGATGTCACCTGACAGCACCGCCCGGCCCTCCGGGGGTTGGACACACCCCGCCGAACCGCGCAGGGGCCAGAGGGACGGGCGACCCGCGCCCGGCATCAGTACGACAGCGCGTGTGTGAAGTCCTCAGAGCCAACCCGCGCGTCACGCGACTCGAACTCAGAGTTGTCGAACTGGAGACCGAGGTGGCGCAGCAAAACAGAGAGCCGACGAGGCCCATGCCCGACTGGCCCTCATTCAAGAGGCACTCCATGCCTGAACTCACTCGAAGAGAAGGGATGACCAGCGACATGACTACGGCTACTGCTCCGTCCCCGATCTCGCTGATGCCGCATCAGCAGCAGATCCACGACTTCCTCGTTGACCACCCCTTCGCCGGCGCGTGGCTCGGCGTCGGGGCCGGTAAGACGCTCACGACCCTCGGTGTCCTGCAGACGATCCGCCCGATGGGACACATCCTCGTCATAGCGCCCGTGGCGATCGCCCGCTCCACCTGGATCGACGAGATCGAGAAGTGGGGCTTCCCCATCCGGACGAAGTCGCTCATCGTCGATGAAAACGACAGGAAGCTCTCCAAGGACAAGCGCCTCCAACGTTTCCAGGAAGTCTTCACCGATTCGCCGACGATGTACTTCATCAACCAGGAACTGCTGACACAGCCGCCCCAGAGGGAGAAGCTGATCACGCCAGCAGCGGCTGGCCCAGCCGGTTCACCTGAGGCGGCTGAGGTCTTGGACTTGGTGCGAGCGCGGGGGCCACTGGGGCGAGACGAACTGATCGACGAGTACCGCGCTCTGGTCGCAGGCAACGCCAACAACCGGGTTCCCGCCAAGGACAAGATCCGCGCCTGGATTCAGGAGTTGCTCAAGTCGGCCCTGGTGACGTGGGAAGCCTATGACTGCCGGACCTGTTCCGGCGCAGGCTGCGCTCGGTGCCGCTTCGGTCTGGTCGACCAGATGCCGGTCCAGAACATCAAGGGCCAGAACACCATCACCTGGCCCTTCCAGACGGTCATCATCGACGAGTCCCAGGGCTTCAAGTCGCACGACTCGCAGCGCTTCCTGGCCCTGGCGATGGTGCGGCCAGCCATGAGCCGGCTTATCGAGCTGACGGGAACGCCCAGCCCTAACGGTCTCCACGACTTGTGGAGCCAGGTCTACCTGCTCGACCAGGGCCAGACGCTGGGGCAGAACATCACCGCGTTCCGCGACCGGTGGTTCACGCCGAAGATGGTGCCCGGTACGACGACGCCGGCGAAGTGGATCCCTACGGCGAACGCCGAGGCCGAGATCCATCAGGCCATCTCGCACCTGGTGATGAGCGCGCAGAACACGAGCCTGCAACTCCCGGCGCTCACTATCCAGGACGTCAACGTCACGCTCCCGCCGGACCTGCTCCAGGCCTACAAGGACTTCAAGCGCGACCTGGTCCTGGACATCGTGCAGAGCTACACCGACGACGACGGGAAGTTGACACACAGCGTCGAGTCGATCGTCGCCGCGAACCAGGCGGTGCTGACGAGCAAGCTGATGCAGTTCGCCTCGGGCACGCTCTACACCGCGGATCCTGACGACCCGGCCACGAAGGGCCGGTACGAGGTCATCCACGACAAGAAGATCGAGATGACCGAGTACCTGGTGCGGAACAACGGCGGCGAGCCCTTGCTCATCGCCTATCACTTCAAGTCCGACAAGGAGCAGCTGCTCACGCGGCTCCGGAAGGCCGGCATCGACGCACAGGCCTTCGACGGCTCGCGCGACATGGTCCGCCGGTGGAATGCCAAGCAGATCCCGGTGATGCTGCTCCACCCCGCCGCCGCGGGGCACGGCCTGAACCTGCAGCACGGCGGCTCGACGATGATCTGGTACACGCTGCCGTTCTCGCTCGAGCACTACCTGCAGACCAACGGCCGGCTCTTCCGCACGGGCCAGACGAAGCCGGTGACCATCCACCGGCTCATCGCCAAGGGCACGCAGGACGAGCGGATGCCCTCGGTGCTCGCCGGCAAGCAGCAGGTCCAGGACGATCTCATCCAGGCCGTGTCCGGGGACTTCAACGCCGAGCAGGCACTCCTCGCTGCCCTGGAAGAAGAGATCCGCGAGGACCTCAACGACCTGGGGCCTCCGAGCGGGTCTGACCTGCACTCAGTCAACGACGGCTCCGCTGGGATCCCACGGCCGGGCCGTCACCATCGCGCACGACCGGAGCCGATCACCGTGATCGTCTTCGCGCCCGCCCCCTTCGCCCGCGACGGTGACGAGATCACCGGGACCGAGAAACAGATGCTCGACGAGCTCCACCTGCGCAAGATCGTTGGGCCTTGGGGCAGGTCCCGATCTCGCTGACGAAGTGCTGGTCGTCGCCCCAGGCGGATACGTCGGGGAGTCGACAAGCCGCGAGGTCGCCTACGCCGAGGAGCGCGGCAAACCCGTGACATTCATCAGCAGGCGTGAACAGCGCTGACGGAAGGATCCCCGCATGTCGTTCGAGATCTACCACCCCAACCCGAACAAGGGCCGTCGTGCCAGGGGTCCCGCCAAGATCACCGTCACGCACGCCGAGAACGGGCGTTCGCAGATCGCACTGTCCGCCGCGGCACGCGACTGGTTGCGGCCGACCCCCGGTCGCAGCGAGGCACGGTGGCCCGCAAACCAGCCGACGATGAAGCTCGTCATCCTGATCGACCGCGACGCGAGGAAGATCAAGCTGCAGCGCACTGAGGACACCGATACCGGAGACCACGTCCACGATGTCAAGGGCCTGAGCCACACCAGCACCGCCTACATCACCGGTTGGCGACTTGATGAGCAGCTGGGCCTCGACGAAGGCCACTTCCTGGCCGAGCTACTGCCCGACCCGGACGACGACGCCGATACCGCAGTGCGCGCCATAGTCGTCGACGCCGCCGCCAGCACGCCGATCAAGAGGCGTCAGCCGACTGCAAAGACTGATTCAGTGACGCGGCCCTGATCCCGACGCCCGTAACCGCCGACGGGCAAGCCCGCATCGAAGAGATGCGCCAGATGATCGATGAGAGCGTCACCGTCGTCGAGCCATGAGCCCCTCTTAGGCATCGACATCGCGGGATGGCTCCCATCCCGCGCGCAGGAGCAGTACCTGCGTCGCTTCACCGAACTGACTCAGGATACGAGGCCGTCGCATGACCAGCACCACCAACAACGACACTGCCGCCGTCGTCACCAGCGCCGCCCCTGCACCCCTGCCTCGGTCCGGCGGTGCCTGGGCCCGTGACCTGGGCGATCAGTACAGCAAGATCGCCCGGACCTCGACGAACCCGCAACAGGCTGAAGCCAATGCCGCCGCGGCGCGCACGTACTACGACATCGCG
This sequence comes from Streptomyces sp. NPDC096311, assembly GCF_044763085.1. Taxonomy (NCBI): domain Bacteria; kingdom Bacillati; phylum Actinomycetota; class Actinomycetes; order Kitasatosporales; family Streptomycetaceae; genus Streptomyces; species Streptomyces sp. NPDC096311. The sequence continues at coordinate 11,528 of NZ_JBIWFN010000001.1, forward strand.
GATCGTGTGGACCGCGCCATATCCGACGGCCAGCCCAGAGAGGAGGACAAGCCATGACCGCCACCAACCACAAGAAGTACCGCCCGCCGGTCGAGGAACGCTGGACCGACGGCATGCGCACTGAGCCCGTCCGGATCGCCGCACGCACCGAGTGGCTGTACAGCGAGTACGACCCCAGAGTGATCGTCCCGGAGGGACGCACGCTCCACGCGTTCTCGCGCAGCGCCAAGGTCACCGCGTCCGATGTGCCCAGCCCTTACGAGTCCATGCAGGACCTGGCCAGTCATCTGCACCGCGCTGTCGCCGCCTTCGGCGACGACAAGGACCTGGTCATCGAGGTTCGGCTCGCCGATGACGACAACACCCGGGTCCTCGAAGAGTTCTTCTCGCAGGAGCTCCCCATCAGCTTCGATCCGACGCGAAGCGTCACTCAGCAGGGGGAGGAGCGGACCGATTGCTGAGAACACTCCTGCTCCCGCCGCAGAGCCGCCCAGCTCGGAGATCATCCCTCGGGGTACCGCATCCTGCCGATCGGCTACCGCGAGTCCTCCGTGTTCGGCATGGAGCACTTTGAGCCTCGGGTCTCCTGGCGCGGGATGGACCCCGAGAGCGGCGAAGACCTCTGGGCCGTGGTGCACATAGGCGCGTGCCTGGCTGCCGGCGGCGCCTGGGAGTACGAGCCGCCGCCGTCATTGCGGAAGGACAACTGGCTGGCGCGCTGCCTGTTCAGCCGCAAGGAGGATCTGCGCCGAGCAGCCGTGGCCGTCAACTAGATCAAGTTCAACAGCCGGACGTTCGCCCGGTGGAACAAGGACTATGCGTCGCGCTCAGCGTGACCCTCTCGGCTTCGCGCCCTACAGACGCTGGCCTCGGGGGTCTGGGTCGGCATGGCCGACCCGGGGGCGGGATCGATACCGGAACAGGCCGGTTGTTCGTGCACCCGGCCCGTTCCCCGTTGATCCGTCGGCGTCTCATCAGGGGCATCCCCGGGTTCCGGTGGTGTCCCTGACGAGACGCTTTGCTGCCACCAGCCGGACGCGAAAACGGCGCTGATCGCCGAAGCCCCGAGCAAGGCACCGATGAGACCCGTCAATGCACCAGCCGGGACACGCATCGGCCTCCAACCAGACCCCTAGCGGCCTCTCACGAGCGCGCCCCGACGACGGGTCTGGCCATGGATCCGAAGGAATAGAGGCCTCCATCCTCTGCGTCACGGGCAGCGCCTTCCTCTACGTCATGCGGGGGAGGCCAACTGGGGCGGGACGGCCCTGTCCCGGTTCCCGAGCAGGACCCGATCTTCAAGGACCAGAAGTGATGAAGTACAAGACCACAGAGATCGTCGACGCCACGATCCAGCTGTTCGCCGAACTCGACGAGATGGTGGGCCTGATTTCACGCGTGCTCGCGAAGTTCCCCGCCGAGACCGTGCCCCAGCGGCTCAAGCCGTTCCTCGGCTCACCGAGAGTCGCGTTCGCGCGGCCGTCCATGAAAGGCGACGGCGAGATCGCGTTCCAGCTCGAAAAGCACAGCATGATGCCCAAGGTCCAGGCCCGGATCCCCGGTGAGTGGCTGATGATGCACCAATCGGAACTGACGGCCGCCGTGCGCGAGATCTACTGGGGCGACAGAGAGCAAAACCTCCGCCGCGAGCTCACCCGACTTGAGAAGTCGATCGGGGACCACAACAGACAGGCTGAGTATCACCGTGTCAGGGCGAGCGAGGCACGTCGAGAGTATGACCGCCTCGCCGCCAGCATCCGCCGGCGCTCGGCCCGCAAGAGCCGCGCCGCCGAGGGACACACCGATAGCTGACTCGACGGCCCCCGCAAGATGTCCCAGCGGGAGCTGGAGGAGTACCTCGACGCCCTGGTCCACGCAGAGAAAGAGGACTCTCCCGAGTTCCGGCGCGCCTTCAGGGTCTGGGAAAAGAGCCAGTATCCGTCGGCCACCTGAAGAAGAAACTCCCGTGTCATCGACGACGTGCTCGCGCTGGACCAGGTCGTGCCGCACGACATCCAACCCACATCACGCCCTTCGAGTAGGGACTGACGCATGGCCCGCATGCAAAAGATCACGCAATACCAGGTCAACCACTGGAAGATTGCGCTGGAACAGCTTCTGGAAGAGGGCGACTTCAGGCAGGACGGCCGGCCCCTGAGCCCCGCGGGCATCGCGGAGCGCAAGCGTGAAATCGCGATGCTGCGCGGACTGAACACCCTTCGAGTGGGCCAGAGCGTCGATCTGGACACTGTTCAGCCGATTGACGAACACCACAAGGAGGGTTGACCGCAACCCCGGGAGCCGATGAGGAACGGCGCGCCGTTGGCTCGCCATCTTCCACCCCGAGAAGAAGTACGCGGCGGTCGTCATCCAGACGATCCGCGGCTGCTCGCAAGGTGGCTGGCTCGACATATTCGCCGCAGTCCTCGACGACCACGGGACGCCAGAGCCCTGCATCGGCCAGGTCCGCACGTGAGCCGTCGGCGACGTCTAGACCGTCATCCCCGACCACGCGGAGCCTCCGGCATCTGCGCCGACGACGCTGGCACAGCGCTCGCGCACTTCCGCGAGAACTTCGAGGACGACGAAGAGTCTGTGCCCGAAGGGCTCGATCCGACAACAGCGCGCGACACCACGTGGTGCGTGAGCTGGGAGATCGACGCTGAAGGAAGTACAGCTCTCGGGGCCCCTCGCCAGGTCTGGGCAGATCAGTACAGCCGCGACGGTGCCATCGGCGAGGACGCCTGCGTCTTCACCGTCACCGACAGCGCGACGGGCCAATCAGTGGTGATCGACCTCAGCGACCACGAGGGCCGCGACGCCAAGAGTCAGGTCGCCGACCCCCTCTGAAGCGCAAGCGTTGGGCCGGCGCAGCCGGCTCGGGAGCCAAAGAAGCACCCGTCTGCCGGTGGGGCCGTGCTGGAACGACCAGCCCAGCTCCACCGGCAGTTTCGTTGCTGGCCCCAGCCAGCTGCGTACCCAACAAGATCAAGGAGCAGCGCTCACATGGCCGATCACGATCGGGACAACCCCATCACCCGCGAGTTCGCCGGCGCGCAGCCACCCGAACACCCGAACGGGGAAAACAGCGTGTCCAGTACCGCGATTCCCGAGAAGCTCATACGCGCTGTCACCGACGCCTACCTGATAGCCCTCAGACAGGGGGATCTTCACGCAGCGCTCGGACTCACGACGCAACTGGCCAACACGTACGGCCTGGTAGCCGTCCGCGGCCTCGCCGCCGAGCTCGCCATGAACCTTCACACCCACTGCCCTTCACGCTTCCGTACTGCCTTCGGCGGCGCGAACCTCTCCGCTCTCGCCCCCGCGGCGAACGACGACGCGCTCACCACCCTCGATGTCGCCTCCAAGACCAACCGCCTCATGGGGCGCGGGCAGGTCACAGCTGCCGACTTGGAGGCCACCGAAGTCCAGATGCGCGTCACGGAAACCGTCCGCCACGCCGTTCAGGCGGCACTCAATGCCGCTGCTGGGCAGAGCAGTTCGGCTGTGGCCTCTCAGATGGACGCGCTGACCACGCCCCGTGAGTTGTCTGCGGCCGTGGCCCTGCTCACCAACGGGCTTCGCGCCGTACTGCCGTAGGCGCACGCCATGAGCCCCCGTGTCTGCCGCAAGGGCCGTAGCCGACCGATCCCGTTCGACGTTCACCTTCCTCGCCGATGAGGCGCCCGCCATCGAGGTGCTTCGCGAGACGTACGCCTGACGGCCCGCTCGGGCGGGAGCGTGACCTAGCCGCTCCCGCCCGGCGCCATCCCGCCTACCACGCACAGCAGCACGCAACGCCCCGAACGGAGCCCCGGTGTCCTCCACCCCTGCCGCCATCGAGATGACCCCCACCGACTTGCACACGCACCCCGCCGTAGACGAGATGGCCCGTGACCTGCTGAAGGCGACGCCCGCCATGCTCGCCACCCTCATCCGTCCCGACGACTCCCCGTCGGTCTGGTTCATGGGCCTGGCCAACGAGCGGTTCCGGGAGCGCGCAGGGACGTCCGGCGGCCCGTTCCTGGACAGCGTCGCCCGCGCGGTGGTCACCCGCCTCGCCGAACTGCGCGCCGAACAGGGTCGGGCCTCCGACTGATCCCCTCACCCGCCGCGCCCCGGCGCCCCGCAGCCGGCTCGGGGCGCGGCCACCCTACAAACCGCAAGGACTCCCAACTCCCACGACCAGCATCGTTGAACTGCCCACCATCGCCGTTGTCGACCTGCTGCGGGACTACTGGACGCTTACCGATTAGCAGAGGAAGACCCTCAGCCGGTACCGCGACGCCGACGGGGACGTGAAGGCCAACGACCTCACTGACTACGACGACAGTCGCACCACAGCAGCAATTGAGGCGTCGGACTTCCTCGACGCAGCCATGGAACGGCTCGCTGCGCTGGCGCAGCTCCCCGACGGCATCATCGTCACCGTGCCCGGCCGGTACGAGGAACAGTTCCTCGTCACCACGGGGCGACTGGACGACGCCGCGCGATAGGCGTTCGCCAACGGCCAGTGCCACGCCCTGGCCCGCGCTCTGACCGCCGAGACCGGTTGACCCATGGCCGTTCTGGTCAAGCCGGAGTGCTGCTTTGACCCCGACCTGTGCAGCGACGGCGCCGTGGTGGCAGACGTGTGCTCCTGCCAACTGGCTCACCTGGTCGTGGTTCGGCCGGACGGCTCCCTCATCGACATCGGCGGCGCGCACGGTCCCGGGGCCGTGCTGGGCGCGGAAGGGCTCGTTGCCGTGGAGGCCGACGAGGAGCTGTGGGAGTTCATCTGCAACTCCCCGCACTGGCGGCGCCCCGCGCTCGCAGTCGCCCGGACCTTCGTGAAGCCGCTGCTCGACACGCTCTCTCCCGTCGCCTGATCCACCCACCCCCGCCGCTCGGCCGCGCGTCGGGCGGCCCTCCGAAGGGCCATCACGTCACGTGGACGACCGGCTGTAGTACCGGTTCGAGTATCGCGGCGCTTCGAAATTCGCGGCAGTACGTCCCTTGCACCGGGCCTCACACATCATCGGCCCCCTCAACTTCCCCATCACCATCACCGACGGAGCCGACGTGAATGACCGCAGCACGCCAGTGCATGGCCGCAAGAGTGCTTCTCGAATGATCCCGCGCCCGCATCAGGAAGAGGCACTGCGGGCCATTCGTGAGACCTCCGAAGGCCGGGCACTTGTCGTTATGGCCTGTGGGACAGGAAAGTCCCTTGTAGCGCGTGAAACGGCCAGTGCGCGCACAGCAAGTACGGTCCTGGTGACCGTGCCGACCCTCGCTCTTGCCGAACAGATCTACCGGGGCTGGGCCTCGCGCTTTCCCGACGGCCTGGATGCCCTGATCGTCTGCTCGGATTCCGCTGTGGGGGGCGCAGCTGCCCCGGTCACGGTTGAGCCTGGTCGGATCGCCGACTTCCTTGCCCCGCGCCAGTCCACGCGGATGCGCCTTCTGATCTCCACTTACCATTCGGTGGGGCGAATAGCTGAGGCGTATACGCTGCACGCGTTGCCGCCGCTTGATCTCGTCGTACTGGATGAGGCCCACCACACTGCCGGGCGTGCAGGCAAGGCCTATTCCGCTGTTCTCGACAATGCGCGGATCCCTGCGGTTTTCCGCCTTTCGCTGACTGCGACCAGCCGTATCCACGAGGGCTCCGACGGCACGACGGACATCGTGTCGATGGACGACGAAGAGCTGTACGGGAAGCGCGTTTACGAGCTCTCCTTCGGCAGTGCCATCCAGCGGAAACTGCTTGCCGACTACGAAGTTGCCATCGTGCTGGTTTCGGATCAGGACGTCCACGCGACCCTGCTCGCCCAGGACGGCGGCTCACACGCAAGCTCCAGGTCCAGCGACGCGGCGACGGTGGCCGCCCAGATCGCGCTGTCGCAGGCCATGCACGAGCACGACCTGCGGCAGGTCATCGCCTTCCACAGCCGTGTAGCCCGCTCGAAGGCCTTCTCGGCGACCCTCGGGACGATCGGCGCGACGTCGGCCAAGGTGCGGATCACTTCCCTGCACATGGACGGCAGGACCCCGGCGGCCACCCGGAACTCCCAGCTGGAGATGCTCGCCAGCCCCGCGCGCGGCCGCCGAGTCGTCCTGAACAACGTCCGTACGCTGAACGAGGGCGTGGACGTCAGCAGCGTCGACGGGATCTGCCTGGTAGACCCGAAGTCGTCGCAGACCGACATCGTGCAGGCCGTCGGACGTGCTCTGCGCCTCCACCCCGATCACGATCGCCCGGCGCTGATCCTCCTCCCTGTCTACGTCGCACCCGGCGAGAGCCCGCAGGCCGTCCTGGAAGCCAGCTCCTTCCGACACGTGTGGCGGGTCCTGGCGACCCTCCGCGACCAGGACGAGCGCATGGACGCCGCGTTGACCACCGCGCGGCGGCGCCTCAGCAGTGACATGGCCGAGAACGCGGGCATCGCTCAGGCCGTGTTGCCGGAGAAGGTGAGGATCTACGGCAGCACGAACATCGATGCCAGGTTCGTGGCGGCTCTGGGCGTACACGTCCTGGAGAACACAACCGAGGACTGGTATCACTTCTACGGGCTGCTGGAGCGGTACGCGGCCACGCACGGCCACACGGCTGTGCCCACCTCTACCGATTCCGGAACCCTGGAGAGCTGGGCGGCTCGTCAGCGCGGTCTGTACGCCGTCGGCAAGCTCCCGCCGAAGCGCGCGGCGCTGTTGGAGGCGCAGCCCGGATGGACGTGGCGGCTTGCCGAGTTCAAGCGCGAGCTCGGCCGGTCCGAGCTCGAGCGATTCGTTGCTGAGCGCGGCCACGCCCGGGTGCCGCGCGGCTACACCGTGCCGGATACCGGATACCGGCTGGACAACTTCGTCACCCTGGCGCGCAATCGGCACAAGGCGGGCCGGATGGATACCGAGGAGATTGCCTACTACGAGGCGCTTCCGGGCTGGATGTGGCACGCGCACGACGCGAAGTTCGAGGCGTTCCTCCAGCATCTCGACGCGTTTATCGCCGAGCACGATCACGCCCGGGTTCCGCAGGCGTACAAGGTGGAGAAGGACGGCATCGTCTTCGCTTTCGGTCACACCGTCACCAGGAAGCGCGCCGATTACCGCAAGGGCACTTTGCCCCCCGCGCAGGCAGAGGCCCTGGAGGAACGTCCTGAGTGGGTTTGGGACGGCATCGCCGCTCAGTGGGAAGCGAGTTTTGACGTTCTTGCGTCCTGGGCGGCCGAGTACGGCGATATCAAGGTGCCCTTTGACCGGTCGATCAACGGCGTCGTCATCTACCGGTGGATGCTCCAGCAGAAGAAGCTGATCCGGGAGGGGAAGCAGTCCGAGGACCGCCGCCGTCGTCTGGAGGCTCTACCAGGCTGGTCCACGAGCTGACCAGAGAGGCACCGGACGGTGCCGCTGCACGCTGGCCGGACGGGCGTGAGGGGAATCTCCGTCGTACGGCCGATCGGCTACCTCGGTTCGATCGGCGGGCCATAGCCGTTCAAACGTCTCGACGGGTGTCGCCAGCATCGGCTCGGCGGGAAGCTCGATCACATCGGAGGGGGTACCACAAACCCCTCACCGGCCCAAGGAGGACGCGAGGAAGGTGGCTCGTCGAGAGGGGGTAAACTCACCCCGCCAAGATCACAAAGGTCCACCGGCGAAATGGCGCTTTGTCGGCCAACTGGCCAGTCGAGGCGTGGTGTTGTGTATGTGGTGCAAAGTTTTCCAAGTGCCGGATGAGTCATGCCGGGAACCGGGATGTGTGCACCCTCGACACGACCGTCATGAGGAAGGTGCACTTCCGCGCTGGCACGCGGCCGACTGGTGCAATGCCAACAGGCGTCAATGGTCAGTTTGTGCACCGGGGAAATGGCATCGCCCGCAGCATATGCCTAGCGTTGCCGATGCAAGCCCGGACCCACCACCGAACGAGTCAAGCACAAGCCGAACTTGCCCGCGGCGGAACCGAACAGGCCAGCGGCAAGCTGGCCCGGTGAGCGGCAACGAACGTGCCGCATGCACCAGAAGGCGGGCACCAGAGGGTGGCTCCAACCACCGTCCCGGCACCCGCTCTCGCCAGCACAAAACCAGGCCCCTGCCAGGGCCTGTACATAACGACTCTCAGCGGAGTCGCCACCAGCAGATCTGAGGAACCGCTGGGGCCTTCCACCGGCCTGTTCGACCACGTCGGTGGCGCTCAGAATAGACCAGGCGGCGTGAGATCAGTGCGGCTGCTGGACTTTCATGAGAGAAGGCCCCCGAGCCAGACGGGGCAAACCGCATGACCTCCAAGCACGCGACGGGCCGGGCGGCACCGTGCACCACCGTGTCGGCTCACCGCCGATGCTCCTGGGCCCAGCCGGCCCTTCCGCCCGGGGAAGATCTGCTTCCCCGGGCGAGCGGCGTGCAGCAGGAGCGAGGCAAGCTCCCAGCAGCTGCTCCTGCCGCGCTGCAGAGAAGAACGATTGAGGCTCGCTGCTTCGAGGCATGTGTCGTAACCGATACGCCCCCTGGCATCGCAAACCTCCCGGATCTCGCATGTGAAGGAGCGCACCGATGATCCACCCCCACCCAGAAGCGTCCAACTCTGACGAGTTCAAAGGCTTCAACGAAGCCCGGCGCATCATGTGGTGCCATGACGCTCGTGCCCGCGTGTACGAGCGGTTCGAGCAGACGAGCTTCATCGGTGACACGAACGTTGCAGCGGTCCACGTCAACAACACCACCAGGGCAGACCGCGTGTTCCTCGTGGCATTCGACAAGGCCGGCCAGCAGGTCGGCTTCGACACGCTCTACATCGACGAGCCGAATCAACACCTCGGCATCGCGCCCGAGTTCGACCACGACTTCACCGGCATGGACGTCGTGCCGGACTCTCAGCTTGACCAGGCCATCTCTCGCGAGAACGGCTGGGTCGTCAACCTGAGGGTACTGCGCGAGTACGAGCCCTTGGCCGATCGCCGGGCCACGCAGCGCGCGGCGTTCCTGGCGCATCTGCAGGACATGATGAAGAACGGTGACGTCCGCGGATTCCTGTTTGGTCGGGGTGAGTCCGATGGCACTGATGCGGCGTGAGAGACCACGACCTCGTACCTCAGACGACCCCGTCGGCCAGGCTGCCGGCGGGGTCGTCTGATCTCTGACGCTGTTACAGTGCTGCGTTTTCGCAACAGGAGAGGGGATCAGCACAGCTGATCCGGGCGTCGAACCCGGGCCGAGCGCTTTGCGGGGAGACATGCCATGGACCGGCTCACGCCGGTCCCGGGTGACGCCTCGCGGTGAGCCCTACGAGGCCCCGCAGTTCGTCTTCGGCACCTTCGACGTCCAGGAGCAGCAACCACGAGCAAACCGCTGAGCATGGAGGACCTCACGGTCAAGTTCCACACAGCAACCGCGCCGGCGTCTACCGCGGCGAGACCACGCTCTGGCGGGCCCCGGAGGGAAGTCTCCACCGCGTCGTCCAGCGTCTGGACCCAGCCCAGTGCGAGATCGCGCCCCTCTTCCCCACCGGGTGGATCACGCTTCTGACCCTGCACAAAGAAGCAGACGGCGTCGCCGACCAGGATGAAGCGATGAACCGCTGGCTGGACATCCAGAACCTTCCCCCGACCTCGAGCAGCGACTGGGTGGCAGCGCCCAGGGCCGAAGCATGACCGCCTCCGCCGATTCCGGGCTCACGCTGGACGGCGTCCTCGATCTGAGCACAGCGCTCGGATCTCGGCGATGCGAAGAGCTCGAATACCCGCAGGACTACGCGCCGGATGACATCCGGTCCATGAACAACGAGGTCGAGCAGCTGCACCAGCTGCGCACGCGACTGATGGTCCTGCAGGTCCGCTGGGAAGCAGAGTCCTCCGCCTGAGAAGACGACGATGCCCTGACCGGCTCACGGCGATCAGGGCATCGAATCAGGCCCGGTACGCGGCAGTGCCGCCCTGCCGGGTCGTCACACCGGCGGGATGAGCAGCGAAGCCCCCGCGTAGATGAGATCCGGATTCTGGATCTTGTTCGTCTCGACCAGGATGCCGATCGGCACCCCCGTCGTCCCCGAGATCGCGGTGAGCGTATCGCCTGACTTGATGGTGTATGGCTTTGCCTTGGGCGCGGGCTTCGCCTCGGCCGGTGCACCCAATCGGCTGGGCTTGTCCTCGTCGCCGCGACCCGGCGTCGGATCCTGACTCGCCCCGTTCTCGTCCTGCTTCCCCGTGTCGCCCCCACTCGGCTGCTGGGCGCTGCCGCCTCCGGCGTTCTTCTCGCCGGGATTCCCCGGTGCCTCGACCGGGGCGTGATTACCCTGCAGCGCCTGGATGAAGCCGCCGTCGGACATCGCGAGCTGCGTCAGGCCCCATCCGGCGAAGAGCGCCGCCCCGCCCACCATGACGCTGGCGGCGATGACGGGTCCGTTGCCGAAGCCCATCGGGCCGGCGTAACTCCCCGCAGACGCTCTCGTCTGCGCCGACGGCTTCAACGCCGTCCCCACTGGCCTCTGAATCGTTCCTGTCATCCCTATCTTGGCTCCTTTCGGATAGCGCGCACAGTCATTCATGTCCGACATCGACATTCTACTCATAGTCGAACGGAAGTTGATACAATAAGGGATTGGATGGCAGTCAGCATTCTGTCCGATAGCCCCCCAATGGACCCCTGAGTCACCGACCGCCAGACCGAACGAAGGAACCGCATCACCATGGCCAACTACTCCATCTCCGCCAGCGAGATCACCGAGGGCAAGAACGTCTTCATCCGCGGGAAGCTCGGCTTCGCCGTACTCGCCCGCCTCATCGAGGGCGCGGAGCTCGCCGCCAGCGACCAGCGCAGGACGAAGAACGGCATGAACCCCGTCGGCAAGCCGCACACCACCGCGACGATCATTCACGCCGAGGTCCAGTTCGCCGATCCGAACAACCCCACCCTCGAAGAGCAGTTCGTCTCCGAGCGCCGCTACGACTCCCCGAAGCGGCCCGAAACCGGACCCAACTACGCCATCGACTCCAAGGGCAGCACCCTGCCGGTCATCGTGATCCCTTCCTCGAAGGGCGACGGCACCTACGACCAGGACGAGTCCGGCCGGGAGCTGGCGCAGGGCCTCGACGTCACGCTTGTGCTGCGCACCTACAAGCCGCAGAACTTCAACAACCGCGGCCTGGCCCTCGAACAGGTGATCGTCCACGAGGCGCCGCGCTACTACAATGCCGGCGGCATCGACCAGGCTGAGCTGGCTGCGCGTGGCATCGTGCTCAACGGCACGCCGCGCCCCGTTCAGGCCACTCCTGCCAGTGCTGCCCCTGTCGCCGCCGTCCCGGTGGCGACCGAGGTGGAGGACGGCCTGTCCTTCCCGGCCCCGCAGCCGGCGTCCGCACCTGTGGCCGTGGCCGCGCAGGCTCCGGTTCAGACCGCCCAGGCGACTGTCGCTGTTGCTCCCGCTCCGGTTGCTGTTCCGGCCGCAGCTCCCGCTCCGGCTCCTGCCCGGCAGGAGACCCTGGAGGAGAAGCTCGCGCGTCTTGAGGCCGAGAACGCCTCCCTCAAGGACGCCGGTTCGGCGGTGGGCTCGCCCGTGGCCACCGGCCCCTGGAACGGCTCCGGCCCGGCCCAGCAGGCGGGGATCACCTACCAGGGCTGATCCACGCTGACCATCGATGAGACCCCCGTACTCGCATTCGTGCAGTACGGGGGTCGTGTCTTTCTCTTCCCCTCCTGACGCCTCCGATCGAAAGCGTGCGTCCCACGATGACTCCAGCCGACCCCCATGCCAGGTTCCCGCAGTTCTACGGCAACCCCGCGATCCGCACTCTCGCCAGTGCCTGTCGGTGGACCATCTCTGGGCAGATCGGGGAAAAGCCCCCCGACGATCCCGCCGAGCCGCCGAAGCACAAGGCCCCGATCGACGTACGGCACCTGCTCGCCGGCTGCACGTCCAGCTGCAAGCACACCGGCCCACTACGCGGAGCCTTCGCCCTGGACGAGACCTGCCTGCTCACCCTCGACGAACTCACCGCGGCGATACCGAACGCCGCGAACACCGCCTTCTACCTCCAGGCCCAGACTGACGGGCTGCTCGTCCTCGACATCGAGGCCGACTGCCCGCCAGGTGTGGCCGCAGACCTGCTGCGGCTGCCCGGCATCCTTTACTCGGAGCTGTCGATGTCCGGCCGGGGCTTCCATCTCGTCATGCTGCTGCCGAAGAACTTCCACGACTTCCCCGTGGCTGCCGGCAAGCGCGTCCTGCGTGAGGAACACGGCTGGTACGAGCTGCTCTTGGACCACTGGTCGACCTTCACCCGCCAACCGGTGCCCGATCGCATCGTCGCTCACGTCAACGCAGCAACAGACGCGCCGACCTTCGCCTCCATCGAGGAGCTCTACGCGCAGATGGCCGTGAACGCCAGCGAGAGCTCCGGTGCTTCAGCATCTGCTGTCGACACCGCCGAGGACATGCCCGACATCCCGTACTCACAGGCGATTGTCGAGCAGACCCTGGCCAGTGCACGCCATCAGCTCCGGAATCCCGGCGACTTCAACCACGACATGTCCCGCTGGGAGTTCTCGGTTCTCGCCTCGCTCTACGGCTGGATGCGGACGCAACTGCGCGCGTACAGCGCCCTCGGCGTCGAGTACTCGACGGGCGACACCGCGTGGTTGCTCTACAAGGCTGCGGTCGATGTCATCCCTGCGCGCCCCAAGCACAGCGAGCGGCGCAACGGCCGGCCCTTCCTCCTCGACCGGGCGGCTGCGCTCGTGGCCGACCGCGAGGCCCGTTTCTCGTCGACCAACTGACTGACGCTCTGTGCCTGTTCCTGCTGCTGCTTCTGCTCCTGGTTCATCTGCTGCCTCCGACAGCGGATGGAGTGGGTGGCGGGTGCTGTGGCAGGGCCGAGCACAGGTAGGGGACAGGGCTGGATCGCGCGGAGCGCGATCGGGTGGCGATGTGCAGCGGGGCTCCATCGCCACCAATGGCGGGTGTGCAGGTCTCCGCCAGGCTCCGACGGCGTGGCCCGCGCCACAGGACCATTCACGGCCTATGCAGCCTCGGCGACGCCGAGAGCAGCAGCGCCGTCCTCCGACATCTCTTGTCTTTTTCTCTCTTCCTCGCCCACGCACAGAAAAGACATCGATATGAAGTTCAATGACACCCTGACGACCCTCATCAAGCAGTCGCTTGAGGTCGGCGCGACGCCCGCTCTCATGGGCGAACCCGGCATCGGCAAGTCCAGCTTCGTCGAGGACCTGGCCTACGCCATGGGCACGCAGGCTTTCACGCTGCCGTGCAACCAGCTCGCCGACAAGGCTGACCTCACCGGTGCACGCCTGGTGCTGTACACCAAGGACGACGGCACGCAGAGCTATAAGCAGGTCTTCTACCCGCACCAGGTGATCCAGGAGTGCATCGACTACGCCGAGAAGAACCCGCGTGAGTGGCCGATCCTCTTCCTCGACGAGATCAACCGCACCACCTCCGACGTCACCTCCGGCGCGCTGACCCTGGTCACGCTGCGCCGCATGGGGTACGTCGAGCTGCCCAAGAACGTCCGCATCGTCGTGGCCGGCAACGACAGGGGCAACGTCACCTCGCTCGACGAGGCAAGTCTGTCCCGCTTCGCGATCTTCCACGTCGAGCCCGACGCCGCCACCCTCATGTCCGTCCTCGGCGACAACATGAACCCCTGGGTGAAGACGGTGCTCACGCAGTACCCCGGGCTCATCTTCCAGAAGTCGACGCCCGAGGCCATCGTCGCCGACGGCCAGGACGACGACGACAACGGCAACGTCACGATGGCCGATCTGTTCGACGGCGGCGAGGAGATGAACCAGCTCACCACGCCGCGCACCATCGACAACCTGTCGAAGTGGCTCAACGCGGCCGAACCGCAGCAGCTGGCGCAGTACCTGGCCACCCCGATCCAGATCGGCGACCGCGAGACCTCGCTGTTGAACGAGGCCATCGAGGCCTACGTCGGGGACACCATGTTCACCACGCAGCTCGTGGCCACCATCGCCCAGGACCTGGCGAGCAACGCCGGCAGCGTGCAGCAGAACCGGGTGAACGTCCCGAAGCCGAACTGCTACCAGAGCCTGAAGGCCGCAGCGACCATGACCGACATGGCCGCGGTCATCGCGACGCTGACCGACAACGAAAAGTCCGGGTCGCTGCTGTACGCGCTCAAGGAGAGCAAGGACAACGCGCGCCTCATCGAGCAGCTGGCCCAGGCCATCACCCAGATCGAGCCGGAGCACACCCGCACGCTCATCGAGATGGTGACCAGCCAGCAGATCGACCGCCAGAACCTGGAGGCCTTCATGGAGATCGACGCTCCGATCGTCAACCAGGCCAAGCCGGTCCTCTCGGCCTTCCTCTGATCGCTCGCTCACTGGTGGTGGGGGACTGCTGCGGTGCAGCCCTTGCTGCAACTCCCCACCACCGGCGGCGTTCTGCCGCTGCCTTGTCCTCAGAAGGAGACCACGACCCATGACGATCACCGTCACGAACCAGAAGCCGGCCGTACTCGACGCACTGCACACCATCTCGTGCACCGGTGATTACGACCCGATGCCGGCGATCCGGCAGACCCTCATCGACCCGCTGCTGGAGCCGTTGAATCCCAACGCCCCGGCGAGCATCACCGACGCCCAGGGCGCTGACCTGACGGGGGACATTCCGGATCTGGTCCTGAGCTGCCTCGGCGAAACGCTGAACGTGGCCAGCGAGCAGACCGTCAAGGAGCTGCTCGGGCAGACCCTGATCAACTTCGACCAGGGCACACCGCTGCCGGTCGCCGAGCTCTTCGCCGTCCAGGCCGGGCAGCAGAACAAGATGCCCGCGCCCTCCCCGCGGGTGCTCTACACCGCGCAGGCTGATGTCCTCCCGGCCGCGAAGGCTCTGCTGGCGGGGACCGGCGACGAGAGCGCCTTCTTCGCCTCGATCGCCTACACCTTCCACCCCGACATCCTCGGGTTCTGGTTCCAGTCCTCCGCCGCCTTCGACGACTTCAAGATCTGGCTGTCCCAGCAGACACAGACGATGGCCAGTGCGTTGCCGCCGGCCACCACCAAGTTGCTCAACGACTTCACGGCCCTGTCCCTGCAGGGGCTCGCCGAGTCGCTGCTGGTGCGCAAGGACGACTCTGACGCCAACGATGAGCACTCCTTCGCCCGCGTGCTCGTGCACATGCTCATGAACTACGTCGAGCAGCAGCGGGCCCAGGCCAGCCAGCAGAACACCGCCCTGGGCACCGGCGTCCTGCCGTTCACGATCGGGGAGCTGTTCTGCCCGCGCTCCCTCGTCCTGGTCAACGTCGAGGCCCATGCCCGGGCCACCGCGGCGAAGATCACGGGGGAGTGGAACCTCATTAACCAGTCGCTGGCTTCGCCGGTGAAGGTCGTCTCGAACACGTCGCTGTCCAAGCTCACATCGCTGCCACGGGCCGCCGCCCGGGCCGCCGCCCTGGGAGCCAAGCAGCAACCGGGCCAGCCTGGCAGCCGTAGCGCCCAGGTGGCGTTCCGCAAGCAGCCACCGAGCAAGCTCGACCTGCTCAAGGACATCACCCGTGTGCTGCGCCGGATGGGCAAGGTCAACAAGTCGCAGAACATCTTCCGCACGACGAAGGCGACCTTCCTCAAGGCCAACCGCCGGAACCCGGACGACTTCAACAAGCCCGGCCGGATCACCTCGGTGCAGTACATGCCCGACCTGCACATCTACATCGACACCTCCGGTTCGATCTCCGAGGAGAACTATCAGGAGGCGGTCATGATGCTCATCCGGATCGCCCAGAAGCTCAACATCAACCTTTACTTCAACTCGTTCAGCCACTTCCTGTCCCAGGAGGTGATGCTGCGCACGGAGAACAAGTCGACGGCTCAGATCTGGAAGGAGTTCCGCAGGATCCCGAAGGTGTCGGGCGGAACGGAGTACACGCAGATCTGGCAGTACATCAACGCCAGCCGCGTGCGCCAGCGCAGGCTCTCGCTCATGGTCACCGACTTCGACTGGCTGCCGCCGTCCACGCGTCAGGACCACCCGAAGAACCTGTACTACGCACCGTGCTCCGCCATGGACTGGTCGTCCATGGTCGACCTGGCAAAACGCTACGCCGACTCGATGCAGCACATCGATCCGAGCATCCGGCAGAGGCTCCTCGGCATGGTCGTCTGACCCTGCTGCCCCAAGAACCGCCAAGAGCGGTGCCGTGCAACCAACTCCCCTGGCCGGCACCGCTCTTGGCGACCCCTGACTTTCCCTCTCACCCATCCGTATCCCTGCTCGGTACACCGTGGCGCATCCATCCAGCGCGCCACCACGCCGAGCGACCCGCACCGAAGGAGGACCCGGTGGGTCTCAGCAACTTCACACCCGGCGGCTCCGACGACGACAAGGGCAACGGCGGTGGCGGCAGCTTCCCTCCGCAGTTCCCGCCCGTGGGACTGCCGTCCAGCGGTGGCAGCGCCGACGACGTCAAGGAGCTCCTCGTCGACTACAACGAGAAGTTCAAGAACGCCGATCCGACCATGTTCCGTGACACGCTCATCGGGCAGGTCCTCTCGGTCGTCATCAGCAAGACCAAGCCCAACGCTCTGCTGGTCGGTTCCGCCGGCGTCGGCAAGACGAAGATCGTCGAGGACATCGCACGGCGCATCGCGCTCGGTGACACCCTCATCCCGGACCAGCTCAAGGACCACACGATCTACGAGCTGCCCATCACCAACATCATCGCCGGGACCGGCGTCGTCGGCTCGTTGGAGGAGAAGGTCAAGGCGATCGTCGAGTTCGCCTCGGAT
Source organism: Streptomyces sp. NPDC096311 (assembly GCF_044763085.1). Classification (NCBI taxonomy): domain Bacteria; kingdom Bacillati; phylum Actinomycetota; class Actinomycetes; order Kitasatosporales; family Streptomycetaceae; genus Streptomyces; species Streptomyces sp. NPDC096311. The sequence continues at coordinate 28,280 of NZ_JBIWFN010000001.1, forward strand.
CCCAAGAACAAGGCCATCCTGTTCATGGACGAGATCCACCAGATCACCGGAGGGTCCGGCAGCCATGGCGACGCCGTCGGCCGCAAGATCTCGCAAATCCTCAAGCCGGCCCTAGCCCGCGGCCACATGTCCGTCATCGGCGCGACCACCAGCACCGAGTCTCGGGCCTTCGACGAGGACCCGGCCTTCGCCCGCCGCTTCACCCGGCTCATCGTCGACGAGCTGAGCGTGGAACAGACGCTGGCCGTGATGACCAAGGTCCGGCCCGGCCTGATGGCGCACTATCGTCACCAGATCGGGGTCTCCGACGACGTCCTGGCCTCGGTGGTGCAGATCGCCGAAGCAAACTCCCGGGCCGGCCAGCACCGGCCGGACAACGCCATCACCCTGCTCGACCGCGCGATGGCTGACCGGGTCCTGGAGCAGAAGAAGCTCATCGTCCAGGCCGAGAACGACGGCGACACGGCACTCGCGCAGACCTTGCGGTCCATCCCGCAGGTGCCGCTGACGAACACCCGTGTGCTCGATGTGGCCAAGCGCCTGATGACCGGAAACGCCCAGCGCAAGGACCTCGACGTCGCCGCGCTGAGCGCCACGCTCACCAGCCGCCTGCAGGGCCAGGACGAGGTGCTCGCCAGGCTCACGGACCGTCTGGCCCGCGAAGAGCTCGACCTGTTCCCGACGAAGACGCCCACGACGTGGCTCTTCGCAGGGGCCTCGGGCGTGGGTAAGACCGAGGCAGTCAAGATCATCGCTGAGGAGACAACCGGCACCGAGCCGATCATCCTCAACATGACCGAATTCCACAGCGAATGGTCGACGTCGAAGATCATCGGCTCACCTCCCGGCTACGTCGGATCGGACTCCAACCAGGAGCTCCCGTTCGACACGCTGGAGTCCAACCCCCACCGGGTGATCCTGCTCGACGAGTTCGAGAAGGCTGACAAGGCCGTGCAGCGCCTGTTCCTCTCGGCGTTCGACGAAGGCTACATCCGCAACGCCCATGGCAAGATGCTGGACTTCTCCAAGGCCCTGGTCATCTGCACGACCAACGCCGCCCGTGATTCGCTCGACGGCAAGATGATCGGCTTCGGCAACAACCCGAAGACCATCTCGAACCAGAGCCTCAACAGGACACTGGGGCAGTTCTTCGACGCCGAGCTGCTGGGCCGGTTCTCACTGGTCGTGGGGTTCAACCCCATCGACCGGCAGACCTACCGGCAGATCATGGCAGCCGACTACGAGCGGCAGCGTGAGCGGATCGTCGAGGCCAAGCCGCGGCTGGCCCAGGCGCTGCCCGCGTCGATGCCCGACGACGAACTGCGCGCCATCGAAGAGACCACCTACGTGGACTCCCAGGGTGCGCGACCGGCGCGCAAGGCGGTCCGTACCTGGATCGAGGACTACCTGCTCGCTGCCCCCACCGGCGGCACAGCCTCGGCATCCCCGTCGGACGGCTGAGCAGCCGTCCACATCGCGCCGAGCGCTCCTGTTCCGGAACATCTGGAACAGGAGCGCTCGGCGTACCTCACCCCCACGCCCTCATTGATCAGAAGGGGGGACAGCCGTGTCCACCATGCTCCCCGAACCTCTGCGCCCCGCCGGTCTCGACGCCCTGCCCGACCACGTCGCCACCGTGGGCACGGCCGAGGAGCAGCCGACGACGGATTGGATCGACGACGTTCGGTCGGCCCTCGCGTTCAACGAGGGCGCGCAGCACCCGACCGTGATGACGCTGCGCGACGTGCTGCTCGACGATACCGAGCGCACCCCCGAGCCGGCCCTCGCCGCCGCCCGCGTCCTACTTGCCGCGCACACGCGCGAGCTGTCCGCCCTCGCCCGCCGCGACACCAACGCGTACCGCGACGAACACGGCGTGAACCGCAACACGCGCGGCCTGCTGACCGGCATGCAGCACACGCGGAGGCTGCTCGACGACCACGCGCTCACCCTCGACGGCCAGCACGCCCAGTGACGGGCGCAGCGTGGGCGATCGTCCTCGCCCTGGTCGTCGCGTCCGGCGTGCCCCTCGGCCTGTGGGCATGCCGACGCAACCCCGGCCCCCTCGCCCGCAACGCCGACCGCGCCCTGTTGCGCCTCGCCAAGAGCGAGGGCCGATGCCCCTGCGGCTGCACCTCGTGCCGAGTGCTCACCGAACGCGCCCAGGAGAACCCGAGATGACCACCAACCGCACGCGCTATCACGTCGGTATGAACGTGATCGGCCTCGACTCCGAGTACCGGATCGAATGCCTCGGCGACCTCGACGGCGCCCGCGCGTGGCTTGAGGCCGACATCGAGAACACGGCCAAGGACGCCGAGGACCGCAGCGAGTTCGACGACTGCCTCGTAAAGCTCGCCACCATCCCCGACGCCGAGATCGTCGGCGAGCACCGCATCGACGCGTACCTGTTCTGGGTGCGCGCTGTCGAGGACTGCGGCTGCCCGGAGAGCCTGCGTGACGACCGGTCGTACGCCATCCAATGGGGCACGGATGACGGGCAGTGGCACGGCAGCATCGTCTCCTCGGCGATGTCCGGCCGGGACGAGGTCGACGCGTACGTCGCTGACGTGCAGGCCCTCGCCGCCCCCGGCGTCACGGTCCGGGCGGTGGAGATCCGGCTGACGCACACCGTCCTCCCGGCGCCCACCAAGGCGAAGCCGGCCGATGTCGACCACGGGCCCGTCGCCGCCCGCACGCTGCGCTCCGGGTGCCGCATCAACCTGTTCGACACCGACCGCCTGATCTACCGGGTCGCGTACCTGCACGCCGGCAACTACCTGCGGCTCCACACCGTCCCGCCGGACGGCGAGCACCCGGGCTACTTCGTCTTCACCAAGTCGCCCCACGACCTGGTCGAACTGATCTCCCGCGGCCCGGCAGTCGACATCACCGGCAAGCCCGTCGTCGACGCCAGCTGACCCCGGCACGGGCCGCTCGACCCGGTCCGTGCCCCTCACCCTCGGCCGACCGCACACCGCAGCCGGACGGCCGAGACCCGGTGCCAGGCGTGCCAGACCGACCACCACCACGAGGGCTACGGCACGCCGGCCACGGACACCCGCTGACCGTAACCCGCCCCGCACCGCCCCGGCGTCGACCAGTCGGGGCGGTCGCATGTTTCTCCACGAACGGGCTTGTGTGTAGCTACACACATGGGTCCCCCGGATCTCGATGCCAGCGATGCTGCCGTCGATGGTTCCGGCCGGCGCTCGGACTCGACCTCGAAGTGAGGTGAGCTGCCGCTGATGAACGACCGCGCGCCTGGGTAGCGCGCGGTGTCCGGGGTGTGGCTTCGCCACAAACCCCGGACTCAGGGGCCTAACGGCCCCTGACGGGTGGGTTGAGAGGAACACGGGCGGGGCTCGTCGGCTGACGAGAGCCCCGCCCTGTTCGTACCTGCGCCCATGACCCAGCCCCGTCGCTGCGCATTTCGCTCGCCTTCGAGTATTCGACTGACTATTCACTTCTTGTTGGAATTGCCGTGCGGCGTAATTCGGGCTTTGTCTCAATCCGCCTCTCGATCCACTGAAGAAAGGCAACGACATGCCTGTCGTGCTTGATGACCTCGATCTCTCGGCCAATGCCGTTGCTCAGAAGGCCGTCGACCCGAAGTTCTTCTCCTCGAAGCTCACCGGCAACGGCAAGAAGATCGGCCTGCTCAACGAGTCCCTGCTGCCGATCAACACTGCCACCAACACCGCCTACGCCATGGCCGCCGATATCGAGGTCAAGCAGAGCTCGACGCAGCACGACATCACCACGACGTCGATCCCGCTCGCGCCGATCATGCGCCGTGCCCTGAACGCAGGCGGGTCCTTCACCCTGCCGAGCCCGCACGCCGACGACCGCTTCGCTGTGGACACTTCGTCCAGCCAGTTCGACGACTGGGACGTCGTCTTCGACATGACCCCGCAGGCGCTCGTGTTCTACGAGGACAAGTCCGGCGGCAAGTCCACGCGCGACCTTGTCATCCAGTACCGGATGGAGCTGTACTTCTTCAAGAAGGGGCTGCTCGAGCCGGAGTATGCGACCGCCGTCTCGCGCTCGGCCGGCTACGGCAACCACGACGCCGCCGTCTTCCTGCAGTGGGACACCAGCCCCCTGGAGAACGCCCGTGACTACGTCCAGGACGTGCTCACATCCGCCGGCCTGACGGCCTCCAACCTCGGCGATGAGTTCGACGAGTGGATGCGCCAGTACTCGATCTACGAGCGCATCACGCGCCTGGCCCAGATCTGGGACTCCGAGGCGATAGCCGACGAGGTCTGCCGCTACATCCAGGACATGCCCGCGGGCCCGACGGAGCAGCAGCTGAACATGCTCGCCGTCCAGCTGCGCTACCTGGAGAACTACAACGTCCCGCTGGAGGCCTACCGCCAGATCCACAATCAGGTGGATGCGACCTTCTCCGACCGGATCGCCACGAAGCTGTCGAAGCAGAACCTCAGCCTGCTGATGAACCACACGCTCGACCATCTGGAGCAGATGAAGCCTCAGTTGATCGTGCCTGCGCAGCCGGCCACGCCTGCGAATCTGCCGCCCTACCTGTCCAAGCAACAGCTCGACGCGCTCACCACGCACGAGCCGCTGGTGATGACGCAGGCGGGAGCCGGCACCGGCAAGTCGACCGTGATCCTCGAACGGATCAAGTATCTCGAAGCCTGCGGCGTCCCCGCCTCGGACATCACGGTGCTCTCGTTCACCAACGCCGCTGCCGACAACATCACGGAGAAGAACCCGGACGTCGGCTCGATGACGATCGCCAAGATGATCATTGACATCTACTCGATGAACCACCCGAGGCACAAGGTCTCGGCGATCGACACGATCATCAACTCGATCGACATCTTCTACCCGAACAGCCAGTTCGCGGCGACGTTCCGCCACCGCTTGCTGGAGGTCGACCAGAACAGGACCGGCGCGTTCACGGCCCTGAACACCTTCGTCGAGAGCCACTTCGACGAGGTGATCGCCCTGCTCGACCGTATCGAGCAGACGTCGCTGGAGCTGCAGATCATCATCTGCTACCAGAAGATCGACGACATGGCCGAGCCGGCCCACGTGCAGTCGCAGTACCTCATCATCGACGAGGTGCAGGACAACAGCGTGTTCGAGTTCATCTACGTGCTGAAGTACATCACCAAGCACGCTCAGTCCCTGTTCATCGTCGGCGATGCCTCGCAGACGCTGTACGAGTTCCGCTCGGCGAACCCGCGCGCGCTCAACACACTTGAGGGCTCAGGGGTCTTCGCGACCTTCAAGCTCACGACGAACTACCGGAGCAACCAGGAGATCCTGGACTTCGCGAACGTCGTGCTCGGCGGACTGGAGACCAACCAGTTCGCCAACATCCAGCTGCAGGCGAACTCGCTCGCCATGCCCACGGTCGACTCGTTCCAGGAGAAGGTCACCCTGGAGTACCGCGAGGTGGCCAGACTCACCGGGTTCGTCACCCAGGACCTGCAGGCGATCGTGCGCAACACGGTCATCCCCGACTACGTGGACAAGTGCCTGGACCGGGGCGAGCAGGTGGCCTTCCTGGCCTACTCACGCCGCGAGGTGTCCTTGATCCAGGATGTGCTCGAAAAGCGCTACCCGGCCCGCCACGTCGCCTCTCTGGTCAGCGATCGGGTCTACGCCACGGACATCTTCTCGAAGTACATCAAGCTCTTCTGGAACGACGTCCTGCAGGCACCGCCGGCCAACGCCGCGTTCGTGGTCTCCCAGGGGATCAAGGACAACATGGACAAGCTGACGAAGAACGCTGCCAACGCCAGCGTTGAGAAAGCGATCCTGCGCACGATCTCCGAGTGGTGGATCGAGAACAGCGCGACCATCAACGGCTGGGTCACGCTCTGCCACCAGGGCACGCTCACGCACGTGGCGTTCTTCGATCGGCTGCGCGACAACCTGCTCTCCTTCGAGATTCGGCGGAACCAGCAGAAGCTGAACATCAACAAGCAGAAGAACCAGGAGCGCAAGCGGAAGAACCTCGAGTCCAAGGCCGACCTGGTCGTTTCGACGATCCACGGTGCCAAGGGTCTCGAATTCGACAACGCTGTCGTCCTCTACAGGGAGGACACGAAGATGACCCAGGACGTCAAGCGGATGTTCTACGTCGCCTTCACTCGTGCCATGAAGAGCCAGTACGTACTCGGCTACGGCACCGTGAAGAACCCGCCGATCCAGAGCAGTTACGAGCAGATCGTGACGGCTCTGACCGAGCGCGACAAGAGGAACGCCGCTCGCGCCCTCGGCATCGATCCGGACCTCCTGGACGACAACGGCAGCGCTGCTCCCGGCAACACCGACGATCGCTCTGCGATCACCGCGGCCGTCTGACCAACCGCCGCCACCCGATGCCGCAGGGGCGGGTGTTCTCGAAGAGAGGCACCTGCCCTTGCGGTCTTCCACACGTCACACCCCTGAATGACCCAGCCCCCAAGGTCACACCATGACCGTGTTTGGCACACAGGGCACCCGGCACGAAGGCGTACGACGGACCGCTCTCCGAGAGCCACGCCGAAGCCTGGCACTACCTCGACCAATGGACCATCCACGGCGAGGTCCTCTTCGCCGTCACCGCCCTGGCAGAACGCCAGGCGCAGCAAGCCGCACCCGTCATGTCCCCTTCCCGCACAGAGACCTAGGCGGGACGGCGGTGTTTGAGCAGCGCCGGGCCTTGCCTCCCGCCGCCACCACGCCTTCCCGCCGAAGAACAGGAATCCACCCATGGACTTTCCCAGCCTGGAACTGAAGATCCGCATGACGCTCGTGGCCGGCCCGGACCTGAGCGTCTTCGTCCCCGTGCGGCTGTACTACAAGGACACCGACCCCTACGCGGTGCAGTTCTCCTTTGACGTCACGCCCGACAAGGTGGTCCAGTGGACGTTCGCCCGGGAACTGCTCGCCCAGGGCCTCACCGCACCCGCTGGCATCGGCGACGTGAAGATCATTCCGATCGGCCCTCACCAGAGCCGCTGCCTCAGCATCGAACTGGAATCCCCCGACGGATGCGCCCGCCTTGAAGGACCGGCAGCTTCCGTCAAGGCATGGCTCGCCAAGACCTTCGAGGTCGTCCCCGCAGGCCGGGAGTCTGAATCCGTCGACATCGACAGCTTCCTCGACGAGCTTCTGACCGACTGAGCCAAGCACCGCCCCGCGCAAGAAGATCCGCGCCGCCATGTCACAGGAGCGGCGCGCAGCAGCCTCCGCAAAGGCGACGGCCTTGGCGACCGCGCCACCGTCTACCTCGTGATCGACCGCTCCTACTTGATGAAGCACTACTTCACCGACGGCACCGTCCAGCGGTTGAGCGACCGGATCCTCAGCCTGTCGGCACACCTCGACGACGACGGCAAGGTCCTGGTCGGCACGGCTTCTTCTCCGGCGGAATGCACACGCTCGCGCGAGGCGGCCTGTTCCGCCGCTCCCAGAGCTTCGTCGACGTCGCACTCGGCGCCCCCCCAGGGCCGCATCGCCGAGCTGCACAACTCCCTGGGGTACCCCCAGTACCCCGTGTTCCCCGGGGACGCCGCCCGAGCAGCAGAACTTTGCGTACGACGTCGCGCGCGCCGCGGTGGAACTGCTGGGCGACCAGTGGGGTGCCGAGCCCGGCACCGCCCCCAATACGGTCCTCCTGAACAACGCCGACCCCGTGTACTTCACCATCGCGCCCGACGAGGAGGTGGAGGGCGTGCTCCGCATCCGCAACATCGACAAGGCGTACACGCAGTACGGGGACACCGACACCAGGCTCCTGCCGTCAGGCACTGCGGCCGTCATCGCGCAGTACATCTTTGACGTGATCGGCGAGATCTTCTGACCCAGTGCGCGGCACGCTGCGCCCGGCGGGTACACACGCGCTGAACATCGAGAGGAGGTCAGCGCTCGTCCGCCGTCACCTGCGAGCACTCGGCTCGTCCTGCCCCACGGCCCCGGCATTGGTTACCGGCCTGGTCCCCCGAACTTTTTCCGCGTCCGACCTTGGAGCTGTTGTGGCGTACCTGTATGTCCGTGTGAATGGCGTTTTCGGCGTCAGTCAGGCCGATCAGCAAACCGCGGATCCCCTTTCTGAGAAAGACATCCGCAGCGCGTACGCGGAGCAGCCGGTCTACATCGACAGCGACGACACGAGCGTCACCGTGACCTTCGACGACGCGGGTCCGGTCATCACGTACTTCGCACAGCGCCCGGCTGACTGGAGCGACTAGCCAGACCGGCTGCCGCTGAACCCGTGAGCAGCCTCCACGCTCGCGCAGCATGCCACCGAGACCACCCGGACCGCGCCAGGCTCACGCCTACTTACCGCACTTGCGCCGGGCCCCGGTTGCCACCTGGCCCCGGCGCGAGTGGCCTGCCCAGCTCCGGCGGGAGCGACTCCCGACGGCAATGCTCACCACGCCGAAGGCCGCACCCGCCACCTGCGCCCCGACCGGCGACTTCGCAGACACCAGCGGCACTCCTGACCGCGACATCAACGACGACGCCGAATCTGAGCAGCCGGGCTGCAAGCCATCGAGGCCAAGGCCCTGAACTGCTCAGCCTGAACTGGAGGTTGTCCATCATGCCGTTCCCCAAGCGGGAGCGAACCATCCGTGCCGTGGCCGGCAAGTTCGCCGCGTGGCGCCCGTCCGGCTGGCGTCGCCAGGCCGATGAGGGCGGCGGAGGCGTCGGCTTCCCCGGCCACCCGATCGGCAGCTTCGACCATTGCTGGTGCGGCGCCGAACGCAACCATGACTGGGCTGGCAAGAACAGCGGCGTTCCGCACCCGCAGCTTCCGAGCGAGACGGAGAATCCGTCGTGACGCGCCAGGTGCGCCTCAGGCGGTCCATAAAGCCAGGAAGGGAGAAGAAGGTCCTCGTGACCGATCACCTCTATCAGGACGGGCTTTTCCAGCCGGACGACGTCGAATTCACCAAGCTGCCGCGCAAGGTCATCACCCTGTGGCGGATCAAGATCGTCACCTCGGCGGTCATCCTCACCGCCATCGTCGCGACCTTCCTCGGCTTGCTCATGCCCTGGTGGCTCGGCTGGAATCCACTCTGGGCCCTGACGACGGCCGTCTTCCCACTGCAAGCCGCATGGTCTTGGTCCCGGCTTCAGACGCGGTGGCAGTTCACCGGCTACCGCCTCGACGAGGAGGAAGTTCAGGTGCGGCACGGTCTGCTGGAACGCTCCCTGGAGGGTTTCCCCTACGGCCGCATCCAACTGGTCGAGGTCTCCTCCGGCTTCTGGGCCCGCCGCCTCGGACTGGCACACGTCAGCATCTCCATCGGAGTGCACGAGCACTCCAGCATCGGCCCCGTCACCACCGACGAAAGCGCCCGGCTGCGCAGTGAACTGATGGAACTCACCCGGCACAGGGCGGTCGAGCTGTGAGCGATGTGATCGAGTCTGGCCGCCTGCACCCGATCACGGCCGTACGCAGGGCGTGGGTGCCAATCAGTGTCATCGGATGGTTCGTCTTTGACCACCGTGACATCTTTGCCAAGGTCGCGGACGAGTACGGACTCTGGGGGCCCGGAGCCCTGGCGGCCGTCATGACGACGGTCTTCATCGCGCTCGTGTTCGCCTCCTGGCGCAACACGGCCTTCACTCTGACTGCCGATCACCTGGACTACCGCTGCGGCCTGGTGTGGCAGGTGCAGCGTCGCATCCAGCTCAGCCAGATCCGTACCGTGGACATCGAGCATCCGCTGTTCGGCCGCCCCATCGGCGTCCGGGCCATGACGTTCAGCACGGCGAATGGTCCGACGAAGCTGGCCTACCTGGGGTCGCGTGCCGCAAACCGGCTGTTGGACGCAGTGGTGGTCCGGACCGGAGCCTCGTCGGCGAAGCGGAGCGACGAGGGTGTCGTCGCCCGGGTCAGCGCCACGGATCTGGCGCTCTCGATCCTGCTGGACGCCGAGGTGATCATCGGTCTCTGCGTCGGCGGAGCCACGAGCTTCATCCCCTTCATCACCTCCGGGCACGCCCTCACGCTCGGTCTGGCCCTGCCCTGGCTGCGGTCGGCCTGGCGCGCCACCGGCAAGCGATTCCCGCAGTACCACGGGTGGATCGTCCGAGAGGTAGAGGCGGGCTACCGAACCGAAAGCGGGCTGTTCAACAAGAGGCAGTACACCTGGCAGCGTGACCGGATCTCCTCGATCACCGTGCACCAGCCCTTGCTCTGGCGCTCACGGAACTGGGTGAAGGTCACCGGCGGCATCGTGGGCCACAAGGATCTTCTCCTTGTCCCGGTGACCACCCGGGCCCAGGCCGAGAAGATGCTCGTACGCATCTACGGGCCCGAGGTACTGAAGCTGCTGGACAACCCGGTGCGGGTTGCCCCACGGGCCCGCTGGTGCACTCTGTGGTGGCGCGGCTGCGCCGTCAGCTCCACGCAGGACTTCGCGGCCGGCTGGCGAGGGCTGTTCCTGAAGCAGACCGTCACCCTTGCCAGGATCACCCGGGTACTGGGTGTCCACATCACCCAGGGGCCCTGGCAGCGGCTCCACAACGTCGCCCACGTAACCCTGGAACTTCCCGGCGGATCGCACGTGAGGGCGATCAACCGGAACACGGAAGAGGCCACGCAGATCGCCCGCACCGTACGCAGTTCTGCCGTTCGAACCGCTCTGGCTGGCGTCCCGATCGCCCGCCGAGCGGCGCGCTGAGCGGGTAAGGGAAAGCGGCGCACCGTTCGCGGGCCGATACGTACCGAATGGTCACAGCGCGCGGCCTGCAGGGTGGTTGACCGCATCGAGCACCGCGCGGCTCGTCGAAGCGGCCAGCAGGGGTGCGCCGCCGTTACCCCCGACAACAGCGGGCTTCCGATCCGCTGAGTGCCGCTGCCCCGCCGCCATCTTCACCCACTCAACTCCTGCGAAAGCGAGAAGCCTTCATGCCCGCATCCACGATCGTCGCTTCCAGCGGGGAGTTCCGCCTCTACGGGGACTCCGTGCAGACCTTCGCCGATCTGCCCGTGGCCACCTACACGATCTCCTTCTCCCAGGTGGCTGGCTACAGCCTGCGCCAGACGGAGCCGCTGGCATCCGCCGAGGAGACCGTCTACGGCAGCCACGCCTCCCGTGTACAGCGGATCGTCACCGGCTACTCCGCCATGGACCGCTCGCTCGGCGTCATCCTCTCCGGCGACAAGGGCATGGGTAAGAGCCTCATGCTCCGCCTGCTCGCCGAGCGGATGCGCAAGGAACACCACCTGCCCACCGTGCTCGTACAGCACGACATGCCGGGGCTCGCCGCCTTCCTCGACGAGCTGGGCGAAGTCGTCGTCGTCTTCGACGAGTTCGAGAAAATCTTCTCCAACGAGGACGACGAGTCGCAGAACCAGTTCCTGAGCCTGTTCGACGGGCTGAGCACGACGAAGCGCCTCTATGTCCTGTCGGTCAACGAGCTGCACCGCGTCAACGACTACATGCTCAACCGCCCCGGCCGCTTCCACTACCACATGCGCTTCGCCTACCCCGAGCCCGAGACGGTGGCCACCTACCTGCGCGACCAGGTGCCCGGAGTGACCGAGAAGCAGGTCGCCGAGATCGTCGACTTCTCCCGGAAGTACGACATCAACTTCGACCACCTGCGGGCGATCGCCTTCGAGCTGCGCCTGGGCGAGTCGTTCGCTGAGGTGATCGGTGACCTGAACATCAAGCGCAGCGAGCACGCCGGCTCGCGGATCGAGGCCCACATCACCTGGAAGAACGGCGACACCGACGTTTTCGACGGTCGTGTCGATCTGTTCAACAGCGACAGCCTGCAGACCATCAACGACTGGGACGCCGGCACCGGGCTGCAGTTCCGCATGCGCGACGCCGTCCCGTCCGAGGACGGCTACCAGCTCCCGGATGGTGCCTTCACACTCACCGACCTCCGTGACAAGGACGACAAGTCGCCCGACGACGAGAAGGACCTGCGTGCCGCCGCGGTGATCCTGCGCCGTCCCCCGAAGTACTCCATCGACTTCTGAGGACGCCCCCATCCGAACCGCCGAGGAGCCACTCCGGTCTCCTCGGCGGTTCGCTGTCCGGCTCACGCGTTCCTGTACAGAAAGCAGCCTTCGACCATGCCCAAGTACCGCATCGTCTCCGAGCCCGACCCCGGCGCAGAGCATCGTGAGCCCCGAAGGGCCAACCTTTGCCTCGGCAAGGCCCGTCTCGTCACGGTCATCGACTCCGAGGACCTGTTCTGGGCGACCAGGCGTGAGCTGATCTCCTTCGGCAACGACCTGCACTGAGCGCCATGCAGCCAGATCCGACTGTGCTGCTCGCCTGCCTGGCCGTCGCTGCGCTCGGCATCCTGTGCCTGGCCATCGGCGTTGGCCGTAAGCGGCGCTGGGGGACCCCATCCGGCTTTTCAGCTGGTCCCAGAAGCAGCAGCTCATCCGGCAGGCCAACGGTCGGTGCGAGCACAAGCCGCCCCTCTGGTTCCGGTGCCCGGCACCGGGGACCGAGGCCGATCACATACACCCCTGGAGCCGTGGCGGGCCGACTGAACTGTGGAACGGCCAGTTGCTCTGCCGTCGGCACAACCGGCAGAAGTCCAACCGCGTGCCGAGCCCCCTCTACCGCTGGCGTCTCGCGCGCCGGCGCAAGAAGTACTGACCACCCCGACACGCATCAGGACCAGCGTGCCAGGTTGTCCGGCACAAGGACTGGTCGGCTCGGAGATACACCCGCAGACGGGAGTCCCCGCCCGGCTTCAGCAGCTGCAGCATTGTCGGCGAGCGAATGGCCATCTGGCCGTACCCATCCAGATTCGCCTGGAATACAGCCCGATCGACCCCAGCCGTACGTTCAGCACGGCAGCCGGAACCGGAGCGGAGCAAATGCTCCTCAACTTCCAAGGAGGACCAGCCGCCCCTCCGAAGGTGGCGTCCCCTGCTACACCATGTGCAGCCTCGCCCGCCTCTACCACAACCACCCCGACTACCTGCCCGGCTGGAACGACCACATCGACGCCCCGACGCCCGCAGCGGCACCTACGACGAGTACCGACACCGCTCCACCATCTACACCCGCCGCGAAGCCGAACTCACCTCCTTCTACGACCGGTTCGACCTTCACCACGACGCGGCCGGCGAGTACTGGCAGTGCAAGACCTGCCAGGCCCGCGGGGAGAGCTGGCGGCCGCTGTCCGGCTCCTACGACTACCCGTTCGCGATCGGTGAGGCCCCACTCCAGCACCCCACCTGCACGCCCGCCCTCCAGAACAAGGAGCCCACCACGTGAGTCCGAAGAGGGAGGTCCGAGAGCGCCTCCTGGACCTGATCAGCAAGGCCGAAGCAGCGAACTGCGGCACCACACCCGAGGCCGTCGTCGACGAGGCCATCCACGAGGCGCTCCTCAACCAGCCCGTCCTGCACACCTGCCTGTTCCCCGGCTGCATCCGCCAGCACGACGCCCGCGCCAGCCTCGCTGGCGAACCCGCGTCCCGGCCGTCCTGGTCCAGCGCAGGCTGGCGGAAGGTCACCCGCGGCCCGGGACACGGCGACATCTGCCCCGACCACGCCCCCGTCGTCACCAAGCACCTCCCGAACCGTCTCAAGCTCCCCAACGGGCGATGGGGAATCACCTGCGCCTGCGAATGGATCACACCTCCGCAACGCCACCACCCCGTCCTCCGCGCCCTGTGGGAGCAGCACCTCCTCGAGGTCACCGGCGCCCTGCCCGCAGCACCCCCGGTCACCGACTCCGAACACCGCATCCCGCTCGCCGAGCACACCGACGCCACCCTCACCGAGCTGTACGACCGGCTGTGGAACGCCGAGGACGCCTACCAGGAATACCGCGACGTCGCCCGCGCCTGCATGGTCGCCTACACGATCGCCGTGCCCGCCCTCCTCGGCGCCAAGACCGCCCTCGAAGCCCTCCGCACCCGCATCACCCTCGACTCCCGCGACTGGGCCCACGACAAGCTGGACGCCCTCCTCTACGCCGTCATCATCGGCTGGAACTGCGAGAACACCGACCCCGACCACCAGCACAACCCCATCGACTGCCCCAGCGACCAAGGCTTGTGGGACATCGCCCGCAAGCACGACATCCCCACCGACCAGACCATCCAGGCCGGAAACCACCGCTGGTGGATCGCCAACGCCATCAAGGCCGCACAGCAGATCGAGGAACAGGCGGCGAAGCAGCAGGAGGTGAACTGAGGTGGGAGCAGCGGCCCTTGACTTGAACAGGCCCCAGGCGTCGCATCGCTGGCACGAGTCGGGGAGTGGTGGTGCACCTTTGTGGCAGCGGCGGCACAGTCCGGCTGTGTAGTAATCCGGCGAGCCGCAGCGGCGGCACGGTGGTGGCGTGTGCGAGCCGCGCGTGCGGCAGTTGGAAGCGCCGCCGACGTTCGAGCGGCAGCCGCGCACAGTCGACGACCCCGGCACCTCGGTCAACGACCGCGGAGTGGACGAGGTGCTGTGGTGAGCGACGTCCCCGACTACGTCCGCGGCCCCGGCCTCCAGCGGCCCCGCCGCCCGCAGAGCACCACTTCGGCTGGCTGGGCCCCGTGCCCGTGGGCCGAGTGCAGGTGCACGCACGAGCCTCCGTGGGTGGCGGGCTGGATCGACTCCGACGAGCAGGAGCCCGAGCGGGGCGCCGACGGCCGACCCCGTACCCGGGACGGCCAGCCCGTCACCCACCAGACGACGCGCCCGTGTCCCAACTGCCGCCCCGTGACGGCCCAAGCCCTGGCCGACCCGATGCTCCGCGCGGCCGGCAATTCTCGAAGATCCGTAAGCGCAAGGAGCGCTGACATGTCCTCAACTCCAACCACCAAGACGCGTCCCCGTACGCGGTACGAGGAGCTGATCCACGACCTGGGCGACGCCGCCGACCGGACGCGGGAAGGGTGGCTGACGAAGCGCAGCGTCGTCGCAACCTTCCTGGAAACCGTCAAGCCTCACTTGGAGGCGGCTTTCCGCCGCGGCAGGCTCGGCCGCCTGCGCGACCAGTGCCTCACGGTCCCCAGCCTGAAAGCCCCCCTCTCCGAGCGCGAAAAGCAGGTCGGCGTCCGGATGGCGCGCGGCCTGTCCAACGCGGCCATCGGCCTGGAGCTGTTCATCTCTGAGGACACGGTCAAGACCCACGCGCGCCGCCTCTTCAAGAAGATCGGCGCTCACGACCGGGCCCACGCGGTCGCCCTCCTGCTCATTCGGGGCGACATCACGGCGGCCGACGTCCTGGAACCCCTGGACGACGACCGTTGACGCCCCTCTCCCGCACCTGGCGCCCGCAGACAGCACCGGGCGCCCGGTCCACCTCGTCGAAATCCGGCGACGCGACGACGAGTACCCCAGCTGCTGCGCTGGCGGGCATGATGCGGCGGCTGTCAGTTTCACAGCGCCACTGTGAACGTCTGGCTCCCGGACGGCTCGTATCCCATCGAGGCGACCACGCTCACCGACACCGCGGAGTTCCAGGACTTCTCCGGGGGCCACGGGTACGAGCGCGAGATGCCGCTCAACACCCCCGCGGAGGAAGTGGTCAACGCCGTCCTCGCCACGCTCTTGGGCCAGGAGAAGCCCAGCGTGCCGGTCAGCTGCCCCCCCCCCGTACGACAAGCCGGGGTCTCCGTTCAACGGAGGCCCCGGCTTCGTCATGCCGTTGTGCTCGCCCCATATCCGCAACATCGCCCCCGCACGTCAGAGAAAGCGCAGTACACCCGCCATGACCAAACCGACCAACCCCTACGCCCAGGCCTACCAGGCTCAGCAGGCTGCCCTACCGGAGTCCACGCGCCTCAGCAGCCGCGTCTTCGGCTTCCTGGTGCGCGGCTTCCGCGCGCTCGGCCGTCCGCGACGGCGGATCAGCCACCCGACGACCGAGGCGGTGCAGTCATGAGCCGCCGTCCTGTCCAGGCCCCAGTGATTGACGCAGCGCAGGGCGATGAGATCCACCCCGCCTTCGGCGTCGCGGTCGTGACGCGCAGTCATGGATCAGGCCGTTCGCTGTTCCAGTCCGACCTGCTCCACAACGAGACCATCTCACTCTCCGTCCACGAGGCCACGCGCAAGCGCGACCTCAACCACGACTGGGTCCATCCGGGCCGAGAGCTCGTGGAGATCGAGATGAGCCTCGCCCAGTGGGGCTCGCTCGTGTCTTCCATGGGGCTCGGCAGCGGCGTGCCGGTGACCATCCGGCGTTCCGAGCACGACCCTTTCGTGCGCGAGATCCCTCATCAGCCTCGTACGGCCGAAAGCCTGCGAGAGGTTCGCGAGGTCACCGACCGGATGTACGCCCGCGTCAAGGCCGCCACGGCGGCACTGCACGAGGCGATCCACGAGAAGAAGGGCGTGAGGGCCACCAAGGAAGCACTCAACGCACTGGAGAACGCCGTCGCCGTTGCGGGCAGCAACGCCCAGTTCACCGTCGACTCACTCGTGGAGGCCGGCGAGCAGGTCGTCGCCCAGGCCCGCGCCGACATCGAGGCCCACGTCCTGGAGGTCGTCCGGCTGACGGGTACCGAGCCCTCCATCGAAGCCTCGTCATTCGATGCCCCGGCGCTGCCGGGGGCCACTACCAGCCGAGAGGAGCCCACCGATGCCTGAACTCACCGTGCCCGACGAGCTGTTCGACGCCGACTTCGTCGCCTCCGACGAGCACAGCCTGGCCGACCGCTCCGACTGGATCATCCAGGACCGCCAGATCGTCCACGCTCCCGTCGTCGGCTGGACCTGGGCGTGCCCCAAGTGCGGCGAGTCCGGAACCCTGCCGAAGGACCCTGGGCGCTCTTCCACAGTGCCTCCCCGCACGGAACACAGCACGCAGCTGGCCCGTTCGACACCCTCGTGCCGCTCCTGGTCTCCGTCGTGCGCGAGTTCCCCGGCTTTGCTCCGGGAGCCGACTGAAGCACCAGCCTCGACACGGAGGGACACCAGCCATGAACGCACTCACGACCACCGGGACGCCGTACACGGCCTGAGCTGCGCGCAGAGACCCCGCCCCCGCCGCACCGGGCTCGTCCCTGCCCGGCCGCGGGGGCAGGGAGCCGGCGGTGCGCGGCTGGCCCCCCGTAGGGGTTCTGCCCGCCGACCACGCCACCCTGCTCGACCTGCTGCGCGCCGCCCTGGGACTGAGGAGAGTTGGATGCCCACCGCGTACCCCGTGACCCTGCCGCCCGTTCCCGTCGACCCGGAGACCGCCTGGCACGCCCAGCGCATCAGCGACACGGTCTTCGAGCGGCCGGACGAGGGGTGGCCCTCCGCCACGACCCTGTTCGCGATCGAGGCCTCCAGCCCGGCCGAGGCGGAATTGCGTGTGCTGGCGTGGATCAACCACAGCTACGAGGACGACCTCCGCCAGGCGACCGCCACCGCCGAGCACCAGGCCGGCCCCCACCAGTGGCACGTCAGCCTGCGCATTCTCGGCGAGTTCTGAGCCCAAGCCAGGTGTGCCATGCACCGCCCCGCACGCCCACTGACCAGAGAGAGGAGCCACCGTGACCACCCCCGAGCCGAAGACCCCTGTCGACCGGAACACCCGCGTGGGCAGGGCCGTCATCGCGCTGCACCAGCAGCTGACCGATCTAGAGGGGCGCACGGACGAGTGGCCCGGCGCGGACGTCGTTGCCATCCTCAGCGACTGGCTGGAGCAGTTCGACTTCACCGCCCTGGCACCGGCAGTCGCGCGCATTCCGCCGCGTCCGCCGGGGCAAGCCTGTGAATGACTGGGCTTAGGACCATCGTTTGCGGGTGCCTCACCTGTGAATCAAACATCGTGAGACAGGAGTTGTGGCGTGAACCGTCGGCCGAGCGAGCATTTCAACCTCACCATCGAGGACGACGGCCACTGAGGTCTTCTCGGCAACCTGACGTTGCGTTGAGTAACGAGCCTGCAGGGCCTGGGCGGTGCCCTAACGTCAGACATGCGTGAAGCCCCTGGTAGGAACAACTCTGCGAAGATCACGTTCCGTACAGCAACCAGAGGCTCCACGTGCCCTCCAGTATCACCTACACCGCTGTCCTCGATGTCAGCAGAGCGACCGCCGAGCACCTCGCCCGGCTCCTGCAGGAGCACCGCGAGCGCGTCGGAACCCGCAAGGCCACCCGGGCTCTGGGCGCCTTCCGCCAGGCGGTCCTGGTCCTGCGGTGGTTCATCGACGGCACCCGCATGTCCCAACTCGCCCGCGACAACGCCATATCGCTGCCCACGTCCTACCGCTACCTGCACGAGGGACTGACCGTGCTCGCCGACCACGCCCCGGATCTGTCCACCGCGCTGGAACGGGCGGCGGCCGTCGGCTACACCCATCTCAACCTGGACGGCACCGTCATCCGTACTGACCGCGTCGCCGCCCCCGGCCCCAACGGCGCCGATCTCTGGTGGTCCGGGAAGCACAAGCACCACGGTGGCAACGTCCAGGTCGTCTCCGCCCCGGACGGCTGGCCGCTCTGGGTCTCCCCGGTCCGGCCCGGCCGCGAGCACGACACCACCTGCGCCCGCACCCACGGGCTCATCGACGCGCTCAACCGGCTCGCCACCGCCCTGGACATGCCCACCCTGACCGACCTGGGCTACGAGAACGCCGGCCCTGGCTTCCGCCACCCGGTCAAGAAACCCCAGGGTGGCGAACTCGCCGAGCACCAGCAGGCGTTCAACAAGGTGATCCGCAGCATCCACGGCGTCGCCGAGCGCGCCAACGCCCTGCTCAAGGTTACCTTCAAGGCCCTGCGCCGGGTCAGCCTGGACCCCGCCGCCATCACCCGCATCGCCCGCGCCGCCCTCGCCTTGCTCCAGATCGAGCACGGACGCACCACCCGAACGAAGATCACGAACCGTCACCAGACGTTACCGAGACGGGTTCACTACGCCGAGCGTCTCGTGTTCACCAACGGTCGGGAAGGCCGGACGCGCGTCTACCTGGGCCGGGCGGTGCGCGACCGGATCGACCAGATGACCTACACCGACTACGGCGAGGACTGGGCCTACACGTCCGTCGCCCAAGACCCCGACACGGGGGTCGTCACCGGAGTAACGACCACCAGCCCGGACAAGTATGCCCACCACACGGCTACCTGGGTGGCGATCTCCACCGCCGAGAGGGACGCGTTCCTTCAGGCCCAAGAGGAGAAGTGGCGGGAGTTCTGGCGGGTCGTGGCCTCGGTCGGCGCATGAGGCGGACTGACGCGCCCGGCCCCCGCCTGTGTCCCAGCGAGAACCGAAACCCGAGGAACGGAGATCACCATGTGAACGAGTGTCAACACCCACATCCGTGACGTCTACGACGTCCACCTGCCCCTGGACGACCGCGACCGGGTGGTGGCCCCGTGGCGCTCGCTCGGCATCGTCTGCCTGCAGGTCGACGAGGGGGGACTTCTGACGTCGCGACCGTCCGTCAGGGCCCGTGCCCCGGCTCCGCCCTGTGCGGAACGGGGCGCGGGTCTCTTCTTTCTCTTCGCCCGTCCTGCCTCTCAGAAACAGAGCGATCCACCATTCGACGCCCTTATCGATTCGACAAGCAGCTTCGTATGCGAGTCGATGACAAGCCATTCCTGACTGGTTAGGCTAAAGCTATGACTCACGACAACCACACTCCCGACGTCGAGCTCCCGAAGTTCGCCGTCAACGTCGTCCCGACGAACCAGCTCAAGTGCGAGGACCTCCGCACGATGCTGAACCTCTACCGCCGCGGCGAGATCACTCCGCTGATCTTCGGCGACGACAACAAGCCCGAAGTGGCCGTCATCCCCTTCGCCGCCTTCGTGCGCCTCATGAAGTACGACCACGCGGCCCACGCGCACGAGGAGAACGCCTTCCAGGCCGAGCTCTCTCGTCGTATCCAGGCCTCGGATGCTTCTGGCGATCCTGGCATGACCCTCGAAGAGCTCGGTGACGAACTCGGAGGGCCTGCGCAGGCCATGATCCGCAAGGTGCTCGGCGATGACGAATAGCCTGCGCATCAAGGTCCATCTGAGCCCCGGCGCTCGCGCCGACCTCCAACAGCTCAACCAGCGAGCCCTCAAGCATCCGCACGGGAAGGAAGAGGCCCTGCTGGAGGCGGCCATCGTGATGCTGCACCGGCTGAACGGGCGTCGCCATCCGACGAAGCCGCTCGACTGCAACCCGCACTTCGCCGATCTCTCCGACTGCGACACGACCTACGTCGGAGCCGACCCCTACGAGAAGCCCCCGCTGCGGATCGTCTCCCGGGACATCCGGCCGAGCCGCTCCGACGGGATCACCCGCCGCGAGATCGTCGCGATCGGCGCTCGGCAGGACAGCAAGGTGTACCGAGTCGCCGGCCAGCGCTTAGGCCGACCCGTGGGCGTCACCCTCGCCGAGCTGGCCGCGCAGCGTGAATCGACCACAGATCCCTCGCGATCCCGCCAGCGCTCGGTCAACAGCTTCGACTCCCCGTCCGCGGATGAGCCTGACCTCCTCTTCGAGTGACTTGTAGTCGACATTCTGTTCATCATTGATGGCTTCTCAATGAATGGGCACAATGGCGATTCGATAAGAGCGAGTTGATGACGATGTACGACTACGAGCCGGTGGCCCGGGCTGGTGCCCCTGATGCCGATTTCCAGTCCGATGCGACCATGGGCCACCGCTGACGGATCAGCCCTCGCGCTGCCCTCCTCGTGCGACGCGGCATCGGATTGGCCATTGCGCTCAGCATGGCCTACGAAATCTTCCACGTCATCTTCCGCACTGGTGTGGTCGCTCCTGTGCTGGCCTACGTCGGACCCGTCGAGGACTTCATCGGCTGGGTGGTCGAGGACCCGGGCGAGCCTGGATCGCACTGGCAGCCCTCGTTATCCCGCACATCGGGTTGTACTGCCTGCTCTTTGAGGACCGGAAGTAGGGCGGGGCGCCATCTTCAAGAGCGCCCGCATCATCATCGCCCTCGGTCTGATCGGCGGCGTCGGCCTGGCAGTCATCATCGGAAGGGTCACTGGCTCTTCGCCTCGATCGCAGGCACCGTCGCTGGCCTGTGGAACGACTTCATGGGCTGGATCAACTCGCCGCTGGGGTGGGAGCACCTTCTCGCCGGGGCCAGCGTGCTCTTCGTCCCGGTCATCGTGCTCATTCTGATCTTCGCCATCGCCGACGGCTGAGCCTCTCGGCTGGGCTCGTCCCACCAACGAAAGAACCCCGTGATGCTGGTGCATCACGGGGGTTCTCTTTTTCTGCCGGCTGCTCGTTGCCTACGCTGCGGCTCGCAGTTCACGATCCTCAATGGCGTTCTCGAACTCGTCGGCTTCCTCGATCATCCCGTAGGTCTCCTGTGGGATCTCGTCCTCGTCGCCCCCGAGCCGGCGGTTGAAGCTGCTCGACGCGGAGAACTTCAGCACCACGTAGTCGTCGACATTGCTCTTGCCGAAGCGCACCTTGTGGCCCTTGTGGTCCTGTCGGTAGAAGCGGCCGAAGCTCGTGAGCACGACCGTCTCTCCGCAGCTGACCGCACCCGTGAGTTCGCCGAGCAACGACTCGTACACCTTGTTCACCGTCCGGACTGGCAACCTGCTGCGAGTCGCGACCCGAGAGATGAACTTGCGCTTACTGACACGCGGATTCGTCGTCGTCTCCATGCCCACACCCTGTCCTGTCGTCCGTCATGCCGCGGTTTCACTTAGAAACCAGTCTATCGAAGATAGTCACGAGTCTAGAAGGAGGGTCGGGCTTATCGAGTGCCGCTCGCTTCGCTTATCGTTCCCCATTCGGCTAGAGCTCCACATCCGGCTCGATCTCCTCCCGGTCGTCCCTGGCCTCGTAGTCGACCGACTCGATGATGTTCCGCGTGTTCGGATCGCGGCGCTGGTTCACGACCTTGTCGTGGGACTCCTCGAACCGCCGCTGCGCCGCCACACGGTGGGCCGCATCGAGCTTCGCGCCGATGTTGCGCTCCCCAAATTCCATCATCGAGCCCAGCATTGACTTCGTGCCCTGCTTGGTCGCGCTGACGTTGGGCTTGTTCTGGGCCCGCTGCTGCTCCCATCGGCTCCAGTCCTCCGGCGTGACGTAGCCGAACATCCGCGCGAAACGCGAGCCGAACCTGGTCTGCTGTCCCTCATTCTGTTCCTGGCTCATGGCCCTTCCTCCTGCCCCTTGTTCGTGTCCTCGGATCACCCTCAGGCGGGCTGGTAGTCCTCGGCATCGGCCTCAGCGTTCGGGCCGTCGTTCTGCGGGCCGGCCTCTCGCTCGGACGACGGGTCCGTAGGGCGCGACCGCGGCTTGAGCCGCTGCTTCTCGAAGAAGCCGCCCGGGTCGTCGACCGCCGTCTGCAGCGTCTGCTGCCAGTTCTCCCCGAGGCTCCGCTTCAACTCGGCCTCAAGTTCCGGGTACTTCTCGTTCACTGCCTCCAACGCGTCGACGTAAGCGTTGGAGTAGACCCGCTGCTGTTCCTCGGGCGAAAGACCGTCGATGTCCATGCTCGCGATCATCACCTCGGACTGGTCCAGGCGGTGCTGGAGCATGTCGGGCAGCCCGCTGGTGTCCAGGCCCTGCTTCTGCGCCGCGAAGCCGACCAGGTAGCCCAGCATGTTGCCCCCGTAGCCCTCCTGGTCGCCGCGGCCCAGCGCGTCGAGCATCGAGGTCTTCATCGTCTCGGCGAGCTGGACCTGCTGGGCGTCCACGTCCATGGGCCGGCGCAGCGTGAACATCCCGTCCTCGGGCAGACGCCGGCCCAGCTGGTCGTCAAACTCCCCGCGCCAGACCGTGCGGACTCTGTCCGAGCCCGCGATCCGCTCCTCGTGCGCAGGGGCCTTGACGATCCGGCCGTGGGCCACGCCATTGAACATCGTGCGCAGCTCGGGCTCGTACTCCATCCGCTCGCCGATGATCATCCGCGCGCGCTGGACGACCTCCTGGCGTTCCAGGCCGTCTTCGCTCATCTGCTCGTGCAGCCGCTTGCGCATCGCCCGGTAGCTGTCGCGGATCAGGCCGGCATCCGCGCCTGGCTCACGCATCTTCCAGAAGGCGTTCTCCATGAGCGCGACCTCGGTCATGGCCGCCGAGTCCGGAGTGAACATCTCCCGGTGACCGCGTTCGCGGTGCTGCATGGCGTCGAAGCGCTTGCGCCACTTCTTCGGCAGGTGATCACGCGGATCGGTGCTGCCGATGAGGCGCTCGCGCCGGGCGTCGCTCGGCACATCCTTGAAGATCCTCTGCCGGTGCGCGATGCCGCTCTCGGCAGAGGCGACCATGCCGCGGGTCCTGGTGTCGATGCGCTCCTGGATCTTGTCCTTGAAGGGCTGGAGGTAACTGTCCATCTCCTTCTTGAAGTCCGGGGCAAGCATCCGCATCGCCATCACCATGCCGACGGCCTGGACGACCGAGTTGGCATTCACCCCTCGCGAGAGCGGCTTGAGGCACGACTGCATCATCATCTGCATGTAAACGTGGTGCATGACGCCGAGCTCCTGCGTCCGCTCCTCGTCGTTGAAGCCGGGCACCAGCAGCTTCGAGTCCCGCAGCGAGGCCATGTACTTCTCGCCGGCCAGCCGCGTCTCCGCCCGGAGCTTGAGCAGCTGCTCGCGCTGATCCAGGCCCTCGCTCTCGTCCTCGGCCCGGTCGACGTCGATCCAGTGCATGCGCTCGCGGGCGGCCATCTGCTCCCGGGTCTTCGCGCCGAAGCACCCGCGGGCACGGTCCCGGAGCCGCTCGCGCCAGGCGCGCGAACCGTCTGCGTCCTCCGGTCCGGGCTCGTCGATCACCTCGGCATCGATCGGCTCGTCCGCCTGCTGCCGATCGTCGTCAACCGGAAGCTCCTTGGCCGCGCGCGGGCGGCCCGCAGGGCCCGTTCCCAGTTCCTTGCGCGGTGCCATCTCAGTACCCCATCCCGCAGTCGTCGTCGCTCTGCGGCTGATCGATCTCGATGCTCGGCGTGTAGAGCGGGCGCGACGCGCCCACGCCCACGGCATGCGCAGAGCGGCGGTGCGAGCCACGGGTGCGGGAGGCCCCCGCGTCCTGAGTGATCACGTCGCGCTTGACCACCGAGTCATCGACGGCGATCGCAGCGCTGTCCAGGCTGTGCGCTTCAGCGGAGCTCAGCTGATCGAGCTGCCGGGACATCTCGGCCCGGGCCTTCCGGGTCCCCGAGGACGCGAACTGCTCGTTCTTCTCGCCGTCGTAGACGCTCTCGCGGTTCTTGGCCGCCTGCACGAGCGCCTCGAAGCCACCGCCGTAGGCCATCTGGTCCATCACGGCGCCCCGCAGCGACGGGTCCTCTTCGAGGTTGCGGATGAGCCCGGTCTTCGGGTCCTCCAGCGCACTGACCACGCGGGCCACGTAGTCCGGGTTGACCGTGACGCCGAAGCCCTCTTTGGACTCGTAGAACTCGATGAACTGCTTCTCCCACTCCTCGGCCGTGGCCTGGACCGGCTCACCGTCGAGGAACGCCGTGCGCCACTGGCCCGGGCCGACGTGTTCGATGCTGCGGCCCCTCCAGAGCTCGCGGCCGGGGCCCTGGAGCATCGCGTACTTGTGCCGGGCCTCGGCGGCGTCGTGCTTGGCCTGCAGGATCGACTGAGTCACCGGGTAGGTGACCTCCAGGACGGCCTTGAGGTCTTCGCCGCGCAGCGCGCGCACGGCGCGCTGGCTGAACGAGCCGCCCAGGCCGGTGCCGTGGGCCTTGATCGCCGTGGCGAACATCGAGGCTTCCTGGTCGGCCTGCGTGATGCCGGGCGTACCCTGCGCATCACCCAGGTTCCGGGCGTAGTCGGCGAGCTTCTTCTCGCTGCCCTTGGCACCCGTCTCGACACAGACCTCGCGCACGCTCCGCAGGTGCGCCTCGCGATCCGAGAACGTCAGTGCCGCGCCGAACTCGCCACGCTGCGCCTGGCGGTACAGCCCGCTCAGCTCCTCCGTCACAACCTGCTGGCCGAGCTTGATGTCCTCCGGCGACTCTGCGCCCATGAGCGCCTGCAGCCTGAGCCGGTTCGCCTCGCTCCGCGAGCCCTCCAGCTCCTCAGCCAGTCCGGCGTCCTTGGAGAGCGCGACCTGGGTGTCCAGCGAGACCTGCATGGCCAGCGGGTGTGAACCATCGCTCTTGACCACGCCGGTGTCCAGCAGGTTGGCCGGCACCGAGAGCTTCGCCAGGGCTTCCCCCTTGGCAGCCTCGCTGTGCAGCTTCACCACGGCGACCGCGTCGCCGTCGAAGTCGCCGTCGAAGCAGGCGTCCATCACGGGGTTGATCGCGGCACCGGTGAGCCGGTCGTCGATCGCTACCCGCATGTAACGCACGCCGGCGTCGCGGAGCACCGGGTCACGCCACACCAGCGCGTGGTCGCCCTCGGCCAGCCCCAGCTGCTCGGCCTTGACCGAGCTGAGCGCAACCTGGTCGACGCCCAGCCGCGGGTCCGCGGTCCACACCATCGTCGCCGAGTCGGTCAGCCGCGAGGCCATCAGCCCCGTCTTGAAGATGTTGTTCTTGCCCGTGAGCACCCGGTTCTGCACGTCGGTCGTGATCGCGTCGAAGGCGCGCTGAGCGCGCGAGACCGATTCGCTCATGCCGCGACGCACCTCGGCGCGCTTCTCCGCGGACAGACCCTGGCCGTCCAGCTGCTCGGCCATGTAGCAGTAGCGGCAGGCCTCGACGAAGACGTCCTGGTAGCTGCGGGTGTAGTCGTGCGTGACGGAGGACCCATCCTCGAACTCCTGGCCACTGCGCAGATGCGAGGACATCACCGGCAGCTTCCACGAGCTCGCGCTCACCGTCTCGGTCTGCTCACCGGTCGGATACGTGAGCGGGAACGGGATCTCCATGTCGCCGCCGCGGTCGCCGATGAGACCGCCGAAGGACTTGCGCATCGCCGTGGTGTTCAGTCCCGGGAGCTGGCCCTCCTTGCGCGGCCGAGTGCGCAGCAGCTCGGGCATCGGGATGAACCGGCGCTCGGGGCGCTCGTCGAGGCCCTCGGCCTGGCCGACCACCCGCAGCGTGCCGTCAGCCTCCATGTCCATGCCGGTCACCAGCAGGTACTCGCGCAGGTTCGACTCGGCCCCGCTGTTGTGGCCGTAGAACTCGAGCATGATCGCCGGGCAGTCCTGAGACTGCAGCGCCCAGGCCAGCTGCGAGGAGGCCTTACGGCCCTTGCCAGCACGCACCTGCTCGTCGTCGTAGATCTTCGTCTTCTCGTCGACGGCCATGTGGGTGACCACGAAGCGCATCTCGCCCAGGGCACTCGGCCGCAGTTCTCCGTTGGGGGAGCGCAGGTCGGAGACGTTCCCGCTCATCAGCTCGCGCGCCGAGCCCGCGTTGCGCCGGGAGATCAGGCTGAACGGGCTCATCACCACGTCCAGGCCCGGGTTGGCCCGGAACCAGTTGACCTCGTCGACGACATCCTGCTCCTGCGCGTCCTGCAGCGGCATGTCCCGGTCGACGATCAGCGAGATCACGCCCTTGTTGCCGTGCAGATCCGAGATCTTGTCGCCCACGACGAGATCGCGCTCCTGGCCGCCGGCCCCGCGGATGCGGTGGCGCTCGGCGAACTCCTTCGACACCACGATCGGGTCATCAGCCGTCCAGCCGCCGAAGGTCATCAGCGCCGTCTTCGCCGGCGCGGTGACCTCAGAAGACTGCATGATCGTCGAGGCCGTCATCTGCTGGCGGTCGAACGGGTCGTACCGCAGCGTCTCGAGCTCGGGGAGAGCCATGAGCGGCGCACGCTGTCCGGCCACGCTCTCGTCGCCCGGCACGATCCGGCCGTCGGCGTCGACCTGGGCCTGAGTGGTCAGGTACCGCACGATGCCCTGGTTGGTCGCGCCTCCGGTCATCACCGGGTCGAAGTAGCCGCTGGGCGCAGCGACGTTGTTCCGGTCCTTGCCGGTGAGCACTGTCATGTTCCGCCCGCCGGTGAGCCGCCAGGCGTCGAAGCGGTTGTCGTCAGCCGGGTCAGTCCGGTCGCGCTGGGCCCGGTACTCGGCGTAGATCGTCGAGCCGGCCTTGATTTCGTTGGAGTAGCGCACACGGCGCGCCTCGGTCTGCAGGATCGCGGCCGTCCACTCGTCCAGGTGCTCCTTGATCTCGCCAGTGGACTCGTCGAGCTGGTACGTGGTGGCGCGCTCGATGAAGTCGATCGGGTGCTTCGTGCCGTACAGCTGCGAGTAGACCGCGTTGAGCGAGGAGGGCTCGCCGGTCTCGCTGCGCCCGGCGATGAGGTCGTCGGCGATCTGATACTGGATGCGCTCGTGCATGAGCTGCTCGTAGCCGCGAAGGCGCGTGCGTTCCTCGACCGAGGTCGGAGCCTCGCCCGGAGTCTGGGCCGTGATCGTGGCCCAGTAGCCCGGCACGACCAGGGCGTTCTCCCCGCTCGCGAAGGCGGTGGTGATCTCGCCGTAGTCGCCGACATCGAAGACCTGGCCGATCTCACCCGAGATCGGAGTCCCCTTGCCGTCACGGCGTAGCTTCTCGCCGCTCCAGCGGATGACGCCTTGCTCGTCGACCAGGATCTCGGAGACCGTCGCCGCGTTGCGCTCGATGCTCTCGCGCACGGTGGCCCCGATGCGCCGCATGAACGCAGATTCGTGATCGGCGATCGGCATGGAGCGCTCGGAGTTGAAGCGGACGAGCCGGTCCTTGAACCGGGTCGTCTGGAAGGTCGAGCCCATCATCGCGTCGGGGGAGATCCCGCAACGACGCAGCGCCGAGGCGAGGTTGTCGAGGTTCGACCACTGCCCGGTGGGGCTGGTCATGTACCGCGCCACCCGGTCCGGGCTGAAGCGCTGATCGACCCACTCGCCGTCGACGTCGTGGGGCTCCGCCTCCCAGGTCCCGATGATTTCGAAGGGGACGTCCTCGGCGTGCTGCAGGACCTTCTCGACGGTGGTGCCGCCGTAGACGAGGTTGCCCGTCTCGGGCACCTCCTCGGCCTGCAACTCGCCGATCTCCTGGAGCCGTTCGTGGTACATCTCTTCGGTCGCACCCGGGCGCAGCAGATCGCTGTGTGCGCCGATGAGCACGTCCCAGTAGGAGCGCTGGATCGCAGCGACCTCAGAGTCAGCCGAGTACTCCGGCGGCTCGATCGCATCCAGTTGGCCGCCCGTTCGCTCCAACTCGGCCTCAGCACGAGCGATCAGGTCTTCGACGCCAAGAGCTGCCTGCAGATTCTCCCGCGCGCTCTCGACGGCGGCCTTCGCGTAGGCCTCAGCGGGCTGGGCGTCGACGAAGAAGGTCGGCAGGGAGCGGTTCTTCGCGTCCCGGCGCAGCATCACCTTCGACCCGGGCCGGGGACCGGACTCGCCCGGGGCCACATAGTCGCCGACCACGAACATCGACTCCCGGTCGACGTGGTAGCTGTCGGGTACATCCACTACCGTGCGGCCACGGCCGCGCTCCTGGTGCGTCGTGCCCATCTCGCCGGCGGCGTGCCCCGGAAGATCCGTGCGCTCGACGCGGTGGCCCTGGGCGAAGCGCAGCAGTTGAACGGCTTCCGCCGGCGAGGGGGAGTAGACCGCCATGCCGCCGGGGACCCGGTAGTTCGTCGAGTAGCGCAGCACGGTGCCGTTGTCGTAGATCCGGGCTCCGGCGTACTCCTCCTGGCGCGTGTCGGTGAGGCGGATCTCCATGCCGGTCCGGGCGATCTTCGCCTTGATCTGACCGGGCTCGCGGTCGCGCATCACCTCGTAGGACACGCCCTGGGCCTTCAACTCTTCGAGCAGTGCTGCCGAGCGCGCCACGGCGCGCCGGGACATGAAGCGGTTGCGATCGACACGGTTCGTCTGCGGATCCCGGCCGCCGTCGATGACCCACTCGCGGACCTGGTCGTACTCCTGCTGGCTCATCTTGTCCATCAGCGCGGTGAGTCCAGCCGCGTCGTCGTTCGTCATCGCGCGCCCGGCCTCGAACGGCTTGCCATCGTCGTCGATGCGCCAGAGCACCATGTTCCCGCGCCGGGGATCGGCCAGGGTCTCCACCTCGCCGCCGGCCACACGTCCGATCGTCTCGTCCGGCAGGTACACCAGCGCGGTCCCGGCGCGCTTCACGGTCGCGCGTTCGGACCAGTCGGGGGCGTAGGGGCTGATCGGCAGCCGGGCCGACTTCGGGTCGGCCTGCGCACCGACGCCGGTGGCACGGGTGAACTCCCGCTGCGACTGCTGGTAGCGCTCGTTCTGCGGGGAATGGTCACCGAACTGCGGCTCGTAGTCGGACACCTTCTCCGCGAACGCCTGGTCGATGGCGGTGAGGCAGTCCGTGACGCCCAGCCGCGGGTCGGCCAGCGCGGTGCCCCGCTGGCCGAGGATCTCGTCGACCCGGGCGCGGATCGCCTTGGCCTGGGAGACCGGAATGACCTGTCCGGTCTGCTCCCGGGCCTGCTCGACTGCCTTGTAGTAGACGTACTCGTAGAAGTACCTGCGCAGTCCGTGCGCCTTCTTCATGGCTAATCAGCCTCCTGTGGATGCTCGGGGTTACACAAGTATGTATAGAACATACCCCGCTTATCGAAAGGAGGTTGGATGCCATTTGAAAAGGCCAGTGCCGAGGCAGTCTCCCTTAGTCGAGAGACGACCCCGGCACTGGTCGTGATCCTTGGCTGGCCCCCAAGTGGCTGCCAGCTACTTCGAGTTCATCTCGATGGCCATGGCCCGGTCGAACCTGCCGTCGGCCAGCACCTCCCAGTTCGGCAGTGAGGCCAGGTACTGGTAGAAGGCCGAGTGGACCTTCACCGTCGCCAGCGACTTCAGGCCCTCCTCGGTGACGTCCTCCTCCGCGAACACCCGCGAGTCCTCGTCGTTCACGTGGTCGTTGATCCGGCGGGCCGCATTGGCGTACGCGTCCGAGCGGATCTGGCTGATGTACGTCTGGGACCCATCGGCGCTGCGCAGCTCGCCGTCGCCGCCGATCGAGAAGTGCTCGCGATCCTGCTCCAACTCGGTCTGCGCCGACTTGTAGGCCTCGCCGATCTCGATGTCCAGGCTCTTGACCTTCGCCGAGCCGTCGGGGTTGACCAGCATCTCCTTGCTGATCGTCCCCTCGGCGTAGAGCAGGCGCTGCCGCTCGGCGCTGACCGCCTGACGCTCGGCGACCGCAACCCCGACCTCGACGTTCTCGATGAACTGGTCCTCGTCGAACATGCTCATCCCCTCGTACTCGTCGGGGTCGACGACCACCGGGGCGTTGGGGTCCCGGCCCTCGTCGACCGTGGTCATCGTGGTGATGACCTCCATGACCTCGTCGGCGTAGACATCCGGGTCCAGGCGCTCGATGTCGACCTCCTGGTAGCCGTAGATCTCCTTAAACTGCGCCTTCGCGTCCGCGGCCTTGACCGCCTGCCGCATGCGCTTCTCCAGCATCTTCACGAAGTCCGGCTGGTTCATCCGCACGTCGAAGTCCATGGCACTGGACAGGGTCGGGATAGTCTGCAGCGAGTACGTGTGCCCCGGGTGCTTGATCGTGTTCCTCAGCAGCCGGAACGACATCGGCAGGATCGTCTGGTTGCGGTTCCAGATCGGCGCGTCGCCGGCCCGGAAGACGATCGAGTTGCGCGGCGAGAGGAAGGCCATGTCGTTGTAGCTGATCAACGGCTCCTCCTTGGTGTTCATCGTGTAGGAGACCCGGCCATCGGTCTTGCCGCCGATGACCTTGTCGAGATCCTGGCTGATCTGCTTGCTGTCCCGGTACGACCGGTGCGTCTTGCCGCTCATCTTCTCCATCGTCTCGATCATCGAATCGTCCGTGGACTTGAGGAAGACGATGTTCGAGGTGTTGTGCGTCGGGATGAAGTCGTCGGTGAGGTAGAGATGGCGTTCGTCGGCGACCCGGATGCACTGCACCTCGTCGTCTCGCACGTACTCGACGCTGACGACACGGTTGAAGCTCCGCGTACGGTCGCGCCAGCGCTCCGCCTTGCGAGACAGTGCGAACGGGTTGATCTTGGGCAGACGAATGTTCTGCACGCGGTAAGCATCCCGAGCCACCTTGGGCTCATTCTGATTCGGGGACGTGTACATGATGTTCGTCTTGATGTTGATCGCCACGCGACCGCCGAGCGATCGGATCAGCGTCTGCACGCCCTCGGCCAGCTCATGGCTCGCGGAGGTGAACTCCATCTCTCCCTTGGCGCTGGTCGTGCCGTCGGTGTCCATGAGGCCCCGCAGCAGGTCGACGCGCTGCGCGACGGAGCCGAGCAGATACACCTCAGGGATCGACTTCTCCCACGAGCGCTTGCCGGCGATGTCGAACTCGCGCATGAGCTTCCGAACCCCGTTAATCCGGTACTTGGGGCACAGACCGTCCGCGACGGCCTGCTCGACGACGTCGTACCCCCGACGGCGGATCTCGTCCACAATCTCCAGGTCGCTGCTGTAGAAGGACACCGTCCCCTCCGGGTTGATGTGACCATCACCCAGGATCGCTCCAAGGACGTACGGATCGATCGGGAGGTTAGCCTCCGGGTAGGAGACCGGGTCGATCGCGATCAGGTCGACCTGGCGACCCTTCTCGACGCGGGACTTGAGCTCCTCGGTGCTGATGACCTCGGTGACCCGCTCCATCGTCTTGCCGTCGGCACCACCAACGTAGCGCCGCTTGCCGTTCTCGTCCTTGCCGCCGAGGTACTTGATGCTGGACTTCCAGCGCTCGACTGGCCACAGGTGATCAGGGCACGCCTCTACCGAGGACCCGTCGCGCAGCTTGAGCCGGTAGACCGGACGGATCTTGACAGGGTACTTGTCCGTCACCGTCGTGACCGTGCCGAACGGGGTCATCAGCTCGTCGCCGGGCTGGATCTTCCTCATCGTCGTCCACCCAGTCGGCGTGAGAATCTTTGCGTCGAGCGCGAGGCAGTTTCCCTGCACGATCTTGTCGACGCTCTCGCCGTAGACGTCGCGCAGTTGCTGCAGGGTCTGCAGGATGAGCGTGAACTGCTGCTCCTGGCCCAAGCCGATGGAGAGCATCGTCTCGAAGCCGTCGATGCCCTTGCCCTCCGACTGCAGGTTGCCGAGCTCGTCGAGCATGAACCGCGTGCGGTAGAGCGGCTTCTGGTTCGACTTCGTCATGTACGCCTGGTCGGCGCTCACGTCGAACAGTTGCTTGACCAGGATCAGGATCAGCTTCGCGTACTTCATCAGGTGAGGCGGAGTCACCAGGAACAGCGCCTTCGGGGACTCCGAGTAGCGCGACAGCGTCTGCGTGATCGCCCGTGCCTGGTACGAGACCTTCTCCGGGTTGCCGCCGCCGGAGAAGTCGAGCCGCGTGTCCGGGTAGAGCGTGTCCCCGGGCTGGAAGGACAGGATCTTCCCGTCCCGGGTGCCGCCCTCACGCACCGGCTTGAGCTCACGCATCACGCCGTTCTTCACGATCTTCTTGCCCGTCACCGGCTCGACCACGTAGTGCCGGCCGTTGAGCGAGACCTGGTAGTTCTTCGTGAAGCTGAAGTAGAAGGTGCGCACCAGCATCTTCGTCTGCGGGTTGACCAGCTCCAGCTTGAGCCAGGCCTCGTCGCCAGGGAACGTGCCCTTGAAGTTGTACCGGGCCCAACCCTCGCGTCCGACGATCTCCTCGTGCTCGAAGTCCTCACCCAGGTTCTCGGTGAACATCGGGTCCGCGTAGGCCGACCACACGGCCTGCTGACCGACGAGGTGGTCGCGCTTGACGTAGTTCGGCGCGAAGCGCACGCCGAGGCGACGCGGGAAGCTCAGGCCGGCCAGGTCGGTGTTCTGCGAGGGCTTGCCCGAGGTCAGCGTCGAGATCGTGGGGTCGGTGAAGAACGACATGGCGGTGATCGCGATGCCGTACACCGAGGCCAGCATCTTCTCCGCCCCGGCCATCGAGCGCAGCGCGTTGTGGGCGTTGCCCACCAGCGTGCGCATGTTGTTGCGGGGCAGCTCCTCGCTCGCGTTGAAGTACAGGCTGAGCATGTCCTGATCGGCCTTGCCCTCCCACATGAAGGCCTGGGCCGCCGCCTTCTCCTGCTCCTCGGCCAGGGCGTCCTCGTTGTTCTCGAACTCGCCGGCCTTGACCCGCTTCTCCAGCTCGGCCTCGGGGTTCTTGATCTTCTTCGAGCTCATCTGCACGAAGAGCTGGTAGCAGTTGTAGAGCGTGACCTTGCCCCAGAGGTCATCGAGCTTCTGCTCCAGCAGCGCCGGGTCCATGTTCAGCACGGCTGCGGCGCTGCGCAGCTCCCGCTCCTCCTCCAGATAGAAGTCGATGAGTCCGTAGGCCGCGCGCTTGAAGGCGTTGTTGGCGGCATTGGGCCAGACCGGGTCCTCGCCGCCGTTGAGCGGAAAGAAGATCCCGGCGATGTTCTCCACGTACAGCGCGCACTTGGTGAAGTTGCCCTCACGCGCCGCGTCGGCCGCCAGCCCCAGGGGGTTGTAGATGTCGGTCTTCATGGAGTTGATCAGGTTGAACTGCACCGGCTCGAACCCGCGTGTGACCAGGGGCACGTAGTTCTTGACCAGCAACTCGCCCTTGGGGTCGTTGATGACCATGTTCGAGGGCTTCTTCTCCCGCGACCACATGTCGATGACCGGCTCGATGTACGTCTGGCCCTTACCGGCTCGGGTGATGGCCAGCACCATGGTGTTCACCGGCGCGGTATCGACCACGTACGCCCCGGCCGGGCGCTGGACCTCGTACGCCGGGAACGTCCAGTCCTCCTTGATCAGGTCAGCGACGGTCTTGTACGTGTCCGACTCGAAGCCGAGCTTGTCCCGGTTCTTGCCGTCAGGGTTGTACGGGATCAGCGTCGTGTCGTACTTCCGCCGCAGCGTCTTGTCATCGGGGAGCCCGGATGCCTCGAACAGCCTGTCACCGAAGTCTTCGTCGATGATCGGCAGGGTCTGCGTCAGCGGATTGCCCTCGTCGTCGTCCATGACCTCGCCGGCGTAGTAGACGAGGTTCCCCTCCTCATCAATGACGTCTTTGTTTGCGCGCTGGGCGACCTCGACGGTGCCCAGGCCCTTCTTCTTGAGCATCATGTGGCTGAGCATCGAGCTGACCTGCACGCTCGAGTGAGCACCGGCGTCGGGGAACCAGTCGTAGTTCTGCTGGATCTCTTCCGGCAGGGCGATGTGCTGGTCGTTCTCGTACTGGTTGATGTCGCTCGTGGTGTTCATCAGGTTCGCCGCGGCGACCTTCCGTGAGAACCACGTGGCGATGATGAGGGCGACCATCAGACCCGAGCCGAGCGTGATGAAAAGCTTGAACCCCGAGACGTCGGCCAGCTGCTCGCCGACCGTGGTCACGCTCTTCTTGGGCTCAGCCGGCTTCCCGGCGCTGGGCTTGCCGTCCTTCGCCGCGGTGTACCAGCTGGGGACCGGAACAGCCTCAGCGCTGGGATAGCACTTCGCCTTCACGTCCGGGTTGCCGTCCTTGGTCAGGGGCCGGTAACACTTCACGACCGAGCCGCCCGTACCCGTCGTGGTGTCCTGGAGGTAATACGCGCTCGGCTTGCCGGTGCTGCTGCCGGACGCACCCGAACCCACGGACATGTCCACCGAGAGCACCGCCGTGGCGATGAGCGAGTAGAGGACCCAGGCGACGATCGTCACCAGCACGCCTGTAATCACCGCGACGACGATGCCTGGTCTGGTCGACCTCAAGGTCAGGAACTTGCTGCGGTCCAGCTGCTGGTTGTCGTAGACGTCTCGGTTCGTCAGCGTCTCGCCGGGTGTCCGCGCTGAGATCTTGTCCCAGCTGCTCGCCTTCGGCCGTGCCGCCTTGCGCCTGTTCGTGGCCATCGTGATTCCTTATTCCCGAGCCTCGCTCGCTTTGCTGTCCTGCGGTCCAGTGCGCCTGCCTGCGCAGACGACGACGGCGCATGGGGAACGCGTCCCATGCGCCGTCAGATCACCCCGTCGGTCATGACCGGATCGCTCAACGGGCCAAGACCACCCCGATGATGAAGCCGGCCGCGCCCATCAGGAGCGAGAGCGTGACGATCATGACGACGAGGATCTTGTTCGAGCGGCTCTGCATCTCGGAGGCCCGCGCCAGCTCGTTGGCGTATGACTCCTTGTCGGCCTGCATCTCTCTCAGACGTGCCTTGTACCGCTTGGCCACTGAATCCTCGACCGTCGACAGCTGCTGGAGCAGGTCGGCGGCCCGTCGCACCTGGGAGTTGGTCTTCTCCTTCTCCAGGTCGAGGTTGTGCTGCCACTCGGCGTCCCGAGCCGTCATCTGCGTGATGGCGTCCTTGCGGTTGCGTTCGAGCTCGTCCTCCATCCGGCGGATCCGGTCGGCGTGCTCAGAGCGCACCGACTCCAGTTGGTCCTGCTGCTCCCGGCGCAGGACGCCGATCTCGTCCGTGGTCCGCAGGTGCTCGGCCAGTGCCTCGGACTGGGCGATGTCGGCCTTGCGGTTGTCGTCGACGATCCGCTGGATCTCGGACTTCCACTGGTTCAGGCGCTCTTCCTCGGCCGCCAGGTACTCCGACTGCTGTTCGGCCAGTACCTCGAAGATCCGCGTCTGCCCGGTCTGCATCTTCAGCGTCGCGTCCGAGCGCCGGACCCGCAGGATCTCCTGCTGGTTGTGCGCGTGGGTGTCCTCGATGTCCCGCTCGATCTCGGCAACGGAGTCGATCTGCTCACGCTCCATCTTCGAACGGTTGCGCTCCTTGTACTGCAGTTCCGCCGAGAGCGCCGCCTGCTGGGCCACCTTGGAGGCCTGCGACTCGTAGTCCTTGGCGATCTCCGCCCGGCGGGCCCGGATCTTCTCATCCTTCTCCGTCTGCCGCTGCTGGTGCTCGGCCTCGGCGGCGTCCTTCAGCAGCTTGTACCGGGAACCCGCGCGGTCGGTGGCCACATCGCG
Source organism: Streptomyces sp. NPDC096311 (assembly GCF_044763085.1). Lineage (NCBI taxonomy): Bacteria > Bacillati > Actinomycetota > Actinomycetes > Kitasatosporales > Streptomycetaceae > Streptomyces > Streptomyces sp. NPDC096311. Next base: position 63,968 of record NZ_JBIWFN010000001.1, read on the forward strand.
GATGACCTGCTCGGTGTGCGCCGACATGAGATTGACGTAGAGCGCACGCAGCTCGTCCTCGTGCGCGGAACGAAGCTGTGCCAGATCCGCGTTGGCCTGCCGGTTGAGCTGGGCGACCTGGTCGCCGAGCCATTCGGTCGCACCCTCGGGCACAGCGATCTGCACGACCGGCGCACCGATGGCGAAAGTGGCGTTGAACTCATCGAGCCGCACGTCCAGGTCCAGCTCCTCGGAGAGGAACCGGCGGGCAATGACGTCGCGCGCCTGAACCTGATCGACCAGCAGCACAGTGCCGCCGGCCTCCTGGTAATCGTCCTCGATGCCGTAGCCGGCGTCGGTCTCCTCGAAACCCTCGTAGCCGACCACCTCGTCGCCGTCGTAGTCCGGCGCCGACTCGACCGGGACGGTGCCCGCGTCGTCGATATCTGCGGCGTCCTCGTCGAGCATGGGTGCGTCCGCTCCTTCGTCCTCGTCGACGACGTCGCTGAAGAGCGACTCGTCGTACAGGCCCTTGTCAGCCCCCTCGTCACCGGGGGTCCCGTCAAAGATCGCGTCGCCCTCGTCCTCTCCGAGGACCGCGGGGGCAGTGGCTCCAGCCTCGGCGACCAGGCCGCTGTGCTCTTCCCATGCCTTCTTGCCCACGGCTTCTTCGAGGCTCGTGGTACCTGCAGCGACAAAGCGCGCCTGCGCCAAGGTCGCATCGTTCACCAGATCGACGAGCAGGTCGCCGCTGGGCTTCTGCCACACGACGGCCCAGGCGTAGGTGGCACCGGTGAGCAGCGAGTACTCCTCCATGCGCGCAAGAGTCTCGTCGGTGGGGATGATGCCGAAGACCTCCTCTTCGAGCATCTCCGCCGTGGCCACCGTGCGGATCTGGTCGGAGCTGATGAGCTCGATGATCGAGCCCTTCGCCTCGTCCCGGCCGTGCCGCTTGCTCAAGCCACCGATCGAGTCGGATGCGAGCACGAGCATCACCCAGGCCGTACCGCTGGGAAAGACGAACTGCGTGTTCGACCGCAGCAGCTCGACCGCCGCCGGGATCGCCGTCTCTCTCACCACGGAGGCCAGAAGTTCGTCGGGCTTCTTCTTCCGCCCCTTCCTGTGGCTTCCCGTTGTCGTACCCAGAATGCCCATTGATGCGCGATCCCTCCGCTAATAAAACACATTTTATCTGATTTATGAGTATCTTATCGCCTCTCTATCGCGGTAGGCAATCTCGTAGGGAATGAATGGGCTATCGACTCATGAGTCGACTAGTTCCCGCCGTCCTCGACCGGCTCATCGCACCGCGCTGACCTCGACGTAGGCGTCGGAACTCAGCAGGTTCTTGTCGTCGCTGACCAGGTCGCCGACGACGTCGATGCGGATCTGTCGTTCCGAGGGGTGCTCATTGAGGAAGGTCGCCACCGCGGTGGTGACCTCGTCGGTCAGCTTCGCCACAGCCGCACGCGCACCGCCGGCATCAGAGTCGGTATCGCCCTTGTCCTCGATGAGGTACTGCATGACCCTCGCATCGACGTCGACCCGCACGTTGTGCTTGACGAACACCTCCTGCACCATCTGGCGCAGCTTCTTCCGCACGATCTTTTGCTGCGTCGGCAGCGACAGCGGCTGGAAAGGCACGATCGCGTCGATACGGCCCAGCAACTCGGGCGGAAAGCGGTTGTCGCCCGTCGTCGAGGAGATCGAGCGGCGGATGAGCTTCTCGTACTCCAGCAGCTGCTTGCCCGACCCGGTGTCGTCCGCCGCGTACTGCGCGATGTCCTTGTAGATCTCCGAGCCGGCGTTCGTCGTGAGCACGATGTAGGTGTTGAGGAAGCTCACCTCGCGGTTGTTGTCGTCGTTGAGACGGCCGTCGTCGAGCACCTGCAGCAGTACGCGCGTGACCATCGCCGAGGCCTTTTCGACCTCGTCGAAAAGCAGCACCGCGTGGGAGAGGTCCCACACGCGCTTGGTGAGCTCAGAACGGAACGCCGCGAACGACGAGTCTTCGGCGTACTCCGTCATGTCGAACCGGATCAGGTGCCGCTGGTCGTCACCGAACAGCAGTCGTGCCAGCTGCTTCGTGAGCTCCGTGTTGTGCGTGACCACGAACTGACCAGCCTGGTAGAGGTGTTCTTCGTCGTTGACGTAGATGCACGACGAGCTCTGCTGCTCCGGCAGCTTCTCGATCGACGCGATGCCGACCATGTCGAACTTCTTCACGCGCTTACGACCCGAGGTCTCGATGACCGCCCGCCGTGCGATCTCGTGCTTGCGGGGGAGGGAGAAGAACCGGGCCTTATCCTCGTTGCCGACCTTCACGTGCACGGCGTACTCGGCCAGTTCGCGCCCGTCCTCCTTCGTGCGTATCCACGAGTTGATCGTGTTCGAGACGCCGAGCGAGAACAGCACCTCCCTAAGGTCCTCCGTGAGCCCCTTGGAGAACGTCGAGTACGAGACGTTGAAGCGGTCGTTCGAGCCGCCGATCGATCCGTCGGTGTCGAAAAGGCCCTGCACCAGCGCCCACCGCTGCTGTACCGATCCGTGTTTATACCTCTCCGGGATACGGCGCTCCGCCGAGCGCGAACCGATCAGATCGGGAACCGCGGCAAGCACGTCCTTCGTCTGGTACAGCGAATCGCGGCGGTCCTCCACCGGGCCGACGCCGACAGGTAAGACCCAGCTGTAGTTGTGCCCGTACGACTTCGGTGCCGATCCCAGCCATTCGCCCACCGTCCACACGGTGTGGTCGGCGTCGTCTCCGTCAGACGAGAGCGTCAGCTGCGTCTCGGTGAGGCACCCGTTGCCGATGAGGACGCCCAAGACGTACGGGTCTACGTCGAAGTCCTGCTCCGGCCAGTGCACCGGTCCGTTCGCCGGGATGAAGAACTTCAGATGCTCCCGAGAGTCGCCGGGATAGGTCCGCACGACGCCACGCTCGACCATTTCCTGCGTGCTCAGGACCATCGGCGCGACATCCTTGCCCGCATGCTTCTTCGACCGCTGCTTGTCTGTGTATAGCGTCCACAAGTGCGGTCCTCCAACGTCGAGAGTCCGGCCGTCCCAGAGGGTGACCCGGTAGACGTCCTGCATGCCCTGCGGGAAGTGTCCGAGCACCTCGACCGGGCGACCTTGGCGACCGAACACTCTGTCGCCCGGGACCAGGTCGCCGTGCAGCTTCCAGGTGGTCTCGCCGTCGCTCGAGTAGACAGGAACCTGCGTCGAGTCGATGCAGAATTTCCCCGTTCCCGTCGATCCCGTGAAGAGCATGGACGCCATGGGCCGCGTCGGGTCATGGAGGTCCGCCACCGACAACTGCAGACGACGCGCCACCGCGCCGGTCGCCCAGTCCTGGCTGAACACCTCGGCGTCCAGCTGCTGCTTGATCTTCGCGCCGTCGACCCGGAATGCGACGTTCACGTTCAGGGATTCCATGAGCACGTCCGAGAGCAGGTCCCGGTCCATCGGCCGGTGCGTCAGGCGATGCCAGCCGACCATGGAGTCGAGCACGAGGATCGACTTGCGCGGCTGGGCGCTGGCCGGCATGTAGCGCTGGGCGTACTCGTAGATCTGCCGGAAGATGTGGTCGTCGTAGAACTCGTCGGCCACGCCGTACCGTTCGGCCATGCCCTGCAGGATCTTGATGGTCGTCGCCTGGTCCGGCGGGTTGAGGTTGATGCGCTGCAGGCGCTCGACGAGCGGCTGGTTCGGCGAGATGTGCTTGTGGAACTCCTCGTAGGTCGTCGCCGCGATGATCCTGATGCCTCGGGTTCCCGAGGCCGCGAGGACCGGCTTGATCGCCTCGACGGCGGCGTCGGAGAGCTGGATGATCTGGTGGAACTCGTCGATGAAGAGCACCAGTTCGTGCTTCTCGTCCCTGACGAAGTCCTCGGCCTCGCCGAAGAAGCCCTTGAGCTTCGCGGCCATGTTCTCGGCGTTGCCCGCCTCGGAGATCATGCGCGCCGGGTCGACTTCGAGATAGAGGCGATCCGGATCCACGAGCATTGTGGCCTGGACCAATGCGGTCTTTCCCGTTCCGGCCTCGGCCAGTAGAAGCGCATTGCACAGCTCAGGACGGCTCATCGAGGCCAGCAGCTGCATCGTCTCGTGCTCACGTCCGACGATGTCGCGCTCGGCCTTCTTCAGTGGCTCCGAGAGCTTGGACAGGAGGGGGTAGCGCTCGTTGAGTCGTGCCTCGTGGAACATTCCGCGCAAGACCTCTCGACTGGACTGAAGATTCAACTGGAAAATCAGCCGAAATCCTATCACGAGTAGCATTCGATAGGGCATTGAATGGTGAATGTGAAAGGCCTCGGAGTCCACTCTGGGAGCCTTTCGTTCCGTGCACTGGTAGCGGGTCGCTCACCCGCCGTATTCGGACTCGTTGCCCTCCGGCGTTCTGGGGCTGCTCGAACTGGTAGTTGAAGCGCTCGCTGGCGGGGGCCTTGTTGCTCCCCTCCGCGCCGGCCTTACCCACCAACGCGCCCATGCGTCCGACCGGGTCCGCGCCGAACGAGGGTGAAGCCTTCGGCGTGTCCGCGGAGGTGGTCATCCCAGGAGCGAGAGCCGCTGGCTGCCGAGTCTGCGGCTGGCGCTCACGCGCCACCGGGTTGAACCGCGATCCCGGCTCGCCTGATGCCGGCGCCGACGGATAGCTGTGACGCGGCCCGCCGTGTGTGCTGAGCCCGGCCTGCGAGTTCGCCGCTGGAGCCCGCAGCTTGCTGAAGGTAGGTGCAACCCTGTCGGACTCCCGCAGGTCAGAACGAATGCCGGGCACCAAGAAGTCCCCTGAAGTTCCAGGGGACTCCGGGCGTGTCGCGGGTCAGGGCTTCGGCCACCCCTCGCGGTAGCCGGTGAAGCCCTTGAGCGGTTCGGCGACCTCAAGCATCAGCTCACCGAGCGCCGTGGCAGTGGCGTTGTTGCCAGCGCTGACCGGCTCGCCGTGGGGGGATGGGAAGTGAGTGCTGAGGGCAGCAAGACGGTGGGCCAGTCCGGCGCCGTTGCGCAGAGTCCGCATCGCGCTGGCGCCCGGCCGGTCAGGCAAGTTGGGCCAGGAACTTTTCGTGCAGCCAGCCGCTGGTTCCGCTGCGCAGGCCGGACTTCGAGCGCGCGGTCAGGGTGCCGTAGTACCAGGAGCCGCGGGCACAGCGGAGTTTGATCTTGTCGCCTCGGTACAAGAACCCCTTGCTCGCGTATCCCGTGCCGGGGCCTGATCTGTAGTGGAACGCGCTTGCGATGATCTTCCCGGCGTGGTCGCCGAAGCGGATCGTGCAGGTGGACGGTTCGGAGGCGGCCGCGGCGGTGGTCGAGGAGGCGAGGGTCAGCGCGGCGGTGGTGCTGAGGGCCACGGCCGTCGCCGTGAAGGCGCGTTTGAGGGGGCTCATCGTGGGGTGTCCTTCCGGCAGGGGAGTTTCTTGGGGTCGGGTGGGCTTCGAAAGCGGTGTGTGCTCTCGTGTTGGGCTCACGTCGTATGGAGGCCTTCGCTCTCCCAGGCCCTCAGGGCGTCGTAGTCGCGTACGACCTCGCTGCGTTCGTCCGCTGCCAGATAGGCGTAGCCCGGGGAGCTCAAGAGGTCAGTGGTCGGTTCAAGCAGAGAGCCGGGCTCGGCGGCGGAGGCTACGAACACCGCGGTCGGCAGTTCCTCGATCTTGCTTGCCGCGCTGGTGTTGGCCGGGCCGTGGAAGTGGTTGATGAGCTCGACGCATCGCAGAGTCCCAGCACACTGGACCTGGGAGTCGTTGAAGCTGAGCAAGGACATCGGATTGATCAGCGCTGTGGCCGCCAGTGAGGTCTGGGAGATGCCGCAAAACCGTTCGACGATGTGTGGTGCCGTGGCACCGCCAAGACGTGCCCCTGTCTCGATCAGGACGGGGCCGTCCGACGTGAGCATCACTTCGGTGTGCGCCGGCGTCTCGGTGATGCCGAGAGCCTCCAGGACGGAGAAGACGAAGGCCCGCAGGAGTCGGCCCTCCCGGCCAGACGCTGGGACGGGTTCCTCGAAGTCGTAGATCGGTGTGGAGGAGGTCAGGCCGCGCCGCTTGGTGTAGCGCCAGATTTCAGCAACGCGGTGGACGCCGCCTGCGGACACCGAGTTGATATAGAACTCCGTCCCGTGTACGACTTCCTGGACCAGGACGGCGGAGTTCGGTTCGCCGAAGGCGGTGCGGGAGGCGAGTATCTTCTGGCTGGCCTCGGCCACCTCCTGGGGTGTCTGACAGAACGTCACGTTGTCGGTCCCCGCGGAGGCCAGCGGCTTGACGACGGCCTCGGCCAGTTTGGAGGCCATGAACCAGTCCGCTGCTTCAGCCGCGGATCGGGCGACTGTGCCGTGTGGCGTCGCCAGGCCGGCGATGCGGACGGCGCTGGCCATGAGGGCCTTGTCCCGGCGTGCCCGCAGCCGCGCGGCTGAGTTCGTGGGCAGGTCGAGTGCGAGAGATACGGACTCGGCCAGCGTGACCCCGGACTCGGATCCGGCGACGACCCGTGCGACGCCGTTCCTCCTGAGCCAGGTGGTCAGTCTGGTGGTGTCGGGTGCGAAGCCGAGGTCGTGCGCGTAGTGCTCGGCCCGGAAAGCGCGCGCGAGGTAGGGGTTGACCTCCGGACGGCTCTGGATGTGTACGCACTCGTGCCCGAGGGAGTGCAGACGGTCGGCGAGTGCGGCTCCGGTGGAGTACCCGTCAACGATGGCTATTTTCATGCGGAAGACCTCATTCGCTTGTGGGGGAGAGGGCAGTCGCCCTGCGGCGAGCTGTGTGCGCAAGGGCCGCGACCGCCCCTGTCTGCGGCGTGATCCGTCACTCACCACTCCTGTGTGGGGAATTGACGGTCCGCAGAGCGTGGGCCAGAGGGATGCAGGCACATGCCGCGGCCACAGCGCTGATCACCAGCAGTCCGGCCACGAGGAGGCGGCCGCCGGCATGGAGCGCGATGGCAATGCCGAGCGGAGTGAGTGAGGCGAGAGCGGCCGCACCGCTCAGCACCGCCTGATAGCGGCCGGCGGATCCGGGTGGTGCGGCCGTCGCTACGTAGGCGCCCGCAGCCACGCTGTAACAGATTTCGCCCGGAACCATGAGCACGGCAGCGGTCGAGTAGCCGATGCTGCTGTGCTGCAGGGCGGCGAACCCCATGGCGGCACCCAGGAGCAGGGTGCCGGTGGCCATGATCGGTGCGATGGGGTACCTCATCCGGTCGTCGCTGCCGACCAGGAAGCGTGTGAGCGGCGGACTGAGGACGAGGACCGCCGCGGCGTTCGCCAGCATGGCGGTGCCGTAGGCAGTCGGGGGGAGCTTGTCTTCGCTCATGACGAGCGGGAGGACGCTGACCAGACCGTATGCGCAGATCATGGCCCCGACGGCTGCTGCGGTGATCCAGCGCAGCCCGCGATCGGACAGGACCTGTCGATACGAGATGTGGGAGTTGGATGAGCTGTGCAGCGGGCTGGGGGACAGTACCCGCCGGGCGATGACGGCGACGATCACGCAGGCTACGCCGTTGGCTATGAAGAGCAGTCGGTAGCCGTGGGCGTGGGCGAGATAGCCGCCGAGTCCTCCGCACACCGAGACGCCGACATTCGTGACCCAGTACGTCCAGCCCTGGGCTCGGGTGCGGCCGGCTTCGCTGTCGATGCGCTCGTGGATCTCGGCGGCGATGACCGGTCGGTGGATCTCCATGGTGCACCCGAGCAGGAACGCGATGCCCAGCAGCGCGGGCAGTGCGGTGAACAGGGCCAGGGCCAGGCAGGCCAGCGCGGAGAGTGCCATCCACAGGGTCAAGGTGGTGCGCTGTCCCAGATGGTCGGTCATCGCTCCGCAGGCGGCTTGCCCGAGGCACCAGCCCACGCCGAACAAGGTGAGCGCGGCGCCTGCTGCCACCGTGCCGTGACCGGCGCCGATGTAGTAGCCGAGGAAGTCGAAGGCGAAGCCGCTGGCCTTCAGAATGAGTGTGACGCCCAGGAGCGTCGCGATGAGTGTGCGGGGTGACGGACCAGGGGCCTGGGGGCGGACTTTCGCTGCTGGTGGGGCGGTGAGCGTCATGTCAGAGCGCCTGTCTGCTGCGGGACGGCAGACGCTTCGGGTCCCGTAGCGAGGTGGCGGGCCAGGTCGTGGGGGTCGGCGACGTAGTGCAGTGTGCGCATCCCGAGCCCGGCCGCGGCCACGCAGTTGACGGCGCGATCGTCGATGAAGAGCGTGCGGGCGGGGTCGGGGTTTCCGGCGGCGGCGAGTGCCTTTTCGTAGGCGGCCTGCGATGGCTTGCACGCCTTGATCCGGGCCGAGTACAGGGCCTCGGAGATCACCTCCCGGCGCCAGCGGGTGTCATCGACCGCGTCGGCGATCCAGGTCGGTGCGTTCGACAGCAGAACGACGGGAGTGCCGCTCGCCCGTATCGGGTGGAGCGCCTGCAGGACCTCGTCGTCCGTCCCCATCCACATCGCGGTCTCTGCCCGGCACAGATCGGCGAGCAGGTCGCCGTCGTCCCGGGTGGTCCCGCGCACCAGAGCGCGCCAGAACTCGGTGCCTCCGGCTTGTCCGGCGTCATACGGAGGACGCGCCTGCCAGAACTCCTGCTGGAATGCAGAGAGTTTGTCGATGGGCCAGCCGGCGCAGGCGGCGAGGTGCGCCCACTGCTGCTGAGTCGGCTGCCGGCCGATGACACCGTTCCAGTCCACGATGATCGCCTGCAGGTCGGAGAAGGCGGAACGCCTGGTCATGGGAGTCGGCTCCAAAGGGGTGGGAGATACGGGTTACAGGGGAGAGGAAGGCCCGCAGACCGCATCAGGGTCTGCGACGGGCGGGGTGCGCCGAGCGGGGCTTGCCGAGCTGGCCACTGCACGTCAGGAGGGTCGGCCCAGCGTCGGGATGGCCCATCCGGCGGCGCGCCAGCGGGCGCGGGTGCAGTTGGGTAGGGGTGTCCTCGGCGAGAGGTCGGTGGTCAGGCGATGGACGCGATGTCGGACACCGGCGTCGTCGAGGCGTTGAAGGTGGGCCCGGCCGTGGTCAGGTCACGGCGCATCGGCCCCATCGCTCCACGAGGGAGCGGTCCGGGGGCGCGTCGCGTCAGCGGCGCGCGGTGGTGCTAGAACCAGCTGGCGGCGACCCAGCCCTTCATGCCGTACGAGTTGCTGGACTGGGATTCGCCGTAGTACCAGCGGTTGCCGTACCGGTTGACGGTCGAGCACGTGACGTAGAACTGGCCGGCCGAGTCCAACGGCCCCTTCTTCTTGTAGGCCACGCCCGGGCCGGTGCGGATGGCCGGCCATTCGAGGTTGGGGCCTATCACGGTGTAGTTCTTGTCGTTGCGGGTGCACGCGCTGGAGCCGACCGCGGAGGCCGGGGTGGCGACGGCGGCGGCGCCGCCGAGCAGGATCGCGGTCGTCGTCGTCATGACGGCGTTCCGGAGCGCAGGTCGCGTGAGGGACATTCCTTGTCTCGTTGACGTGTTCCGCGAGTATGTCGAGGCACCCGCGGCAGTGAGGCCGACAGCGAGCATTCCGCTTGCGACGACGGCGAGTTCGCCAAGTGACATCCATGGGGCCTTTCGAATAAGGCTTGACTCGACCTCGGTCTCAGCCGACCGCCGGCTCATCGACCTCGACCTCCGCTGCCTGCTCCTGCTTGGCCTCGGGAGCCGGGGCCTGAGCCTGCGACTCCTTGGCCGCCGCCCGTGCCTCGCGGGCGGCGCGCATGGACGCGAACTGGTTGTCCAGCGTCTTGTCGTCGACCTTGAACTCGGAGGCCTCGACGGACTTGGTGTTGACCACCAGGCCAGTGCCGCGCGTCGCGGGCATCACGTTGCCCTTGAAGCCGTAGACGGTGCCGACCTCGTTGCCGTCCTTGTTCAGGATCGGCTCGGTGTTCGGACCCGCGGCCTTGACGATCTCCTCCATCTGGCCGGTGGAGTACGGAGCGCCGTTGTTGTAGCGGACCTTGCCGTCCTCACCCTGAACCCGATCGGACTTCAGATGCAGGTTCGTCTGCTCCGGACCGCGCGGATCTCGAGCGTCGAGCTGGACGTCGGCGTACTGGGACTTGCCGTCCTTGGTGACGCCGTTCTTGTAGACCTTCGCGATGAGGTTGACTCCGGTCATCGCGCCCTTGCCCTTGAGAAGTGCCATGATCTCTTCCTTCCGCTTTGTTCCGACTGCCCTCCGACAAGTCGGCCGCGATCAGTCACATCGTCCGGGCAAGACATTGGTCCCCGCCGAACGCTCTTCACGCTAATACTGTTATAGAGCATTCGACAAGAACGTGACTAGCCTTTCTGGTCACGTTGAAGGTCAGTCGAGATGGAAGGCGACTGCGAGTTGAATGCCATCCCGGCATCCACTGTGGCCACAGCCTGATCGACCTGGGCCTGGACCCGCACGACGAGGCCGGCGTCCAGCGACGAAGCCTTGGACCGCCGCATCCGCTCGGCCTGCTCGCGCCCGGCGCGCAGCTCCGCGATCCGGGAGCGCAACACGAGCGTGCCGGATTCCTCGTCCGTCTGCTGAGGCGTCAGCTCCCGGGAGACCCGTGCCATCGCCGCGACATCGTCCACCGGCAGATCGGGAATTGCCTCGGCCTGGCCGGACTGGTCCAGGTAGTCCATCGCCGCCAGCAGCAGCCGCCGGCGATCCCTGGTCGTCTCGACGAAGGTCCGGCGTGCCTGCGGCCCGATCTCGATGTCGGTGACGAAGTCGTATCCCAGGTGGTGCAGGTCCAGGGCCTTGACCTTGTCGAAGTCATACGCGGCACCGGCGACGATCTTGAAGTCCGTGCTGACCTCGTCGGTCTCCGCACTCGCCTGGTCCTCGGCGCTCGACCCCACGTGCAGCACCAGGGCAGAGGAAGCGAGATCAGCGCGCAGGCCGTCCAGCTTCTGGTCGTAGGACTGCTTCATCGTCCGGATGCGCGCGTCCAGCACCGCCCGGCCGCGCTTACCCTCGGTCAGAAGTCGGCCGCCGGGCTGATCGTAGATCCTCCGGCCCAGGTTCTCGGCCTCCTCGGAGTCATTCATCCGCTGTAGGGAGGCATCCGCGCGCAGCGCCATGAGCGAGAGCAGCCGCTGGCCGTAGGCCGCCACGTCCTGCTGCTGCTCGTACCACTGGCCGGCGTCCCCGAGGGAGGGCAGGAAGTGCCGGTACTTGCTCATCAGCCGCCTGTGGTAGTTCTCCTCGAAGCGGTAGAAGTCGTAGAGCGGGCGCGAGTCCTCGGCGGCAACGTCGGCTTTCTCGGCCTGTTCCCACTGCTGCGCGAGGTCGCGGTAGACCCCGGCCTTCTCCCGGTGATGCTGCAGGCGTGAGGCATAGCTGCGCAGTCGGAAGCCGAAGGAGATCAAGTCGGCCTCAGCATTCTCGTCTTCGCCCTGCCGGTCCGCGGCGAGCACCGCCATCTGCTGGTAGTCCATCCCCATGGCTTCGAGCATCGGCGTGCGCACCCACAACTCCGACTCCGGCATGGCCCGCAGCATCTGGTAGACGCCGTTGACGGCGCGCTCCATGATCTGCGTACGTCCCCGCTCGACCAGCTTCTGCCATTCCTCCGTGCTCAGAGACTCCTTCGCGCGGCGCTCGTTGGCGTAGTCGACGATGCGTTCCATGGCCTCCGGCATCGAGGACCCGGCACGGTCGAGTTGCTCCTTCACGACCTCGGTCACCAGTTGGTTCGCCTTGCGCATGCGGGCGTCATTCGAGCCGGCGCGCCACAACGTTCGATCTGCCGGCAGGCAGGCGAGCAGGAACTGCGGCAGGGACTCGGCGCGGATCCGCTCGTGCGCCCACCGCTTGATAAAGGTGGTGACGTTGCGCCGCTCGTAGCCGACGGCGCTGGAGAGATGCGCCACCGACTGCTTCTCATCGAGCCAGGCGTCAACACCGCGGCGGAGCCTGGACTTGTGCCGGTCCAGGAGCTTGCCGCGCTGCGTACCGTTCTTCGTCACCTGGCCCCGGCCGCCGTCGACCATGGCTAGGTGGCAGTGCACGTGCTCGGTGTCGACCTGGATGACCCCGACGTAGCGCAGGTCGTCGAAGCCGCTGGTGCCCGAGCTCATCCGCTCCAGACCGTGCATGATCGCCATGCGCAGCTTCATCTGGTCGATGTGGCCGCGGTAGTCGCCGCGTGCCTCGCAGTGGAAGTCCTGATCGACGATGCGGTGCTTCCGCAGGTACTCCTCGTCGAAGGACAGCACCGTCTTGAGCACGGTCTTGCCGTTCTCGAAGTGCTGCTGGATGTCCTTGCCTGCCGCGCGCAGCTGCTCGTCGGAGAGCGAGACCGAGCCGTAGCCGAAGGCCACGCCGCCGGCACCCTGGGCCTGGCGCATCTCATGTTTCGCCGCGCCCCGCGAGGTATAGGCGCGCTCGACGGCAGACGCCCGCGCCATGTAGCGCATGATGAAGTCGTCGGTGCGCAGGCGCTGGATGGGAGCCAGCGACTCGGTCGCCTGCTCGCGGGCCATGTACCGGGTGACGTAGTCACCCGGCGTCGCACCGCGCGATCCGTTGCCGCCGGGCAGCGGCACGCTGAATTCGTTGATCACGATGATGTCCTGCTTCAGGCCCAACGTCGCTCTCCCTCCTGTCTCGGCAGCGATGCACTACGGCCCCGGTTGCTGCTCGCCAGCAACCGGGGCCGCACTCGTCATGCCTGATCCGTCCTCAAGACCCCAGGCTCTGCTCGCCGTCCTCGCCGAAGTCCAGATCGGCCGCATGCTGGGCCACCTGGCGCTTGCGCTCGTCCAGACTCGGAGCGGGCTTGACCTCACGTTGCCGGGACTCCTGCTCCTGCTCCTCCAGCTCCAAGAGATCCAGGTTCAGGTCGCGGTTGCGCTGCGCCTCACGGGCCGGAACCGGGGGAGCGAACGGCTCCTCCTGCTCCTCAGCCGTCTGCAACGCTGCCGCCACGCGCTCCCGGTAGAGGTTCTCCGTGGTGCCCTCGGTGCTCGCGCGCTCGGTCTGGTACTGCTCCTGTTCGGCGGCGATCTCCGCCTCGATCTGCTGCAGACGCGCGCTCATGTCGTCAGCGACCGGCGCTGCCTCAGGCACGGGCGCTCCGACGACCTGCTTGACCTCGGTGTCCAGGCCCAGCTCGTCCTCGGTGAACAGCGAGTTGAGCGCGTCCGAACGTGCCTTCAGCCCGCGCGCATCGACTACGGCCTCAGCCCGCGGGACGCCGTCCTTGGAGTGGTCGGCGAAGTAGCCCGCGAGGTCGTAGCCGCTGGACTCGAGATCGATCTCCAGGCCCCCGATGTCGTGGATCTGGGTGAAGACCACGGGCACATCGCCTTCGGTCTGCGCCCCCGACGGAGCGAGCACGAGCATGTCCGCCGTGGCTGGCAGCTCCCACTCGATCCCGGTGACCTGTTCGGGAACTGCGAAGCCGCTCGTGAAGTAGCCCTTGCTGGCGAGCACGACCAGCTGGTGGTCGTCGAACTCGTAGAAGGCGTCTACCTTCTCGCCCTGGCCGGGGGAGTAGGTCACCTGGGAGATGCCGAACGGCAGGGCCCTGGCCGGGGTGACCGAGCGCAGCTCACCCGTCATGTGCAGATACGGGCGGTAGTTCTCCTCCTTGCCCCGGTGCTTGAGATCGAGCGATTCGACCATGACGCCGAGCTCGGCGGTCACCCCCTCCAGCCGGTACGTCTCCACTCCCCGTTCACGCAGGACACGGTGGGCCCATACGTCGTTCATCGTCAGTCCTGCGGTGCGCATCACTTGCTCCTCTTGCGGTTGGTCTTGCTCTGGTTGGTGGTCCTGGTCGTGGACTTCGGTGTGACGTCGGCCCCGGTCGCCTCGCCTCGGGCGTCCCGGATCTGCGCGATCATCCGCGTTGCCCGGCGCCACATGCCGCGCATCACGACGATCTCGCCCGCGGCGAGCAGTGCGATCAGGAAGACGAGCGGCATCAGCCACATGGCGATGGTTCCGTCCGCACTGAGCGCACCCCGGGATGCGCCCGACCGCTGGTGCAGCCATGCGCCCATCAGCGGGATGATGACCACGGCCGTGATGAACGCCAGCAGGTAGTCGGCGAGAAGGACGATGGCCCGGAAGAACCCCGCCCACACCACGACGGAGAACCTGCCGGTCTCCTTCTTCGGGGCCAGACGCCGCCATCCGGTGCGCAGCTTCGAGTCCTTCTGCTCCTTCACGGGCTTCGCCGTGGTCTTCTTCGCCGTCGCGGCCGTGCTCGTCGGGGCGGTCGTCTCGGTCTTCTCCAGGGTCTGGGTCGACATGTTCGTGTCCTTACGTCTCGTCGGTGTCTTCTGGGGTGCGTGCTGAAGCGGTGGGCGCTTCGTTCACCCGGTCGGCTTGGCGGAGGGCTGTTCCTCGCTGGCGGCAGCCAGGGCGTCGCGGGTCTTGCTGGAGGCCCGATAGGCGTCCAGCGACGTCACCGTGCCGTCCTCAGAGGTGAAGTAGGTGAAGACCACGAACTCGCTCTTGGCAGCGCTGTTCTGATCCGGTCCAACGCGGATTGGATCGAGCCGGGCCACCCCCGTGTAGGAGTAGTTCAGGCCCTGCACCCGACTCACATCAATGTCCAGATCAGAGAGCGTGTACGTCGTCCCAGCGCCCTTCGTGGCTCCGGTCGCCGTCATCCACTCCGGCACGAACTCGGTGAGCACCCGGGACTTGTTGTCGAGGAAGCCGTAGCGCGCGTCGAGCAGTACCTGCTGCTCCTTGACGGTCCGGGTCGACGCCGAGCTGTCGGTGAGGGTGAGCAGGAGGGACCGACCCGTCGCCCTGTCACGGTTCACCCGCTCGATGTCCATACCCGGCAGCTGAACCAGCAGCGCCGTGTGCTGTGTTGCGAGCTTGGCCCGGGCGTCGCCGAGGTTGCTTTCGAGCTTCTGAACAACCGCATCGGCCTGGGTGTCCGACGCGGCCGGGCCGTCGCTGAGCAGGCCGGCTCCGAGCGTGACCACCGAGAGCGTGAGCAGCGCTCCAGTACCGCCGAGCAGAATCTTCCCGGCGTGCTGGCACAGCTTGTCCTTGACCTCCTCCTTCACGATGCCTTCACCTCCTGTTTCAGGGCCTCGCCGGTGGCCGTCGTGCCGGTCTGGATGTTCACGAACGCCTTGCGGACCAGGTTGTAATCAGCGCGGGCCCAGGCCAGCACCGCCGGCCTCTCGCCCGCACCCGTCCTGGTCTCCATCGCCAGCCAGGTCACCGTGATGGTGCTGTCGTCGTTGACCAGGTAGGGCACCCGGGCGACCCACTCAAAGCCGGAGTCGAAGCTCATCGGGATCCCGACGCCGGCCGCCACGTCCTTGTCACTGGCGAGCAGGTACCACGGCCCCAGGTCCGCCGGGTGCACAGAGGGGGCGAAGTAGGGGATGAGGTTGCGCAGCGTCGACTGAGACGTCGCCGTGTCGAGCGTGCCGCCGTCTGCCGCCACGCTGGGCGTCAGGTAGCGGTAGTCGTTCTGCAGCTTCGCGACCTGACCAGCCGCCGTCAGGGCCGCGGTCAGACCACGCTCGGCGTCGTCGGCCTTCGGCAGCGCCGCCGTCTTCGCCTCGGTGGTCCGGATCTGCTCCTGCAGAGAGGAGATCTCCGGCGCAGCCCTATCGCCTACCGCGTTCTGACCGCCGGAGAACCCTGCGGAGAGTACGAAGCACAGCAGTGCGCCCACACCCATGCTCACGCCGGCCACGAGGGTGCGCTTGCGCAGGCCGCCCGCGGGCTCCGTCTGCTCAGGAGTGTCTGCGCCCTCCTGTGAGGACGTGGACGTCGCGACGAAGCGCGTCTTGCGCACTGCGCCCCCACCCGACTCGTCGGCCTGTGTCGATGCCATTTAGTCCTCAACTCGCCATTTCACTCGAATACCAGAGAAACTCTATCAATAAGACGAGTTGAAAGGTTGTGTGGGTCATCCTGAATAGCGAGTCTCGCCACTCGCCGGGACGCCGGAGAGATTCGAGACCTTGCCCTGGGCGTCGACCGTGACGAAGAGCAGTGCGCGCCGGTGCGCCGTGACACTGGCTTTGCTCGCCTTGTTCTGGGACACCGCGTCGGAGGTGACCTCGACGTCGGCCAGGATGGCGTAGGTGTAGACGCCCGCCTTGACGTCGACGACCTCGATGTCCGGATCCGCGCCGAGGGCCGAGTTCAGGCCGACCGTGTCGATGTAGTAGTAACGCCGCCCCTGGGAGTCCTCGTTGAACCTCGACGAAGGCATGAACGACTTCAGGAACGTCTCGTTCTCGGCGAGGCCGAACCGGCTCTTCAGGCTCTCGCGCGCCGCCTCGTAGCTCTGTCCCGAGTCCCACGTGAAGGCCATCGAAAGCAGCGACTTGATGCGCTCACCGTCGGTGCTCAGCCGGTTCTGGCTGACACCCAGCGCCGCCAGAACGTCCGCGTTCACCTGCTCGGCGTTCTTCTTCTGGATGCCTGCCACCTGTTCCTCGACGTCGTTGATCTGGGCTTCCTGCTCAGCCAGGGCCGCGTGCTGGCTGCTCCAGGTCACACCGGCAACCGTCGCGACGACTGTGAGGACCGCTGCCGTCACCAGGGCCGAGAGGTTGCGCCGGAAGAATCCCCACCGCGTGGGTGCTGCCGGCTGCTCCGTCATCGCTCCCCGCCCTTCTTCTGTGTGCCCGTGCCGCTGAGTTCAGGGACTCCGGACCCGGCCGGCATCTTGATCGCGGGGTTCTCGTACTGAGCACCGGTGGCGGTCACCACGAGCGCCAGGTGGCCGAAGGCCCCCGTCGTGCCGCTGCGCACGTAGCGCGTGCTCGCCCAGGCGAGCACCTCACCGCTCTTCGTGTCCCGGCACAGCCAGACGACGTTCGCCTGGTTCGTCGCGCCCGAGCCGTTCTTCACGCTCAGGTCGGGCATCACCGTCTCGACCTTCCATGCGTACGTGCTCGGGGCAGCTGCGTTCTGGCCGTCGTAGCGGATGTACCAGGCATGGCGCGGATCGATCTCGGTGGTCGCATCGAACGGCGTCAGCGACGAGGTGCTGTACGCCTCCTTGTCGCTGACCAGGAAGGAGTCCCTGCTGAACAGCGGTGCCATGTCCCGGCGGTGCTTGATGATCTCCAGCGTGGCCCGGTTCGGGGCCCCGTTGTTCGGGCTGGGCTGGACGCCGGTCTGGTGATACAGCGTGGCGAAGGTCTGCTCCCCGGTCGCGACCTTCTTCGCGTCGGCGGCTGCCGCCTCGGTGAGCTTGGACAGCTGCGCGCCGGCGTCCGCCTTCACAGGCGTGGACTGGGCATCATCCAGCTGCCCCTTGAGCTGGACGATCTGGGCCTCGTTGTCCGCCGTGCTCGCCTTGAAGCTCTCGCCGGCCACGCCCGTGGCGACGACCAGGGCGAGGATCCCGACCCCCATCACCGCGGTCACGCTGCGCCGGATCAGGCGCGCGTTGTCCTCCGGGCTGCGTGCCTGGACCCGTTCGCGCTGGCGCATCGTCCAGCCCGCGAAGCGCTCTTCGAGCTCGGCTCCGGTGACCTTCTTGCGCGTCTTCGGTGCCGCGGGCTTCTCCTCGGGCGTCGACCCGGTCTTCTGCTCGGGGCCCGTGCTCTCGGACTCGTCATGGACTGTCGTCACGGAACACACTCCTGACTCCACGTTGCTCTCATAAACGACTCGAGTCTATCCCGAAAGGCATTTGTGACCGACTCGCGGTCCATTCGATAAGGGCTCCAAAAGGCGAAGCTGACACGCAGGGCCTGCACCGGACATGAAGAAGCCGGTGCCCGGATCGCCGGGCACCGGCTTCTCGCTCCCAGACCAGATGCTGCGCATCAAGCCTTCTTGATCTTGTCGGAGGGAAGCATCGCATCCGACATGTCCACGAACTTCCAGCCCTCGGCCGCCATCCGCGCCGCGCTGTCGACACGGACCCGGCCCATGAAGGCGCAGTAGCCGGCCTCGCCGAGGATGACCTTGTCGCCCTGGACACCGAGCACCACGAGGGTGTGGCCGGCAGGACCGGAGCCCGGGCCGGAACCCACCGAATACGCCGTCGGAGTCGAAGACGACTGCTTGCCGGTCTCCCTCGCGATCTTGTACGCCGTCTCCTTGCCGTCACCGGCCGGGTAGGTCTGGAACGTCGTGTACTTGTTCACGAAGTAGGTCGAGAACGACACGCAGTTCTCAGCGTGATTGCTCCCGCACGGGCCAGGACCACCCTGGTCGCCGTAGCGGTCGTCGAGGAACTTGTCGCCCTCCTTGTTGAAGAGGTCGACGAGGGCCTGAGCCTCTTCCTGAGTCATCCCGCCGTCCTTCAACGAGACGGAACTGCCGCCCTTGGTGCTGCAGTTGCCCAGGATCGTGTTGATGCCGTTGACGATGTTCTCGATGATCCCGCCAACGATGTTCTTGACGTCGCCCACGATCGAGCTGTCGACCGACCAGCCGCTCATCTTGCCGAACCACATCTCGGCGTTGTCGCCTCGTGCGGTGAGCCCGGCCGCGCCGTCAGTGGAGCGCTCCCAGTTCTCGTGGAAGTGCAGCGCCGCCGCACGCGGCGAGCCCTGCGACGTCTTGAGCATGTACTTGAAGACCGTGACATCGCCCGGGTTGTCACCATCGACCATGAAGGCCAGCTGGGCCTTGATCGTGAACCAGTCGATGCCCTTGCTCTTCGCGTACTGGCGCAGCAGCGTGTTGCGGCCGAACGTCCACTGCCCGAGACCGATGCCGTTGTCCGTGGTCTGTGCGGCGCTGGCCTTCTCGGCAGTCATGGCATACGTCCCCGTGGAGAAGTTCTGCACGCTCGTCGGGTCAATCCCGGATTCCTGCGACCAGTTGCCGAGGATGCCCGCGATGTTCTCCTTCGGCATCCCCCAGCTGCTGAGCACCGAGTAGATCTCCTTGGCGTTCCTCTCCACGCCCGCCGGGACGGTGGCCCCGGAACCGTTGCCGACGCTACCCGCGTTGACGACGCACGCCGTCCCGTTCGCCTTGATGCCGCCTTCGGTCAGCGCCGCCGAGTTGAGGACGCCGGTCAAGACCGTGCCCAGCAGAGCGACGGTGGCGGTCACCGCGGCCACACCCGACATCGCTGCCGCTACAGGGGCCATCGTCGCCGTGACGGCGACGCCCAGGACCGCGCCGACCCCCTTGGCTATAAAGCTGCCGATCGCCATGAACGGCGCAGCGATCGCATGACCAACCGCCTTGATGATGTTGACGATCAGCGTCCACAGCAGCTTCCCGGCGTTGACGGCCATCGCGATGGCGGCGAAGAACATGGACTTCAGCCAGTTCAGAAGGGCCATGGCCATGACCACCCCTATGGCCGGCGGAGCAGCAGCCGCGCCACCGCCGACGGCGACGCCCTTGGCCGCCTTCGAGCCCAGGCTTTCGTCGTCCTTCGACGCACCGCGTTCGTAGCCCGTGCCGCCGGCACCCAGCTCGCGCTGGTCGGCCGGCTTGGCGTCCGGGCTGCCACCGGTGACCTTGGACACGCCCTTGACCGCGTCCTGGACCCCCTCGACGCCGACGTTCTTCGCTGCGCCAACGGCGGCTCCCGGAAGCCCGCCAGCCTGTGCGCCGGCCACGGCACCGGAGACGGCAGCTCCTGCGAAGCGCCCGGCGTTACGGCGGGTCGCGCTGCTGCCGTCTCCCTCGACCGCCTTCTGGGCCGCGCCTCCGGCCATGTTCCCGGCGACGCCGTTCATGCCCTGCTTGATCATCGACCCGGCACTCGCGGCACCAGTAGCCTTGCTCGCGGTCTCCGCGGTGTCTTCTGCAGCGTCCGGCATCTTCGGCGCAGTGTTCGCCGAGCCAGAAGGACCAGAAGAATCAGCCCCCGGCCCCGGGAGCTGCTTGGGCACGCCGGCCTTGCCCTCGGGAGGCTTCTCGATGCCCTCCTCAGGGCCGAGGCTCTTGGTCCCGCGACCCTGCCGGCGTAACCCCTGACTCGCCGACGTGCTCGGCTGGTCCTTCGTCGTCCCCTTCTTGGGACTCCGATTCGGCTTGTCGGCGGCCATGTCGTTTTCCTTTCCGGCTCAATGTCAGGTAGCGGCATGCGTCACTCCTCGCCGCACTCAGTGGAGCGTGGTGAGGAAGTCCATGTCGTCACGAATGGTGCTATTGGACTGCACGTCCCGCAGACTCACGTCCAGTCGAAGCAGGTCGAGCGACAGATCCGACTCGTACTGCGACTTGTTCAGGGAGTAGTTCTGATACGCCTGTGAAAGGTTGTTCATGATGTTCATGAGAGGACGCATCGTCACGTCAGAGGACTGGTAGTCCTTGGTGAGGCTGGTGCCGTCCGAGAGGATCCACTGCATGTCCGAGATCTGCTGGCTCGTCGGATCCGAGCCCTCGTCACGCTTCTTGGTGAAGAACTGCACGTAGCTCTGACCGGCCGGCACCAGGGCATCGAGGTAGCCGCCGTAGACGTTGCCTGCACGCCAGTTGAGGTCGAAGCCGCCCGGGACGACATGCTTGGTCTGCAGCGCCAGCGTCGAGACGCCGTCCTTGGCCGCGGCCGCGGAGACGCCCGTGATCCTGTCGGTGGCAATCGAGACCGGAACGGTCGGCGGACGCAGGAACAGGCCGTCGATCTTCGTCGTCTGCAGGTCGGTGGTGTACGACTGAATCTGTGTCAGATTCGTGCGCATCTCGACGAGCTTCTGGTCCAGGGCATCCCTGGCCTCGCTCTCCTTCTCCTTGAGTGCGACCTCGTAGTAGGCCTGCGCCGGGTCGAAGGTCAGAGCGTCGAGCGCCGCGATCTTCTGGACCCCTGATGCGCCGGGGTTGAAGAAGACCCGCCACTGGTCGTACTTGGAGAAGGTCTCGTCGCCGGCCAGCTTGCCGCTGCTCTGCGCCTGCTCCGCTCCGGGCGTGGTGAGTTCGGCATTCGCACGGACCGTCAGGTTCAACACCTGGCGGTCGAAGGGCCGGTCGGCGTTCAGGAGGACCCCGACGTAGCCGGTCGAGCCGAAGGCGTAGAAGGAGCTCTTGATCCCGCTGGTGCTGACCGGCTCACTGTTCAGCGAGGTGTCCGACCCGAGCAGGAACGCCCTGTAGTCCGCGGCGTTGTACGAGATCTGAGCGGTCGGACTGAAGTGCATCATCACGAGCGCCTTGTTGCCGCTCTCGTTGGTGTAGATCCCGTCGACGGTGCCATCGAGATTCGTCTTCGACGTCTTGAAGTCGCTGGTGTACAGCGCCGTCTGCGACAGCGAGTCACGCCCCGCCTGGTAGGCCGAGGCCCCCGATGCGCTGATCACGATCGCGCCCGTGACCGCGAAGATGCCGAAGAACACCCCAAACCGCTCGATCGCGTGGTGCGAGTCGAGCTTGAACTTCCTGCTGAAGGCCAGTGCCTTGTCCTTGATCCCCATGTTCTGCTCTCTTTCGTGCCTGCACCGTGCTGCGGGCCCGGATATGGCGAACCGAGCCGGAGGAGGCCTTGCACCTCAACCGACCCGGTTCGCTCGACGCCTCTGTCCCCGGTCGTGTGCACGTCTGTGACGGCCTCTTACTTGGAAGGGCCACTCAGGAACCCGCTGACCTGATCGACGGTCTGGACGATCACCGTGCCGCCGCCGAGGTCCGTGATGGTCTGCTGGCCGCCGGAACCGACCGTCGAGATCAGCGACCACCCGCCGGTGCCCAGGGCTCCGCCGACGAGAATGAGGAGCGCGATCGTGCCCCAGCCCTGCTGGTGACCCGCGGACTGCGGGTTGGCCATCAGCTTCTTGATCAGGTGCACACCGCCCCAGACCAGGCCGACAGCACCGAGCAGCATGAGCAGAAGACCGCCCCAGAGCTGGACCTGGGACTTGGCGTTCTGCAGGAAGCTGGTCAGGTCCCAGGCTGCGCTCGGCAGGGAGGGCTGTGTGAGGACGGCTGCCTCGTAGATCTTCGTCATGGTTCTTTCCTCTCGCCTTTCGAATCATTCGATGGCATGCCAGTGAGTCACAAGGCAGCAAGCGCAGCTCGCCCGCCCGGGCGCGTAGTGATAGAAGTCAGAGTGGTCGGTGGCATCCTGTCGGAACCCCTCGCTGGCTCGTATATGTGCGCATCGACAGTGACTAATCTACCTCATTCGAATAGCTAGTCACAGAGATGCGCGAAAGGGTCAGTCAATAAAGAGCTGAAAGGGACTCGGAAGCGAGGTGAATCGACATCGCGACGTGCGACCGCAGGGTCGTGGCGGACGCCTGTGGAATCCGCAGTGCGAGATGTGTAATGTGCCGCTCCAGCACCGCTGTGACGCCGGCCTGCTCGATTTCGAGGCGGGCCCCCCACGCGCACCCCGTCGATCGCGATCTTGACCAGGAAGCACCAAACCGCCATGAACCCACTGCCCGGTGACCTTTTCGCCCGCCGGCTTCGTCAAGAACGCGAACGCCTCGGCATCAGCCAGGCAGAGCTAGCGCGCCGTATGGCCGCACTGCTCGGCACGAACGTCGACTCCACCGCCATCACACGCATCGAGCAGCAGACCCGCGCGGTCAGGCTCGACGAGGCGGTCACCGCTGCCGAGGCTCTCGGGGTCCCTCTCATCACACTGGTCAGCGACAACTACGCCCGCGAGAACGAGGCTGAGATCCAGAACCAGCTCGCCGAGCTCGCCCTCGCCGAGCAGGAATGGGAGAGGCTGCGCCAGAAGATCCACCGGATCACCCAGACCATCCAGCAACTCTCCGCCGAGCGGGAGGCCTTCCGCTCTCACGCGCTGGACGTCAACCCTGAAACCGCCGGCGACTACGAGCTCGATCCTGAGACGCAGGCCGCTCTCGACACCCGGATGCGTGATGTCCGCAACAAGCCGGCCGGAGAGGTCGCAGGCCCAGGCGCATGACGCTGTTGCGGGCGGCCGGGTTGAACTCCCGGTCGTAGACGTTCACCGTCTCGGGCTCCCGCCACCGGCCGGCCCGCATGATCTCCTCGGTGCTCGCGCCGTTCCTCCTCACCTGCATGGCATGACCAGCTCGCAGACTGTGGAAGCCGTGCGCCGACGGATCCATCCTCAAGGCCGCCGAGGAGGGGCCGTGGCCGAAAACGAAGGACTGGTAGGTCCAGGACCTCGACACCGCGAAGTTGGGGACGCGCACCTCGCGCTCGTCACGACCGTGATGACGCCGGGACCGTACGGGGCATTAGCTCAGGCAGACTGGGCGCCATGCGCTCTCAAACGCCCGCCCGTGCCGTCCTGCTGTCCAGCATCGCGGTGACCGGTCTCATGGCCTCGGTAGGCGGGCTCATTGGCGCGCTCCTGGGCGGGCCGGGCACAGCAGGGCTCTCCGCGTTGACCGGCGGATGTGCTGCGGCTCTCGGAGCCTTCCTGGCCCGCCGCCGCAGCATGGCCAAGTTCAACGCAACCCACCAGGCCGCGCACGATCGCGGCTTCGCCGAAGGGCTGTCCCACGGCCTGCTTGTCGGAGTGGCCCAATATGAAGCCGCGGTCTTCCCGTCGAGCCCCGACGGCGTCACCGCCGAGGAGCGGGCCGCCCGCCGCACCTATGCCTACCGGATCGCGGCTCAGGACGCCTTGCCCGAGGCCATTCGCCGCCTGGCGGCACGTGTGCTTGCCGCGCTCGACGAAGAAGACCATGACCGCGCCCGCGAGGCCATGCAAGAACTGTCCCTCGCGGTGCGGGAACAAGGGAAAGCCAGCCGCTAGCGGTAACCTCCGTCGGACCGCTCCACCCGCAGAGACTTCTTTTCGTACGTCCCCAGAGTCGGGGCGGCGTCGAGGAGCCGAGGCGGCGCGGCTGCTCCTCGACGTAGGCGCGCGGGATACCGGAACCCTCGGCGATCAGCGGTAGGTGAAAACCCGGCCGTCGTGAACGCCGGAGGCGGTGACGATGACGGTCGACCACTCGGCCCGGGTCACGGGCGCAGCTCCAACAGGAGCGTGGTGCCCGGTCCCAGCAACTCGCGCAGGGCGCGTCGATCGAGCCGCAGATAGTGCTCGCCAGCTCCGGCAACAGGGCGGTGCCCATCTCGGGCCTGTCAGTCAGACGGAGCGCCACGGCAGCCTTCCGCGTACAGCTCTCGCAGGCCATCGTCTTCCCGGCGCGGCGCCCGCATATCGTCAGCGCCGCCTCCAGCAGGCGGGCGTCCGTCCCGGACGACGTCGTGCTCGTGCTCACCGGTACTCCAGAAACCGCGAGGCCCCCTGCCCGATACAGGGGGCCGATACTGAACGGACGGAGTGGGAGCCGATTTCGCTACACCCCCGAGGCGAGAATCCCGCCGCAGCACCCGGGAAGGCGGGCGTCGGGCGCGGCGTGGCCGAAAGCAGTTGTTGCTGTTAAGGCGTTCCAAGTCAACCCTCCGTCAGTGTTCGGGTTCAGGTGATTTGTTCGCATCGGGGATCTCGTGTCACTCGCCTCCCAGCCGGGTCATGCGCTAGTCCTTGTCGTGTTGCGTGCCAGGGCCCAGGTGGTGAGTGCGTCGGCGTGCTCCTGGAAGAAGGTCTCGGCGCGTTCGCGGGCCAACTCAGGTTCGCGGCCTGCCTGTTCGTAGATCTCGGCCAGGTGGTCCAGGATCGCGGTCGGCACGTCGGCGGAGGCGGGGTAGACCCGGGCGAAGGCGTCGCGGAAGACCGCGGCCAGGTGCGGGGGGAGCCGGTAGCCGCCGGTCTTCTGCCAGGAGGAGCGGCCGTCGTAGCTGGAGGTGAAGGGGAGTTCGGTGTCCTCAGGCAGCCAGCCGTCGCGGATGCCGCGGGTGACGGCCTTGGTGATGGCGGCAGAGGGGCCGCGCAGCGCGTCGTCGCCGTGCTTGGCACGGAACTCCTCGCCGTCGGCCCAGCCGTACCCCTCGGCGACCGCGCGCAGCAGTCGGCGGCCGTTCGGGGAGACTTCGCGGACGAACTGGTCAGCGCGCTCGGGGGTCCAGATGGGGTCGCCGACGGTGACGGCGGCGCCGGGTCGGCGGGCCGCGTCAAGGAGCGCTTCGGCGAGCGGCCCGTCGTCGTCGGTTTCCAGGATTACGCGCATACGGCCTCCAGGAGATTTGAGCCAATAACCGGCTGAGACTCGGATCAGTCTAGGAGAGGCCGCGTGTGAGTGTGGGGTGATTACCGGATCAGACCTGGTCCAGTCTTCCGGAGTTTGAATGGGACCACTGCTCCCTCGCGGCACGATCGGAAACAGCAACTCAGGGTATCCTTACCTCCTATTCCTGGAAGAATACGAGGTAGTGAGACCGTCAGGAAGACAGTTCTGCGCGATCGACCACCAGGCGCAGCCGGGGGAACCGGCCGAAGAGCTGCTGCAGGGCGATGCGGACCTCGATGCGAGCCAGCGCGGCGCCGACGCACATGTGGGCGCCATAGCCGAAGGTCAAGTGCTTGTGAGAGGCGCGGCGGGTGACGTCGAAGCTGTCGGCGTCGTCGCCGTGGACGCGCCGGTCGCGCCCGGCGGCGGCGTAGTTCATCACGACGACGTCACCCTGTTTGAACGTCAGGCCGGTGATGTCGTCGACGATGTCGCGTCCCGCGAAGCGGGCGACCACGCTGGCCACGGGAGCCCGGAAGCGGAGCGACTCCTCAACTGCCTGCTCCCAGGAAACCTGTCCGCTGGCAGCGAGGGCGATCGAGGCGGCAGACGATGGACGCGGCGGACCCCGGTGGCGAAGTCGCGGGCCGCTTCGGCTGCGGCCGTCGCGGCCCTGTCAGGCGCGGCGAGCTGGGCGGTGGAGGCGTGCGGCGGGATGAGGGTGATGGTGTAGAGGCCCTCGTCGCGGGTGATCCGCTGCCAGGCCGAGGCGGCGGCGAGCGGGAGATCGGGGACGAGGACGCCTGCGCCGCCCGCAGCCGTCAACTGGCGCGCGAAGGCGTCGGGCCGTAGTCCTCGATGGAGGACCAGTACGCCATGGCCAGCAAAGCGACGGTGGTGGAGTCGGTCAGCTCGATCGCTGTGGCGAACAGCTGGTCCATCCGGAAGCTTTCCAGTGCCTGGGCTGCGGCCCGCGCGATCACCAGGCCGTCCAGGTGCGGCTCGAGGTGTTTACCGACCTGCCCTGAAGCCTCCGCGTCACCCGTCTGGGTCGTCTCGTGAGCTGTTCCGGGCGCGTTAACCCACCGCGCTCGTAGTCTCCGGCACGTACTCAAACATCCACGGGCGGGCGGATTGACGATGCTCTGCTCGACGGTGGGAAAGCCGACGGGGTAGTACGCCGCGAATGCGGCGCGCTGCGTGGCGCGGGCGGTGCGTCAGGTCCGGTCGAACGCGGCGGGGCCTAGCGTGAGAGTCATGGTGGTGTCCGTTGCTGTGGCGGCGTACGGCGGACGGTGCGCAGTGTGCGGCGGCTGAGGCCGCGTGGCCGGGCGGGGTTATGCCCGGCCACGCGTTGAGCGCTGTACGGTGAGTGCGTCGGTTTAAGGCGCAGTGGCCGCTCGCGCGGAGGGCGCTGGCGGTCAGTTCGCGAAGCCCCAGAAGTAGGCGCCCCACATCCAGCCGGTCCGGCCGGCGTTGGCGCCGCTGGTGACCTTGATCCGGTACCACTGGTACTGGGAGCTGCCGTCCCACCAAAGGCAGTTGGAGGTGACTCGGGTGCCCTTGCTCAGGACCCCGAGGGCCGCCGAACTGGTGGAGTGGTTCGACCGGAGGTTCACCGCGGTCGTCGTCTTGCCCTTCTGCGTCCAGGGGTTGCACGAGGCCGCTGCCGCTTCTGGGGCGGTTGCCACTGCCCCTCCCAGTGCCGCAGCTGTGATTGCCGCTGCCGCGACGGCGCTGCGGATCTTGTTCTTCCTCATCGGATGAGCTCCTTCTTGCATGCGCATGGCGCGGGCTGCTTCATGGAGTTGGTGGTTGGGGATCTGTTGGTCAGGCTGCGGAGCGCCGGGTGCGGCGTACTCCGGCTCGACGGCCGGCCCCCGATTCGTCAGGCGCATCTCGATGTGCAGCACGCCGCGCTCCACCCCGAGCGCCCGTACGGCGTGGGTGACCGTTGGGTCTTGCGCGGGGTGCCCGTCATGCGGCCGGGAGAATGCGGAGGGCGGGGGCGACGAGCGCGAGGCTGACGAGCGCGTCGGGATCGGTCCAGATCATGTGCAGTTCCAGCCCGGCGGCGTCGAGTTCACGCGCGAGGCGCTCGGGGCGGAACTTCGCGCTCACCTCCGTGCGCAGGTCCTCGCCGGCGGCGAACCGCACGTCGATGCCGGGGTCGTCCAGGCGCACGGTCTGCGCGGTGCGGGCTCGCAGCCGCATCTCGATCCACTCGTTCTCCGCGTCCCACACGGCGATGTGTTCGAAGCCGTCAACGTCGAAGTCGGCTCCGAGCTCCCGATTGATCCGGTGTAGGAGACCTCGATTGAAAGCGGCCGTCACCCCTGCGGAGTCGTTGTAGGCGGGGAGGAGCACGCGCGGGTCGGTCACCAGGTGGACGCCCAGCAGCAGCCGGTCCTGATGCGCCAGCCGGGGGGCGAGCGAGGCGAGGAACTCCGCACGCTCGTCGGGCAGCAGGTTGCCGATCGTTCCGCCCAGCAGCATCACCAGCCGAGGCCCGTCCACGTCGTCCAGGTCCAGCGGAGCAGTGAAGTCGGCGACGCGCGGCTGGACGGCCACCCGCGGGCATGCAGCCGAGAGCGCCGTGGCGGCCTGGTCGAGGGCGCTGGAACTGACGTCGACGGGTACGTACGTGGTCACCGTCTCGGCCAGCGCATCCAGGAGCGCCAGAGCCTTTTCCGGGCCGCCGCTCCCCAGCTCGACCACGCTCCGGGCGCGGGTGTTCACGGCGATGTCCGGGCTGAGCTTGGTGAGGAGAGCCTGTTCCGTGCGGCAGTAGGGGTATTCCGGCAGCCGCACGATCTGCTCGAACAGGGCGGAGCCGGCCGCGTCGTAGAGCCACTTCGGCGGGAGCGCCTTGGGGACCGCGGTCAGGCCGCGCGTCGCGTCCGCGCGCAGTGCGGCGAGATGGGCCGGCGCGTGACCGGTTACAGCGGGGGTGGTCATAAGCAGGGACCTCCGTGAGGAAACGGGAGAGCGGGACCGGGGGGTCATGGGGCCTCCCGGGTCTGGGCCGGGACGGCGAGTGGGAGTGGGAGCCGGTCCCCGGTGGGGCTGGCAACGAGTAGGAGGAGGGCGGCTGCGCCGCCGACCGGCAGCAGCAACGGTCCGAGGGGGCCGGCAGCGGCCGCCGTACCCGCAGCGCACCCGATGTCGAGGGCGGCGACGAGCAACGCCGCTGCCTCCGTAGCCATCCCCTCCGGTGCACTGTGGGCGGTGAGGACGTAGGCCGCGCTCAGCAGAGGCGCCATCGCGGCCCCCGGCGCGAGGCAGGCGGCCACCGCCGTGACCGGGCCTGTGGCGGCCAGCAGCGGCAGCCAGCCCGCCGCCCACACCGCGCACAGCACCATCAGGTGCCCGTACACCGGCCCGGGCCACATCCGGGCGCCGTAGACGATGCCGCCGATGACGGCACCGACGGACAGGGCGGCGGGCAGCAGTCCGGCCAGGCCCGGCGCCTGCAGGCGGTCGCCCATTCGCACCGCGACCGGGATGATCGCTCCCATCGGTACCCCGGCGCACGCCATCGCCGCGTACAGCCGCCGCAGGCCGGTCGAGCGCAGCGGCCCGAGCCAGTCCGCAGCGCGCGGCGTGGGCCGCCATGCACGCGACGGGGGCGAGGTGACCACCAGGAGCGTGCCCGCCAGGCCGATCGCGGCCGTTGCCAGGAGCGCCGTCTGAGCGGATGCCGCCCAGGCCACGGCGGCCGCCGTCAGCGGACCGGCGATGTAGATGAGTTCCTGTACCGAGGCGTCCAGGGCGAGCACGACGCGCTCGTGCTCACGGTCTGGCATCAGCGGGCGGAACAGGGAGCGCTGCGTCGCGTCGAGCGGCGGACGGGCGAACCCGGCTATGAGCGCGCCCAGCACCTGGCCGTCCTTGACGAGGATCAGGACGAAGCCGGCGGTGGCGATCAGCGCGCTGACCGTGAGCACCCGGGTCTGTCCCCGCCGGTCGACCAGCCGCCCGAGTACCGGGCCGCCTGCCGCGTTGGCCAGCAGGTAGCAGGCCGCCAGCGCCCCCGCCGTGCCGTACCCACCGTCGAGGCCCACCAGAACGATGGCCAGCGGGGCCATCCCCGAGGGCAGCCGGCCGATGAGTGTGCTGGTCAACAGTCGGGCGAGGTGCGGAACCCGCAGCACGGCGCCGTACGTGACGGGGCACTGGGCCGCGTTCAAGGACGTGGATGCGGGCTGCACAGAACGACTCCTGGCCCGAGGTTCGCCGCGCTCTGGACGGCGGGCATCCTCGTGCCCCAGATCGCCATGACCAGCCCCAGTACGGCGAAGACACCGAGCAGCAGTCGTCGGTCCCTTGTCGGCGGTGCGGACTGCGCGGCCGGTGCGATCGTGGTCATCGGCCTGCCCCCGACGCAGGTGTGGACCAGGCGGTCGTCACGGCGAGCCAAGGGCGCGGTGATGCCGACGAGTTGGGCCGCGTGGTGCTGTGCCTCATGGTCGGTTCTCCGGTTCGGCGGTCAGGAAGCGGCGGGATGAGGACGGCGATCGCGCGGGCGGCCGTGCGGCGATTGGTGAGCCCGGCGAGCGCCCGCCGCCCGAGGTCAGGGAAGCGGCCGCGAGAACCGGGGCGATGATCACGGCGACGACTGCGGCGGCGAGCAGGGGGATGGAGGTGCGCTTGAGCGCGGGCATGGTGGCTTCCTCCGGGAAACGAGTGGGTCGGCGGTCGTTCGTGGCCGGGCCGGTGATGGGGGTGGTGAGCGGGATCCGGGCCGGTCTGTCAGCCGGCCAGCTGGTAGAGGCCGTCGTCGCGCACCCAGCCCTTGGTGCCCTTGGGGATACCCGACTTGGAGCGCTGGCTGAGCTGGCTGTAGTCCCAGGCGCCGCGGCTGCACAGCACGGTCAGCTTGTCCCCCCGGTAGAGGTAGCCCCTGCTGGCATACGCGGTGGAGGGGCCGGTGCGGAGGTTCCAGCCGTTCTTGGCCACGGTGGCGCCGAAGTTCGACCAGTTGACGGTGCACTTGCTGTTCTCACCGACGGCGTGCGCGGCTGGGGCGGTGGTCACGGCCAGCCCGGCGGTGACCGAAAGGGCGAGCATGGCTGTGGCAGCAAGACGGGTGGCGGCACGGAGTCGCATGGGATCCCTTCAATTCATTGGGGTGGCGAAGCGGGAGACGGCGAGACGGGGCGAGGCGACGCGCAGGGCCGCACGGTGATGCGGGCGTACTCGCCATCGGGCTGCGCGGGCAGCAGTCGGTACACGAGCGACAGGCACGGCTGCTCGAGGGGTGGGGTGGGCAAGTCGCGAGTGCCTGCTGCGCCTGGCGGCGGCAAAGCGGGGTACGCGGGTGGTGGGCCGGGTGTTGTCCGGCGGGCGCGCGGCCGGGCGCAAGGTCTCTCAGTAGAGAGCCTGTTGGCGAAGCGTCGTCGGGCGTGGTCGGGTGCTAGCCGCTCAGCCCGGCTGCGCCGAGGTTCCGCATACAGGCCAGCTCCGCCTGGAAGCAGGGGCGGTGAGCCGGCACCGTGGTGCGCGGTCCCGACTGGTCCGTCGCGTGCTTTGAGGTCATGTGGTTTGCCCCGTCTGGCTCGGGGGCCCTGGGCTCAGCAAAATGCAGTGGTCACGCTGTTGTCGCGCGGCGCACTGATCTATCCTGAGCACCGTCGGCGTGCTCCAACACGCCTACAAAAGGCCCCAGTGGTTTCCTCAGATCCGCTGGTGGTGACTCTGCTGAGAGTCGCTTTGCACAAGCCCTGGCAGGGGCCTGCTTTGCGCTGGCGAGAGCGGGTGCCGGACCGGTGGCTCCAACCACCTTCTGGTGCCCGCTTCCTGGTGCCTGCGGCGGCTTCCCCGCCGCAGGCCTTGTCGGCTACCCTGTAAGCGGTTTCGACTTGAGCCTCACTCACTCCGTGGCCGGCCGGGCCTGCATCGGCAATGCTAGGCATATGCATGCGGCGATGCCATTTCGCCGGTGCACCATCTGGCTGTTGGCACCTTTCGGGATAGCACCAGTCGGCCACATGTCAGCACAGAGGTGCACCTTCCTCATGACAGGGGTGTCGGCGGTGCACATTTCCCGGCCCCGTGCATAGCTCACCAATCACTTGGCAAACTTTCCGCCTCATCCTGAACACCACGCCTCGACAGGCCGGTTGGCCGATAAAAAGACATTCCGCGAGGGCCCCTATGATGGTGCGAGGGGTGAGCTTACTCCCTCCCGTCGAGCCGCTTTTCCTCGTGTCCTCCTTGGCCCTGCCAGGCGCTTGTGGTGGCCATCCGATGCAATCGACCTTCCCGCCGAGCCGATACTGGCGACTACCGTCGAGACTTTTACACTTCCTGTGAACTGGTTTGCCGAACCCAAGTGGGACGGATTCCGAGCATTTGCGGCACACGATGCTGCAGGTTCTACGGCTCTGCGCTCGCGCGGGGGCAATGATCTTTCCGTGGCCTTTCCGGAGGTCGCGGCCGCCCTTCGGGAATTGCCCTTTTCGGTCGTCTTCGACGGCGAATTGGTCGTGTGGGAGGAGACCAGGCTCGCGTTCGAGCGGCTCACGCAGCGGTTGCATCGCCGGGGCACCGCCGCGCAGCGGGCCGCGGCAGCGCAGCCGGCGCACTACGTCGTGTTCGACCTGCTCCACGTCAACGGCCGGAGCCTGCGCGAACGTCCATACGTCGACAGGCGGCAGGCACTCGAGACCCTGTTCGAGCGGGAGGGGCTGGCTGCGCCGTGGACGTTGCGCCCGTTAACAGGCGATGCCGATGTGGCCCGAGAGTGGCTGGGCTGGTCCGTGGCCGGCGTGGAGGGCTGTGTGTTCAAGGACGGCGGCGAAAGCTACCGGCCAGGAGCACGCTCCTGGCGGAAGTGCAGTGCAGTGGGTGCGCGACACCCTGGAGATGATCGTCGGCGCGGTCACCGGAGCGCCTCGCCGTCCCCGGAGCCTCCTCCTTGACCGGCAGGCCCCGGACGAACGACTGCAGTATGCGGGACGCACGAGTGCCTTGCCGGCAGTTCAGGCCCAGATCATGGGCGGCTTCCTGCGCCCGGTTCAGGAGGATCACCCGTGGGCTGGGGGTACCTTCTCCGGCTGGGGATCGCGGGAAGAACTGCAAATATCTCTGGTCGTTCCAGAAACCGTCGTCGAGATCAGCGCGGATGTCTCCCGGGACGCCCGCGGCCGTCTGCGCCACCCCGTACGCTTTGTGCGGGTACGTGAAGACATGGCCGTCGAAGACGTGCCACGCCTCGAGCTGCGAAGGTGGCCCCATGAGGGAGGAAGAAAGGGGTCTGACGCCGAGCTCTGCGACGTCGCGGCGGTCAGCAAGCGACGACGGACAGCCCTTGCTGATCTGAGCGCAGATCAGGCTGGCCCGTGACGACATGCAGTGAGAACTGCAGATCGCGTACGCCCGCAAGGGTGGCAAGATCGCGCTGCATGTGGTCCTCCACGGCGCGCAGATGGGAACGCACCGTTACTTCGGAGAGGCCGAGCGCGCGGGCCGCGGGCTCGACGTGCGTGTCGAAGGTGAGCCAGGCGAGTGCCGTGGACTGGAGGTCACGCCGGTCTGCCAGGACCGGTCTGAGCAAGGTCTGTGCCCAGGCATGCGCCTGGGGAGTGTCCAACAGCCATGCCAGAGAAAGCGGTTCGGAACCGGTCAGCCGCGGTGCGGCGGAAACCTCTCGCTGGGTGACCAGTTCCAGTGCCAGGGCAACGGCGATGCGGTCGCTTATGGAAGCAAAGTCCATGCGCAGGAGTTCGGCAGCTCGCGACGCGCGGCGCATGACCGTGTTGCGGTGCAGGCTCAATCGGCGGGCGGCCACCGTGTAGGGGTAGGCGAGGGCGGCCGGAAGGGTCTTGCGCATGGACTCCCACTGCGTCTCGTCGCGCATCAGCGGGTGCAGCAAGCGGCGGGCCCAGTTTTGCGCTTCAGCCTGCGGCAGGAGACTGACGAGGTCGGAGCCGTGCACGGAGAGAGCCACGGAGTCCGGTTGGAGGGCGGCAAACCTCTGGGCGGTGATGGCCTCGTGAAGTGCGTCGGCGAGCAGGGGCATGGAGTAGATCCCGCTGCCGCCCAGTGACGAAGGGGGCCCCAGGGCGCCGACCAGCCGGGTGAGTTCGGCAGAGACCTCTGCCCCGGTGTCTTCGTAGGAGCGGATCGGATGCACGATCAGGATCCGCCGGTTGTCTCTCGGGTCAGGGACAACGAGGGCCTGCTGGCCGACGGCTGTGCTGCAGCGGCGTGCGGTCAGGTACCGGCGTTCCTGCTGGGTCTCCACAACGAAGACGCGGACGGTTTCCGATTCCAGAAGTCCGGGCGCCAGCTTGGCCATGACACGCCGCGCCTTCTCGGCCTCGCCGTCCAGAAGAAGCTCGAATGCCGCGCTGCGCGCCGCGTGGGAGGCGTCGGAGGCTGCCAGGTACTCGCGGTGCGCCTGGTCGACGAGGCCCAGCAGTTTTGCCGCTTGCCGGAGCAGTCGCAGGTCCGCCTCGTCGAAAGGGGTTCTGCGGGCCACCGCGAGGACAGTGTCCGCGGCCGAGGCCGGGGCCAGCGAGATGAGCTGGGTGTGGGGTCCCGAAAGCGTCTCGGGGAGAGTTCCGTCCACGGACTGCCGGATGATGGCTTGCGCCAGCTGCTCGGCGGCAGTGGCAGGTGAGGCGGCGAGAACCCGTTCCGGCTCGCTGACCAGCACCTGACAATCCAGAGACCGGGCGAGCCAGTCCGCGATGCGCTGCAGGGCGCGGGCATCGGCCAGCTGGGCCGGCAGTTCCTGTACGAGCGAGCTGAGTTGGGCAGCGCGGCGCTCGGCGAACATGAGGCGGGACTGCTGGATCTCCGCGTGTACGCCTTCCCAGCGCTCGGCGGACGCGGCCGTAGTGAGCAGGGCGATGTCAAGCCGGGTGGCCCGGTCCACGATGTCCGGGGGGAACGGGGAGCGCGCGCCGGGAGCAGCACTCACCGCTAGACCTGCTCCACCGTCGCGGCTCATCCTCTGCAGCAACAGCTCGAGCACCGTCGTGACGCGGCCGCGGAGACGGAAGGGCGACGTGCCGGTGATCAGGACGAGCGAGCCATCGGGCAGAGCTGAAGGAACTCCGCCTTCCAGCAGTTGTTCCGGCGTCACCGTCACCACGCCGTTGATCTCCGCAGTCTGGGCACGCCGGGAACCGCTTACCACGAAGGTCAGTTCGAGTTCAGGCTTGTCGGTGGGCAGTAAACCCAGGGTCGGCATGACGCACTCCTCGGGAGTTGGGACGAGGTCGTATAGCGCCCCTGGCACCGGCTGGACGGCACGGGTGCGCGGCGATCACGGCCTCATGGCCCCACTCCCGCCACCTCGCACTGCCGACCGCGGAGGCACACCTTGACACACCCGTCCCCCGACGAGGGCAGGCCGGGCATATGGCGCAGCCGTCCACTCGAGGCGGCGCCCCGCCCGAGGTGCCGCACTGCGGGCCCGGACCGCACGTACCCGGCGGAGGGCGGCTCCGGCTGAGCGATCGCACGCAGGCGGACCCGGGTGACGGGTTCCGGCACTGTTGGGCTCACGGCTTCTCTCGATGCGGCGCTTGCTCTTGGACGCGTAGTGGGACCTCTTGAAGAACTTAGTGACAGAGTCCGGGTTGAGCGCCGGGACGAGCTGCTGTGCCAGCTCTTGGGGCAGGAGCCCGTCCGCGATCCGTCCGTGTCCTCGCCTGTGCCATCCAGGAGAAAGTGACCCAACTCGTGCAGAATCGCATGGAATCGAGTCAGCTCGTTCGCGTTGACGTCAACGACGATGAAGTCAAGGTCGGGACTGGAGACGCAGAACGCGCTGACCTTCGACGGCAACGCCAGGCATAGCACGTTGATGGGCTTTCCGTCTCGGCTGGCCACCAACTCAACCAGGTTCTCGATATTGCGAACATCCGACAGGCCGAAGTCCCTGCGGATGAGCTCGGCGGTGGCGCGAGTTTCGAAACGTATGGCGAGCTGTTCCCGGAGCGAAGCGGTCCAGCGCGGTACATGCCGGCATCTGCGGCTCGACTCCCCTGTTGACATGGTGCTCAATTCCCCCTCCCGTCGGCTCCGTCGCGGCCACTCTCTGAGCGAACCGCCTGGCCCGTCAGCTGCGGACCGACCAGCGCACGTATCCGTCCGGATGGCGGGGCTGCCCTGCTGCTGGGCCGCCGCCTTGACGGACCAGGCGCAATGGCGCACACCGGCGTGATCCGTTCCAGGGTGACAGCCATTCGCGTCACAGCATGCTGACGACGTGGTTCGCATGGTCGCTGGGCGGACGTTCCAAGAAGGCATGGGCGTGCAAGTCGGCGCTCCCTCATACCGCGGGTCCCGCGGTCCTCCGGAGGACTGACGGGGAGCGTGTTCGAATGTTAGTTCGATTTGTAGGCTCGGGCTGGTGCGTAGGTTGATAGAGCCGGTGTTGAGGTGCCCCCGGAAGGGAGAGTGGATGAACGACTGGCCAGCGGTGCACGCCGAGGTGTCCACGGCCGATGCGCTCGGCGCGAGTACGAACGCTCCGCCGGCGAGAGTGAGAGTGGCCGCTGAGGCGGCGGCAGTCTGCGTCATGCGTCGCGACATGCGACGGCGGGAAACGGGCACAGCGGCCTCCTGGATGAGGTGCTGGGGGCTCCGACGCAGGGTGAAGCGGCCCGTTCCCGCACGGCAGGTACGAGTGACGGCCTATCCTGTCTGCGGCGTGTACGAGACGCCGCTAGAGCACCCCAGGGCTTGGGTTTGGGTTCGATCTCTGGTGGTGCGTGACTCATGCCGAGTCGCCTACGGTGGCCGTTTCCCTGCGTCAACAGGGGGGCGGCCACTGTGCTGTATGCGGTTGTTGGACAGTCCTACGGGTCATGCTGAGCCACTTTCGGCTGTCGCTCCCTGCGCCAACAGGGAAACCTCAGACACGTACCCCTCTCCGGGGCGGGCGCGAGGTTTGGCAGGCACGCTCATCGCGTAGCGGCGGGGATCATAGTGGGCCCTCAATGCCGTCCCGACCCGACGATCTGCGCACCCGCTCTGCACAATTGCGCATCACGCGATTCCTGCACCGCCCATGAAAATCGGAGCACTGCCAATACCTGGCAGGGCGTGCCGCGTAAGGCTTTGGCAAATTAGGCGCATACGCCGACGGCTGCGATCTCAACGGCGGCCGCGAAGAGCCCGTGCGGTAATTGACGATTCCGTGTGCGCGAATCGTTGATGTCCGTGCCCCCGGAACCGGCACCCGCGAGAACGGCGGCTGACACCCGTCACGCGTGGCAGTCAACCGGTTGACGGACGTGGCATCCCGGACCGGCAGTAGTTCCCGCTGGCCTAGGAACGCCGGTATTCGCGGGGTGTGATGTCATGGAATTGACGGAACATACGGGTGAAGACGGTAGGACTCTCAATTCCGATAGACCGGGCGATCGCCTCGATGGTCCGTTGCTGCTGCCGAGGGTCCGCCAGGAGCCTGCGCGCCGTCTCCATCCGGACCTCGCGGATGTGCCGGGCCGGTGACGTGCCGCTTTCCCGGAAGACGATCTCCACGTAGCGCACGGAGACCCCGAACGCCGCCGCCAGCGTCTTGGCGGACAAATCCGGCTCCGCGAGGTGGTCCTGTATGAAGCCCTGCATCCGGAGAAGTTGCGCGCGGTGTCCGAGGAGGGCGTTCACCCCGGCCTGGTCAGCGTGCTCAGCGGAGCGCAGCACGGACAAGGTCAACTCGCGCAGGGTGTGGCCAAGTTCGGGCAGCAGACGCGGATCGAACCGGTCCTCACCGGCATAGATCTCCCTGACCGCGGCCTGCAGAACGGCCAGTACCGGGTTCTCCGCGCCGATTCGGCGCCCGATTCGTTCCTTGTCGATAGGCATGACCTGCCGCACGTCCGCGCGGGGCAGCGTGAGCACCAGGTGATGAGCACGCCCGTCGGCCCTGAGCTGGAAGGGCACGGTGCTGTCGAGTAGAACCGCGTCTCCTCGGAGCAGCCGGGACTCCACGGTGGTATTCACCGCGCTGTCCTCCTGGGCAATCGACAGCATGAAGTAGTCGTCCTGGGGTCCGGCCAGCATCTTGGGCGTGCGCACGACTCGGACCGGGTCGGAGCCGACGTCGGTCACGGTGAGGTGTCCCAAGTCCACCTGGTGGGCCCAGCCGGTGTATTCGGCACCGCCCCCGGTGTCGCCGATCGGTATTGCGTCCAATTTGACCAACGTCTCACCCAGCGCGCCCCGCCAGGCGTCGACATCATAGACCTCTCCCCGGGGCGTGGCAGGCCCGCTCATCGCGTCCCTCCTTTCATGGGCAGCGCAGGAATCGCGTGATGCGCAAATGTACAGAATGAATGCGTGGATCGTCGGGTCAGGGCGGTATTGGGGGCTCACTATGATCTCCGCTCCCGTCCTGGAGCGGAAGCAGATAACTGCACGCAGGAGGTCACATGCGCAGGGCTGTCGTGCTCGGGGGCAGCATCGCGGGGCTGCTGGCTGCCCGGGTGCTCAGTGATCACGCCGACGAGGTGCTGGTACTGGAGCGGGATGACATCGCCCCCTCGGGCCTGTTCGGAAGCGGCCAGGGCCCCCGTCCCGGAGTCCCTCAAGGCAAGCAGATGCACGCCCTGTTGGACGGGGGGCGCCGCAGGATCGACGAGTGGTTCCCGGGCTTCGCCACCGATCTCATCGCCGACGGCGCTGCGCTCGCGGACACGGGCCGGGACCTGCATACCTACGTTGGGGGCCGCCGTAAGGTGCTGGTCGACGGCGTGGAGATGATCAGTGCCACGCGGCCCCTACTTGAGGCACACCTCCGACGCAGGGTGCTGTCGCTCGACAATCTGCACCTGGTCCACGGCCGCGTGTGCGGTCTGGCCTTCGAGGGCGACCGGGTGATCGGAGTTCGATACACGGGCACGACCACGGATGCGCGTGATGAGGTGGTCCTGGAGTCCGACCTGGTGGTCGACGCGACCGGCCGCGCCAGCCGAATCGGGGACTGGCTGCGGGAGGGTGGTTGGCCCAAACCCGCGACGCGGCGCATGGACGTCGACCTCGGCTATACCACCGCACTGTTCCGGCGTCCCGAGGGCGGGCATGACACGACGCTGGCCCAGTCGCTGTCCACCACGCCGGACGGTCGGCTGCGGCTGAGCACCCTGGGCCGCGTCGAGGGAGATCGGTGGATCGCCCTGATAGCCGGGTACGCGGACGACCGCCCGGGG
Source organism: Streptomyces sp. NPDC096311 (assembly GCF_044763085.1). Classification (NCBI taxonomy): domain Bacteria; kingdom Bacillati; phylum Actinomycetota; class Actinomycetes; order Kitasatosporales; family Streptomycetaceae; genus Streptomyces; species Streptomyces sp. NPDC096311. The sequence goes on from NZ_JBIWFN010000001.1 coordinate 102,007, forward strand.
CGCGGCAGCGACGAGTTCCTCCTCCGCTGCAAGGAGGACCCGGCGGCGGCGTTCCGTCAGCTGACAGAGGACGGTGAGCTGATCGGGGAGCCGGCCAGCTACGGGCACCCGTTCAGTCTCAGGCGTGACTTCCACCTGCTGGACCGGTTCCCCGCCGGGCTCATCGCGACTGGTGATTCCCTGGCCTCGTTCAACCCGATCTACGGCCAGGGCATGTCGTCGGCTGCGATGCACGCCTCCTGCCTGGCGACCTATCTCAAATCCGGGCATTCCTTACGGGATCCGGCCTGGGCGTACTTTAAGGGCGCCCGCGCCGTCGTGGACGACGCGTGGCAGACGTCCACCCGCAGCGACTTGAGGCTGCCGCACGTCACCGGGCCACGGCCACGGGGCTTCAAGGTCATCTCCCGGCTCAGCGACCTCGTGGACCGGGCGTCGATGACCGATCCGGTGATACACCGGCGCTGCTTGGAGGTGACGCAAATGCTCAGTCCCGCGAAGACGCTGATGCGCCCCGGAATGCTACTGCGAGCCGCGTGGGCGGTGCGCAGACAGGAAGCGTGAAAGGCCGTCAGGCTCGGCCAGCTCAACGGCTTCGGACCTCCTGCCGACAGCTACCGAAGGCCGTGCGACGCAGATGTCGCGGGGCCTTGCGTGAAACGTGGCTGAATACTCTGAGTGAGTGTTCGCCGTGGTCTCGGCAAGGGTGAGGACCGCCACCGGGGTGGCGGTCCTTGGCAGGGTAGCGGATTTGGGTGGGGTGGTGGGCTGGGGCTGATGCCTCAGCCGGGTTCATGATCGGCGGGGTTTGCTGTCGGCGCTGAGGTCAGTGGTACCGGCGTCGGCGTAGGTGGGGTCTTCTTTGTAGCGGGCGGAGCTGGTGGCGTTCTGAGCAAGGAGGAAGCCGAGGACGACGAGGCTTTGTGCTGCGGCGCCGAAGGCGATCATGCGGCGGTTCCACAGGGAGCGGTCGAACGGGGAGAAGCCGGCTTCGGTGTCTTCGCGGCGGCCGTAGAGGGTCTGGTGGACGGCGGTGTTGTCGGGGATCTGGAGGAGATGTTCGGCGCGGTGGAAGCCGGTCTCGGTGTCGCTCTGGCCTGCCTCGCGTTCTCCGGGGGTGGTGGTGACGCCGACGGGTTCGCGGTGTTCGTGGGGGGCCGCGGGGGCAGAGGACGGTGAGCAGGTGGTACCAGCGGTGGGTGTGGGCGCTGGCGCGGCGTTCGAGTTTGCGGACGGGCAGGGGGACGAGGGTGCCGTGGTCGAGGAAGGCCCGTTCGTGAACACGGCCGCCTTGGGACCACAGTTCGTGGCGGCAGCGGCCGTGGGCCACAGTTCGCGCGGCGGTTTGGAGACGTACGTGGCGCCTAAGTGGTTGATGGCTACTTCGAGTCCCGTGAGGTCGTCGGGGTCGAGCTGGGTGAGGGTGGCGTGGTGGGTATCTCCGCGGGCGGTGTCTGCGCTGGCGGCTCCCGACGTCATGAGCGGTGCCAGAGCCGTGCCGCCGATCAGCCTCAGGGCGGTGCGTCGCTTCGTGGGTTCATCACCTGCTTCGCCGGGCGTCGCGGGAGGCGACACGGGATGGCCAGGGCCGCGACCGGATGCCGCGCTTGGGTGGTCCATACCCAGATCCGCGGGGGCGGGGGCAGAGCCTGGGAGAGACCGCACAGGGCGTTTTCGTGTGCGCTCAGGTCAGCGCAGGCCGTCTGTGTCGTCGTGCTCTTCGCCGACTGGGAGTGGCCGACGGTCGTCCCCCGGGTCCTCGCTGTAGATGACCGCGGAGACCGCGCTGTCGTAGGCATCGTTGAGGCCGTTGCCGCTTGTGCCGAGCATGTTCTCCCAGTCGATTCCCATGCCTACGAGCCTAGACCGTATGGAAAACCGGCGCCTCGCTCGCAAGTTGGTGCGAGTTGCCGCCACTCTGAGTGACGGTAGAGCCACAATTGCGGGAGGTGCCAGTCATGTTCGAGCGTACGTATGCCGGGCTGGATATTCACGCCCGTTCAGTCGTCGGGGCCGCGACCGATGGAGTTTCCGGGGAGATCCGGTCGCTGCGGCTGGCGCCGCAGACGGAGGCGGTGTGGGGCGATCGAGCAGATGGGCTGTCTCGCCATTCGCGCCGGTGGTGGGGCGGCTGGAGTGCCTGCGCGGGGTCAGCGTACTGACTGCCTTCGGGCTGGCCGTCGAGGTCGGCGACTGGCATCGCTTCACCGGCGGCACCATCAGCTCCTATCTGGGCCTGGTGCCGTCGGATGCCTCCAACTGCCAGCGCCGGGTGCAGGGTCCGATCACCAAAACCGGCAACAGCCACGCCCGCCGGCTGCTGCTGGTGGAGGCGTCTTGGCACCACCGCAAGCGGTACCGTACGAGCCGGGAGCTGATGCGCCGCCAGGCCAGTCAGCCGCCCGCCGTCCGGGACCGGGCCGAGCGGGGCAACCGGTGCCTTAACCAGCCGTGGAAGCGATTTGAGCTGCACTGAGATTTGTGGAGTCCGGCGATCTTGTTTCAGGCGGACTGCGGGGTCTGCTCCTGGCTCTGCCAGAAGCCGCGTTCGTACTCGGCAGGTGGCACGTAGTCGAGCGCGGAGTGAAGACGCTCTTCGTTGTACCACGTGACCCACTGGAAGATCGCCCGCTCGACCTGGGCGGGGTCCTTCCAGGGGCCCTGTATCTCGATCAGCTCGGCCTTGAAAGTGCCGTTCAGAGCCTCGGCCATGGCATTGGCGTGATCCGTCGACTGCTGGTGATCCCGATTCTGGAGACGGAGGTCGGGTGCGTGTGACGCATCCGTTCCATCCGCTGTCCGGCCAGGAGTTGGAGTTCATCGAGCGCCGGCAGTGCTGGCGTGGGGACCGGGTGTACTACTTTGACGAGGTGGGCGGCCGGTCGAAGATCCCGGCGGAGTGGACGTCGGTGGCGCCGGTGGACCCGTTCGTTGTCGCGGCTGCGGGCGAGTGTCCGTTCCGGACACAGGATCTGGTCGCGCTGGCCACGCTGATCGATCGGCTGCGGGGCGTCGGGGAGATCACGCCGTGAGCGTCGCGGAGTTCACGCCGAGCGGGAGGCCGATCGCGGTGCCGGCCGGGGGCGCGTTCGGACGGGGAACGTGCGCTGGTCTGCTACTTCTGCCTCTCGTGGTGGCGATCAGGGTCTTGGCCGTGGCCGGTGGCGTCGGAGTCCTGATGACAGGGTTCAACAGGGGCGGTGGCCATGGCAGCGGTGGTGGGAAACACGGCGAAGATCCGTGCTCTGCGGGAGTCGAGAACACTCAATCCGCGTCCCGAGGCGGTGACCGACGAAGCGTTCGCCGCCACGTCGTTCCTGGATCCGCACGATTTGGTGCAGGTGAAGTACGAGATGGTGCGCCGGGTGCGCGTCGACAAGGTGCCCGTCGCACGAGCTGCGAAAGCGTTCGGGTTCTGCCGGCAGTCCTTCTATGCGATCGCGGCCGCCCTGGACGCGGAGGGGCCGGCTGGTCTGGTGCCGGGCAAACCGGGGCCGAAGGGGCCGAGCAAGTTGACCGGGCCGGTGATGGAGCACCTCGAGGCCCTGCTGGAGGCCGATCCGGCCATGAAGGCGCGGGTCCTGGCCGAGGCGGTGGCCGAGGAGTTCGGTCTCACCGTCCATCCGCGGTCGGTGGAGCGGGCTCTGGCCCGTCGGCGGGAGGGCCGCCAACAGGGAGTTGACCCGAGCCTTGAACCAGGGCAGCTGGTGAGAAAAGCAGTCGCCCAAATGGCGCTCCCCCTCCTTCGGCGAGACCAGCAGAAACGTCGACACGATCTCATTTCCGCAAGCACGTATCTTATCTGGCGCTCGTCGTCACGTCAGGGAAGGATTTGTTGGTCCACTGGTCGTGTCTCAACACCCCTCCCCACGGGCGAAGACCGAGATTCCGTGCACGCTACACAGAGGGTAGACACCCCTTTGCGGTTTGCAAAATTATCCAGCAATTCATAACCGGCGCACAGTATGACCTCATTTCTCTCATAGCATTTTCGACGACACCCTGATACCCGCCCTCTTGGCGCGCTTGTCGGAGGTTACCCCGCCCTGAACAGCGCCCTGGCGTGGCCCCAAGATCACGATCTACAGCCGGAAGGCTACATCCTTCGCCGTCACGTCAGGGACGGAGTGGCTGAGCCGCTGGTTGAGTCCCCCGTCTCGTCACCGAAGGCCAATATTCCGTGTATATGGCGCAGGGGATATGAATTCGCCTGGCGACGTGAAAGAATATCCAGTAGCTCGTAGCCGGCGACCAGTACTACCTCATTTCCTTGATACGTCTCCAGGTTGATCACTGCGGCCTCAAGCAGTCCAACCTCAATGACGAGCAAGGGGATATTTCCGCTTCCCTGAGTCAAGGACAATCCGGCTCGCGAATAGAGTGCCGGTATGAGTGCGGCCCCGCTGGCGCGAACAATTGTTTCCGCGTCGGCATCGCTCAGCTCGGCAATTCTAGTATGGGCATGCTCAAGAACCCCTACAAGGGAAACCAACTCTTGAGCGGTGATTGGGATGGCTTCTGAGGCCGTCGGCGAAGTCGTGGGACTTTGAAGTCGATCGCGATGGCGTCGGCGCATCAAGACATACTCCTGGAGGACCTATGGCAGGCCGCTCCAGAAGGATCCGACCATCCGCAACGAACTCGGCTGGCTTTTCAAATGTGCGCTTCAGTACAGCTCAAGGTTGCCAACCGATACCTGAAGTGTAGCGAAAGCCCTTTCCTTGTCGACTCCGTCAGGTGTACTTTGCCTCAACATGCCTTATCTTTACTGTCATTATGAACTGATGCAACTCTCGCATGGTGCCATGATCTCGTGTGCCCGGGCCGACACCTTGACTTGCCATAAGCCTCTCTCGATCACCGGTCTCGCAGCGCCGAGTACGATCCCGAATCCGAATCCGAACGTTGCTCCGGCGATTTCCGAGCGGCGTTTCTTGATGATTCCCCACGCCTTTCTCCATCAGGGGAACTCCGCACCGAACTCCACTAGGCATTTGTCTCCCTGGCCGGCCGTCTGATCTGCTGGCGACGCCTCGAGAAAGCGCGCTCCTGATCGTGTTACGAGTTCCAGGGGAAGCCTCGGTCACATGCGTGCCGCCGATGCGGAGGGTCGGCGGCACGTTTTGAGGGCTGTGTCAGTTGTTACCGACGCGTTGGGCGCGCCTTCTAAGGTAGGTCTGCCCAGCTATTTCGACCACCACCAGACTTCCGAAGGTGGCGGGGAACTGATCCGTACTCCGTGCCCACCACTCGCGGAACGGGATGGCGAGCGCCAGCACCGAATCCTCTGAGGGTGCAGCTCGGTCGACCGGATCGACCGGGCAGCCAAGCTGCCACCACTCCGACACCGGCAACGGTGCCGATGAGGAGGGACAGGAAAACGGTCATCGACAGAACCCGTGTTTGTAGGGAATTCCGAGCAGCGTATCGATCCGTTTTGTCGGGGCCTGGCTTACCTTGCGAGTCCATTACGGAGGGTGTCTAGTGCTCGGTGCTCTTGTGGCCTCCGCACATGCGGAGGCCACAAGAGCACCCTTGGTGGAGCTACCTGGCTCGCCCGAGATACCGGAAAGCCGCTACGACCAGGACGCCCACAGCGAGTCCAGCTGCAGTTTCAGCGATCAGCATTGCGCTCGAATCGCCTTGGCCGGCGCCGAATATGCTGTAGAGCAGAGCTCCTAGCAGCCCGCCGGACACGAACTGCCAGCGAGGTGCCAGAAGTTGATCCATTCGCCGCTGCAGTGTGACGAAGATTTTCATGTGTGCATCACCACCACGACCTCGATCCCCGGAAGAGTCCGTAAATCCCGCCAGAGGTGAACCCGAAGGCAAATCCCCAGCCTCCGCCGACCGCCGCCCCGGGGCCGCAGCCGATCCCGCCGGTGAAAGTTCCACCGATGATGCAGCCACCGATGACGCCGAATCCGCCGCCAATGGTGCCGCCGCGGCCGCCCCAGAAGAAGAAACCTCTGACTCTGCGCATGGCCCAGTGACGGAGACTCCAGTGGGACCTGCGCTTCCCGTACCACGGCCTTCTTTTCTTCTTCTTGCAGGACTTGTGCTTCCACCACTCACAGTACTTGCCGGTGAGATCGTACTTGTTGACCGGGTCGCCGTTGACGTAGTTGTAGGCGTTGGCGTTGCCTCCGGGGACGGGGTCCGTCGACAGGAAGGATCCACTCCTGGCGTTGTACAGGCGCACGCCCATGAGGGTCACACCACTGGGCGTCTCGGAAGAACGCTCCTTGCCGCCGAGCCAGCCGTAGCGGGTGGGGTCGGTGCCGGGCTCCAGATTGCCGTACTCGTCGTAGGTGTTGACGACCGGGGTGGTGCTGTCGACCAGCGGGATCTGGGTGGCGATGTCACCGTGCAGGTTGGACAGTTGCAGGACAACATCGCCGGTCGCACTGGTGGTGGCTATCAGATTGCCGGCCAGGTCCTCGAGGCTGCGGCTGATGGCGCCGTTGCTCCCCGTGGTCCAGGTCGGGTTGTCCTCGTCGTCGCCGTAGTGGTTTGTCTGGGTGTCGGCACTGCCCCAGGTCCCGTCCTCGGCCTGCTCCTCGGTGGTCTGGGAGGCGAGGCGCCCGGCCGCGTCCAGGTTCCAGGTCGTGCGCTTGTTGTTCGCGGTGATCTGACGGACGAGATCATTGGTGTAGTAGGTGTTCTGGGTTCCGTCGGCCTGTGCGGTGGTGCGGCCGAAGGCGTCGTAGACGGTGGCGCTGGCGGTCAGTCGGTCGGCGCTGTCGTAGGCGTAGTTGTCGGTGTTGGTGGTGGGAGTGCCTCCGTCGACGTCGTCGTTGGTGGTGGTCAGCGCCTTGCGGTTGGTGTTGTCGTCGAAGGTGTAAGCCCGGTGGGTGGTGACGCCGGCTTCGGAGTCGTCGGCCTTGGTCAGGCGACCTGCTGCGTCGTAGGTGTATTCCTGGTAGGCGCCGCCGCCGGTGTAGACAGTGCGGGAGACGACCTGGTCGTGGATGTTCTGGCTGGTGGACTCACCCTGAACGGTCCAGCCCGACTCCCAGTGCCAGTATCGGGAGGTCTCACTGCCGGTGGGGTCCAGGTCGAACTCGACGTTCATGTTCCACGGCAGCACCTCCTTGTACAGACGACCGTCGGAGTCGTAGGAGCCGGTGACATCGCCGATGCTGCCCATCACCGAGTCATGGACTCGGCTGGGCAGGCCGGCGGGGTTGTCGTAGTCGTAGGTGACAGTCGACGGGGCCGAGTCGGTGACACGGATCTTGCGGCCACGGCTGTCGTACTCGGTGTGGGTGACGTTGCCCGCGCCGTCGTCATAGGCGATCTCTCGGCCGAGCAGATCGGTGGTGTGGGTGATGGTGGCGGTGCCGTTGGAGCCGGTCGCCACATCGCCGCTCGCCGTGTCGTAGGTGGTGTTCTGCGCCGGCACCGCCGTGCCGATGCCGCCTGCCACCTGGGTCTGCTTGACACGGCCTGCACCGTCGTAAGTGCTGACGGTGGTACGGGTGACGCCGTTGGCCGTCTCGGTGACCTTGGCCGGGTTACCCCAGCGGTCGTACTCCGTCATCTTCGTGGGCAGTTCGTTGGGGTTAGAACCGCCGTCGGTGATGGTTCCGGCCGGACCGGTGGAGCACACGAGATCGGCCCAGTCCGGGCGTCCGGCGCACGTGCCGGTGCCGGTGGCGGACCAATACTGGGTGATGGTGGCTCCGGCGTCGGCGCCTGTGGACTTCGGCAGCGTGGTCTTGATGACCCGGCCTTGGGTGTCGTAGCTGGTGGTCTGGGTGAGCTTCAGCCCGTTCGGGTCGGTGACTTCGCTGGTGGCAAGACCCTTGACCCAGTCGTAGCCGGTGGACGTGGTGCGTACATCCCCGTCGGCCGGGTAGCCGTCGATCCAGGCGCCCACCTTGACGGTGGTGACCTGGTCGCTGACCGTGGCGGTGCCGTCGGTGGGACGGCCTTCGTCGTAGCTGTTGACGGTGTGTTCCCGGGCCGCAATTTGGACACCGGCCGGGAGGTCGGGGCTGTCAGCGTCACCTGCCAGCGGCTTGGTGAGGGTGACCAGGTGCAGTGGGCTGAACTCCTCCAACTGGCGCTTGCCGTCGGTGGAGTAGACCGAGACGGTGCCGAGCAGGCGTGCTCGCTCGGCCGGAGAGGCCGCGAGAATGTTCAGTTGGCTCTGGGTGTTGACCTGGTAGTCGGCGCTGCCGAGGGCCAGTTCGCGGTTGGTCGCGGTCAGCTCGAAGACCGTGTTGCCGAACCGGTCGTACTGCTTGGTGGTCAGGTGTCGGCCGGGCAGGCCGGTGTTGACCTCGCGCCCGGAGGCGTCGGTGTAGGTGATGGTCGCCTTGTCGTAGTCGGCTGCACCCAGATCCGAACCGGTGTGGGACAGCAGAACCTGGTCGGCAGGGAAGACCGCGGTGGCGTCCGTGGGCGCGTCCGTCTGGCCCCAGGTGGTGGCGTCCCCGGGGGCAACCTGGTTGGGGGCCGTGGTGCCGGACAGCGGCACGTCGTAGACGACAGAGGTGATGGCTCTGGTGCCGTCCTGCTCGTCCTTGGTACCGGCCTTCAGGTTCGGGCGGGACGCCGCGAGCAGCATGCCGTCACCGGCGGCCGCGCTGTTGCCGGCCTTGCCGTACTCGAACGTCCACGGCAGCTCACCGGGTGGGGTGAGCGTGGTGACACGGCCGGCAGTGTCGTAGCCGTAGGCCGTCTTCAGCGCCGGAGAGATGCGCGGGTCCCACTGCTCGCGCAGTCGGCCCTGGTCGTCGTAAGCGTACTGGGAGATGGCCGTGGCGGTCGCGGCGGAGGCGCCGGGGTCGGTGGCCCACAGGCGGATCTGCTTCACCTGGCCGCTGTCGTCGCCGAACGTGCTCGATGTGGCGGTGGTGGAGGTCGCGTACACGTACTCCAGCAGTCGGCAGCCCTTGGTCGACGGCGTCGCCGCGCACGTGTCGGCCGTAACCGCGGAGGTCGGGGCGATCACGTATTTGGGCCGAGCCAGCGTCTTGCCGTTCACCGTGGTCTTCTCGGAGATCACGGTGGTGGTGGACTTGTCCGTCGGCAGGAACGTGGTGGCCAGCTGCCAGGTGGTGGCGGTGGAGTCGACCTTGCTGAACACCGAGGTGGTGCCTTCGGTGTCCTTCAGAGTGAACGAGCCGGTCAGCGAGCCGGTCAGCGTCAGGTCCTCAGCACCGGCCTCCGGCTTCCAGCCGCCGCCGCTGGCCGCGGTGAAGCCGACCACCCCACCGTCCACGTCCACGACGGCGACCGAGGTGGCCGATGTCTTGTGTACGAAGGACCAGTCGCTGTCGGTGATCTCAGCGGTGGTGCCCGCGGTCCACTGGGGACCGAAGATCGCCGCCTGCCCCTCCTGCTGGGCCCCGTTGGACGGGCGCCGGGAGGAGAACGTCCGCGAGACGCTCAGGCCGAAGGCCGAGGCGTCCGTCGACGACAGGCCGTAGTCACCGGTGAGCGTGTTCACGCTGCCGGGCCCGACATCTTCGCTGGGCGCCTGGCCGGCGTTGCGGTCCACCGTGATGGTGGTGGCCGGGGAGGCGTCGGTGGTGGTGCCGTCGGTGAACACCGCGCGGACGTCTACCGGACCATCCTCGCTGAGGGTGTCGGTGGTGTTCCAGGTCAGCGCCTCGGCGGTGCCGCTGGTCACGGTGGCGGGCCAGGCCGTGAGGGTGGAGCCGTCGGCCTTGCGGCGGATGTCCTGGGCGGGAATGTCGTTCCAGGTGTCGGTCTCACCGCGCCGGTACTGGTAGCGCACCCCGGTGTCACTCGCCTTGCCCTGGCCCGTCAGCTCCGTACGCCGCGCCGGACGGTCACCGAAACCCGGGGTGAGCAGGGCAGCACCCGAACCCGCGTAGAAGGTGTAGCTCGTGGTGGCCGAGACGTTGCCGGCCGCGTCCTTGGTGCGCGCGGTCAGGGTGTGCTTGCCCGCGCGGAAGACCGGCTTGGCGGTGACTGCGGTGCCGGTGGTGGCGACTGATTGCCAGGTGCCGCTGTCCAGGTTCCACTGGACTTCCTTCACGTCGCTGGTCGGCGGGGTGAAGGTGAACGTGCCGGTGAAGTCGCCGCTGTCGTCCGGCGTGCCAGACCACTGGCCAGCCGGGAAGTCGGTGGAGGACGTCTGCGTCGTCGCCGGGACCGTGGTGTCGACCGTGAGGGTGCGGAAGGCCGACCAGGCGCTGTTCGCCGAGCCGTCCCCTGCACGCGAGCGCCACTTGTAGGTGCCCTGCGGCAGCGCCGTCGGTGTCCAGGTGGCCGTCGCGCCGGAGGCGACGCTGCTGCTGGAGCCGGACTGCAGTGCGGAGGTGCCGTTGGAGGCCCAGACCTCGTAGTCGAGCGTGACCTGGGAGCCGTCCGGATCCAACGCCTTCGCCGACAGCGTCGGGGTGGTGTCGTTGGTGGCACCCTTGTCGGCCGGGGATATCAGGGTCGGCACCCCGGGAATGGAGTTGTAGGTCACCGACAGATACGGCGTGTTGGAGGCGGCGTTGCCCGAGTTGAACCGCTTCCAGCCGTACGGATCAGTCTCGTCCGAGGCTTGCAGCCCCAGGTGGTTGGTGCCGTTGCCGTTAGCGGCCCATGACTTGGCCAGCGAGGTGACGTCCGCGTTGACCCAGCCGTCGTTGCAGGAGCTGGAGAAGCCCTTGGTCTGCGTGCTGGTGGCGTACTTCGTGCCCCAACTCGGCTGGCTCGTCCAGCGCGTGCTGGTGCTGGCCGCACCCGTGCTGTACACGTCCCAGCCCTTGGCCGTGCACGACCAGGAGTGGAACTCGTACAGGTTCAGCTTCGCCGCGGTGATCTGCTTCCCGGTGATGTTCTTCATCGGGAAGGACAGGAAGGAACGCGCCACCTGACTGGAGCCGTTGTTGCCGATCTTCAGCTCGGTCGCGGCCGACTCGTCGGTGGTGTAGCCCTGCTCCACGAAGGTGTCGAAGCTGCTGCCGACGTTGATGGACGGGTCGATGGTGACCGGGAACTGCGTCTTCTCATCTGCCAGGAACCCGGCGTCCGGAGTCAGCGTGATGGTGATGGTGTCGCCGTCCTGTGCGACCTTCACCCCCACCTTCGCCTGATGGGTGTGCTCCCCGGAGTTCTTGTCTGTTTGGGCGTCCCACATCACCGGCGACGGCAAAACCCCCGCGCTCTTGCCCTTGGCGTCGGTGAAGGTGACCGACCCGTCATCGTGCGCCTTCGCGGTCAGCCCCTTGGCCTTCAGGCTGTAGGCCACCTGGCCGTTGGCATCGACGGCGGAACGGTTCTTCAGGTCCAGGAACTGCTCATAGCCGGTCCGCGTGGACTCGATCAGCAGGTCGGTGGCCGGCAGCGCGTCCTTGTACCGGGCGACCGTGTCATCGGCCCCCTCGATCGTGGGCTCCGGCAGTGCGCCGTACCAGCCGAGCTGCAGCTGCCGACCCGCACGGTCCTCCACCGTGACCAGCGGCACCGGCGCCGTTGCACTCTTCTCGCCAGCAGCCTTCAGCCCCTTCGGCGCGGCATGCTTGCCCGCCAGGGTCAGCCCGTGGGGATGCCCCTTCGCCCTGATCGACCCATCGCTGGCCTGTTCCAGCGACGGGTCGACGCTGCGCCAGGAGCCGTCGTCGCCCTTGAAGCGGATCGGTCCGGCGTACGCCTTCTCCGTGACCGTCCCGTCCGGGTTCACGTAGGTGGTCGAGGTTTCCGTGCGAGCGTCGGTGACCTCGATGCGGCGTTTCTGGATCTTGGCCTTCAACCGCGCAGCAGCTTCCGAGGCGGCAGTGGCGGGGCCCAGCTTCTTGGTTTTCTTACCTGAGGCCGTCGCGCTTTTTGCAGGCAATTCCTGCGGCAGAGCGACGGCCTGGCCCGTCGAGTCGATGACCACGGCAGTCTCGATGGCCAGCAGCAACGTCAGCGCCGCAGCGACCGGGCGCAGACGACGCAGGGAGGATAGTGGCAGATAGGGCTGCTCGGACCCTGCGGCTCGGTGCCGCGTGGGTCTCTGAAACAGAGTTGGCATGTGAAGTCCCCTCCGGCGCAGTTGCCTCTCTGCGCCAGCCGGAGATCTTCACACGCAACTCACAACCTGTCATGACCCCGTCCATGGCCAGCACTTGAACAATTACATCGTCTTGATGTGACCACATGGCCCCTATTTCCCAATTGGCGCATTGTGCGCCGTGCAGCCGTGCAGCCGTGCAGTAATAGGGCAGGGGCATACTCGGTGAAATAGTCCTCAATTGAACTTTCACGCCTTGGGTAAGATTTTGCTGATCTCGGTCAAGCGTGCAGGCTGCATTTCAGCCACGGAGGTTGATTTAGCGCCACTCTCGCATGTGATCGCACTGGTCTCGCCTGCCGCGGTGCCCTCCGACCGCCACGCCAACGATCCAGCGGCAGCGTCTTGTTCATCGCGCCCGTTCCCGACGAGTCCTTCAGATGACTTGACACCGAGGGGTGCGCCGGCGTTGGGGAACCAGGCCGCCCGCCACCGCAGGATCGAGATCGTCAGCCCCGGCAATCCAGGCGCCTCCTAGCGGCGCAGCGAGAAGACCGGAGTCTCCGGCGAGGACTTCGCCACCGACGGGTCGTCTTCCCCGAGAGACCGGCGGGAACCGGTAGGAGCCGCCTACTGTGACGTCACCCGATCCAGCGATAACACCACACTTGTTGTGATGGATAAACTCAAATACACCGGCGCTGAGCTGCATCAAGCCTGAACATCCTGCCATCGCCACAGCCTGGACCCCCGGAGAAGTCACGTTGGCGAGGTTGTGGGTCACGAGGACGACGGCGCGGTCGCCGGCCATCTCACGCAGCCCGGTGAAGATCCGGTGCTCGGCCCGCGCGTCGAGGTCCGAGGTGGGCTCGTCCATGACGAGCAGGCCCGCATCCCTGTGCGCCGGTCGGGCCACCGCGAACCGCTGCCACTGCCCGGGCGACAGCGCCACGCCGCCCCACCACTCCCGGGCCAGCAGCGTGCCCAGCCCGGACCGGAGTTTCCGGATCACGTCGTCGGCGCCGCTGGCCCGTGCCGCACGCGCGACCGCCGCGTCGCCCTCGGCGCGGGGCTGGCCCAGCGTGATGTTCTCGCGCGCGGTCATGGGCCAGCGGGCGAAGTCCTGCGGCACCACCGACGTCTGCCGCCACAAGGCGTGCGGATCAAGGTCGGTGACGTTGACGCCGTCCCACTCGACGACGCCAATGGAGGGAAGGTTGAGACCGGACAAAAGTTTCATAAGGGTCGATTTGCCTGAGCCGTTCTCCCCGACGACCGCCACAATCTCGCCTTGGCGGACCTCGAAGTCGACGTCGTGGAGGGTGTCCTGCTCCGCTCCCGGATAGCGGAAGGAGACGCCCCGCAGCGCGATGTGCTGCGGTCGCGGGGGCGTGAGCGTGCCGCGGGCCATGCGCTGGCCGGCTGCCTCGGTGACGAACCGCTCCCAGTCGTCGAGGTAGAGCCCGGTACGCAGCAGGTCCCGGCCGTAGCTGACGAGTCCCTGCAGTCCGGTGGCCGCCGAGCGCAGCGCGAACACCACGGTTCCGGCCGCGGCCGCCGAGATCCGCCCGGTCTCCAGCAACAAGAAGACCGCACCCCACACGAGCGCCGACGCGAGCCCCGTCGCGGCGGCCCCGACCACGGAGATCTTGGCCCGGTCCCACGCAGCGGCGTCGCTGGTGGCCTCCACCCGCTGGGCGCTGTCCCGGTACTTGCCCAGCAGGTACGGCGCCAGGGTGTCGGTGCGGACCTGGTCGGACTGGTTCTTGGCGATCAGATGCCAGCGCAGCATGGTCTTCACCCGCCGGTCCTTGTGGGTGGCGACCACTGCCAGGTAGGTGACGCGCTCCGCGCGGATCGCCGCGATCGCCTGCGGCACCGCAGAAGCGAGCAACAGAGGCAGCAGCAGCGGGTAGAGGCTGGCGATGACCACGCCGGCGGCGACCAGGGTGGCCAGAGAGGCGATGTAGTTCTGGGACTGGCCGATCATGTCCCGGCTGACATCGACGCCGCGCTCGGCGGCATCGAACCGGTCGTTGAACCCGGGGTGGTCGTACGCGGCCTGTTCCGCGTTGGTCGCCGCTTCCAGCATCTTGTACTCCGCCTCGCGGCTGACGCGCGGCGGGAGCCGGTTCGACAGGGCCTGAATGGCGATGCCGAGCAGAGACCGCAGCGCGGCCGTCCCGGCCAGGACGGCCACGGCCGGGATCGCCTCGGGCAGCCGGCGCGTATCGTGCGCCGTCGCGATCAGCACCGAGAGAGCCTCGGTCGTCGCGAACAGACCCAGCGCCCCCAACAGCCCCGAGACGATCTGACAGACCAGAAGGGCGACGACGGCCCGGCGGTCAACCTCCCAGGCCAGCGAGAACGTCCGGCGGATCAGCGAGGGAAGACGCCGGGCCATGGTGCGGCCGGTCAGCAGCTCGGCCAACTCCAAACTGTCCCCGCCAGGGTGGTTGAACGCCAACTCCTCCTCAACAGCGGGCGCCGCCTCCACCTCGTCGGTGTCCTCGCTGTCGTCATGCAGTCGGTCCGCGGTTTCCGTCACGGCCGGTCTCCTTCCGTCTTCAGCGGGGCGCGCTCGCGGGCGGCGGCCGGAACGTCAGCCGGTGGATCGCCATCGGGATCGGTGGCCGCGCCGGGCAGGGCGCGCAGCGAGCGCACCGGGGAGAAGGCCAGGACAGCGGTTGGGACGAGCAGGAGGACCGTGCCGGCGACCAAGGCGCTGCGGACCCCGTACAGGGTGCCGATCGCGCCGGCGAGGGGTGCGGCGAACGGACGGCTCCCACCCGTGAGCCACGTGCTGACCGCCTGCATGCGCCCCTGCAGACGCGCCGTCGTGATCATCTGCCGGATCGATCTTTGGGTCGTGCCGACCGCCGCCGCGCAGAAGAGCTGCACGGCGAGGGCGGCGCCGATGACGAGCTGCCAGGACCGCCCCGGGGACGCGATCAGCAGCGGGATCTGGGTGAGCGGGGTCAGCATCAGCGCGCTGAGCATCATCGGGCCGGGCCCGAACCACCGGGTCATGCGCGGCGCGAGCAGCGCGCCGGCGCAGCTGCCCACGGTGGCGGCCGCCATGACGAGCCCGAACGCCGTCGAGCTGAAGTGCAGCTCACGCAGCAGGTACAGCGCCCACAAAGTGTTCAGCACGGCCAGGGCGAAGCTCGAGGTGGAGTTGGTGAGGGTGAGGGTGCGCAGGGTCGTCTCCGCGAACACGTACCGCACGCCTTCCGCGATCTCCGTGCGCAGCCGGGCACGTCCGGTCCGAGGCGACGGCGGCGGCTCGGTGACGCGGATCCGCGACGTGCACCAGGCGCGACGGCGTAGGAGAGGACGTCCGCGAGGACGGCGCGGGCCGCCCCCAACGCGGAGACCAGCGCGGCGCCGAGGCTGCTGCCGGCCGTGGCGGACAGGGAGAACAGGCCGCCGATGCGGGAGTTGCCCTGCTGCAGCAGCGATCGGTCCAGCAGGGTGGGGAGGTAGGCGATGGCGGCGGCATCGTGGATGACCCCGGCAGTGGCCTGGACGAACGCGACCGCCATCAGCTGCGCGAAGGTCAGCCGGTCGACCGCGGCCGCGAGCGGCAGCGTGAGCAGGACGATCAGGCAGACCAGATCGCCGCCGACCATGAGCGGTCGTTTGGGATGCCGGTCGGCCAGCGCCCCGGCGTGCAGAGCGATGAGCAGGCTGGGCAGGTGCGTCAGGAACGTCAGCGCTGCCACCTCGGCCGGGGAGGCGTTCAGCTCGACCACGGCCAGGTAGGGCACGGCACGGCGCTCACCGACGATCCGGCCACACTGCCCGCCTCACCCGCCACATACAGCAGATAGGGGCGGTGGCGCCACAGAGCCGCGGGCGTCTTGACGGCATGAGGGGGAGTGGAGGCGACAGGAGGGCTCGGGGCTCGATCAGGAGAGGCCGTCACACGGCACCGCCGCTCGCCGGGACGGTGATGTTCCCGTACAGCCGCCCGGCCACGAAGTTTTCCAAGACCGCCCGGGTGCAGGGGTGGCAGTCCGCCGGCGGGTTGCCCGGCTCGATCCACAGGACGGAGTCGTGCTTGTCCGGCTCGGCGTTGTACGGCTCGCCCCGCCAGCGCTGCGCAGTGAACACCACACCGATCACCCGCACCTGGTCGGGATCGCAGTAGTGCACCGTCTGACAGATCTCCAGGTCCTCGACGGCGGCCCGGACGCCGGTCTCCTCGTGCAGCTCGCGCGCCGCGCCCTCATCGAGGAACTCGCCGTTCTCCAGCTTGCCGCCGATCACGGTGACCTGGTTCGAGCAGTAAGCGGACCGATTGTTGTGCCGCACCGCCAGGACCCGCCCGTCGTCACGCTGGAGCAGGACCATGACGATCGCCGGGCTCAAGTGCTACTCACTCACGCGGCCTGCACCTCCAGCCGGGCCAGCGCGGCCCGCCCGCGAGCGACGATCTCGAGGTCGCCGTTCGGGACGCCCCAGGAGATGGCGCTCGCCGCGTCCAGCGCGCACAGGCAGCGCAGCGCCCACTGCTCCCCATCGGCGAGTACGCGGCCGTACCCCTCCAAGAACGCTGTCTGAAGGTCTGGGCGGCCGATCCAGGATCCGCTGGCGAGAGGGACGAGGTCGGCGACCGCGGCGTGCGGACGGGCGCGTTCCAGGTCTACTGCCCCGAACACAGGGGCTGCGAGGGCACCGTCGAGCAGCCAGTTGCGTTCCTGGAAATCGCCGTGGATGAAACCGGTCGGCAGCGGCCCGAGCTGGCCGAGAGCGGAGGCGTGCCACCGTACGGTCCGCCGTTCAGCCGGGCCGATCAGGTCCGCGGCTCCGGCCAAGTGCTTCTCGCAGCCGGCGGCCCGGGCGACCTCGACGGCGGCGTCCGCGTGGTCCTGAGCCGACAGCTCGCCAGCACCGCCGTGGAAGCGCCTCAGCCAACTACCAGCCCGCCGGTGCAGCATGCGCTGCACGGCGGGGGTGAGGGAGAGCGACTTCACCATGCGACCGGGCACCGGGGAGAGCAGCAGGGCCTGCTGGTGCGGGTCGGACGCCAGCAGCAGCGGTGCGGTGCCCGGCTCCATACCGGGCGCCACTTCCCGCAGGGCGCGAGTGTCGCGGCCGAAGGCCGTCGCGCTCGCCGCCAGCTTTGTGAAAACGATCTCGGCGGCACAGGTCAGCTCCCACACGCGGGAGTTGGGGCGGCTGTGGGAGACGTCCCGTTCGAGGTGCACCGGGCCGAGGACAGTCTGGGCCCATTGAAGGAGGGCGGGTGGAATCGGCTTGCCGGCGGTCATGCCCCCCACCTCGGTTCCGGGCGTGACGGATCCGCGGCGAACGCACGGGTGGTGTCCGCACGCTGCACGAGGTGGACACGCTGTTCGAACGCAGGAGGCAGGGGAGGGCGATGCGGCCGTGACCTCCTGTTCGACCACTCGCTCGGGGATCGTCACCCGATCAAGCGATTGCGTGGCGTACGGCGGCGAGTGCATCGTCCGTCCTTCGTCGGGATCACGATCCGGGTGCGGAGGAGAACTCTGGTGGGCCCCACTGACAGCCGACGGCGTGCGAAGACCTGAATCGGACAACTTCCCTCACGCACGCCAGGACGCTCGGCCCGCGCAGCACAAGGCACCCCTGTCGATCGGACGTTCGGCAGGGCAGGAGGACATGGGCGGGACAGTGCTCACGGGTCCGGCCGGACATTGTCGGAAAACAGTTGGAGAGGCATGAACAGCGAGACGGAGGGTGGCGGCGGCATGCGATGCTTCACGCCCGGCCAGACGGTGCAGCGCCGGGACATGTGGCATGACCAGGTCTGGAGCACCCAGGCCTTACGCGTCATCGACGACTCCGCCACCGCCTTGGTCACCGCCATGTGGCCCGGAGCCGAGGTGCGCGTGCCCGACAGCTACGCGCGCTCCCGCCGGTCCGCACACATGGCCGAACGGGGCGACGTGATCCGGCAACTCGCGGCCGGGACGTGGACGCTGACCGACACGTGCTGGCAGGACACGGTGCTTGTGTTGTGGAGGCCGCCGCACACGTACTTCAGCGTCAACGCCTTCTACACAGTCGACGGCGGCGACGGCGGCACTCGCCTACGGAACTGGTACATCAACTTCGAACGGCCAAGTGTCCGTAGAGGCCAGGGGTTTGACACCTTCGACCTGTTCGTCGATCTCGTGGTCGACGCGGACTTGTCCACGTGGAACTGGAAGGACGAAGCTGAGTATGCCCAGGCCCGGCGGCTGGGCATCGTCGACGACAGTGAGCACGCCCAGGTCGATGCCGCCAGGGACCAGGCCCTGGCCTGGGTCACTGAGCGCCGAGGCCCGTTCGCGGAGGCCGGCTGGTGGGCAGCATGGCGCCGTGATTCAACCTGGCCCACACCGACCTTCGCCCGCATTGCACGCTGATTCGCCGCGCGCGGACCGAAGACACCGTTCCGGCCAAGCTCCGCAATGGGCGGTCGAGAGGGGGCGCACAGAATTATCCGGCGTGCGCCCACGTGCTTCAAAAAAGAGCCGGTAACTGGTTTATGAAGCTGGAATGCAATTGACGATCAAACAGCAATCGGAAATGGCGGAACTTCACCGGCGACAGAGGCAATTTCTCTCGCTATTCTTACGGCATGACGCGCCCACACATATCCGAAGAGTCGGCAAGTCACCCACCCCAGAGCCATGCGCTGGACGTACCGAACGTGCGCAACTTCCGGGACGCTGCAATATCCCCGCTGCGAACCGGAAAGCTCTACCGGTCAGGATCTCTGAACCGTCTCACAGAAGAAGGTGCGGAGCGCATCAACCAGCTCGGCATTCGCACCATCTTCGATCTGCGCGGTAATGCGGAGACGGCCGTATGGCCACTCGGCAGTCATGGTGCAGGCGTTGAGCGGGTCTCCCTTCCCGCGCTCCCCGACCGGACAGGCTTGGTGGAGCTCGGCTTCACAGATTTCTCTGGATTCGACGGCAAGGCCTGGCCGGTCGATCCCGCACGGCTGTACCCCTTCATGGCGGTGTACGCCGGCCCGGCGATCGGGCAGCTGGTGCACCGGCTGATCCGCCCGGGCGCCCTGCCCGCGATCATCCAGTGCGCCGTCGGCAAGGACAGGACGGGTCTTGCGGTCGCCGTGATCCAGTCCCTCCTCGGGGCCCCGTGGCCGGACATCGTCGACCACTTCGTCCAGTCGAACACCGAACTGATGCTGACGGCCGGTCCCACCCCCTTCACTGACGAATCAGGGGTCACCCGCTACTCGCACCCCGTGACCGAAGGACTCCTCCGGTCAGCCATGGAAGCGATCGACCACACGCACGGCAGCCTGACCTCCTACATCGAGGCTCACGGAGTCACCTCCGAGGACATGGCTGCGCTCCGCTCGCTCCTGGTGCCCTGACCTGGTCCCTGCTGGCGCGCCCTCGGCGTGATCGCCGAGGGCACCTGTGTTGCGCCCGTTAAGGACGAGGGGCGAATCTGAGCCATCCTCCGCAGAGTCGCGCCAACGGAGACGATGCGCGCGACCAGGAGACTCCTGCTTCATTCGCCCTGGACAAGCCGGGAGGCAGTTCGATCCAGCGTCGTCATCTGTGGTCCGGGAATAGCCAGATTCGATCTTGAAAGCGGCGCGGATTCATCACTCTGCACCCACTTCTGTGATCCCTTCGCCACCGCGGCCTCCGGCTCCGCTAGCATCTCTCGGGTTACAGGACGGGCTCTCGTGCTCCGACGTATAAGAGTGCTGTGTGATGCCCGCGTGGGTTTTGATGATCAATGTGCAGGAGTGGCAGCCATGAGTGATGCGTTGGCCGGTGCGGTTGCCCTTGAAGGCGGTCGAATGGCGGCGGGCGTGGTGCGGGTTGACGACACCGTACGAAAGCCTGCAACGGAATCATCAGAATTCATGGCCCGTCTCCTGAAACTGTTCGAGCAGCAGAGTTTCGACAACGCCCCGAGGTACCTCGGACAGGTCGATGGAAAAGACCTTCTCGGCTTTATCGAGGGGGACGTTCCCGCACGCTTCCAGCCGTGGTCCGATGCCCAGGTGCGAGCCGCAGCGGTTTTGCTGCGGGAGGCGCACGACGCCACCCGCGGAAGTGAACTCGCCGGCCGCTTCGACGTCGTGTGTCACCACGACCCTGGCCCGAATAATTTCGTTTTCCAGGACGAGGTGCCCGCAGCAATCATCGACTGGTCCGAAGCCGCGCCGGGAAGCCGGCTGGAGGACCTCGGATACCTATCCTGGACCTGGACGATTTCGTCGAAGCAGCGCATGCCGCTGGATCGCCAGGCGGAACAGGTCCGGCTCATCGCCGATGCCTATGGCCTGGGTGAGGCCGAGCGGCACGCTCTGGTCGACTGCATCCTCGAGCGCCAGGTACGCAACGTCCGGTTCTGGTCCGAGTTCCTGGCTCAGCCGGAGACGGCGCCTGCCGCTCCCGACGTGCTGAGCGACCGGATCGAGTGGAGCCGGCGGGAGCACGCCTTCACGTACGCCCACCGGGACGTGTTCGACACGGCTCTCGTCTGACGGCGAATGGCCTGGTCAGAGGGGTGAGGCGGACGCTGCGGGATTGCTGGGTGCCGTCGGCAGCCCGAACATGGCTCCCTTGGTGCGGGCGAGTTCGCTGATGTCCCTGGGACTGTTCTCCCGCGTTACGTACGGCGCTACGGGCTGGTCCAGGGGCGGGTTGGCCAGGAACAGCACGGTCATGCGCCGGGGGAGCTGGTGGTTGCGGACCCGGTGGTAGAGCGGGGGGATGTCGTCCCCGGTCATGGCCGTGAGCAGGCTGCCCGGCATCACCAGCAGCCGGTTGTCGTGGACCGGGACGGGCTCCATGGCGTCGCCGACTTCGATCTCCAGGCCGGGGCCGTCGGCGATCGCGAGGGTGAGCAGGTGGCCGTCCTCGTGCCGGTCCTGGAGCAGGTCGCGGTCACTGGGGTGGTACCAGTTGATCTCCAGGTAGGAGTAGTCGCCGAATGGCAGGGCGTGCGGCGGGTGCCCGTAGTGGCCGGACAGGTCGGCGAGGATGGTGGACGTGATTTCGGCGGTGACGGCCCAGTAGTCCCGCAGCGCTTTCAGGAACGGTGCGATGGCCTCGGCGTCGTGGTGCGGGATGGTGGCGGGGTTGTCCGCCCAGTAGGTGAAGCTCTCGTTCATGTCGGGCCGGTCGGGGCTGACGGAGTACTGGCGGCCGTAGGGGCGGAAGCCGTAGTTGAAGTCGGCGCTGCCGTGGGCGCGCTTGGCCGCCTCGTCCAGGGTGAAGAAGCGGGCGGCCTCGTTGCGCAGCGCGGTGAGCGCGGCGGCCGCGTCCGGGGCGAGGTCGACTGTCGCGCGTGCGTCGGCGAGGAGGCTGGCGGCGGGGGTGGTGTGAGGCACGGTGTGCTCCTGTCGGATCAGGTGGTTCAGAGGAAGTAGAGGCGGCTGAGCGGGGTGGCATCGGCGGGCGGGGAGCTGAGCGGGGTGCCGTCGAGGCTGACGCGGCCGGTGGACGCCTCGACGCGGACGTCTGCGGTGCGGTCGTTGCGGAGCATGGTGGGCAGGCTGATGCTGCGGGTGTCCCGGACGGCCACGCGGCGTCGGCGGGTGGGCAGCTGGTCGGTGGCGCTGTCGTGGGCTGCCTGGCTGACGAAGGCCACGGAGAGGTCGGCGGCGGTCTCGCCGAAGGACCCGAACTGCGGTCCGAGTACGAGGGGTTGGCAGCTCTCGGTGGAGGCGTTGGGGTCGCCGGTCACGCCGTACGCGGGATAGCCGGCCTTGAGGACGAGGTGGGGCTTGGCGCCGAAGTAGGAGGGGTCCCACAGGACGATGTCGGCGAGGCGGCCGGTGGTCAGGGCGCCAATCTCGTGGGCCATGCCGTGGGCGAGGGCGGGGTTGATCGTGAGTTTGGCGAGGTAGCGCAGGATGCGCTCGTTGTCGTCCGCGGCGGGCTCGGGGTCGAGTGCTTTCATCTTGGCGGCCACGGCGAAGGTGCGGCGGACGGTTTCGCCGATGCGGCCCATGGCCTGGGAGTCGGAGGAGGTGATGGGGATGACGCCGAGGTCGTGCAGGACGTCTTCTGCGCCCAGGGTGCCGGGGCGGATGCGGTCGGCGGCCAGGCGCAGTGCGTCGGGGTTGGTGGGGTCGAGCCGGTGGACGGTGGCGATCATGCGGAGGTGCTCGTCGGCGGTGTCGCGGGTGTAGGGGAGGCCGGGGTTGGTGGAGGAGCCGATGATGTTGGTGACGCCGGCCAGCTGGAGCACGTTGGGGGCGTGGCCGCCGCCGCACCCTTCGACGTGGAAGGCGTGCAGGGTGCGGCCCGCGATGACGGCGAGGGTGTCGTCGACGTAGAGGGCTTCGTTGAGGGTGTCGCTGTGGAGAGCGACCTGGACGTCGTGTTCGTCGGCGACGGTGAGGGCGGTGTCCAGGGCGCGGGCGTGGGCGCCCATGTCCTCGTGGACCTTGAAGCCGGAGGCGCCGCCTTCGGCGAGGGCCTGGAGGAGTGGGCCGGAGTGGGAGCTGGAGCCGCGGGCGAGCAGGGCGATGTTGACGGGCCAGGCGTCGAAGGCGCGCAGTGCGTGGTGGAGTTCGGTGCGTGTGGTGATGCCGCAGCCCCAGGTCGGGCCGAAGTTCTGGGAGACGACCGTGGTCACGCCGGCGGCCAAGGCAGCGTTGAGGACGCGTGGGGAGACGAGGTGGACGTGGGTGTCGATGATGCCGGGGGTGGCGATCAGTCCTTCGGCGGCGATGACGGTGGTGCCGGTGCCCACGACGACGTCGACCGCGTCGAGGGTGTCGGGGTTGCCGGCTCGCCCGATGGCGTGGATGCGGCCGTCCCGGATGCCGATCGAGGCCTTGCGTACGCCGAGGACGGGGTCGACCAGGACCGCATTGGAGACGACAAGGTCGCAGGTGGCGTCGGTGGGTTCGGCCTTCATATGCATGCCGTCGCGGGCGGTGTTGGCGTAGCCGGTGATGAATTCGTCGCCGGGGCGCTGGGAGTCGGCTTCGATGCGCAGGCGCAGCCCGGTGTCGGCCAGTTGGAGGCGGTCGCCGGTGGTGGGGCCGTGCAGGCGGCTGCTCATGGGGTGCCTTCCTGGGCGGTCGTGGATCCGGTGTCGAGGTAGCCGTCGACGTGCGCGCGCTGGAGCGCGGCTTGGAGCTGGCCGGGGGCGTCCAGCGGGCCGTCGACCAGGCCGGCGAAGCCGATGACGATGCGGTCGCCGCCGATCGGGGTCAGGGTTACGGTGCGGGCGGACTGCGGAGGGAAGACAGTGACCTCACCGACCGCCAGGGCGAGGCGGCGTCCGTAGGCAGCGCTGCGGTCGAAGGCCAAAGCCCGGTTGGCCTCGAAGAAGTGGAAGTGGCTGGTGACGGTGATCGCCACCGGGCCGGTGTTGGTGACCTCGACCTGGACGAGCTCGGGAAGGGTGACTGCTGCCGGCTCGCCCGGCAGGACCGCCCCCGGGATGGCCTGCGCGGCCGCCTCCGTGCCGGGGTCGGGGATCGGGTCGGTGATGACGATGAGCTTGGTGCCGTCGTCGAAGACGGCCTCGACCTGTATCTCGGTCAGGATCTGGGCCACGCCGGGCAGGACGTCGTCGGCGGTGAGGACCCGGCGGGCCGCTGCCGCGGCGTCGGCGAGACGGGCGCCGTCCCGTGCTGCCTCGCAGGCGGCATGGGCGATGAGCGCGGTCGCCTCTGGGACGTTGAGCCGCACGCCGCGGGCCCGGCGCTCACGGGCGAGGAGGGTTGCCAGATACAGCTGTAGCCGGTCGTGTTCTGCCGGGGTCAGACGCATACCTGCTCCTTGAGGACAGAGGGGCTATTCGCCGATGACGACGCCGCACGCCTTGGCGTGCTGGCGGATGGCCGTGCGGGCGTGGGCAAGGTCGTCGAAGTCCAGGTCGGGCATGAGGGCGCGGGCGTAGTCGCGCATGGCGTCCTCGGGCGGTACGACGGCTCGTCCGTTCCAGCGCTGGGCGACCTCATCGAGGAACGGGTCGTCGGCGATGGGCAGGCCCAGGTGTGCGGCTGCGGTGCGGGCTGCTTGGGGTGTAGTGAGGTAGGTGTAGTCGCGGGCGCCCGGCTGTGGGGAGAGGACCTCGACGTCGACGGCGGAGAAGACGCCGGTCGTGGCGCCCTCGCTGATCAGAGCCAGGATGCGTTCCACGTTCTCGTCGAGGAGCTGGCGGGTCATGCCTATGTGTCCGACGACGAAGCCGGCGCGGATGAGCAGCCCGTGCTCGCGGGCGACCGTGATGGCGGTGGAGTTGAGCTGGTACAGGGTCTCGGCTTCGGCGAGGACATCGCGGCGGCGGCCGCCCAGGGGCTTGTTCATCGCTGCGAGCGACAGAGGCGCGCCCGCGTCCATGCCGATCATGATCTGGCGGACGCCGAGACCGGTGAGCAGCGCGGTCCGGCGCGGGTCAGCGATCCCGTCGGCCCGTCCGTAGCCGACGAGCACGGGCCGCTCCTCCTCTGCGAGGGCGGACCACCAGCCGGGCCGGGTGCCGTCCATCGCGGTGAGCAGCTTGGCGAACGTCATGGGCAGTTCGTCCGCGGTCAAGTAGAGGTAGTCGTATCCGGCGGCGAAGGCCGCCTCGAGGACGGCCCAGGCCTCGTGGGGGCCGACATGGTTGCGCCACAGCTGTCCGGCGTGGATGGAACAGAACGTGCAGGCGTCGTTGCCAGCGAATTTCACACAGCCGCGGCCGATTTCCACGGGGACGCCGGCGGTCACCTTCCGGCCGAGGAGTTCGTGCACGCGCGGCGCGATCCGGCCCTGGAAGTTCCCGGTGTACAGGGCCGTGTGCTGGAAGGCGCCGTCGACGTGGCCGTAGTCGAAGCCGGTGAAGACGGGCTCCCGCGAGGGCGGGGTCAGCCGCGGGCCTTCGCTGGTGCGATACACCAGCCCGGGCAGCTTCTCGGGCTCGATGGTCTCCCCGGCGCGCAGGGCGGCGATCAGGCGGGTGAAGGGGCCGACGACTTCGTTGCCGACGAATCCAAAGTCCAGACAGGAGGCGGCGGTCATGCACTCGGACCACAGGGAGCTGAAGTGGTCGTTGCCCGCGACGGTGGTGATGCGCGGGTCGGTGATCTTGGCGTGCTGAGCGATGAGGACCCCCGCCTCGAAGTTGGCGGTGAGCACGCCCACGCAGACCGCGAGGATGTGCTCGGCGTGGTCGGTGATGTAGGCGAGGACCTCGTCCACGGAGATGACCGTGCCGTCGATGTAGACGGGCGAGATCTGCGGGTTCTGCGCTAACGCGCTCACCAGGGACAGCGCCCCCAGGCACAGGAAGTCCGACCAGTCGCTGTGTTCCTCGGGGCGGGTCACGGTGAGCAGCCGGCCGTCGATGACGGTGTTGGAGTTGGGCGGGACGATGACCAGAACTTCAGTACGGGACATGCGGGTTCACCTTCCACAGGCGGTCGAACAGGGTCGGGCGGGGCGGTAAGGCGGAGTCAGGGCCGGTCCATCTGCGGCCACAGTTGCTGGAGTTCGCTGACGGGGCGCACAAGGGCGGTGTGCGTACGGGCAGGGTCTGCGGGCAGACGGCTGGCGCGCTGCCACCGGAAGCGGCGTAGCGACACGAGGACGGCCGCATACCGGGCGCAGTCCATGACGAGGCGCGGATCGAGGGCGTGGTCGCTGCCCGCTGCGTAGCCGCGCAGCAGACGTCGGGCGCGCGGCAGCGAGAATCCGTCAGGGCAGCACAGCCCCAGCAGCGCCATACCTACGTCCATCGCGGGGAAGTCCCGGGAGCCGTCTTCCCAGTCGATGAAGACCACATCCCGGCCGGGTTGCCCGGGCGGGACGATGATGTTGTCCGGGAACAGGTCGGCGTGGACCGCGACCATGGAAGCCGTCTGCCGGGTGACGTAGTCGGACTCGCGCAGCGTCGTACGGGCCCACCGGGCGAAGGCGTCGTCGGGCAACTCGGCCAGGACGGCGGCCTCGTCGGCGCGCAGACGCAGGTGCGGGGGCAGCGCGCAGTCCACGGGGGCGGCGAGGCGATGCACGCGGCCCAGGGCGGCGCCGGCCGCCTCGAGCAGATGCGGCGGCATGACGGTGTACTGACGGCCGTCGATGAAGTCAGCGACGATCACGGGATGCCCGGCCTGCACGCTCACCCAGCCGCCCGCCGTGAGCGGCCTCAGGCGCGGCACCGGGGCGCCCGCAGTACGCAGGTCGTCCAGAAACCGCGCGTAGTGCTCAGCCTCGTGCCGGGTCTTCTTACACAGGACGGTCACCACGACCGTCCCGCCAGGGGTCTCGGCCCGGTAGTGGAGGTTCTCCATGCCACCCGCGAGCGGACGGACTATCGATGGGTACAGACCGTAGCTCTCCAGGAGCGTGACCACGTCGGCGTCGGCCCGTGCCGCGTCGCTGGCGGGAGCGGTCACGGGCCCACCTCCGGCCGAGGATCGGGCTGGAAGGAGGCGATGATCTCGGACAGCGCGTGGTGAGACACCGCGACGCCGCGCAGGGCCCGGTCGAGGTTGTCCAGACAGATGCGGACCCGGGGCGGGCCGAAGGCGGCGCTCTGGCAGGTGAGCGTGCCGACCAGGCCACGGTCTTGTTCTTCAAGGACCCAGCGCTGGTCGATGCTGGTGGGAGCGTCGCGCGGACCAGGACGGTCCAGGTCGAGATCGCGGCAGTCCGCGTCGTCCAGCGTGAGGGAGCCGGTGCGCATCGCGTTGAGCGCGACGGTGACCTGATAAAGGGGTGTGCCGTCGGCGGCCGAGTGGCGGTTCAGGTCGGCCGTGACGTCCTGGATGGGCAGGGCCTGGTGCTCGAGGGCCTCGCGCACCGCGGCGTTCGCGGTGCCCACCAGCTCCGCTGCCGTCTGGCCGGGGTGAAGACCGAGCCGGATCACCGCGGTGTTCACGAAGTACCCGATCAGATGCTCGGCCTCCGGCCGGGCCCGGTTGGAGATCATCATGCCGATGCGGATGTCGGTGGCCGCGCTCTGGTGGTGCAGGACCAAGGCGAGCGCGGCCAGGAAGGGACCGGCCACAGGACCACGCTGATGACCGGTGCGCGCGCTGGCACGCAGAGCGTCGACCACGGCGCGAGGGACACGGACGGGCGCGACGTCGACACGACGCAGCCCGGTGTACGGGGCAGGGTTCCCGTCGGCGAAGGCGAGCCGCGACCGGGGCAGGGCCAGGCGCTGGCGCCAGTAGGCCAGGCCCGCCTCCGCAAAAGGGCTGCGGCGTTCGCGGTGCATGTCCCGGCTCAGGGCAGCGAAGCTGCGCTTCAGGGGCGGCAGTTGGGCGGGCCGACCAGAGCGGGCGGCGTTGTAGAGCGCCGACAGGTCGCGGTAGAGCACGCCGATCGACCAGCCGTCACTGACGAAGTGGTGGATCTGCAGCAGCAGGACGTGCCGCTCCGCGCCGAGCCGAACCAGGTGCGCACGGAACAGGGGGTCGGTGCGCGGGTCGACGTGCGGCGGGGTCTGGGCCGCGAGGACGTCCGGCGTCACCACCGTGCCGGCAGGCAGGGAACTGAGGGTGACCGTGTCGGGCAGGTGGGCGGCGACGAGCTGGACTGCAGTGCCGTTGGGTAGCCGGTGCAGACGGGTGCGCAGGGCGTGCTGTCGTTGAATCAGCGCCGAGACGGCGCACTGGAGGGCATCGTGGTCCAGCGGGCCGTCTATGCGGATAGCGGCGGTGTCGATCGGCCGGAGCCGGGTTTCCTCGCCGAGGGCGGGCCAGCCGCCGTCGGGACGGAGGAATTCGGCGTCGATGAGGCGTTCCTGGCCGGGGGAGAGCGGAGCCGTCTCCACGATCACGGGCGCCGGACCGGGCTGCTGCGGCGCGGGCGGGGCCGCGGGATGGGTCATTCCTGCGCCTGGGATCGAGTGGCGGGGATGCCTCCGAGGAGGGTGTGCAGGAGGACGAGCCGGTCACCGTCGGGCAGTAGCCAGCGCGCCGTGTCGAAGTCGATGCCGTGGACCGGGCAGAGGCCAAGTCCCGCCTCACGGGCTCGCTCGCACAGCAGCTGTCCCATGTAGCCGGCGTTCAGCAGAGCGAGCGGTTCGGCGTCGGCGCCGTACAGGGGCGCGGAGTCGGCGGGATCGGTGACCAGCCACAGGGTGAAGGCCGCGGTCTCGGCCAGGGGACGGTTGACGATGCCGAGATGGAGGGCGGCGGGATCCAGGTCGATGCCCGGTGCGTGGGGCACCAGGTCGTGTGCCTCGGGGTGGTAGGCGTACACCCCGCCCTCCAGGTCCTCCAGGCGTCCGGGCCGGATGTGGATGTAGAGGTGGACGCTGTACAGGCCGCCGGCGGAGGGGTACAGGAATCCGGTGCGGCCGGGAGCTTCGACGCGGCGCAGGCTGTCCAGCAGGTGGCCGAGGGACTGGGCGTTGACCGGCTGGTCTGTGAACTCGCGCGGGGTGAAACGCTGGTGGCGCACGGCCTGGCCGTGCGGGGGCGCGGCGGGAAGGATCCGTCGCGTGGGGGCGGCCGGGTAGGCGGGACGGGCGGCGCGGAAGGCGGCCCGCTCGTCGGGGCCGGTGAGCTGTGTGTACCCGCGCCACGGCGAGGCCGCGGGCGCGTGCCGGTCACCCGCTGGTGCCGGGGCGGCGGTGTCCTGGAGGAGCGTGCGCAGTGTGGGCGTGCGGTAGAACGCCGCGAGGTCTGGGCGGGGCAGGCCTTGTTGCTCCACGGTGTTGGCCAGGCGGATGACGTCGATGCTGGTCAGGCCCATGCTCAGTAGGTCCTCGTCGAGGCCTGCGGGCGCGGGCAGTAGAGCGGTGAGCGCGGCGTGCAGCAGACGAGTCCGGTCTCCGTCTCCGGCTTCGCGGGGGCCGGGTGTGCCTTGGGGAGGGACGAGGGGGAGGGCTTCACGGGTCAGGGCGGCCCGGTCGGTCTTGCCGGTGTCGGTCATGGGGAGCTCGACCCGCGGGGAGAGGGTGGCCGGCAGCATGTGGGCGGGCAGTCGCTGGGCGAGTTCGGCACGCAGTGCGGCCGGGGGTCGGCTGGTGACGACGAAGGCGTGCAGGCGCCGGTCGGTGCGTTCGCCGGTGACCACCACGGCGGCCTGCTCGACGCCGTCGAGCGCGCGCACTGCGGCTTCGACCTCGCGCACCTCTACGCGGTAGCCGCGGATTTTCACCTGGTCGTCACGGCGGCCGAGGAACTCGATGGTGCCGTCGGGTCGTAGCCGTCCCCAGTCGCCCGTCCGGTACAAGCGCCGGCCGGTGCGCCCGTCGAAGACGAAGGCGGCGTCGGTCTGTTCGGGGGCGTTCCAGTAGCCGAGGGCGGTGCCGTGGCCGCTGATGTGGATCTGCCCAGGTGTCCAGGAGGGGCAGGGCAGCAGGTCCTCGTCGAGGACTTCGACCTGCTGGCCGGTCATGGACCGGCCGTAGGGGATGCTGGCCCACTCGGGGGCGACGTCGCGGATCTCGTACAGGACGGACCAGATCGAGCCCTCGGTGGCGCCGCCGAGGCTTACCACCTGGCACCCGCCGGTGTGGTCGCGGAGCCGGTCGGGCAGGTCGAGCGGGATCCAGTCGCCGCTGAGCAGGCACAGCCGCACCGAGTGCAGGACCCCGTCGCGTGGGGGCACGCTCTCCAGCAGCACGCTGGCGAGGGTGGGGACGGAATTCCACACGGTGACCCGCTCGCGACGGACCAGATCGGTCCAGGCCGCCGGGTCGGCGCGCTGCTCGCGGGTGGGTACGACGAGCGTGGCGCCGGCGGCGAGAGCGCCGAACAGGTCGTAGACGGCCAGGTCGAAGGTGAACGGCGAAACGGCCAGCAGGACATCGTCGCTGTTCACGCTGAAGCGGCCGTTGATGTCGAGGACGGTGTTCAGTGCACCGCGGTGGGAGATCATCACGCCCTTGGGCCGGCCGGTCGAGCCGGAGGTGTAGATCACGTAGGCGAGATCGTCGGGCCGTCGCGGCGGCACCATCGTCCCCGCCGGCGGCGTGTCCTCGGTGTGGGCGGGCGGGGCATCGACGACGAGGGCATCCGCGTGGTCGGGCCAGGGGTGGCGGGCGGCCGCGGTGCGGTGGGTGAGCAGCAGGTTGGCGCCGGTCGCGGTGAGCAGCTCCGCGATCCGCTGTTCGGGCCAGGAGGCGTCCAGGGGGACGTACGCGTAGCCAGCCAGGAGCACACCGAGGGCCGCGACGGCCTGCTGCCAGCCCGGATCGCAGACCAGCGCGATCAGTTCGCCCTGCGGCCGGGCGGCCGTGATCCGGTCGGCGACGGCGCGGGCCAGGGAGTGGAGATCGGCGTAGGTGTAGTGCTGGCCGTCGCAGATGAGGGCGGTCCGCTCGGGCTGGGTACGGACCCGGTCCAGGAACGGCTCGTGCAGCAGCTGATCGCCGCCCAGGGCGGTGGGCGCCGTGGCCGGCGGGGCGGGAACGAGGAGGCGGGGGCGCTGCGGCGCGGTGGGGTCCTCCAGCAGGCAGCGCAGCACAGCGGCGTGGTCGTCGAGCATGTCGCGGACGAAATCGTCCGGCAGGGCTCCCTGGACGGAGTCGAGGTTGATGACCAGGCGGCCGGCGGCCTCGTAGGTCTGGTAGTCGAGCAGGACCTGCGGGGTCTGGCCGATGCCGTAGACGAGCTGGCCGGGCAGCGGTGCCGGCGGTGTGCCGGGCAGTTGGAGGTCGAGGGTGCTGGTGAACACGACCGGGGCGCCCGTCGCCGTCCCCGTCATGTCGCGCAGGTCGCGCAGGACCTCCACTCCGCTGTAGGTGGCGTGGTCGAGGTCGGTCCACAGTTGCCGTTGGAGGGCGCGCAGCCGGTCGGCGAACGTTGCGGCGGACAGGTCCACGCTGGTCAGGACGGTGGAGGTGAAGTCCCCGACGATGAGGTTGATCTGGGGGTGGATGGGGGGCCGGTTGTAGACGGTGACGTTGATCAGGAACTGGCGGCTGTTGGTGAAGCGGCGGAGCGTCTCGTTGAGGGCGGCCAGCAGCAGCGCGGACAGTGTGATGCCGTGGGCGGCGGCGACCGCGCGCAGCTGGGCGAGCTCGGAGGGGGAGTAGGTGATCTGTTCGCGCGTGAACCGGGCCGGGGCCTGGGCGTTCCGGTTGAGGACGGGCAGCGGCGGCGGGGCGGGCAGTGCGGTGAGTCGGCCGCGCCAGTAGTCCCCGTCGCGGTCGTAGCGGCTGCTGGCGGTGATGGCCTGCTGGTGGGCTAGGTAGGCGGCGAACGTCGTGTGGAGTTCGGGCAGTTCGGCGGTGGGCTGGTCGTAGAGGGTGCGGGCTTCGCGGTAGAGGATCTGCCAGCTCAGGGCGTCGCCGATGAGCAGGTCGAAGCTGAGGAACAAGCGGGTGGTTCGCTGGTCGGGCAGCAGGGCGGCCTCGATGGTGAACAGCGGCCACACGGTGGTGTCCCGGCGTGGGTGGGACAGCCGCTCACGCATGCGCTGAAGCTCACCGTCGGCGTCGGGCGACTGCCGTAGGTCCCGAGTGCGGATGGCGTACGGGGGTACCTCGGCCAGGGTGCGTTGCTGCCCGTCGGCTGTGATCACGGCGCGCAGCATGGGATGCCGCGCAATCAGCAGCCGCCAGACGGCGGTCAGCCGCTCCATGTCCAGGTCGTGGACGTCGGCTTCGGCGTAGAGGTGGGAGTCGAGGCCGCCGAGGTCGAAGTCGTCGCGGCGCCCGGCCCAGTACGCCTGCTGGATCCTGGTCAGGGCGAACGGTTGGTCGTCCTCTTCACTGATGGCGGGGAGGGCGGGCAGCGGCTGCGGCGGTCCGTCCGGTTCCTGCGCGATGAGCTGGAGGACGTGCCGCGCCAGGGTGGCCGGGGTGGGGGCCTCGAACAGGGTGGTGAGGGTGAGGTCGACGGCGAGGGCGCTGCGCAGGCTGGTGACCAGGCGCAGGGCGAGCAGGGAGTGGCCGCCGGCCTGGAGGAAGTCGGTGTCGGGGCCTGCCGGTTGACCCAGCAGCTCGCTGAAGTGTCCGGCGATGACGTCCACGAGGGGTTCACGTGCGCGCTCGTCGTCGCCGTGGCCGACACCAGCGGCTATGTGTGGCGGGCGCTCGGTGAAGCCGGTAAGGGTGCGCAGCGCGTCGGTGAGGGTGGCGATTGTGGCGTCGCTGGCCGGCGTGATGCGGGCCAGCAGCGTATGCAGCGCCTCGAGCGCGGCGTCCGCCTGGTCGTCGGGCACCTGGGTGCGGTCGTTGACCAGGCGCAGCCGCAGTCCGTCGGTCGGTTCGACGACCAGGGTCAGGGCCTGGCGGGTGCGGCCGCCCTGCGCGCGGATTGCGGCCGTCTCCAGCGTGAGCCGGCCCTCCTCGGCGCCGTCCGGCCCGCTGGCGGGAGGTTCGTAGGGGTAGTTGGCGATGGCGATGACGCTGTCGTACAGCGCCTGCCCCTCGGGCACGTTGGCCCAGGTATACAGCTCGGCGGTGGAGCAGGCGCTGTGCTGATCGGCGTGGGCGAGGTCGGCGTGAACGCGGCTGATCCACGCGCCGACGGGCTCGTTCGGGCCGGGCAGCGTGCGCAGGGGGACGGTCGTGGCCAGCGGGCCCGCGACACGCTCGGCGTCGGGGTAGGCGTGGGTGCGTCCGGAGACGGTCACGCCAACGGCGATGTCGTCTCGGTCGCGGTGGCGGGCGGCGATCAGGCTCCAGCACGCGACCAGGGCGGCCGCCACGGTGATGCCGTGTGCCTGCGTGAACAAGGTGAGGGCCTCGACACTTGGCCCGGTCAAGACGCGCACGTGCTGGCCGAAGCGGTCCTGCTCCGTCCCGGCCGCCGGTGGTTGGGGGGCAAGGGGCGCGAGCGGCGCGTAGCCGTCCAGCTTCTTGGTCCAGTGGGTCTGGGCGCTCTCGCGAGGCTGTTCCGCGAGCCACTCGGCGTACGCGCCGAAGGGCCGCAGACCGGGGGAGGGCGCCGCGCCTGTGTTGTAGCGGTGGAGGAGTTCGGGGACGAGCAGCAGGTGCGCCCAGCCGTCCAGGATGGCGTGGTGGTGGGTCCACACCAGCTGGTGTCGGGTGGGGCCGAGCCTGTGTACGGCCAGCCGGAGCAGCGGAGGCCGGTTGAAGTCGAAGGGCGTGACGAGATGGGCGCGGGTCAGCGCGGTCAGGGCTTCCCGTTGCTGGGGCGCGATCCTGGTGCTGCTGTCGAGGACCTCCACGGTCACCGACGCGTCCTCGAGCACCACTTGGCAGGGGTCGGTGGCAAGGTCCCAGGCGAAGCCGGTGCGCAGGATCTCGTGGTCGGTGACCAGAGCGTCCACCGCGTTCTGCAGCCGGGCGGGATCGAGCCGGCCCGTCAGCTCGAAGACCGTCTGTTCGGTGAATACGGCGGTGCCCGGGCTGGTCAGGGTTCCCAAGACGAAGCCCTGTTGCGCGGGTGTGGCGGGGTGGAGCGCGGCGATGGGAGCCCTCATGATCCCTCATTTCCGAAGGCAGCGGTGATCCGGTCGAGGTCGCTTTGCGGGAGAGTGCTGGGGCCAGGCGGCCCGGGGGCGATCGCGGCATGGCGGGCGAAGGCCTCGGTGAGGCGGTCGAGGGTGGCATCCGGCATCCAGCCGGGACACGCCCGCCACCGAACCTCGAACGCATCGGCCCGGGTGAAGCAGACGACCTCCAGCCCGAACAGCGACACGCCGGCCTCGGTGGGCCGTAGGTCCACCTCACTGCCCGGCGTCAGGTCGCCGAGGTAGTTCAGCGCGACCGGCGGCAGTGGCCCGGCCGGCGGGCCGGACGGGTGCAACTGGCTGTGCAGGGCGGTCGTCAGCGCCGGCGGGTCGGCAAGGACCGTCCGCTGCGCGTGAAGGGGATGGAAGGCGGTGAGCCAGCCGACGGTCGATGCCAGGTCATGTCCGGGCAGGTCGCGGCCGTGGAGTTCCACGCACACGCTGGTCGGGAGGTCGGGGCGGACCTCGGCCAACGCGGCGAGTAGGGCACCCGCCAGCCAGGCGACAGGCCACCGGGGCCCTCTCTGCCGAGTCTCGACGAATGCCTCCAACGCGCGCGGGCCCAGACGGCTGGCTGTCGTGCGCCGCGGCTCGGAAGTCCAGGTACCTGAGGCAAAGACGGGACCAGGGCGCGCGCCCGCCGCAGCCAGCCAGGCCAGGTAGCCGTCGTCGCGCAGGATGCCGGGCGGGGCGGGATGGGCGTAGGCGTGCCACAGCTCCTCGGTGAGGATCTGCAGGGACACCAGATCGGCGACGAGGTGATGGACGACCCAGGCGATGCGCGCGCGGCGCACTCCGTCCTGGATCAGGAGCAGACTGACGAGCGCTCCCGCCGGGCGGAGGCGTTGTCCTTCCTGGTCGAGGCGGACGCGCAGCAGCCTCTCCTGCTCGGCCGGCGTGCGTACGTCGTCGAGCCGAAGCACGCCGAGCGGGACGGGCGAGGGCGCCCGCAGACTCGCGGACCAGCCTGACTCGGTGCGGGTGAAGGCGGAACGCATCGCCGGGTGTGCCCGCACGACGACGGCGAGCGCGGCCTCCAGCCGGGCCGGATCGACCACAGTGTCCGGCGCGTCGTCCAGGTAGCGCAGCGTCCAGTGATCGGCGCCTGCGCGGGCAGTGAGGACGGCGGCCTGGCAGCCGGAGAGCGGAATCGCCCCCTGGGCGGCGGCTGCGCTGGTCTCCGCCGAGCCGGTCGCGGACGCGGCGTGGCAGGCGACCGTGATCTGAGCGAGCGTCCTCTGCTGAAGGACGTCGTGCACGGTGAGCGGCAGGCCTTCGCGCTGGGCCCGGCGCGCGAAGAGCACCGCCTTGAGGGAGTTGCCGCCATCCGCGAAGAAGTTCGCCGCCCCGCTTGCGGGCGGACGGCCCAGGACGTCCTTCCAGAGCCGGGCCAGCAGATCCGCCTCCGGATCGCCGCGGTCAAGCAGTTGGCCGTTCTCGGCCGCGGGGGTCAAGGCTTCAAGGGCTCGGCGGTCGATCTTCCCGCCGGGCTGCATTGGAATCTCGTGCAGGACCAGGTAGCGGTCGGGGCGCCCGTAAAAGGGCAGCTCGTCGGCCGCCAGGGCCTGGGCCCGCTCGACGACGGACGCGGCATCCGCGGACGGTGCAGCGACGAGAAAGGCGGCAAGGAGCGGCGAGTCGTCGTCCTGCGAGGGAGTGGCGAGGACGACGGCCTGCGCGATGTGCGGGTCGCGGGCGAGGGCGGCCTCGATCTCGCCGGGCTCGACGCGGTACCCGTGGATCTTCACCTGCTGGTCGATTCGTTTGAGCATCTCCAGCTGGCCGTCCGGGCGCCGACGGGCCAGATCACCGGTGCGGTAGGCGCGGGCGCCGCCGGACGTGATGAAGCGGGCGGTCGTCTCCTCCGGCCGCTGGTGATAGCCGTCGGTCACCTGGGCGCCGAGAACCACCAGCTCCCCGACGCAACCGGGCAGCACCAGGTCATCGCCGTGCGGTGTGCGCAATTCGATCAGGGTGTTCCACACGGGCTGTCCGATCGGCACGGGATCGGAAACCGCCTCGCCGAGGCGGACGGTGTAGGCGGTGCAGCCGACGGTTGCCTCGGTGGGCCCGTATTCGTTGGTCACCAAGAGGCCCGGGGCGTCCAACTCCTTCAACACCGGACCGGTCAACTGCTCGCCGCCGACGACGAGATGCCGCACGGAGCGTGCCAGCTGCTCGCCGGTCAGCAGCTGGGGCAGCAGGCGCAGCAGACCCGGGGTCACCTTCAATGGGCTGACGTCCCGTAGCCCGGCGAGCACCTGGCCCAGGGCGTGAAGGTTGTTGGACGGTACGAGCGTGACGCACTGCCCGGTCAGCAGCGGCAGGAACAGGCTGGTCACGGTCATATCAGCGGCGATGGAGGAGTGGACCACCGTGCCAGTGCCGCCCGGTGTGTCGTAGCGCTGGCCGGCCCAGCACAGATAGTTCATCAACGCGGCGTGCGTGACGGGCACACCCTTGGGGCGGCCGGTCGACCCCGACGTGTAGATCAGGTAGGCGGTCCCCGCTGTGCGGGAGCCGGAAGGAGCCGTGGCTGACTTCAACGAGGGGGGCGAATCCCGCAGGGTGCGGTCGATGTCCAGAGCGATCAGCCCCTCGACGTTCGCGAGGGCGGGCAGAGCGGCGGTGTCGGCGTCGGTCAGCAGCAGCCGGGGCGCAGCGTCGCGCAGCAAGGCGCGGATACGGCCCGGAGGGAGAGTCGGGTCGAGCGGGACGTAGTGGGCCCCGCACCGCCACACCGCCATCAGCGCGGTCAGCAGCCCCACTCGACGGCACATCAGGACACCAACCCGGTCGCCGATACCGACGCCAGCCGCTGCCAACTGGCCGGCCAGGGCGGTGCTGGCGGTCTGCAGTTGCCGGTAGCTCGCGGTGGTGCGGTCGTCGGCGGCCGCACACGCCTCGGGAGTACGGGCGGCCTGGGCGTCGAACGCGTCCAGCGCCGTCACGGCCGGCACCGGGTGTTCGGGGCCGGTGAGGCGGCTGTCGGAAACCGGCAGATGGGCGATGTCGGAGGTGACCTGGATCGAGGCCGAGGGCTGGGCCATCCGGGCGAGGAGCTGGCCGAGCCAGTCCGCGAGCCGGACGGCCACGTCCGGGCCTGCCACCGCCGTGTCCACGGCTACGTGCAGATCGAGGTCGTGTCCGCGCTGCAGGGACTGCACTTCGACGGCGATGCGGTCGAGCGGGGCGTCCACGACCTCGATCACCGCGTGTCCGCCCGGACCAAGGTCCAGGACTTCCGCAGCGGTGAGGTGGCGGAAGCCGACCGTGAAGGTCTCGTCCGCTCCCGAAGCGGCGAAGAAGTCCCCATAGCCAGCGACGCGGGTTACCAAGTCGGCGGTGTCCCGTACCAGGTCGGCCAGCAACTGATCGCGGGTCTCCGGTACGGCGGGGACCGGCACATAGCGGCCCAGCACGCCGATCGTGTGCGGGAGTTGGCTGGTTGGGCCAGAGACGAACAGGGCGAGCGACCCGTTTTCCTCGGGGGCTACTCGGGAGAGCAGCAGGCGCCATGCGCTCAGCACGACCCCCTCCAGACTGCCGCCTGCAGCGTCGGCCAGAACCCGCAGGCCGCCGAGGGTCGTTCCGTCCAGACGAAGCGGCACGCTCGAGCGGTGCTGCCCTGACGACGTCGGGCGCAGTGCCAGGGCGCGGGCGATGTCGCCAGCATCGAGGGGGAGGTGCTCCTGCCAGTAGGCGCGGCCGGGCAGTCCCCCGGGGTCGGTGAGCAGGTCGGCGAAGAAGGCCTCGACCGTCTCCGGGGCCGGATGAGAAGGGATCGCTTCGCCCGGGGCGCGGTACGCGGCGGCGATGGCCTGCGCGGTGCGCAGCAGACCCGTGCCGTCCACCACGCCCGCAGCCGGACGAAGTTCGAGGTACAGGCCGTCGGAACTGGCCGCGAGGCGGGCGAGCGGCACGGCATCGGGTCGGCCGGCCGCCGGCGTGGTGTGCTGGGCGGTGTGCACCTCCAGGCCGGGCCGGGAGGACTGAAGGCGTTGACGCAGTGAGGTGTGTGCGCCAAGGACCTGTTCGGTGGCCGAGCGCAGGCGTGTGGCGTCGACGTCCCCGCAGATGCGTAGACGCAGTAGGGCGGTGCCGAGCGCGGCGGCGCGCAGATGCTGGGGAGCGGTGGCCGGGCGGCGCGTGCCCTGAATCGACGGATGAATCTCCCATGCGGGGGCCGTGGAGTTGGGGGTATCAGACATCGGAAGCGGCCTCTCGTCCGGTCAGGGCTCGCAGCCGTGCTTGTACGAGTTGCTGGGCATCCGGGGCCGGTGGCCGCAGCACGGCGCGCAGGTGTTCCAGGTGCAGGCCCGGCAAGGTGCACACCGCTGTGACGACTAGGGGGTAGGCCTCGGTGATCCATTCGGCGCTCGCCGGCATCACGGCGTGGGCGTCGCTGCGGAGCAGGCCGCTCGCGCCGCCGGGGTGTTCCTGGAGGTCGAGCATCAGCGGGAAGGGCAGCGGCCACAGGTCCGGGTCGGCCCAGGCGCTCGCGCAGCCGGGCAGGTCAAGAGTGTGTTCCGGGGGCGGTTGGAGGGTGAAGAGATTGTCGAAGAGCCCTCCCACAGACGGCTGGCCTTGAGCGAGCAGCCCGTAGGGCACCTCGGCGTGGTTCAGCGCCTCGCCGCTGGCCGCAAGGGCGGCGGCGAGGTGGCTGCCGATGGTGGCGGACCAGTCGACCTGCAGCGGCACCGGCACCAGGTTGGCGAAGAACCCGACGGTCTCGGCGTACGCCGGATCGGTGCGGTTGGCCACCGGGACGCCGCTGACCACCGTTACGCTGCCGGCCGCGGCAGCCAGCAGCAGCTGGTAGGCGGCGAGGTAGAGGTGGAAGGGGGAGGTGGAGCGTGCCTGTGCCGTCGCACGGACCTGCCGCACCACGTCCAGCCCCAGGGCGAAGCGAAGGTGGCGCAGGTGGACGTTTTGGCCGCTCGCGGTGGACCACGGCTGGGCGGGAACGGCGCCTACCGTGGCCAGGACGTGGGCGATCCTGCGGTCGAACTCGCCCCGCCGGTGGCGGTCGGCCACCGTGCGGCTGTAGTCGGCAAACGGTGCCGACGCCAGGCAGGCGAGCGCGGGCGGATCAGCGTACGCGGCGCTCAGGTCGCGGTGGATCAGATCCATCGACCAGCCGTCGCAGGCGCTGTGGTGCACCATCACTAGCAGCAGGTGATCCTCCGCGTCCAGACGGACCACGGTTGCCCGGATCAGAGTGTCCTGCTCCAGATCGAAGGGAGCGGCGAAGAACTGCCGTGCCATCCGGCCGGCTTCCTCCTCGCGGCGCCCCTGCGACAGCCTGGCCAGGTCGACGACAGCGAGGTCGAAGCCGGCGGGCTGCAAAAGGCGCTGACGGAGAAGTCCGTCGTGTTCGGTCAACGCCGTGCGCAGTGCCTCATGGCGCTGGACGACGATCGTGAAGGCCTCGCGCAGCCGAGCCGTGTCGAGGGGGCCAGTGATGCGGTGCGCGGACGGGATGACCTGGGCATTGCCGCCATGACCGATCGCTTCGGCGGTCCAGATCCGCAGCTGTCCCGGAGACGCTGGCGCCGGAGTACCGTCGTCGGTCGCTCGGTGGAGGTCTTCGGCGGCGGACCCGGTTGGCGAGACCGGGTGCGCCAGACGGGAAGCCTCCCGAACGGTGGGCTGGCGCAGTAGGTCCGCGAGCGCCACATCAAGCCCCTCCTGGCGGAGGCGCGCGCAGATGACCGCCGCGGTGAGCGAGTCGCAGCCCAGCGCAAACAGATCGTCCACCACGCCAATGGGCCGTACGCCCAGAACGTCCTCCCACACGGCGGCGATGTGCCGTTCGGTCGCCGTCTCGGGGGCGATGTAGACAGTGGAAAGCTCCCGCTGCGTGGAAGGGAGATTGGCCGTGGCGGCGGCCTGCCGCGCCGGTGCGGCCGAGACGGGCCAGCGTACCTGCGAAGCTCGCGACTGCACGGGCGCCGGCCCGTCGGCCCGAATCTGCGTGGGGGCCTGCGGAGTGTCGATCAGCTGCCAGTCGAGCTTGGCAAGACCGCTCGAGTCCAGCAACACGTCCTCGCTCGGCGCATCCCCTGCGAAACCCGCGCGGGCAGCATGGACGAAGGCACGCGCGGGCACATTGCGCCCTCCGGTGACCGCCTCCAGCCGGACGCCGGCCAGTCCGGCAGCGACGGCCCGCTGCCCCAGCGCGCGGAGCAGGTACCACTCGACGTTGCGGCCCATGGCCCGGCAGCTGATGAAGAAGTCACCGACCAGCAGCACACCGTCCACGGCGGCGGCCGATGCGAAGCCGACCAAGCCATAGTCACCGAACCGGTCCCGGACCCGGACGGTCACGGTCACTTCGGGGCCGGTGATGAGCTGACGCACGCTGGCGGGTGTGTGGCGGCGCAGGCACACGTTGAACTGGGTCGTTCGGGCGGCCAGTTGAGCGATTCGGTCCGTGTCGCCGGCTGCGGCATCGGCGACATCGATCGCGAGGCCGAGTGCGCGCAGGTACCCGCTGCGGCTGGTGGACCGGGCCGCCACCGCTTTGCGCTCGGCATCCTGGGCGAACCCGCGGACACGGGTGCCGTCCTCCGCAGTGGTGGGAGCGTCCAGCGCCAGTTGCCAGGTGGCCTGCAAGGCCTCCACAAACCTCTGCGGGTCGTCCGGTAACTCCACGACGGTCAGACCGGGGTGGTGATGGGACACCTCCGCCCGCTCGGCCGGGCTGTCGTCGATGAACACCAGGCTCTCCACCGCAAAGCCGAGTTCGTCGGCGATCGTCGCGACCGCGTCGGACTTCGTCCCCCACGAGGCGTGGACACAGGCGAAGTCGTCCAGCGTCAACGGCATGTCCGGGTGCGCGGCAAACACGGCCTCCACGTCGGCGCGGTTGTTACGCGAGCACAGCGCGAGCATCCGCCCTGCCCGGGCCTGCTCGGACACGAACTCCTGCACCAGACGGAACGGGCCGGTGACGTCGACGTCCTCCGGTCCGACCTCGCCGCACACCCCGCCCCAGAGCGTGTTGTCCGCGTCCACGACCACAGCCTTGGCCACCGGGCGATCCCTCGCCGTCATCCGCCGGAGCACCGCCTCCGCCCACACCAGAGCCGAGCCGTCGGCCGGCGGCGCCGCCCACGTCAGACCGCGCGCCTCCGCCTCCCGCCGCACCTGCTCGACGTGCGTCTCCGGCATGCCCGGCGCCACCGTGACAACCACGGGCAGCGGGGACAGCTCCGCCCAGCGCTCCGCCGCCTCGACCTGCCGAACGACCCACGGTGCAGACCCCTGGAACCCGCGCTGCGGTCGCCACGCGTAAAGCATCACGATCTCCGAGCCGACGAACAGTTCGTCCTGCTCCACGAGGGTGTCGAAGCCATGCCCGGATAGCAGGGCGCGCAGCCTCCCCAACCGCCCGGTGATGTCATGGACCTCGACGACCACCTGGTCGATCAACGGCCAGTGCTCCAGGTCAATGCCCGCAAGGACATCCCCTTCGGCCCGCTCCGCATCCACCTTCAGCAGATGGATCCGATCGATCGCCCGGCCGCGGATCCAGTCCGACAGACGCAGCACCGGAACGGTCAGCCGCTGCCGATCCGAGAGCCGGCCATGGAGCTCCGGAGCGAGGGCATCCGCGACGTCCAGGGAGGGGAGAGACGTCGGCGGGAGGCCGTCCGCCCGGTGGCGGGCGTACCCGCGGGCGATCGCCTCGTCGACTACCGGATCCGGGTAGAGCCCGGACTGCAAAGACGACTGCGGGTAGTAGGTGAACGAGCCCTCACCCGCAGTGCACCCGAGCGCCGCCCGCTCCACCTCCGCCCGAATGCCATAGGCGCGCACGTTGGTCTCCAGCGCCTCGGCCGCGGCGGGAACAGGCTCGAACGCATGGATGCGCACATCCGCGGCCTGCGCGGCGGCGTACAGGGTGAACAGGCCGATGTTCGCACCGACATCCACCACCAGGTCGCCATCACGGATCTCGATGCCACCCCGCAGGTAACGGGAGCGCACGACGATCTCGTCGAACAGTTCCCGGGTCTCGTTCGAATGGAGATCGGCGATCGGGGTCCCGTCGGGGAGCTGCCCAGTCAGGCCGACGCCGTCGTCAGTACCCCACGCAGCCACCATGCGTCCCAGGCCCGTGGGGTCCCGCGCCACGACCACGAGGTTGGCGCCCCACGGCTGCAGCAGGCTCGTCGCCGGTCCACGGCCTTGGATGTCCTCCCGTTCTACGCGCCACACGGTGAGAGGCAGGCCGATCTCGCCGCCCCAGACACGCAACGAGTTCTCGAACTCCGCGAACCGGGCCGGGGCGACCACCTGGATCTCGAACGTGGCCTGACGAAAGCCCGACACCAGGTCCCCGAGCGTCGCGTCCGGATCCTCGCACGCGGCGTGTATCAACCTGCTCGCTTGGCTGGCGAGGGTTTCCAGGAGCGCCTCGTCGGCAATGTCCCGACGTGCGTCAAGCCACCACATCACTCCGTCGTCTGTCATCCGAGCGACACAGCGCAGTGGGAGGTCGACTGGGAGTTCTGACCCGATCGCAGCTTCGGGGGCGGCTAGAACGAAACCTGGAGTGGTACTGGTCTCGATCAACTGGCGTAGCTCATCGAGTGCGCCGCCAGCCGTCTCCGCGATGTCCCGACCTTCCCAGCTCCGCAGCAGATGGCCGAGAGTAGCTCGGGGGGCTATCCGGATTCTGGCGAGCTGCAGTGACCCCTGTCCCGAAGCAGCGAAAGCCACGGAAAGGGACTCCACCGAATTGAAGTTGAGCGACAGTACGGTTGCGAACACCGTCCTCAGGAACAGGGCCACGTCGGTCGTCGCCGGTGTGCGGTTGCCAGCGCCAGTGCGGAACGGCCGCGAATCTGTGGCGTTTGCGTGCTCGAGAATGCGCCGTACCGAATCAGGCGAACCGACAAAGTGCGGTCCGGACTCGGCTCGCGCAGGTGGCCCGCCCTGCTGAAGTACCTCAGCCGATTTGGCTGGAACGGGAATAGCGGGCGGCGCGGCGGTGGCGTCCTGGGGGTGATGCGTCAAACCGGTCACGAGGATTTCTCCCGTCGAAACGAGGGATGGCGAACCGTTGCGGGACCTGGTGCTGATAGGGCGGAGCTAGCGGAAGGTTGTCGTTCCTTTGCCGGGAGCTGCTTCGGCTGAGGTCCCGACCGCCGTCGGGCACGCACTAGATCGCTGGGGTGATCGAGTGTCGGGCAAGTGTGCGTGCAGTGAAAGAAGTTGGCGGTAGTCCCGCGGTAGTCCCGGCTGGTTCGTGGCTACGCTCAGCGCAGGCACGGCTGATTGGATGGCGACGTGGCCGAGAAGACGCACCCGCTGACGCAGGCTCGGATCGCGCGCGGGATGACAGGAGTTGATCTCGCCCGAGAAATCCGCGGCGCTGCCGATCGCCGGGGTCTGAGATCGGGCGTGGACAAACAGCGCATCCACAAGTGGGAGACGCAAGGTGTCACGCCCGACGCCGACTCCCAGAGCTACATCGCCGAGGTTCTCGAGGTCCCTGCGGGAGCGGTGGATCCGCGAGCGTGGCCGAATTGGCTGCCGGGAGTCGGCGGCATGGTGATCCCGCTCGATCAGAACAGCCCGGTCCCTGCCCTCCGAGAGGCATTGCGAACGACCATGGAACGCTCCTCCCGTCGTACCTTCCTGACCGCCATCTCCGGTAGTGCCCTGGTGACACTGGCCAGCTCGTGGGCGTCGACCGATACCTGGGCCCTGACGGCGGAGCCGGCGCAGGGCTCCAAAGCGATCGGGGAGGACCTGGTCGCTCTGCTCGAGGAGACCAGCGCACGATTGACCGTCCAGGCAACCGAGCAGCGTCAACACACTGCACCATTGGTTGACGCGCTCCTGACCACGGTCACGGACATTATTGAGGGCAGCCGGTACAACCGGCCGGTCAAACTGCGCCTCCACGCACTCGCCGCGAGTCTGAGCCAGACGGTGGGGTGGCATCGTTTCGACTACGGGTTGCACGCCGAGGCGAGCCAGTACTGGATCGCCGGACTGCACAGCGCCCGTGCCGGAGGCGACCGCGACATGGGCGCGGCTCTGCTCGGCGACCTCGCCTACCAAGCCTCCTGGCGGAATGATCCGCGCACGGCCGCCGGCATCCTCGAACGGGCCCTGTCCGGGACCCGGCACCCGGCTGCCCGGTCCCTGCTCCAGCTCCGGCTCGCACGGGCCCTGGCGGTACGAGGCGAGCGGCGAGCTACCTTGCGCGCCCTCACGGCAGCCGAACACCTTCTCGATGCCTCGTCCGGGGAGCCCGTGCCGACGTGGTGCGCGTGGATGTCCAGCGCCGATTTGGCCGTCGACTCGGGGCAGGCCCTGCTCGATCTGGGCGACACCCGCCGGGCCCATCAGCTCATCCGCGAGGGCCGGAAGTTGTTGCCGCCCAGCCGCGACAAGACCCGTGGCGTCTTCCGCGCCTACGAGGCCCGCAGTCACCTCGACCTGGGAGAGCCCGAACGCGCGGCCGCGGCCGCCCTGGAAGCGCTGCAGGTCGCCCAGCGCATCGGAGCCCCCCGGTGCGTCGAGCTGGTGCAAGGGCTCGTTCCTCGTTTCGAGGCCCACTCCAGCATCGAAGGAGTGCCTGAGCTCATGGACCTCGCAGCTGCGTGACACACACGATGGGCGGTCATGTCCTGCTGCGGCAATGGCTGGACAGCACCGAGGTTGAACGGTGTCTCGGAGCACGCCGACGGCCCGTGCGCGGCGTAA
The DNA here is from genome assembly GCF_044763085.1 of Streptomyces sp. NPDC096311. Taxonomy (NCBI): domain Bacteria; kingdom Bacillati; phylum Actinomycetota; class Actinomycetes; order Kitasatosporales; family Streptomycetaceae; genus Streptomyces; species Streptomyces sp. NPDC096311. The sequence continues at coordinate 146,059 of NZ_JBIWFN010000001.1, forward strand.
GGCGCGAGGGCGCGGTCGCCGCAGTCCGCAGGTGATCACGAGAGTTCCTGAAGGTGCTGGCGGACGCGGTCCTCATCGCGGCGGCTGACGGCCGAGTAGATGCCAGCGGCCTCTTCGTAGAGGCCGCGTGCCAGGCCCACGTGGCCGCCTTCTCGAAGGGTATGGCCGAGCAGTTCCCGGCTGTGGGCGCGCCAGCGCTCCGATCCCGCAGCGTCGCATTCGGCAACGGCCCGGCGCCCCTCCTCTTCGCCTTCGCCCGTAGCGCCGCCCGCGGCGTGGGCTCGGGCAAGCCACGCGAGCGCCCGGGCGGCGTCGAAGGCGTCCTGGATGTGGAGCAGCGTCGCACGGGCGGTGCTCAGGGTCTCGATCGCCTCGGCAGGGCGGTGGAGTTCGAGCTGGGCCTGGCCGAGGCAGACGTTGGTGATCGCCACAGCCCGCCTGTACGTGAGCCGGTCGGTCTCGGACTCGCTCGTGCGGCCGAGCTCGATGCGCCGCTGGCGGGCCTGGAGCAGGAAGTCCTCTGCCCTGGCCGGATGACCGCCGTGCAGGTTCACGGACCCGAGTTCGTGCAGGGCCTGGGCCTCGGCACGAAGGTCCTGTTCCTCGCGGGCGAGCCGCAGGACGGCCGCGAACGTCTGGGCGGCATCGTCGAACTTGCCGGCACCGCGCAGCCCGACCCCCCACGTGCTGAGCATCTCGACTTCGGCCTCACGGTCCCCGCAGCGGCGCGCGGCCTGAAGACCGAGTTCATGGCTCTCGGACCACAGCTCGTAATCGTGGGACGAGTGGAGCAGCGGCCAGATGGCGTGGGCCAGCTGCCAGGTGGCTCGGTCCAGGCCGGCGGCGGCCGCGGCACGCACCGCGCGCAGCAGGTTGTTCCGCTGTTCGTAGAGCCAGGCCAGAGCAGTGGCGTCATCCGCGAACACGATCAGTTCAGCGGGCGGGTAGACGTTGTCCCGGCGCAAGGGGCGGTGGGTGGGCGTGAGGATCTTCTCGGTGGCGCTCGCGTTCGCCAGGTAGAAGTCCAGGGACCGCTGCAGGAGCTCCTCCGGTTCCCCCAAGGTGGCCTCCAGCGCGGCCAGGACTCGGGCATGGGCTCGGGCAGTGTCGTGGAAGCGGTAGACGCGGCCGCGGGAAGCCGACTCCCGGTGGAGTTCGATGAGGTGCCGCTCGTGCAACTGTTCCAGGATGGTTTCCGCCTCCGAGCACGTCAGACTGCAGGCGGCGGCCGTGAGCGGAACGTCGAAGTCGACTGTGAACACGCTCGCCATGCGCCGGTAGACGGCCGGGGCAGGGGTGCTGAGCGGAAGTGACCAGTACGACTGGTCGAGGGCGTGGTTCACGGCCGCCTCCTGACGGGCGATGGGGGGATGCGATGGATCTGCTGGGACCCTGCTCGGGGCGCCGGAGACCAGTTCGGCGAAGGGCCGGTCCGGATCTGCCGCGAGGTGGGCCACCGTCAGGGCGAGCGCCATGGGTGAGCCGGCGGCGCGGCGAGTGATCTGTTCGGCGGCACCGGCTTCACGGGCTACGCGGTGCTGGCCCAGGCAGCGGGTGAGGTATTGCCGCGCGGCTACGTCGTCGAAGGGATCCAGCCGGTGCGGTACGGCGCCGTCGGGGGCCAGTTCGGCCAGGCGCTCTCGGCTGGTCACGACGACCAGGTGGCCCCTCCTGCCGGGGAGGAGAGCCCGGACCTGGGCGGCGTTGCGGGCGTTGTCGAGGAGGACGATCGCGGGCCGGTCCGGCTGTGTGGCGGTCACCGACCGCCACCAGGCGGCCAGCTCCTCCACGGAGGCGGGCTGCGCACCGGGGCGCAGAGAACGCAGGAACCGGGCGAGGACCTCGCTGGTATGGGCCGGGCCCTCGGGGGCGTAGCCGCGCAGATCCGCGTAGAGCTGACCACCGCCGTACGCGGTCGACACTTGGTGGAGCAGCCGGTTCGCCAGCGTGGTCTTGCCGATGCCGCCGGGCCCGCTGATCACCACTGTGCGCACGGCGTAGTCGGGCAGCTCCCCGATCTGAGTGATCAGAGCGGCGAGGTCGGACTCCCGGTCGGTGAACGTGGCGGGCACCGGCAGCAGTTGCCGCGGGACTGGCGGTGCGGACGGCGATGCCTCGTGGAAATGGACACCGCCGTTGATACTGCTGGCCTGGATGCTCGGACCGTAGAGCGTGCTGTCCGCGAGCCTGTTGTCGGTGACCGGACCCGGCGCGGGCAGCACGTACGGCAGCGGTGCGCTGTCGCCCCCTGCAGGGCGGGCCGCGGTCACAGGTCACCCACCAGGGCTCGCCGACGCCCGGTGTCAGCCTGGCGGTGCAGGGCGTTGCGCACCAGGTCCGTGACCCCGCCGCCGCCCGGGGGCGCCGTGACGCAGGACAGGGCGAGCCGGGCGACGAGTTCGCAGGAGCGGGCCAGCCCGGCCATGTCGGCCGTGGATGCGCCGGGAACGGCCAGGACGGTCACCGCGCGGTCGCGGACCAGGGCCACGAAGTCGGCAGGGGAGGGCAGCGGGCCTTCGGCGCGGCGCTGCACGGGCGACGCGGAGGACGAGGGCACGGCCGCGAGCGTCGGCGCGGGCAGCCCCTCGCTCCACCAGCCGGTGAGCATGGCGTGAACGAGTGGGTTGCGCCATGCCGACGACACCGTCCACTCGCCGACCGCGGCCAGCCGCTCGCTGGCGTCGCCCTGCGTGGCGAGGGCGCGGTCGACGCCCGCGAGATAGGCGTCAACTTCCCGGCGGACCAAGGCTCGCGCGAGCCCCCACTTGCTGCCGAACTCGTTGTACAGCGACTGCCGTGACACCCCGGCCACAGCGGCCACCTCCACCATGGGCACGGCGGACCACGGACGGCGTGCTAGCGCCGTGTAAGCGGCGCTCAGCAGGGACTCCCGCACACCCGCCTGCCCCATCGCCCCGTGCACGGGGCCGGCCATCCGGGTGGAGCGCCCGGCCACGGGCTCGGGGCCCGCAGCCGACGACCGGGCTGGACCGTCGGCGCAGAAACGAGGGGGTACAGTGCCGGTTCCGGTTTCCGGGAGCCGGCGGGCGGCGGCCGCGCGGAGCGTGCCGCTCCTGCGTGACGTCGTTTCCATCATCCTCGGGGGCCCTCTCCGTGAAGGCCGGCGACGTCTGCGGCAGAGGGGCGTGTCAGCAGCCGCGCCAGGCCGGCCGACAGATCGCGGACCCGCTCGGCGTCGGCCGGGCGCATCACCGCATACAGCTGCTCGGCCTGCTGGTAGTAGCCGCGGGCCGTGGCCGTATCGCCCTTGTCGTGGTGCGCGGCACCGAGCAGTTCGAGCGCGCGGGCCCGCCATCGGGTGCTGCCAGCGTCGGCGAGCGAGGCAAGGCCCGTCGTCATCTCACGGATGCCGCCCTCGACGTCTCCGGTACGGACACAGGCGTGTCCTTGGAGGACGAGCGCGCGGGCGGCGTCGAAGGAATCGTCGACCTCCAGCAGGTCGGCGCGTGCCTCGGCGAACGCGTCCATCGCGCGGCGGGGGTCGTCGGCGAGGTCGATCTCACCCAGCACGATGTTCGCCAGGGCGACCCCTCGCGGGTAGCCGCAGGACCGCCACAGGGCGATCGCCCGAGTCAGGAACGGGCGGGCCTGCTCCGGCATGCCGGCGTCGTGGTGACACGAACCCAGGCCAAGCAGCGCCTGGCCCTCGTCCCGAAGATCACCCGCATCGCGCGCCGCGTCACAGACCTCGCCGTACCACCGCAAGGCATCCTTCATCCGCCCCGCCGCGTTCAGGCCGATCGCCCCGGACAGGAGCATCTGCCGTACGGCCGACTCGTTGCCGACGCAGCGCGCGGCGGCGAGGCCGATCTCGTGGGCGGCCGACCACAGTTCGTAGGGGTGCCGGCGAAGGAACCATGGCCAGAAACTGTCGACGAGCTGCCACACCAGCTCGTCCCAGCCGGCCGCCTCCGCCGCGCGCAGCAGCGCCAGGAAGTTGCCCTCGTGCGACTCCAGCCAGGCCAGGGCGCCGGCGTCGTCGTCGAAGGGCGCCGGAACGGCCGGCGGCTCGGTCATCGTCGACAGCCGGAGGATCGCCTGGGCCGTGGTGAGACGGACCTGCGCCTGCGTGGAGATCGTCAGGACCCAGTCACAGAGCCGGCGCAGCACGAGGACGCGGTCGTGCTCCAGATCGTGCTGCAGGGCCAGCGAACGGGCGTGGTCACGGGCGACGGAGACCAGGCGGTAGCGGACGCGGCCCTCGTGCTCCTCGAGCGGTTCCAGGAGCTGCTCGTCGGCCAGGACCTCCAGCTCCTACTCCGCCCGCCCCCACGGCAGCTCGGTGATCGCGGCGGTCATGTCCGCGTTGATCTCGCAGACCGGAAGCAATCCAAGCGAGCGGTAGATGTACCGGGCGTCCTCCTCCAGGTTCTGGTACATCTCGTCGAGTGCAGTGGTGGTGATCATCTGGGCAGGGTCCTCAGGGTGCGTGTGGGTGAGGTCAGCCCTGGTGGCCAGGGCATCGACGGCGGCCGCGGCGGAGTGGTGCGGGCGGGAGGCCCCGCGCGCGCCAGCCAGGACCAACGGCAGCGGAAGCCTGCAGCCTGCTTCGATCAGGAGGACCGCCTCGTCAGCCGCTGCGGCAATCCGGTCGTGGCGCGGGAGGCGGGCTAGGAGCTGGGAGCTAGGCCGCAGCGAGCGAGCGCTGCTTGGGACATCCAGGGTGCCGGTCCAAGTGGTCATCTGCCCGGCCTCGCGGTCACGTTCGAGTCCGCGGTCTGGAGCGGGACCGTGCAGCAGATCAGCGGTTCAAGACGCTGGGCCTTCGCCGGTAGCTGCAACAGGGCCAGCGGCCGGCCAGCCCTCTCCGTGGCGGAGCGGACGAACTGCCAGCCGCACCTGTTCTTGAGATGCTCGAGCAGATGCATGCTGGGCGAGCCAGGGGCCCCGGCCGGAACTTCGCAGCGCGCCCACATCATGCCCAGACGGCTGGCGAAGTCCTGTACCCACAACGTCATCAGGCGCCCGATCAGGTCAGTCCTTCTATCGGGCGCAGTGAAGGCGAGAGAGACGAGCACGCTGGGTTCACTGATCTCGGCGTCCCAGCGCGGGAGGGTCGGTTGGCGGTCCAGCCGCAAACACCCGACGGGGCGCCTGTCCTCGAACAGGGCGGCTGAGTCCACCCACTGCTCTCGGAACAGGGAGGCTGCGTCGCCCGGGTAGGGCGGGGCGAGCCACCGCTGGTCGAGCCACTTCATGCGCTGGTTGACGAGCTCGGCGACGGCGTCGCGATCCTGCTCGGTCAGCAGCGGGCGCATCTCGTAGGGCGGGCGCGGTGCGGCGGTTGGTTCACCCAGTAAGCCTGGCTCGACGGGGGCTTCGAGGGGTGGCTGATGCTCCACCTGCATAGGGGTGCCAGTCATCGTGCCTCTCCGACGGGCTCGCTCTGACCGCTGCGAGTGCCGGTGGTGCCTGGGCCGAGGAGGCCCCACGCGTGACCGAGGCCGATCAGGTGGGTGTCGTTGTCGGCCCCGGCTTTGCCGACCAGCTTCTCGATCAACGGGCGAACGTCGGCGGGCACGGGGACGTTTGCCGCCTTGCCGATGTCCTCGGTTTCCGCGTGTTCAGCGAGTGCTTGCAGGAGCTGCCGCTCGGCGGGGGTGAAATCGGGGACATCGGCGGGTGCCGACGGCGGGTCGACCTGTCCGCTGGCCAGCACGGCGTGCGCGCGGGCGGGCCTGCCGGCCTTGCCGGTGATCTGAAACTTCCGGCCGATGCTGCCGACGTGGCCGGCGAAGGTGCTCTTTCGCATCTTCAGGACCTGGGCGCCCTGGATATTGGAGGCACCGGTGACGAGAACTTTGGCGACCTGCTTCTCGGCGGGGGTGAGCTGGGTGAGCGCGGCTGCGTCCGGGATTTTGACGGGCATGGGAACTTCCTGTTGTGGGCTGAAGAGGATCAGTTAGCGGAGACCGCGGCGAATACGCGCCGGGTCGGGGAGGCGGACTCGGCAGCGTCCAGGCGGAGCGCTGCGAGGATCAGCGCAAAGTGGGAGAACGCCTGTGGGAAGTTGCCAACTTGTCTCTTGGCGTTGCTGTCGTACTCCTCGGCGAGGAGGCCGACGTCGTTGCGCAGGCCCAGGAGTTTTGCGAAGAGGGCGTGAGCGTCCTCGCGGCGGCCGATCAGTGCCAACGCCTCCACCATCCAGAACGAGCAGGCCAGGAAGGTTCCTTCATCTCCGACGAGGCCGTCGACGCCTTCGTCGCTTCCGGCGGTTGGGTAGCGCAGGACGAAGCCCTCCGGGGTGGCGAGCTCGCGTTGGATAGCCTCGACGGTGCCGATGACGCGCTTGTCGGTCGGGGGGAGAAAACCGACCTGGGGAATGAGAAGCAGCGAGGCGTCGAGTTCGATCGAGCCGTACGACTGGGTGAAGGTGTTCCGCTGGGGGTCGTAGCCGCGGGTGCAGACGTCGTGGTGGATGGCGTCCCGGAGTCGGCGCCAGCGTTCGACCGGGCCGGTCGCGTCGCCCGACTCGACGAGTTTGATCACGCGGTCGACGGCGACCCAGGCCATGACCTTGGAATGGACGAAGTGGCGGCGCGGACCGCGGACTTCCCAGATGCCTTCGTCTTCCTCGTGCCAGGAGCGTTCCAAGTAGTTGATCAGCTCGATCTGCAGTTGATGGGCGTCGGCGTCGTGGTCCAGGCCGTACATGTGTCCCAGGTAGAGGGTCTCGATGACTTCGCCGTACACGTCGAGTTGGAGTTGGTGGGCGGCGGCGTTGCCGACTCGGACGGGGCGTGAGTTCTCGTAGCCGGGGAGGTTGAGGACGCCTTCCGTCAGTTCGCGGCGTCCGGTGATGCCGTACATGATCTGGAGCTTGCTCGGGTCGCCGGCGACGGCGCGAAGCAGCCAGCCGCGCCAGGCTCGGGCCTCGTCGAGGTAACCGGTGCGGACGAGGCCCGCGAGGGTGATCGCGGCGTCGCGCAGCCAGGTGTAGCGGTAGTCCCAGTTGCGGCCGCCGCCGAGCTGTTCGGGAAGCGAGGTGGTGGGTGCTGCGACGATGGCGCCGGTGGGGGCGTACGTGAGGGCCTTGAGCGTGATCAGGGACCGCATCACGGCATCGCTGTGGGGGCCCGTGTAGGTGCTGCGAGCGGACCAGTCGGTCCAGAACCGCGTCGCGTCGGCCAGGGCCTGGGGCGGGTCGGGATACGGCGGCGGGTCGAGATGGGAGGGCTGCCAGGTGAGCGCGAATGCGGCCTTCTCGCCCTCCCGGATGGCGAAGTCGGCCCGGGTGGTGTGGTCGTCCTGATCGGTCATTTCGACCGAGCTGTCGATCCAGACCGCGTCAGCTCCGGCTACGGCGAGGTGGCGCGTTGAGCCGAATGTCTGGGGGACGCGTTCGCGGCGGGGATCGACCTGTCCGTAGGAGAAGCGCATGCGTGCCCGCGAAACCATGCGCACCTTGCCGGCCAGGCCCTCGACCATTCTGATCAGCTGCGGATTGCCCGGGGATCCGGCGGGTCGGGGTGGCATGAAGTCGAGAACGCGGACCGTTCCGTCGGAACAGCGCCAGGTAGTCTCCAGCGCGAGTGTGTCGGGCAGGTAGCGGCGGGTCGCGGTGGCCATGGTCCGGGGGCGGATCTGCCACGAGCCGTGCTCCTCGGTTCCCAGCAGGGCGGCGAAGGCGGCGGGGGACTCGAAGGTCGGCAGACACATCCAGTCGGCGCTGCCCTTGTTGCTGATGAGGCAGGAGGTCTGCATGTCGCCCACCAGGGCGTAGTCCTCGATCAAGGTGGTCACGTGAGTCCTTCAACGATGCGGCTGCGAGGGGGCGGAGGCGGCGGGCCCTGGGTGCGGGCCCGCCAGCAGGCGGTCAGGTCAGGGCGACCGGAGCGGGCGACGCAGGCGGCGCGGTTGCCAGGCGCTGGGACCACTGGCCCTTGTCCAGTCCGAGGGCCACCTCGGCGAGGCGTAGGTGCTGGATGTCCGAGGTGCCGGCCGGGGCGAAGATGTGGAAGGCGTCGCGTAGGAAGCGCTCGAGGGGGCGGTCGGTGAAGAGGCCCGCTGCTGCTTCGATCTCCATGGCGGCGCGCGCGGAGTCGATCGCCAGTTCCACGTTGATGACCTTGGCGTTCATCAGCTCGGCGTCACGGGCCGCGCCCGCGTCCAGGAGCTGCGCCGCGTGGTATGCGGCAAGTCGGGAGGTCATCAGGCGGGACTTGATCTGACCGACCTTGATCTTGATGTTCGCCAGATTGTGCAGCGGCTTGCCGTAGCGCTGGCGTTCGGTGGCGAACCGGGTGACTTCGTCCAGGATGGCCTGGTGGATGCCCAGGGCCACGGCGGTGAGATTCGGGCGGCCGTACAGGACGCTGGAGGAGTCGGCCACGTCCCGGCCGTCGCCCTCCTCTCCCAGCCGGTTGCCCACCGGTATGCGGCAGTCGTCGAAGATGAGTTCGCCGAAGCTGAAGCCGTGCAGGCCGAGGGTCTCTCCGTGCGGGGCGAGGGACAGACCGGGCTGGTCGGCTTCGACCAGGAAGGCGGTCAGGCCCTTTGACCCTGGCGCAGTGCGGGCTACGACTCCGTGCACGTGCCCTATGTGGGAGTTGCCAATGTAGATCTTCCGGCCGTTCAGTACATACGAGTCCCCGTCGCGGCGGGCAGTGGCCTCCATGCCCAGGACGTGGCTGCCGCTGTCGGGCTCGGTGACCGCAATCGTGGGCAGCCACGAGCCGTCGGCGAACCGGGGCAACCAGATCTGCTTCTGCTCCTCGCTGCCGAAGTGGATGACCTTGGCGACGCCGAGCTGCGACGCCTGCACCATGGCACCCATCGCGCCGCTGACGCGGGCGAGCTCCTCGATGATGATGGTCTTGGCGAGGTGACCGGCCCCCATACCGCCGTAGGTGGCATCGATCGTGGCGCCGATCCAGCCCTGCGCGGCGATCAGTGACGCGAGCTCGCGCTCGACGTCGCCGTTCCGCTCCATCTCGGGCACGCGCGGAGCGACTTCTGTCTCTGCAAAGACGCGCACCGTTCGGCGAAGCTGCTCGTGCTGCGGTGTCAGATACCAGTCGGACATCGTGGGCTCCCCTCCTGCTCGGTCACGCTCGGTCTGCGGCGGAGCGCGCGCTGTTCCTACTGCGGCGGTTGGTAGCCGGCGCGGCGGTAGAGGAAGGCCATGACCTCGTCCCGGTGCTGCTTGATAAGAGCGAGGGATGCCTGTCCGGTGCTCTGGGGCTGCTCTTCGAGGCCGACGAAGCACACGGTGCCGAGCACGGTGCCCTCGTGGATCAGAGGGGCACCGGCGTAGGTGCGGATGCCGATCTGGTCGACCACCGGGTTACCGGCGAAACGTGGGGATGCGAAGACGTCGGGCAGCACCAGAGGCCTCCCGCGGTCCACGACTTCAGGGCAGAAGCCGTGGTCCAGGGGCATGCTGCGGCCGACGGTTGGCAGGTCGCCGTTGTCAGGGATGTGCAGCCCGACAAACTGCTGCTCCGTGGTGGTGAAGGGGTTGACCATCGCGTAGACGTTCGGGATGCCGGTGGCCAGGGCGAGCCGGGTGGCGAACGCGTCGAGCTCCGGATCGGGTGCATGCAGCCCGAGAGCGTGCTGCGTTTGGGCGATCCGTTCCTGTTCCTCCGTGTGCGGTGTGGTGGGGTGCCGCTGATCGTTGATCGGGGTCATGCGGGGGCTCCGAGGCGGGATGAGTGACGGGATCGGGCTGCAGCGAGGCTGTGTTTGACCAGGGCGATCACCACGTCCATGGAGGACTGGTAGTCGCGGGCGTCGCACTTCAGCACGGGGACGGACGAGGGAAGTTCGAGGGCCTCGCGGACTTCGCTGGTGTCGTAGGAGTAGCCGTCGTCGAACTGGTTGACCGCGACGACGAAGGGTGTTCCCCGTCGTTCGAAGTAGCTGATGGCGGCGAAGGAGTCGTTGAGGCGGCGAGTGTCGGCAAGGACGACGGCTCCGACCGCCCCCTCACAGAGGTCGTGCCAGGTGAACCAGAAACGCTCCTGTCCGGGGGTGCCGAACAGGAACAGCACCATCGGGCGGGGCTCGTCGAAGGTGATGCGGCCGAAGTCCATGGCGACCGTTGTCGTGGACTTGTCGCGTATCCCCTCCAGGTCGTCGGTGCCCTCACTCGCGATCGTCAGCACCTCCTCCGTGAGGAGCGGCTCGATCTCGCTCAGAGAGCCGACGAGGGTCGTCTTGCCGACGCCGAAACCGCCTGCGATGACGATTTTCAGCTCTGCCGTCGGCAGTGGGCCGCCCTGGTAGGGGGCAGCATCAGAGCTTGTTGTGTAGGCCGACAAGGACTGCCTCCAAGAGATCCGTGTCGTTGTGGGCGGCGATTGAACGGGGGGCGGCCACGTCCAGGGCGCCAGCGTCGAGAAGATCGCCGACCAGGACCTTGATGACCTGAGCGGGCTGGTGCAGGAGCGCCGCGATCTCCGCGATGGAGAGCGCTGCGCCGCTGCATCTCAGCCGCACCTGCTCTGCTTCGATGCCGAATTCGCCGGGGCGGGTGGCGGGCCTTGTGCTCAGCAGGGTGGTCAGGTGCAGCGCGTACTTGGTGCGGGTGCGGCCACCGGTGATCGCATAGGGCCGTACGTCGCCTAAGGCGGCTTCGGCCCAAGGCCCCCTGTTCGCAGCCATCTCACTGCCCGGAGTACTTGTTGGTCCGGGCCTCGGTGATCAGGTGCTCGTCGAGGCCCTTGATCAGGGTGGTCATCTGGTATCCCACCAGGCCCGGTTCGGCCGAGGGCAGCGCCAATACGCCCAGGACGGTCCCCACCACGCTGGGGTCCGTGGCGCCGGCGCCGGCGCTCATCACGAACAGCCGTCCGCCGTCGTGCTCGACGACGACCTGGCGCACGCCGCCGGGAGTGTGCTTGAAGATGCCGCGGCCGAGGCTGTACAGCCCGGACATGACCGCGGCCATCTCGTCAGCCTTGTCGACGTCCTTGTCGGTGTGCGCGAGCTTGAGGCCGTCACCGGAGGCCAGGAGCACCCTGACCGTGCCGGGCGCCCGGTTCATGAGACCAGCCAGCAGTCCGTCCAGCGTGGTCTGTCCGGTCGTGGGGGCGTCGTCGGCGGGGAAGGTGTCGGGCTGCATGGGGCACTCCTCTTTCTCGGTGGGGGGCAGTGGATGGCCGGGAGTCAGTTCGCAGGGCCATCGGAGCCGGTGCGGGAGGTGAACTGGGCCATCAGGTCGCTGGTGGGGTGGCCGGACGGCCCTTGTCGCGCGGGGGGTTCCGGGGCGCGGTGCGCGTCGGAGCGCCGTGGAAGTGCAGGCTTCGCCCCGATTCTCGGGTCGGGGCCGGCTTGCGCCGACACCCTCTGGTGGTCGTGTGCCTGGGGCCGGTCCGGCGTAAGGCGCCTCGGCAGCCCGGAGTGCGCACGTCCCGCCACCGGCGCCCGTGGGCTCGGGTCGGCGGGCTGGGAAACCGGGTGTGGCGGGGGCCCGGCTACGCGTCCGGCACCGGGCTGGTCTTCCTTCGGCGCGACGAGCAACTCATCCGGCAGCACGACGATCGCGTGGGTCCCACCCATGACGTTGGGTCGCAGGTGGATATCGATCTTGTGACGTTGGGCAAGCAGGGCGGCGACCAGTAAGCCGATCTGGTTCTCCCTGAGCCGGCCGCGAGGGTCGGCCGATTCCGGGGCCTTGAGCAGCTGGTTCAGCTCGGCGCGCTTCCGGTCGGACATCCCGGCGCCGCGGTCCAGGAGCTCGATGGCCAGCCCGCCGGGCACCTGGGTGGTGTGCACTTCCACCTTGGTCGAGGACCACTTGGTCGCGTTCTCCATCAGTTCGGCAAGCAAGTGCACGACGTTCGGGCTCACGTAGCCCGGCAGAGCCAGGCGCTGTTTCGGGGTCGCCACCCGCACGCGCTGGTAATCGGGGATCTCCTGCACCGCTCGGCGCAGTGCCGTGGCGACGAGCACCGGGTCGGCGTCGCGGGTGGGGGTGCTGCCGCCCAGGACCGCCAGACTTTCCACGGCGCGACGGATCTGGGTCACCAGGTGATCGACGCCGAAGATCTCGTGCATGAGGTCCGGGTCCTCGACGCTTTTCTCGACGGCCGAGATGACGGCGACGGTGCGGTTGATCAGGGCCTGCAGACGCGGGGCAATGGAGCGGAAGATCTCGGCCAGCTCCGCTTGGTCGTTGAGCAGCCGATGCTGATGGGCAGCCGCAGCGAGGACGGCCTGCCAGGCTTCGACCTGGGCATGCTGCAGTGCCGCCATGACGTCCGCGCCGAGGTCTCCAGAGAGACTGGGCGCTATGGGGGGCGCGTGCCCCGCTTCGAGGGTGCCTCTCCTCACCGCCGACATGGCCCAGGCGATGTGCTGCCTGCCCTGTTCGACTTCGGCCGCGATGCTGTGCAGGGCTTCCTTGGCCCGGTCGCGCTCGTCGAGACCTTGACGCGTATCTGAGACGGCCTGCCGAGCACTTCGGACGCGAAGAGCCATCCACCAGACGACCCCGCCGACCGCCGTGACTGCGGCCGCACCAGCAACGACCGGAGGGAGCACGTTGAGGCTGTCGGAGATCCACGCGCCGCCGACCGCTATCGCCGTCAGGACGCTCGCGCCCACGGCCGGGGGGAGCCGGAGCTCCGCTCGGCCGTCTGCACCCGTTGGTGCGCTGTGCGCCCGTCGGCGCCGGCCGCGAGGCTGAGAGGCGTGCTCAGGCATAGGCCACCTCCTGAACACGGCGAGCGATGCGGGGTCGGAAGGGAGCGGACCGCATCCTGGAGCGCGTCAGGCTCAGGCTGTGGTGAAGCGCGGCAGCGTCGGTGGTCGCCTGCGAGTTCTGGTCACCGAGCAGCCAGAAGCGCCCACACTGCGGCGTGTAACCGCGGTACTCGAGGTCGAGGCACTGCTGCACGGCTCCCGGGCGGCATGTCGAATGAGGTGCCTGCCAGGTGTCTGCATTTCCCGCTTCAACGGGGATGAGCAGCAGGCGGTGGACGGTGCAGCAGAGGATGGGGCCGACGCTGGCCGCCTGCTCCCGCAGCGCATCAAGCGCGGGTAGTCCCAGTCCCATGCCGGTACGCACGATGTCGTGGCGGGGCGGCAGCCCAGCCGGGTGCGGCGACTCGGCGAAGGTGAGCTGCCAGGGCTGGCGCGTGCTCGCTAAGGGGTTCATCAGTACTCCGGTCGGGACGGTCATCACCGTCAGGGAGACAAGGTCCCTGGCCGGTGCCGCGCCGCAGCGGGACGGTTCAGTGCGGCACCAGCCAGGGTCGTGCGGCGTCCCGGTTCCGGTTCGGGGGAAGACCACAACCGGGACGCTCCGGACAACGCCAGCACGGGGCTGGCATCCGGGCTGCCCGCCAAGGCGGACAGCGATCGTGGGACGGCATGGCTAAGGGCTTGGCGGCCGCCATTCCGGGCCGTACTGCCCAGCTGCGGACAGGCCGCAATCCGGGACAGGAGTCACGCCGACAGAAGAGATCACGCAGCTTCCCCCTCGGTGTCGGACGCGATGGTTCGGTGGACCTCGTCATGGGAAGTCGCGGCCGGCGCGGCGAGCCCGCAGAAGCGCTCGCGCCCAGCGGAGTCCGCGCCGTCTGGTGCGGTGTCCCCCCACTCGACAGCAAATCCGCGCGAGGTGAGCCGCGTCCGGACGCAGGGGAAGCCAGCCCGACCACGCAGAGCAGCGGCCATCGCTACGCCGACTTCCTCGTACTCCACAACCGCCCGGCCGCCGCGACGTCCTTCGCCGACGGGCACGGCCAGCAGCGGCAGACGGAAGACGGCAAGAGCCACGGCCTGGCGGAGCAAGCCTGGGTTGAGTAGCCGCCGTGCGACGTGCTCGAAGTCGTAAGCCTCCTCAGCGGGGAGGATTTGAACGGCATCGACGGCTAGTTCGCTGCTCTGCCAGAGCAGGCACGGATCACGGTCTGCTGAAGGCGATCGACCAGTCATCGTCCTACCTCGCAGAGGGTTCGTGCGTCCTCGAGGCTCGCAAGGTCGGACAGATCGACCGGGGTGACGTCGTGCAGGCTGACGACGTAGCGCGCGGCAACAGTCCATGGCAACCGCGGGTCATCGTGGGCAACGAGATCGAGGGTTTCATCGGTCTCGCTGGGAAGCGGCTGGAGCGTTGACGGGTCGTAGACCACTCCGGCCACGCCCCAGGACGGGGAGTAGCCGACCAGAGCTGCTGCGTAGGAGCCGCGCAGGTGCGGACAGGCGCCGACAGACTCGACGGCGCACGGAACGCAGACCGGTGCCGCTGTGGTCTTCTCGCCTTCAGTGATCGGCTGACCGCCGGCGGCACGCATCAGGAAGAGATGACGCTCATCGGGCCGGCCGAACGTACTGCCGCCGCGGACCTGGCACAGCATGTGGATCATGGCCCTGCGCTGGCGCCGCGAGTGCATGCCCGGGAAGTCAGGCCGCCCGAGCCCTGGGGCAATCGGCTGGCGGACCCAGAGGACGCCTTCGTACCTGTCGACCGCTGGGTTCTCGTCTGAGTAGCCGATCCGTGAGCCGCGAGGCCCTCGCTGAAGCACGAGGGGCGAGGTGAACGGCTTCTCGGCCGCCCACGGCGCGACGTAAGGAACCTGGAGACCGCGATAGGTCAGCGTCGCCGCGCTCATCCGCGAACTCCAACCGCTGTGCGAGGGGCAGGGGTCGGGCGGTGAGGAGCGATGACTCTGCCGTCGGGTAAGAGGCCATCGGTGTCCTCGAAGAGGATGCTTCCGTTGCAGAGAAGGCTGAATCCGAGCTCTGGGTACTGCACTGAAACCTGCGCGGCTTCCCAGTTCGGGGCATCGGATACGTGTGGGCCGTAGGCGTCCGAGGAGTCGAGGTGAGTGATGCCATGCGATTGAACCGCGCGGCGCAGCAGCTCAAGCTCGGCGTTCCTGCTTGTCGGCTCACGCCATGTGCGTCGGCCGACGAGGTGCATTGTGCTCAAGTCAAGGCGGGAGACCCTCTTTCCGGCGATCGCGATCTCGCCGCCCGTGGGGCTTGTCATGCTGCCGACACCGCCCTCAGCGCCACTTCGGCAGCACGCCTGGGGGGCGTACCCAGCAGAGGCCACCCGAACAAGTGGGAACAGGGCTGCGGCGAAAGGAAGGCGGTGGGGAGCACAGCGTCTCCTGGATCCTAGGGTGAATGCCCGGCGCGGCCGAACTCCGATTGAGATAGGGAGATCAGCCGATGGGCGGGGTGATCAGTAACCAGCGTGGTTGGTTCAGCGCGGCACCGGTACGCCAAACCCTCGCCACTTCCTCGCCACTTCTCTGAGGCGAACGTGCGGCGTGACCATCCGCGAGCCTCAGAGTGCGGGGCAATAGGGTGCGAAACAGGCAGTCAGTTCTCTGGAAGCTCGCCCGTCCTGCCCGCGCGGCGGCGACGTCCTCATTTCGTCGCTACTCGTCGCTACTTTCCACGCTGCGATTGACACGCCTGCGGGACAAGGTGCGTCGCGGTGCGCGCGATCTCGGTGGCGCGCCATGCGGGCGCTATACCCGCAAGTTTGGAGCAACGTCATATTGGGTGGTGCTTCCCGGCGGTGCAGCGAAGCACGGGGAAGGAAAGGGCGATCCCCGTCGCGCCAGTGGCGCAACGGCCGTCGGGGACCGTTTGGCCGGAGGGCTGTCATCGGGCGGGAGGGATGTGCTCGGCGGCCCCAGGAAGTGAGCCGCTCTACGGCCAGGAGTGGACGAGCTGGGGCGCCACACCAGGGCGGGTCCACGTCTAGCCGACGGCGGCGTTCCGGGACTCGTTCGGCCGGACCTCTGTCTGTGTTTCGTACCTCGTCACGCCGCCATGGCGGAGCAGAGAGACAAGGCGACCCCTGGCTCGATGTTTGAGACCAGATATATCCGCTTATGACGGCTGTTTTCCTATGTGGGTCGTCGGCACGAGACGAGAAGTGGCGAAGAAGTGGCGACGGTTTGGCGTACCGGTGCCAGCCGAGCTCCGCCACGGTTGAACCACGCCGATCCCGGCCACGCCGCAGTGCGTCGCGAACACGAGGAGACGAGGGTGCCCCCCACAACCGCCGAGCTGGTCCCTACCTTGAGTCTCGGAGACTTGGTCAACCGATGCGAAGTGGTCCTTGCCGGCCTGGACGCCCCGCAGCGTGCAGCTCGTGACGCTCTCCACGATGTCCTTGACGGTCAGGTGAGTAAGGAGCTGATCGAGGATGCTGCCCTGGTAGCCAGCGAGCTCATCGCCAATGCCCTCCAGCACACCCCCGGCGCGCTCCTGATAAGCGTTGATGTCTATGAGTTCGGCGCGGCCATGGGCGTGGTCGACTGCGGGCGCGACATGACAGCCATCCCGGACAGACCAGCCAACTCCTCGACCGACGCGCCAACCGTGGCCGCGGCTGGGCGAGGCTTGTTCATCATTAACGAACTCGCCACCAAATGGTCGGTAGCGCCGATGGAGAACGGGAAGATCGTCATCGCCGTACTCACACTGCCGGCAGGTGCTCGTTGACGGCAGCTTTCAAGCTCACACCTCGCCATCTCGGCCACGGCCTCCTCGTTCATCCGCTGGGTATCAACTGCGGAGCCATTGGGATGGCCGGTACAGCCGAGTCCTCAAAGGGCGAGTACGGCCCGGATGACGGACGCTTCCTCGATGGGCTGCGCCGAGCCGTCGAGCTCGGCGTGAACCTGCTGGACGCCGCCGACTCCTACGGCGCTGGCCGGGCCGAGCGCATGATCGGCCGGATCCTGCGGGAGAACCCGAACGAAGGCCTGCTCATCAGCAGCAAGGTAGGGCGGATCCGCGGCTCAGCGCCGCACCCCTACGCCGGCCGTCACATTCGCCACCAGTTCCAACAGACCCAAGACAACCTCTACATCGACGACGCCTTGGATCTGTACGTCTTGGATTCGTGGGACTTCGGTCAGAAGGACCGATACCTGGGCACCGCCATCGACCAGATGCACACGCTCCAACAGCTAGGGGAGATCAAGGCCATTGGCTTGCGGGGTCCCTACACCCACTATGGGGCGACGCCCGCAGCGCGCGCCGCCTGTGCGGCTCGGTTCCTCCAGCTCTTCCGACTGATCAGGCCGAACGTCATCTGGACGCGGCTCAACGCCCTTACCCCAGTGATCCCGTTGGAGGGCGAGAACCTTTTCGACTTCACTGCGCGCCACGGGGTCGGAGTGGTGCTTGCTGCCCCACTCGCCCATGGCCTGCTCACTGGCGAATCTTCGGGCAACGCAAACATCAGCTTGCGAGGAAGCCGGGGCAGCAGCAGGGCGTTCACTCCACGGGCGCTTGCGACCGTCGCTACTGGCCTGAAGGTGCTGCGCGAGCATTTCGGTGACGCGCCCGGAGCGCTCACCAGGCTCGCCCTGGGGTGGTGCTTGGAGAAGGCCGACCACTGTGCCGCAGTTGTAGGTTTCACCAACCCGGCCCAGGTTGTGGAGAACTTCACCTGCCTGGAGCAGCCACTCACGGCTGGTGAGTTCACGTTTGTCGATGAGATCTACGCACGAATCCGCAACGAGCTGGAGGACACATTGGAAGGCCAGTCAGCGCGCAGCGCCTCCGTGTGAAGACGCACGCAGCCGCGCTCCTGGCCGCGGCAAAGCCTCATCACCCGAACAACTACAGAACGCTGGACGGCGCGGCTGGTTGGAGCGGGAGGGTGAAGACCGTCTCCCATCGGTAGGCGTTGTACTGACGGCGCAGTTCCACCAGTTCCACCGAGGTGATCTCGAGCTCCACCGGGGGAAGGCCGCGCAGCTGCGACACAGCTTCGATGACCGGGGCGGCACTCCGGCCCCGGTTGTTGTACGCGATGCCCAGGTGCGGCCGGAACACGCTTGTCGGCTTCCCCCCGGGAGCACCAGCCTGCTCACCGAGCGCGCGGAGCATGGTGTGGAGGCGGACCAGCGGCCGCCACGGGGCGAGGCTGAACCGGACGGCTCCGCGTGAGCCGGCAAGGGGATGGGCGAGCACGCGGAATCCACGGAAGAACGTGTCGGCGGCCGATGCGCGGAGGTTTTGGATCTGCGCCATTGACACCAGCTCCGCGTCGCCGACCCGGGGCATAGTCACGTGCAGTCCGTCTGAAGGGACAGGGTCCATCCCCAGATGCTCCAGCGAGCCCTGACAGTACTCGGCCCGACGGACCAGTTCTGGCGCATCGGCGTGGGTCAGCATCCAGTAGTAGACCCGTCGCTGGTCCGACCATCCAGGGCGGTCCCAATGGTTGCTCATCTGCTCGACGGCCTGGAATGCCTCCCAGTCGTGTTCAACGATCACACGGGGATCGTCAAGATCGGAGGGGGGAACGCAGGGGAAGGCCCTGGAGTCGGTATCCAGCTCAGGCGCCACGGATCTCCTCAGCGGTGTCAGGGGGCGATCGGGGCGCGCGAGGCGACGACGATCGTCCCGGCCTGCGGCTGCGACCGCCACGCGCGCAGTTCCTCGGCATAGTCCCCTACATCGCCTTCGCTGTGCCATGGCTCCGCGGTCTGGTAGAGCTCGATTGCCCGTTCCCACACGGACTTGATGGGTGGGGTGGTGCCGGATCCCAAGGCTCGGCGGCCCACGGCCATGGCTTCCTCGACGTCTGGCGATGGCTGCTGGAGCAGCGCGGTTGCCACGTCCAGGCCCACCAGGGCTCGGCTCCACTCCGAGTCCGAGTGCGCGATCAGTTCTTCGATCTGTTCGGCGTGCGCCAGGACCTTCGTCGTGTCGCCGAGCGAGAGACGGGTGGTGATGGCGTTGGCCAGAGTCCGTGCCATGGCGTAGGGCTCGAAGCTAATACAGGAGGTCAGGCCGTTGGGGAGCGGCGTTTGGCCAGACAGCTCGAGTGCCTGGCCGATCGCCTGCTCCGCACCCTGTCGGTCGCCTAGACGAGCGAGCGCGCGGGATCGGCCATTGACGAGGAGCCGGATCGCCTGAGGATTCCCCGGGGACAGCGCGACACCGGCCAGGGCCGCCTCAGCGGCTTCCGCGTAGCGCCTCTGGTAGTAGAGGCCGAGCGATCGGGTACCGCTCGCCCACATCTCCATGGAGACCTCGCCAGCCTCGCGGGCCAGATACTCCGCCTCTGTGCAGTAGGCGTCCACCACTTCGTACTTCATACCGGCGTTGACGGCCATGTACCCCAGGAGCCCGGCGACTTGGGACGCGAGACCGAATAGCTCGGCTCTGGCACGAGGCGGTTGCTGGCCGCCAAGGATGCCGTGCAGCATCTCGCGGAGCACCCGAGCCTCACCCGCCAGCTGCTGCGGGCCAACGGCTTCGTAGCGAGCGACGATCTTCGCGATGGTCTGCTTCACCATGGCCAGTACGGAGTCGCTCGCATTGGAGCTGGTCAGCCGATAGGTCTGGGCAGCAACCGAGACTGGGGCGTCGAAGCCGTGAAGCAAGAGTTCCGGGACGGTGACGTCGGCCTCCGCGCCTGCGGCCGAGGGGGCAAGCGGGGGAAGGGGCGCTTCGGGAGGCACGGTGATGGCTCGACCATCGACCTGAGGTAAGCCGTTCGTGAGGGCGGCGGGCTCCGTGAGCGGGGGGCCGAACAACTGGCTTGCAGGCTCGCCGAATAGGTGCTCCAGGATTCTGCAGGTGTTCGGCCATGGCAACGTCTTGAGATCGCCGGCCATCCATCGGTCGTAGCTGCGGGAGCCGACGGAGACTTCTGCCAGCCGTGGGTCGCCGTCGATGCCTGCAACTTCCCGTGCAGCCCGCTCGAAGCGAATGTTGAACGACGCGAACACCGTCCAGTAGTTCCGCTCACACAATTGTCGGAATCGGGTCGCGCGCTGCATCGCCTGCCCCCTGGTTCAGTTCGTCTCACCGAAGGTGAGCACTGGCACGTCGTACAAGTCGGGGTTGCGTGGACGGGTGACCGAGGGGCCGATCCACTCCTCGATGACCAGTTCGGTGATGAACTGGACGGTTCCGCCGAGAAGATGGCTCGTGCGGCCGTCGGCTGAAGCCGCCTTGAGGCCGGCAGAAACGTGAATGTGCGGGGCCACGCGGCTGGTCGTGGGATCCCAGGCCAGTGTGCCGCCTCCCAGGAGCTCCAGGGTTTCGACCTTGATCTCGTCCCACAGTGGCCGTTCGGGATGCTCGAGCGGGCCGCAGGTTCCCACCAGCCGGACATTGCTGAAACCGCCGATGAGCGTTGGGATGTGCCCGGCCTGGATACCCGTCTCTTGGCAGAAGGCGTCCAGCGCCGTAAAGAAGTCTTCGCCGTCGTCGAAGGCGACAACGAACCTCCGGCCGGTGGTGATCTCGGTGGCGCGCATAAGACTCCGATCTCGAATGTGGGCGGATCAGCCGCGGGTTTCGAACGCTTCTCGGATCGAGGTCTGATCCGCGCCGACGCGCAGGAGGGCCAGCAGCAAGAGCCGGGCCTTGCGCGGTTCCAGCCCGCCGCCGCTGATCAGACCACGGCTGAATAGATCCGTCTCAGAGCCCGGACCGAAGTCGTACGTGCGGGCCAGTACGCTGCCGGCGCCTGTGCGAGAGGTCAGGACAACGGGGATGCGGGCGGCCAGTTTGCCGAGCCGCTCGACCCAGGTCCGGGGCACGTGCCCGCCGCCGAATGCCGCGATGACCAGCCCGTCGACGTGCTCGGTGGCCGCGTTGAGCAGGAGCCCTGAGCTGCCCAAGGTCGCCTCGACCACCTCGACCACGGCAGGATGCGCCATCGGCAGGCCTAGAGGCGCATGGCGTCGCAGCGTGAAGTGGAATCGCGGCCGCCCTTCCACAACGTGGCCGATCGGTCCAACCCCGGGCGATTGGAAGGCTGCCGTGCTCGTGCTGTGGACCTTCTGAACGTGGCGTGCCGCGTGCAACTCGTCAGCGAAGGCGACGAGCACGCCCAGGTCGCGCGCCTGCGCGCTCACAGCCGTGCGCACGGCAGCAAGAAGATTGGCCGGTCCGTCAGCGCCGGCCATCTGCGAGTTGCGCATCGCACCGGTGACGACCACCGGCGCTGCCCCATCGTACAGAAGGTCCAAGAGGTAGGCGGTCTCCTCCAAAGTGTCCGTACCCTGAGTGATCACAAACCCCGCGGTTCCGGATGCCGCCTGCGTATTGAGAAGCTCGGCCAGCGCCGTGATGTCCTCC
The DNA here is from genome assembly GCF_044763085.1 of Streptomyces sp. NPDC096311. Classification (NCBI taxonomy): domain Bacteria; kingdom Bacillati; phylum Actinomycetota; class Actinomycetes; order Kitasatosporales; family Streptomycetaceae; genus Streptomyces; species Streptomyces sp. NPDC096311. Next base: position 167,110 of record NZ_JBIWFN010000001.1, read on the forward strand.
ACCTCAAGCCAGGCGCCGGGGACCTGCCGGAAGTCCAACAGTTCCAGGACGGCTTCCTGAGCGAGCTCCGGCACCGCGGCGACGAGATCCGCAGCCGTCAAGCGAGGAGCAACTCCCGCCTGCCCTCCAGCTTGAGAGGCCATGGCAATGGTGCCGCCAAGTGACAACACCAGGGAAGAAGGGAGCGGGGCCCGGGCGGTGGAGTCCACGAATGCTGCCTTTCACGGGAGCGGATCAATCGGAGCAGGGGCCAGCGTCGAACTCGTCACCGACCCGGGGCAAGACCACCGAGGAACTGGAACACATCATCGAGGGCGTCGACACTGAGATGTCGGCTCCGCGGCCGCACGATGCTCGCCGCGCCGCACTCGCCCACCTCCCGGCACCGGGTGACCAGCCAGGACCAGGGGATCTCCAGGTAGCCAGCCAAGGACCGTAGCCGAGACTCCGGGTCGCCACCCTGCATCACACTGTGCCTCTGGGCTTCGCCAAGAGCGTCCTGGTACCCCCGCAGGACGGAACGCTGGGTTACGGTGTCTACGGCCCAGATCGCCTCCGTACGCACCCAGTTGGCCACCGCAGCCAACTTGCCCCAGACCAGGGCGAATCCGTCGACCTCGGAGAACTCCGGGTCGGCCAGGACGTCGACCCGGATGCCGTGGATCTCCATCAGCGTGATGGCGAGCAGGAGCAGAATGCGCTCGTACCGGTCGCTCCGGGCCACCTCGGCCTCCGGGATGCAGAACGCACGGGACAACGGATCCGCCGCACCGGTGTACAGGGCGGACAGAGCTGCCAGATAGTCGGACTTGTGGCGGAACCACAGCCAGGCCGCCGCCTGCTCGCCAGTCTGCTCGCGCGTCCAGAACACCGGCGGATCCGACAGGCCGTCGAGGCGGCGCAGGATGTGCTGGGCGCAGAACGCCGAGCCGAGAAAGTTAGCCCCGATGTTCGTGAGGTCGGGCAGGGTCATGCGGCTCGGCGCAGACCGTAGCAGGGACAGGTAGGTGTTGAGAGTCGGCTGCTCCTGGTCAAGAGCCCAGTCGTCGGCGAGGAGTCCATCATCGAACTGGACCAGCGACCACAACAGCCCATACGTCAGGTCGTCGAGGAGGTGCGCAGCTGGCAGGTGGAGAGAGCTGCGTTCGTGGGAACTGCGCACTCTCCGGGCGTTCCCAGCGTCGACGACAAAGAGCTGGGGCTCGTTCTGCTCAAAGACCCCTACTAAGAAGCCACGCCGCGCCGGGCGTAAGAACTGCTCCAGGGCCTCGGCGTCAGCGACTTCTATGTGCGCGGTCGTCCCGCGCAGGGTGGCCGGGCTGAACCGGACGGCGGTGGTCGTGCCATCCAGGGCTTGCCGGCCGCACAGCTCCCAAAAGTCGGATACGTCTGCTGAAGCCGACAGGAACAACCGACTGGTCGGCCAGCGCTCCGTGATCACGCGCGAGCCACGCAGATCTGCGCCGTCACTACCTGCCGGACCGACACGTACGAAGTCCGGAGCCGGTCGGAAGAGGTCTGCACAGGGGACGCCGAAGAGGTGCTCCAGAACCCGGGCTGCCTCCGGCCATGGGTTTCCGTACCAGGCGCCCTTGGCCCACCGATCGTAGGTCGCACGCGACACGCTGACGCTGGCGAGCCGGGGGGACTTGGTCTGATCGGCGAGCTCACGGGCTGCCCGCTCGAAGCGGGGCAGGAACACGACCCACCGGTCCCAGCGGTGCTCCCTGAGGAGAACGTGGAACAGTGTGGGTCGGGTGTGCATCCGTCTCGGACCTTCCTTGGGGGCGAAGGCAGGGGGAGTGTGCAGCTGACTAAGTACGCTGAGTCACCACGCAACTATGCTCGCGCAACTGGTGTGTTGGCAAGCGGCATCATGCAACCTGCATAGTTGGATATGCAGTCTGTTGGTCCAGCCAGCGGCGTGGCAAACTGCACCGGCGACAAGCACCATCCAGCGGGAGGGCGACCTGATGACTGACCCGAAGTCCGCCCCGACCGTTCTTCAGATCGTTCTGGGCCGGCGACTGGCCGCACTGCGTGAAACAGCTGGCCTTACCGCGGCTGAAGCGGCCAAACAGCTACGCACAGCGCCCACGACCATCACCCGGATGGAGAAGGCCGAGGTTGCGCTCAAGTTCGCGAACGTCAGAGCGCTCCTGGAGATCTATGAGGTCACCAAGGAGGAAACCCAGGAGTTCCTCGCCCTACTCGACCAAGCGAGCGAGTCCGGGTGGTGGCAGAGCTTCCGCGACGCCCTGCCCAGCTGGTTCGGCGTCTACGTCTCCCTCGAGGACGCGGCCACCCAGGTCCGTGTGTATGACCCACAGGTGGTTCCGGGACTGCTGCAGACAGAAGATTACGCACGCGCCGTGCTGCAGGTCGGGCTACCGCGCCAGACCGTCGACGTCGTAGAGCGCCGCGTCGGCCTCCGGACGGCACGGCAAGAGCTCCTCGCACGCTCCTCCGAGCCTCCTCCTCACCTCTGGGTCGTGATGGAGGAAACCGCCCTGCGCCGAAACGTCGGCAACCAGACCACCATGGTGGCCCAGCTCGACCGCCTGCTACGCGTGGCCGAGCTTCCCAACGTCACCTTGCAAGTGTGCACATTTGACGGCGGCCTTCACCCTGGCGGCTTCGGACCGTTCACTGTCTTCCGGATCCCCGAACTTCCTGACATCGCCTGCATCGACAGTCTGAGCGGCGTCCACTACACCGAGGACGCGCAAGAGACAGCGCTTTATCGCGAAGCTCTCGACCAGATGGCCGCCTACGCACTATCCGCGGACGACACCAAGATATTCATCAGCGACGTCCGCAAGGAGATATCCCCATGAGCGACACCTACGTCCGCCAGGCAGCCACCGAGCTCGGACGGGAACAGTGGCAGAAGCCTTGGAGCGGAAGTAACGGAGGCCAATGCCTTGAGGCAAAACAGCTTTCGGACGGTCGTGTCGCCCTCCGTCAGTCCCGTGACCCGGATGGGCCCGCGTTGATCTACACCCGCGACGAGATGGAAGCCTTCGTCGCAGGAGCCAAGGCCGGCCTGGCTGACTTCCTCCTGGCCTGACTTAGCCAGGCGACTTCCGACGCAAGTACATCCCACCTCTTCAGGGAGAATGATCCGTGCCGGACACAGAGCGACCCTTACCGCGCATCGACACCAGCAGGCCACACTCCGCCCGCATGTACGACTGGTTCCTGGGCGGCAAGGACAACTACCCGGTCGACTGGGCAGCAGCCGAACAAGTAACCACGATCTTTCCCCAGGTAGCCGACCTGGCTCGGGCGAACCGAAGCTTCATGCACCGGGCCTCCCGTACGCTGGCCCAGCTGGGAGTACGACAGTTCCTCGACATCGGAACCGGAATCCCGACCGAGCCCAACCTGCACCAGATAGTCCAGGGAGTCGCCCCGGAGTCCAAGGTCGTCTACGTGGACAACGACCCGATCGTGCTGCGCCACGCACAGGCGCTCCTGAAAAGCTCCCTCGAAGGCCGTACGGCATACATACAGGCCGATGCCCGCGAACCTGTGGCGATCATCGAAGCCGCACGGGAGACTCTGTCCTTCGACGAGCCCGTGGCGCTATCCATGGTGGCCCTACTCCACTTCGTTCCCGACGAGTTCGGTGCATTCAAGCTGGTACGCCAGCTCCTTGACTCTCTGCCGACGGGCAGCTACATCGTGCTCTCCCATGCGACAGCGGACTTCGACCCAGAAACATGGCACGCGGTCGTTGACGTCTATCGAAAAAACGGCACACCTGTTCAGGTGCGGTCGCGTGCGGAATTCGCACGATTCTTTTCAGGGCTGAACCTCATCGAGCCGGGTATTGATTTCGTGACTGACTGGCGTCCCGAGGGAGCCGACCAGAGGCATGGTGAACGCCTTCCCTTGTACGCAGGGGTAGCCCAGAAGTAGGTCGGTGTTGTTTCTCGGCACGTGCCAGAGAACCTGCCGGTCAGTTAAGCGCTCAACGTCTGGGCGGTTCAACGTGCGTGCGATGGCCTTGTCCAGGGACAGGCGGGCGACGGCCAGGGCGGCGGGGACATCGGCGTAGCGGGAAACAACCCACGACTGCACCCAGTTCACCGCCGTGATGGAAGCGATCCGGGTGCCCCGCATCGGCCCGGGACGGCCCCGCGTGCGGCCCGACCATGTCCTGAGCGTCAAGGGCTGCAGTTCCAGGGCCATCCGGACCTGGCTCAGACGGCGCGGCATCGCCCACACCATCCCCGAGCGCGCCGACCAGGTCCGCAACAGGCTGCGACGCGCCAGCCGAGGCGGGCGCCCGCGGGCCTTCGACAAGCAGCTCTACAAGTCGCGGCTTCACCCCGTCGGTCGTCGAAGCCTGCGAGTAGCGAGGCAGGAAGCTGTGCAGGTGGTCGACGTAACGCCGCAGGAGGACGGCGTAGCGGCGGCGGGCGCTTTTGAGCTGCGCTTCCTTGGACTCGACGTCGGCGATCAAGCCGAGGTCCTGCGGGGAGTGGCGGCCCTCCCTCCCGTGCTGGTCGGCCGGGTCAGGCAAGACCATCACAGCGGCCTGCAGGAGCACGGCCGTCCGGGCCGACGAGGCGCCCGGGACCCTTGTCTCCCGCAATCTGCCGGATTCCCCCCGGGCGGCGACCCCGGAGAGCATAGGATCTCGAAAATATCGATCACGGGTCGCGCAGCCCGGGGGACTCCTTCCCGGAGAAGAGGGCGCTGCGGCCCCGTCGGCGGGGGAATCTGTGTACTTGGCGCATCTTCGGGTCGAGAACTTCCGGGTCTTCGGAGCTGCAGCCCAGAGCGAGGGCGAGACGGACGCGTCGCTTGACCTGTCGTTCACGGCCGGGACGAACGTGCTCGTCGGCGAGAACGACAGCGGGAAGACGGCGATCATCGACGCGATCCGGCTGTGCCTGCAGACCGCGGCGACGGATTACTACCGGGTCTCCCAGGACGATTTCCACCTCGGGAAGGACGGGCGGGCGGAGACCTTCACCATTGTGTGCGGGTTCACGGCCCTGTCGACCGAGGAGCAGGCGGTCTTCCTGGAACTGCTCACCCACGACCGCGGCGGCGCTGCCTGGCTTTGCGTGACGTTCAAGGCCCAGCGGATGGACCCGGTCCGGAGCCGGGTCTCGGTCACCACCCGGACCGGACCGGACGGCAACGGCCCCGCCCTGGACGGCGCCGCACGCGAACTCCTGCGCGCCACCTATCTTCGCCCCCTTCGCGATGCGGAGGCGGAACTGCGCTCGGGCCGCGGATCACGGCTGTCCCAGATCCTCGCCGGCTACCCGGCGATGAAGGACCAGGGCATCGATGATTACGACCCCGAGGGCGACGACCCTCCGTCCACTCTGGTGGGGATCCTGCGCCGCGCCGAGCACGACATCCGCGACAACAGTGCCGTTTCTGATGTGAGCCAGGACATCAACTCGGCTTACCTGCAGCGGTTTGCCATCGGCGACGACGTCCTGCGCGCCAAGATCAGCGTCGCTACAGACGCGACGCTGGCCCGCGCGCTGGAACGGCTTGAACTGAATCTCTTCGCTGAGTCCGACGAGTGGACGCGCCGCGGGCTCGGCTACAACAATGCCTTGTTCATGGCCGCAGAGCTCCTCTTGCTGGGCAAGAGCGAACTGGCACCCCTGCTGCTGATCGAGGAGCCCGAGGCGCACCTCCATCCCCAGCTCCAGACCCGGATTATGGACCTGCTCCGCGACAAGGCCCAGGGGCCGCAGGAAGGCGGCAGGGCCCCGGTCCAGGTCATCCTCACCACACACAGCCCTAACCTTGCCGCGTCGACGTCCGTCGAGTGCCTGACCCTCGTTGTCCGGGGCCGCACCTTCCCGCTGCGGCGCGGTATCACGCGCCTGACCGGCGAGGATTACGCGTTCCTGACGCGGTTCCTGGACGTCACCAAGGCCAACATGTTCTTCGCCCGGGGGCTGGCGATGGTCGAGGGCGACGCCGAGGCAATCTTCCTGCCCGCTCTCGCCGCCGTCCTGGGCATGCCCTTCAACGAGCACGGTGTCAGCGTGGTCAACGTCGGCCACGTCGGCCTGTTCCGGTACAGCCGTGTCTTCCAGCGCTCCGGCGAGCAGATCTCCGTCCCCGTTGCCTGCATCCGCGACCGCGACCTCGTTCCCGCCGGCACCCCGGAGGAGATGCGCGGCGGCCTGAAGTGCTGGGACGAGATGACGGAGCAGGAGATCGCCGCGCACGTCGCGGACCTCGCTGGCGACGACGACGGGCCGGTGAAGACCTTCGTGTCGAACTGGTGGACTCTGGAGTACGACCTCGCCGTCACCTCCTGGACCATGGCCAGGCTGATGCACCGGGCGGTCAAGCTCGCATCCGTTGCAGAACGGTCCTGGCCGGACGCCGCCAAGACCGAGCAGGTCATCGCTCGGGCCGACAGGGATATCGACGAGTGGGAAGGCCAGGGTCTCACTCTGGAACAGGCCGCCCTGAAGATCTACAGACCGCTCAAGCTCGACAGAGCCAGCAAGTCGATCACCGCGCAGTTCGCCGCGCAACTCCTCGCCTCCACTCCGCTGACGGAGAGCGACGTCCCGCCCTATCTGGTCGACGCCTTCAAGTACCTGTGTGGCGAGGTGGCCCCGTGACCGGCACGTACCTGCCCGATGCCTTCGCCACGCACAAAGCGGAGGCCATGGTGAAGCTCCTCGGACTCGACCCGCTCGACGCCGAGCAGTGGGACTTCCTGCAGAGCGAGACCACACAGGACCTCCAGGCCGCTCCGGGGTCGGGCAAGACCACCTTGATCGGGCTCAAGCTCGCGCTCATGGCCGACGCATGGACCTCCGTGACGCGCGGGGTGTGCGTGCTGTCCCACACCAACACGGCCAAGAACGAGATCGCCGACCGGGTGGCCTCCCTTGCTGCGGGGCGGAGCCTGCTGCGCTACCCGCACTTCATCGGCACCATCCAGTCCTTCGTGCACACCTTCCTCGCGCTGCCGGCCGTGCGGGCCAAGGGCGTCGAGGTCCGGTCCGTCGACGACGCGGCTTTCGAGACCGCAGCGATCCGGCTCCTGCAACACCCTGACTACTCCACCCTGCGCAGTTACGTGGAACGCCAGCGCGACGGCGCCAGCATCGTGACCGGGGCGACGTTCACCTACAAGGACAGCGAACTCGTGGTCACTGGCGCGACCAGGGAACCCCCCTTCCGCGCCGAGACAACCAGCGGCCAGCAGTTGTCCAGCCTCAAGTGGACTCTGGCCCGTCGAGGTGTCTTCCGCTACCTGGACATGTACGCCATCGCCCAGCAGTACCTCACCGAGCACCCCGGCATCGTCCCGGCCGTCTCCACGCGCTTCCCGTTCGTTCTCCTCGACGAGATGCAGGACACCAGCGCCACCCAGCACGAGCTGCTGGACCTCGTCTTCGCCTCCTCGCCCACCGTGGTGCAGCGGGTAGGCGACACCAACCAGGGCATCTACAGTGACGCCGGCGCCCTGCACGGACCCGCCTCGGTGTTCCCGCTGTCCGGCGCCGCGGAGCTGCCAGTCAGCCGCCGCTTCGGACCGCAGATCGCAGCAGTGGCCAGCCGCTTGGCCGTCCGGCGCCCTCAGCAAATCCACGGAGCCGGTCCCGACGGCCAGGTGGCGGTCTTGCTGTTCGACGAGGCCACAGCAACCGACGTCGTGCCGACCTTCGAACGCATGGCCGCCGTGATCGTCCCCGAGGACGTCCTTCTCAGGCGTCCGCCGCGTGTGCTGGGCGCGCGGCAGGGGCGGGGAGGCTCCCAGGCTTACCCGCAGTCGATCTCCTGCTACGTGCCCGGCTACACCCCGCCCGGCCGCCCGACGACGCACCGCGCCCTGATCGACGCGGCCCGCGCGGCAGGGACCCAGTGGAGGTCCGGCGCGGACAGCCACGAAGCGGCCACCGAGTTGTGGAACGCCCTGCGCGCGTCCTTCACGCCCCTGACCGGCGAAGGGCTGCCAGCGCTCGGCCGCCTTGAGAGGTCTGCGGCGACCCCCGGCGGCAGGGTGCGGATCCTGCTGCGCGAACTCCTCGTCCACGCGCTCGCGTTCGACGAGACGGGCTGGGGCATGATCACCGAGCAGCTCACCGTCCAGATGAAGCTGCTCGCCGACCGGCCGCTGAAGGCCGTCAGCCTTGAGTTCACCCCCGCGGCCGAGGCGGCCACAGCAGCGGGCGGCATCCCCAGGAGCTCCGCCGCAGTGCCGGCAGTGCGGGCCGTACCCGGGACCATTCAGAGCGCGAAGGGCGAGACCCATGCGGCGACGCTGATCCTGGAGTGCCTTGAGAAGAACGGCAAGAAGTTCGACGTGACCGAGGCGCTCCGCATGATCGCTGAGGGGAGCGACCCCCAGCGGGAGCTGAAGAGTATCCAGGCTGCTGTGCAGCTCGTCTTCGTCGGGGCGACACGCCCCACCCACCTGCTGGTGCTCGCTGCCCACCGCGACCGCAGCAAGCGGTACGCGGAGGTGATGATCGACGCGGGCTGGGACGTCCGAGACCTCACCGAGCACTGACCCCTGCATCCGTCCGTCTTTCTCGCGGTAGCGGCGCATGACCTTGGGGCCGGGGCCCATCCGCCCTGTTTCTCCATGCCGGCGTCGCGGTTGCCGACGCGCGCGGACTCGGTCACCAGCCCGCGGCGGGGGCTGTGCCCAGTGGGCCGGATGTCCAGCTGGGTGCGGGCGACGATGCGGGTGAGGACGTCGCCGACGATCACGGGGTCGAAGCCGCCGGACAGGACGGTCTTCCAGCGGCTGTGTACCGCGCGGAACGCGAACGAGTCGGGGGCGACGTCCCGGCCCAGCTCGTCCTTCCAGCGGCGCCAGGCCCTCACCGGGCAGAGGTGCGCCCGGGAGCCGTACGGGACCTCGACCGTGCGCGGGGCGATCTTGGACACCCGGACGTCCACGATCAGCCCGCGGCTCTCGGGGTCCTCGGTGATGGCCTCCTGCAGCTGGAGCTTGAGCTAACACCGCGCGGTGACGGCGACCCCGGACAGAACGCGGTCGATGGTGGCGGGGGCGGTCAGCTTGCCGGGCGGGCTGGAGCCAGCACCACTCCACGAACGCCACCAGCGTCCCGGACCGGACGGCGGCCGGCGGCAGTTCGGCGTCGGCGCAGAACTTGAGCCAGGTGCGCCAGTCGGCGGCGTAGCCGGTGCGGGTGCTCTCGGGGCGGTTGTTCTCGACGTGGGCGGTCGCCTCGTGGTCGATCCGGGTGAGGCGGGCCTCGGTTCGGGTCGTAGTGCTCGCCGTGACCGACAGATCCGCAGTTGTCATGGTCTCCCTTGAGCGCCCGTCGCGCCCGTTTTCCGTAGCGGAGTTTGTGTCGTCTGGATCCCCTACATGTGAGCGGTGGCGGCCACGGACAAGCGCGGTGTTCAACAACCGATCGGTTCATGGACAACAGCGGCAGCCATGGCAGGACCAGCTTCAGGTGTCCAGCCGGCCGATCCTTCCCATGCCGAAGGAGAAACCGTCGCGGCGGGCAGGATGTCCGGATGGACGCAGGGGTGGCCGCAGTCATCGCGGGGATCGCAGGAGCCGGAGGAGCAGCAGTCGGCGGACTGTGCGCTGTGTGGGGAGCACGGATTGGCGTACGAGGTGCCGCGGACTCGGCCCGACAGCAAGTACGCGACCAGGCGTACGCCGAACACGGACGGTGGTTGCATGAGCGCCGCATCGACACGTACGCGGAGTTCCTAAACGTCTGGGACACCGCCGCCCGGTCGCTGCGTCCCGCGTGGGAGACCATCGACCGCGTCGCCCACCTGGACGCCCCCGACCACGACGACTACGTGCGCGTCGCCGAAGAGTTGCTGACGTCGGTCAAAAACGCTGCGGTCCCTGTGGAGGCGATGCTGGAACGGGTGACGATGGTCGGCCCGGCGCCGGCGCACGCCGCCGCGGACGTGATGGTCGCTGCCCTCCATGAGATGCGCTGCGAAACGGAGACGCGCGGTGCGTGGCTTGCCGATCCGGACAGCAGCATCCCCAACCGCGGCTGGGAACCATGGAACGCAAGTGACCGTCAGGCGATGGGTGCACGGCAAACCTTCGTCGAGGTCGCCCGCGCCGTACTTGAAGCAGCACCCCAGCCGCCCGCTTAACCCCGCCGGGTTAGTTGGTGGTGTTGGCGAGCATCCGGCGGACGGCCTCCAGGCGCTGACGACAGCCGCGCCCCGCACGCAAAGCGCCCACCAGTGCGGGCATTTGGCGATCATAAATTAAGCGGGCATGCTATGTTGACGCTCGTTCGGTAAGCGACTAGCCCTCTGAGGGGGGATCATGGCTGGTGAGGTCACGCCGTCGCGGTGGGCCGTTGAGCAGTTTGGTGATCGCGCTGCAGATGTGATGCGGCACGTGGCTACCGGCCTGGCACGTGGCCAAAAGGCGGCCCGGTTGGTTCAGGTGACGGCCGAGTCCGCAGGGGCCGCCGACAAGCGTCCCTACGGCAGTATGTGGGCCACGCGCTACCACCAAGTCGTCTCGCAGTTCGACTTGGCTTCGCTACCTGGCTACGAGGCTCACAAGCCCAAGGGGGCGTCGTACAGCCTGGCGGTGGTCAACGGGCGGGTATTGATCCCCTTCCGGCACGCCACGTCACTGAAGGAGCCGATCTCCTGTGCGAAGCTGAGCACGAAGATCCCTCAGAAGGTGTCCCGTGACAACGGCGTAGACCCTGCTCCGAGTCTGTTCGACACTCCGAGCGCCGCCGAAGCGGAGGCGAACCCAACGGTGGCCGAAGCCGCCGTGGCGGCCAAAGCGGAGAAGCTGACAGTGATCTACGTTGCGTATGTGGCCAACGCCGACAGCGACGAGATTTTGGCCGCCTGGTGGGGCACGCCCTTGTCCCTGGAAGACGACGGCACCATGCGGTGGGAGCCCGAGCGGCTCGACATGAGCATCGCTACCGCGGAAGACTCCAGCCGTTCTCGCAATGATCTGCACGATGCTAGCGCTGTCATCCCTACACAGGGCTGGGCCGGGGGCGAGGTGCCTTCGCTGAATGTCACGCTCCGCGTCGAGGACAGCAAGCATCCGTCCGCCGAACAGGAACCAACGAACCCCGAAGCAGAAGACGGCGATGAGTGAGAAAACCCAGCCACCGCTGTTCACAGCACCAGGTAGCCGCAGCGCTCGCAGAGGCCGCGCTGGTCTGGAACAGCCATCCCCGGCCGCAGTACACGAGGCATTCGATCCCGCCCGGCTGGCCCAGGCGCGCAGCCTCCTGGGGATGACGAAGAAGCGTCTGGCCGATGAGCTTGGGGTGACCCCGGCCGCGGTGAGTCAGTACGAGATGGGCACCAACCGGCCTCGCCCTGACCTCCTGCCACGGTTGGCAGAGATCTTGGATGTGCCGTTGACGTACTTCTTGTCGGGGCGCCCCCATGCACGGCTGGATCCCTCGGCTGCGCATTTCCGCAGCCTGCGCAGCACGCGGTCCTACCAACGTGCCAAAGCCATCGCGTTCAGCGAACACGCATGGGAGCTGACCTATGCACTGGAGAAGCGTGTCCGGCTCCCGGTGGTTGACCTGCCCGGCTTCGCCGGCGGGGAGGTCCTCTCGGGCACCGAACTACCCAGCGACCCAGTTTCCGCCGCCCGAGCACTACGAGTCGCGTGGGGGCTGGGCGCCGGGCCGATCACCCACCTGATCCGGCGGTTGGAAGTGCGCGGAATAGTGGTGATCACCCCGCAGCGCGACGAGGACCTGCGATCCGTCGACGCCTTTTCCACATCGCGCCTTCCCCGGCCGTTGATCGTATTGACTCCGAACAGGACCAACGACGTCTACCGGCACCGCTTCAGCGCAGCCCACGAGCTGGGTCATCTGATCTTGCACGGCGACGCTAGCCCTGGTGACATCGCCCAAGAGCGTGAAGCCGACACCTTCGCAGCGGAGTTCCTCACACCCCGCGAGTCGATCCTGACCGAGCTGCCCGCACGAGCCGACCTGCACAAGTTGTCGCAGTTGCGCGACACCTGGGGAGTATCGGTGCACTCCCTGCTGTACCGCTGCCGAGAACTTGGTCTCCTGTCGGACTCTTCGGCGAGCCGTGCCTATCAGCGCCTGCACGGCCTACAGGGGCAACCCGGTTTCGCTCCGGACCCCCTGGCTGGCTATCCCAGCGAGCAGCCCACGCTGCTATCCCAGGCATTCGCCCTTGCCTGCGACAACGGCCTGACAATCACGGAATTGGCACGTGAACTGGCCTGGAGCGTGCGACAGGTTCGTCGAATGCTCGGCGACGAGGAAGTCCGGCCGGCCCTCCGGCTGGTCGGTAGCACGCCCTAAGCTCGCGCCACCGGCACGAACGCAGGTGCCCCCCGTCTGCTTGACCAGTGGGCTCAGCGCGAGGCTGTCCAGCGGGGCTGGTTGAGCACAACCAGCCCCGCGCCCCGTCGACCAATCGACCGCTGTCTGTCCGGCGTGGTCAAAGCACGCTTACAGCACGCGGAGCAGGGCGTTGTCCTCCCACTGGTCGACGAGTTCGAGGTAGCCGGCCCGGTACGGCGTGGACTACCCGGAGCGGGACTACTTCGCCCTGGAGACCCCGGTGGTCGCCGAGGTCCGCGAGGAGTTGGTCGAGCGGGTCGCCACCGGGCAGGACGTGGTGCTGGACCACGGACTGTAGAGGCGTGCCGCCCGCGACGAGTGGAAGAAGCTCGTCGAGGAGGCCAGCGGAAGTCCGCGGTTGCTGTACTTCCCCGTCCCCCGCGAGGAGTTGCTGCGGCGCCTGCCGAGCGCAACGAGCGGAAGGACGCCAACGCGCTGACCGTCTCGGAGTCGGCGCTGGAGGACTTCTACGCCCGCTTTGAGCCCCCTCACGACGAGGGCGAGGAGATCATCGAGCCCGGCTCCTTCTGACCCCCCGCGGGCGTTGGAGGCCGCCACGTGGCGACCAGTCGTGTCGCCTCCGCCTACCGCACCCGCCGCTTCACCCAGGTGCCCCGTCTGAAGAAGGTGCCGCGGGTGCCGACCCCTGCGGACCGCAATCCGCCAAGCCGTGGCGGCCCGGCACCTCCACGGTGATCTCCCGGACGGCCTCCACCACCTCGATGCGAGTCATCGCGGCCCGCTGCGGCCTTGACCTCTTCGGCCGAGACCTCCGCGGGGTGCATGACCCACTTCACCTCGATACTCGCTGCCCGCGCCACCAGCCGCTCCTCCGGCGGAAGCGCCAGCCGGGCCCTTCCAGAAGAGGCGCTGCGAAGTACGAACGGCGTCCCTGTGGAGTCCCGGTCGTGTCTCCTGGGAGGCGCCACCCGTCATCCCTGCACAGGAGAGTCCTCCGATGGCCTTGTGTGCGACGCCAGTGCGGCACTGCCGGGGCGCGCACGAGACACCGTGGGGACGTGCGCAGAACTCCAAGAGGTACACCGGCATCGATCGGCGTCTTATCGGTGTCCCCGTCGAGTCTCGTTCGTGTACTGGTGAGTCACCTCGGCGCGCTTCCTTGGCCAGACGGTTCCGCTCGTTCTCCTCACGCCGCTGGGCCTTCAGCGCCTTCCTCGCCGCGGCCTCGTCCATCTGCTTCGCCCACACCCGCTGCACTCTCCGAGGAGTCGGCATCCCCGCCACCAGCGCCTCCTACAGGCCGACCGACTTGAGCATGTTCAGCAGGATGTCGGTGTTGCCGATCGCAGTCTCCAGCGCCTCCCAGGCCGCTTCCAGCTGTTCGGCGTGCGCGGCCAAGGTGTCCACGTCGCCCTGGGCGACGGCGTCCTGACTTGCGGCGATCACGTCAAGCAGCAGGTACAGGCCACTCGCCGCGTGTGCGGCGGCCAGCGGGATCGGCCCGGTTCCATGGTGCTGGGCCATCAACCTGAGCGGCGTGCCGGCCCGCCCCAGCCAGGAGGACGCCGCCCAGCTCGCGGACAAGGAGAGGCTGCTGCGGGAGAAGGACACGATGATCGCCGACCTGCGTCAGCAGGTATCGAGGTGTACGAGGTGGGCTGGACCGGGTGACGGTCCCGGCCGCCCGTACGCACTCGGGTTCACGGCCACGCCCGACGCGTCCGGACAGTGCTGCCTATGCCATCAAAGGACCCTGAACCGAAACTTCCCGAACCTGGTCGATGGAGTAGCCGGCTCCGGCCCGCCCAACAGCCGGTCGCTGCTCGTTGCCGTCCTCGGACTCCCACCACTCGGCGGCGATGCGCAGCGCGTGGGCGTCTGAAGTCCTAGCCCGCTCGTACGACCACAGTTCGTAGCGCTCCTGCGGCTTGCTGAGGGGATGGTACGAGCGCAGGTTGCATACGATCACACCAGTGCGGTCCAGGTCACTTGCCAGATCGTCGGGCGGCTGGAGGTCGGTGCCGTAGAAGGGATTTGCTGCCAGGAGGCCGACAACCCAGTCTTCCTCGCCCCAGCGTTGATCGGCGGGCTCGATGATGTACCCCAGCACTTGCAGCGGGATGCGGCCGTCGAAACGTTCTCGGGTGACTGACCGTTCGACCAGCGGACGAAAGTAGCTGCGGCTGGGGACGTCGAACTGCCGGTAGAGCTGCTGCAGTGAGCCAGGGTCCAACGGTATTCCGATGAGCTGGAAGGAGACATTGCAGCGCATGACGTGGCGTGTTTCTTCTGCGGAGATGCTGCCTGACACGGTGTAGAAACCGCCGTCACAGACTTCGAAGTAGACGAACTCCTCGCTGTGGTGGGGATCTTCAAGCTCACTGGTCCGTTCTTCCCAGTTCCTGAGGGCCTCGGCAAAGCCATCGGCGCCACAGCCATGCCAGTTCCGGCCATGCTGCTGGATGCTCCACTGACTCCGCTCTCCCATCCACCCCAGTTCGTTCAGCGCGTCAAGGAGGCGGAAGAGGTCAGGCTGGCCCCATGCGGTGCATGGCATATCCAGGCACACGCCGCTTCCCGCAGCCGGCACCCAGTCGACATCGGGCAGGTCGAGGCAGAAGACCCCGGGGCTGAACCCTCCTGCTCCGTAGAACCATGGCACCGTGTCCCCGCTGCCGTTGAGCAGCCTGTAGCGGCTCACAGGCAGCTTCCCTGCCGTCTTGCGCGAACTGCGGGCGGCCTCCTCGGCCCCACGCTCCCTTTCGCCGCGATGGACACGCCCGTGGACAACGAGCTCATCGTGTTTCAGGCGAAGAAGGCGGTCCAACTCCTGCGGAGCCCTCAAAGCCCTGAGGATGTCGACCTCGTCGAAGACGAGGACCAGCCCATCCCTGCGGTCCCCGACGATCGCCTCGTCCGCTTGCTCGGTGATCCCGGACATCGTGAACAGCAGAGCCACAACAGTGCCGTCCAGACGGCCCAGGCGGCTGCGGACCGCATCGACGACCTTGGATCCAGCAGGTCGGCGCTCCCACTTCGCTTCGACGAGATAGTGCCGGCTGTGGGAGATGACCGCGAAGTCGGTCTGCCGGGGGCGCGCCATCCTCGGATTGTGCACGACCTGGTAGTGAGCCCGTCGAAACATCCGCTCCAGCAGTGATTCGAGCTTGTAGCCGCGGCGCTGCGCGTCGGAGACCGACCGCAGGGCGGCCAGATCCCGGAGCAGATCCGACTCATGCCAAGACTCGGTCTCGAGGTCGTCGTCCGCCGCGTCAGGGCGTTCCTCTTCATGGATCGCCATGACTGATCATCTTGGCGCACGGCTACCACAACGCCGCCCCTCCAGCGGGGCCGGCTGCCCCAGGGCACCCACTCGTCGCTCAAGGCCCGTCATCACGCGGTGGCGGGCTTCCCCTATGCGTTCGCCGACGGGTACATGTCCGCGAACATCTCAGCCGGGAACAGCTCGCCGCGATGCTCGGCCAGGAACGCGAACACACTCCCTGTCGGGATCAGATCCCGACACGTCTCCCCACACATCCGGCCCGACCATCTCGCCGCCCCCCCCTGACCCATCGCCACACAACGAGTTCTGGCCCTGCCGCGTCAGCGGCAGGGCCAGAACCCAAGATCTCCATCAACTTCATAGGCGGGTGCGTCCCGGCTCCCGGGTGGGAGACAAGTGGGAGATGATCATGGCGTGGTGATGCATTCAGGCGCTAGGAAATGCTAGATGGCGCCGCCCTCCCGCCCCCAACGACAGCCCCCTAGCCCCCCGATTCGGCTGCGTGAGGACTGATCACATCGGCGCTGACCAGCGCGATGATGACGATGCCGAGCGCGATCCGGTACCAGACGAACGGCATGAAGCTCTTGTGTGAGATGAACTTCATGAACCACGCGATGACGGCGTAACCGACCGCGAACGCGATCACCGTCGCGAAGATGGTCGGCCCCCACGCCACATGGCCGTTCGCGGTGGCGTCCTTGACCTCGAAGGCACCCGAGGCGAGCACGGCCGGCATGGCGAGGAGGAAGGAGTAGCGGGCCGCCGCGGCGCGGGTGTAGCCCATGAAGAGGCCGCCGCTGATGGTCGCGCCGGACCGGGAGACGCCGGGGATCAGGGCCATCGCCTGGCAGACGCCGTACAGCAGGCCGTCCTTGACGTTCAGGTCCTCGAGGGCCTTGCGCTGCTTGGGTGCCCGGTGCTTCCCGCCGGTCTCGTCACGCGCCGCGAGCCGGTCGGCGATGCCGATGACCACGCCCATGACGATGAGCATCGTCGCGGTGATCCGCAGATCGCGGAACGGGCCCTCGATCTGGTCCTTGAGTGTCAGGCCGAGCACGCCGATGGGTATGGAGCCGACGATGACCAGCCAGCCCATCTGGGCGTCGTGGTTCCGGCGCATCTCCTTGTTCGTGAGCGAGCGGAACCACGCCGCGAGGATCCGGCCGACATCCTTGCGGAAGTAGATCAGTACCGCCGCCTCCGTGCCGAGCTGGGTGATCGCGGTGAAGGCCGCTCCGGGGTCCTCCCAGCCGGAGAACGCCGCCGTCAGGCGCAGATGCGCACTGGAGGAAACGGGAAGGAATTCGGTCAGCCCCTGGACGAGTCCGAGGATGAGGGATTCAAACCAAGACATGAAGTGAGGTGGTCCAAGCGCTGATCGGAAAGGGTGACGGGCACGCCGGGCCGCTGTGTGCGGTGATCACGGGTGTTGGTGGCAGCGTAGCGTCCCCCAAGGACGGCTCGGCCACAGGGGTTTCGTGCGCAGACAGTGGTCGGGCGGTGGTCGGGCGGTGGACGAGCAGTGGGCGGACGGCGGCAGGACCTGGCGGGCGGGCCGTGACGGTCCTGTGCCGGGCCGGTGGGCAACGTTGTCCACGGGGTGACCGGGGTGTTGACCTGCCGCTGGACCGGCACATACGTTGCAGTAGAAGAGAAAGCGCTTGCTGCTGCCGGTTCCGTCTCGGTGACACCATGCGTTGGCCAACGTCTGACGTCACGTCCGGTGGAGCGCTGATCACGTACATGAGTAAGAGCACCGAGTCCGCCCCCAACCGTCCCGCGAGCCCGTTCGAGGGCCGCCGTATCCGGGCCGCTGTCATCGGTACGGGCGCCATCGCGCGCGGGAGCCATGTTCCCGCGCTCGCCCGGCTCGCCGAGGAGGGCGAGACGGAGATCGTCGCCGCGGTCGACATCGCGGAGGACGCCGTCCAGAAGTTCTGCGCCGAGGCGGGCATCCCGCACGCGTACACCGATCTGGACCGCATGCTGGAGGAGCAGCGGCCGGACCTGGTCGCGATCTGCACCCCGCCGACCCTGCACCGCGACCAGACCGTCGCCGCGCTGCGCGCCGGAGCCTGGGTCTGGTGCGAGAAGCCGCCGGTCCTGACGCTCGCCGACTTCGACGCCGTCGAGGCGGAGGAGGGGAAGGCCGGGGGCCCGTACGCGGCCATCGTCTTCCAGCACCGGTTCGGCTCGGGGTCCCGGCATGTGCGGCGCCTCATCGCCGAGCGGACCATGGGCCGCACGCTCGTCGCGCACTGCCAGACCACCTGGTACCGCAACGCCGAGTACTACGCCGTGCCCTGGCGCGGGCGATGGGAGACCGAGGGCGGCGGGCCCGCGATGGGGCACGGCATCCATCAGATGGACCTGCTCCTGGACCTGATGGGGCCGTGGAGCGAGGTGCGGGCGATGGCCGGGCGTCTGGTGCACGACGTGGAGACGGAGGACGTCTCGACCGCACTCGTCCGCTTCGAGAGCGGCGCGCTGGCCACGATCGTCAACAGCGTCCTGAGCCCGGACGAGGTGAGCCGCATCCGTATCGACTGCGAACGCGCCACCGTCGAGCTCACGCACCTCTACGGCCACAGCAACGACAACTGGCGGATCACCCCGGCCCCCGACGTGTCCGACGAGGACGTGGCGGCCTGGCGTGACTTCGGTACGGACGTGCCCAGCTCGCATCTGGAGCAGCTGCGGGAGCTGGTCGCGAGCATGCGCGCGGGTGAGCGGCCGCGCAGCAGCGGCGCCGACGGGCGTACGAGTCTGGAACTGATCACCGCGCTCTACAAGTCGGCGTTCACGGACACGACCGTCCGCGCGGGGGAGGTCGGGCCCGGGGACCCGTTCTACACGGCCCTGCACGGGGGCGCGCCGGGCTGGGCGCCGCCTGCCGCGTCCGCCGGTGAGTCCGCGTCCACCGTGAGCCAGGAGGGGTCGGCATGACCGAGTCCGCGCAGGGTGCGCTCCGTATCGTCCACGCTCATGGCGATCGCATCACGATCAGCGACACGACCACCGGCGTGGAGCTGTTGAGCTACGTCTACCGGCCCGAGGCGGCCTGGGAGGCCCCCAAGCCGTATCTGCACCCCCTCAGGACGCTGGCCGGTGACATCGTCACGGACTACCGGCCCAACGACCACCGCTGGCACAAGGGCCTCCAGATGACGGCCTCCCACCTGTCGGGCTCCAACCTGTGGGGCGGCAACACGTACGTCCACGGGGAGGGATACCTCGAACTCCCGGAGCGCGTCGGGTCGATGGCCCACGTCGGCTTCGACGAGGTGGTCTCGGACGGGAGCCGCGCGGTCATCGCCGAGCGCCTCACCTGGCATCCGTACGACGGTGAGCTGTGGGCCGAGGAGGAGCGCCGCGTCGAGGTGCACGACGTCGATCCCGCGTCGGGTTCCTGGGCGCTGACCTGGACGACCGCGGTCACCAACCGGCGGGACGAGGCGCTGCGCTTCGGCAGCCCGACCACCGCGGGGCGGGAGATGGCCGGCTACACAGGCCTGTTCTGGCGCGGACCGCGTGCCTTCCGGGACGGCCGGATCGTCGGGCCGGACTCCGAAGGGCCCGGCCTGATGGGGCAGCAGGCGCCCTGGCTCGCGTACTGCGGCGAGCACGACGGCGCCGACGGCCACGCGACGCTCGTCTTCGCGCACGGTCCCGAGAACGACCACACCGGGGAGGGCGGCGCCCACCCGGCCCATTGGTTCGTGCGCAACGATCCGTTCGCCGCCGTCGCCCCCTCGTTCGCCTTCTTCGAAGAGCTCGAACTCGCTCCCGGCGCCACCCTCACCCGCCGCTACCGTGTCGTCGTGGCCGACGGGGCCTGGGGACGCGAGGAGGTCGCCAAGTACCTGGAGGAGCACCCGTGGTGAGCGGCGCGCACGAGACCCCGGTGTTCACCGGGCTGCCGGGCGCCGTCGCCGTCTCGCACCTCTGCGTGTACGACTGGCCCGCCCCCGACGGAGTCTCCGGCGGCACCCCCCATCTGCACCTGACCTGTTCGGAGGCGTACGTCGTCACCGGCGGGCGTGGAGCGGTGCAGACGCTGACGACGTCCGGGTACGAGGTCACACCGCTCGAACCCGGCATCGTCGCGTGGTTCACACCCGGCACCATCCATCGCCTGGTCAACGAGGACGACCTGCGCATCACCGTCCTCATGCAGAACAACGGCCTCCCCGAAGCGGGTGACGCCGTGCTCACCCTGCCTCCGCAGTACCTGACCGACCCCGAGACGTACGCGGCCGCGACGGTGATCCCGGCCGACGCGCCCGAGGCCGAGCAGGAGCGGGTCGCCCGGGCCCGGCGAGACCTCGCCCTGGAGGGCTACCGGGCGCTGCGCGCGGCGGACGGGCCCGAGCCGCTCGCCGCGTTCCACCGGGCCGCGGCCGCGCTGGTGCGGCCCCGGCTCGCCGCGTGGCGCGAGCGCTGGCGGCGCGGTGCCGAGGCCGCCGCCGCGGCCACGGGAGAGCAGCTCGACCGGCTGGAGCGGGGCGACGTCTCCCACCTCGCCGACGCCCTCGTGCGGGCCGAACAGCCGTCCGCGCACGGCAAGTTCGGGATGTGCGGACGGCTCGACGTCTACAAGGGGACCGATTAGCCCCTACGGGGGTTCTTCCGGGCCCGCGCCGCCGCAGGCCCGTCCCTGAGCCGGTGCAGGCTCGTTCCTACGCCACCGCAGGCCCCGTCGCCGTCCAGCCCGGGGTCTGCGGGTGGGCCGTCAGGTCGCCGTGCTTGACCACCTCGCCGCACACTCGGCACACGACCTGCGGGACCAGCTCATGGCCGCAGGTGTGCTCCAGCACCATGGGACGGAATCCGCCCTCCTGGAGATGGCGGTCGCCCCACGCCATCAGCGTGTGCAGCACCGGTTCCAGTTCCAGACCGGCCCGGGTGGGCCGGTACTCGTAGCGCTTCGGGCGGTCGCTGTACTCGACCTTCTCCAGTACGCCCGCGTCGACGAGCCGTTTCAGGCGGGCGGTGAGCACATCGCGCGGTGCGCCGATGTTGCGGACGAGCTGGTCGAAGCGGGTGGCGCCGAGCGTCACCTCGCGCAGTACCAGCAGGGAGTACTTCTCGCCGACGAGAGCGAGGGTGTCGGCGATCGAACAGGGGCGGGCGTCCTTCATGCCACCAGTCTAGGGGGTGGGTTGGTTTGTCCAACCCGCTGAGTTACTCTTGAGTCACCTAGTGGGTTTGGAAAACAAACTCGGTGAGTTTGGAGATCAGCCATGCGTGACGCCGTCATCGTCGAAGCCGTACGCACCCCCATCGGCAAGGGCAAGCCGAACGGCTCCCTCGCCCACGTCCACCCCGTGGAGCTCCTCGCCCACACACTGCGCACTCTCGTCGAGCGCTCCGGAGTCGATCCGGCGCTGATCGACGACGTCATCGGCGGCACCGTCAGCCAGGTGGGCGAGCAGGCCGCGAACATCACCCGCTACGCGGCACTCTCGGCGGGCTTTCCCGAGACGGTGCCCGCGACCACCGTGGACCGCCAGTGCGGCTCGTCCCAGCAGGCCGTGCACTTCGCGGCCCAGGGCGTCCTGTCGGGGGCGTACGACATGGTCGTCGCCTGCGGTGTGGAGTCGATGAGCCGCGTGCCGATGGGCTCGAACGTCCGAGGCGCCGAGGATCCCTTCGGACCCGGGATCGCGGCGCGCTTCCCCGAGGGCCTGGTGCCGCAGGGCATCAGCGCCGAGCTCATCGCCGCCAAGTGGGGCCTGTCACGCGCACAGATGGACGCCTTCGCGGCGGGCTCGCACCAGAAGGCGGCCACGGCCTGGGCCAACGGCCTCTTCGACGCCGAGGTCGCGCCCCTGGAGGGCGTGACGCGCGACGAGAGTGTCCGGCCCGCCACCACCACGGAGATACTCGCCGGACTCAGGCCCGCCTACTACGACCCGGCCTACGCCGAGCGCTTCCCGCAGATCGACTGGTCCGTCACGGCGGGCAACGCGAGCCCGATCAACGACGGCGCCTCGGCCGTGCTGATCACGTCGAGCGAGACCGCGGCCAGGCTCGGCCTGCGCCCGCTCGCCCGCCTGCACAGCTTCGCCGTCACCGGCTCCGACCCGCTGCTGATGCTCACGGGCGTCGTTCCGGCCACCGAGAAGGTGCTGCGCAAGGCGGGGCTCGCCCTCGGCGACATCGACCTCTTCGAGGTGAACGAGGCCTTCGCGAGCGTCGTTCTGACCTGGCAGCAGGAGACGGGCGCGGATCTGTCCCGGGTCAATGTGCACGGCGGGGCGATCGCGCTCGGCCACCCGCTCGGCGCGAGCGGCACCCGGCTGACGACCACCCTCGTGCACGCGATGCGCGAGCGCGGAGCCCGCTACGGCCTGCAGACGATGTGCGAGGCGGGCGGACTCGCCAACGCGATGGTCATCGAGGCCGTGTAACCCCGGACGGCACCGGTCGTCCGCCGTCCCGAGAACCGCCGTGCTGGAGACTGATCAGTGCCGGAGGCCGATCAGTCTCCGCGCAGGTGGTGGCGCTTGCGCCAGGCCACCACCGCGCCGACCAGGGCCGGCAGCGCGATGAAGCCCATGGCGATCAGGAAGGCGGGGGAGGTCGGCGCCGAGGCCCGGGCGCCCGCGACGGCGTACGCGGCGGTGTTCGGGATCGATCCCAGGGCGGTGGCGAGGAGGAACGGCAGCCAGCTCATGCGGGAGACAGCCGCGCAGTAGTTCGCCGCCCAGAAGGGCACACCGGGGAAGAGCCGGGCCATCATCATCGTGCGGAAGCCGTGCCGGCTGAGCTGTCCGTCGGCCGCCTTCAGCCAGCGGGCGCGCAGCAGCGGGCGCAGCGCGTCCTGCCCGAGGATCCGGCCGAGTCCGAACGCCACGCCGGCGCCGAGCACCGTGCCCGCGAGCGCGGTACCGAGGCCCAGCTGCGAGCCGAAGAGCGCGCCCGCCGCGAGGTTGAGCAGCGGCCGGGGCACGAACGCCACCGTGCACAGTCCGTACGCCACCGCGAACACCACGGCCGCCGCGGCGCCGCTGAGCTGGGGCGGCCAGCCGTCGGAGAGCAGCCGCTGCGGTTCGAAGAGCAGCACGCTCGACGCGGCCACCGCGAGCAGCACCAGCAGCAGGGAGAGCCGGGACCAGGGCGAGAGCAGGACTCTCGTGCAACGGGCGGCGAGGCCCGTGGGTGTGGAGACGGCGAACTCCGCGGCGAGGGAGAGCTCAGCGACGGGAGCCGGGGGAACGGCTGTGGCGGTGCCCCCAGAGCGGGTGGTGGCATCGAGCATTCGGCGACACTAACCGACCCGTGTGTGTGATCGCCGTATGGTTCGTCTCATGGGCGTCACAGCTTCCGGAACGTCGGGTGCGCGGTTCGAGGTGCCGAACAGTTCCCTCGCGGACACCGTGCTGGAACGGCTCACCGCCACCTACGGCGCGGCGGCCGATCCGGAACGGGCCGTGTCCATGCGCGCGTACATGAAGGACATCGCCCCTTTCCTCGGTCTGACCACGCCCGATCGCCGCGCGCTGTCCCGCACGGTCCTCCTCGCAACAGCGGCCCCCGCAGAGGCCGATTGCACCGCCGTGGCCCTGCGCTGCTGGGCGTTGCCGGAGCGCGAGTACCAGTATTTCGCCGTCGACTACCTGCGCCGCCATGTGAGGCAACTCTCTTCCGGTTTCCTCCCGGTGACGCGCCATCTCGTCGTGACGGTCTCCTGGTGGGACACCGTCGACGCACTCGCCTCCCACGTGGTGGGAGGCCTCGTGGCCGCGGATCCGAAGCTGAGGAGCGACATGGACGCGTGGATCGAGGACGACGACCTGTGGGTCGCCCGTACGGCCCTGCTCCACCAGCTCCGTTACAAGGAGACGACCGACACCGAGCGGCTCTTCGCCTACTGCGTACGGCAGTCGGGGCATCCCGACTTCTTCGTCCGCAAGGCGATCGGCTGGTGTCTGCGCGAGTACGCGAAGACGGATCCGGAGGCGGTACGGGCCTTCGTCGCCCGGGAACGGGAGCGGCTCGCTCCCCTCTCCGTACGTGAGGCACTCAAGAACGTCGGCCCCTGACGCATCGGCAGAAACACCCGCCACATCTGCTTCGGTGGCGAGAAAAACCATTCGACGTGGCCGGATACGTCGGCGATGATCGCCTCATGTTCCGGCACGCCTTCCTCCTCGCAGCATCCGCAGTCGCGGATGCGCCGAAGGCTGCCGTCCCGATCATCGTGGCCGCCGTCGACGGCGCCCGAAGCTGACCCTTCCCGGATCGTCCGGCGGACCCCGCAGGGGGAGGGTCGGCAAGTCCTTGGGGTCCCCGTCCCGGCCGCTGAGCGCCGGGGCCATCACTCAGCTCCGCTGACACTCAAGAGGCTTCGAGGTACCGCCATGCCCAAGACGGCATACGTCCGCACCAAACCGCACCTGAACATCGGCACGATGGGTCACGTCGACCACGGCAAGACCACCCTGACCGCCGCCATCACCAAGGTCCTCGCCGAGCGCGGTTCCGGCAGCAGCACCCGATACGTGCCGTTCGACCGGATCGACCGGGCCCCGGAGGAGGCCGCGCGCGGCATCACCATCAACATCGCGCACGTCGAGTACGAGACCGACACCCGCCACTACGCGCACGTGGACATGCCGGGTCACGCCGACTACGTCAAGAACATGGTCACCGGCGCCGCGCAGCTCGACGGGGCGATCCTCGTCGTCTCCGCGCTCGACGGGATCATGCCGCAGACCGCCGAGCACGTGCTGCTCGCCCGGCAGGTGGGCGTCGACCACATCGTCGTCGCCCTGAACAAGGCCGACGCGGGCGACGAGGAACTCACCGACCTCGTGGAACTGGAGGTCCGCGAGCTGCTCTCCGCGCACGGCTACGGGGGCGAGTCCGTACCCGTCGTACGGGTGTCTGGCCTCAAGGCTCTTGAGGGGGACCCCCGTTGGACGGCGGCGATCGACGCGCTGCTCGACGCGGTGGACACCTATGTGCCCATGCCCGAGCGGTACCTCGACGCGCCGTTCCTGTTGCCGGTCGAGAACGTGCTCACGATCACCGGGCGCGGGACGGTCGTCACCGGCGCGGTCGAGCGCGGCACGATCCGGGTCGGCGACCGCGTCGAAGTGCTCGGCGCGGCCGTCGACACGGTGGTGATCGGCCTGGAGACCTTCGGCAAGCCCATGGACGAGGCGCAGGCGGGGGACAACGTGGCGCTGCTGCTGCGCGGGGTGCCCCGCGACGCCGTACGCCGCGGGCACATCGTCGCCGCGCCCGGCAGCGTCGTCCCCAGTCGCCGTTTCTCGGCCCAGGTGTACGTCCTGTCGACGGGCGAGGGCGGTCGTACGACGCCCGTCTCCACCGGGTACCGGCCGCAGTTCTACATCCGCACCGCGGACGTGGTCGGCGACGTCGACCTCGGCGAGCGGGCCCTCGCCCGGCCCGGCGACACCGTCACGATGGCGGTCGAACTCGGGCGCGAGGTGCCGCTGGAGCCGGGGCTCGGCTTCGCGATCCGCGAGGGCGGCCGGACGGTCGGCGCGGGGACGGTGACCTCGGTGGGCTGACGGCCGAGGGGCAGGACGAGGGTGCCCGCTCCCGCTACCGGGGGAGCGGGCACCGGCCCTTACCCATCGCCGTCGGAGAGGCCGCGGCCCGCGTGGGGTCCGGCAGCGACGACCGCGCGCCTGAAGGGGCGGCACAATGGACCCGTGGACGAGCCGATACCCGTGACACGGACCGTGGACCACGGAACCGCCAAGCTGATGCCGGACGTGGACAGGAAGCGGGCCTGGCTGCTCACGGTCGACGCCGCACCGCAGTCGTACGTCGATCTGGACGAGCCGACCCATCTGGAGTTCGAGTACGCCCGACGGCTCGGGCACGTCCTGGACACGGTCGTGGCGCCGGGACGGCCCCTGGACGTGCTCCACCTCGGCGGCGGAGCCCTGACGCTGCCCCGCTATGTGGCCGCGACCCGCCCCGGCTCACGGCAGGACGTGGTGGAGGCCGACCTGGGTCTGCTGGACCTGGTCCGCGAGTACCTGCCCGTGCCCGAGGACGCGGGCATCACGCTGCACGGCGCGGACGCGCGGGGCTGGCTCGAATCCGCCGCGCCCGCCTCCGCCGACATCGTGATCGCGGACGTCTTCGGGGGCGCGCGCGTCCCGGCGCACCTGACGTCCACGGCGTACGCGGGGGCCGCCGCGCGCGTGCTGCGCGAGGACGGCGTCTATCTGGCCAACCTCGCCGACGCCGCGCCCTTCGCCTTCCTGCGCTCTCAACTCGCCACGTTCGCGACCGTGTTCGAGGAGCTGTCCCTGATCGCCGAACCCGGTGTGCTGCGTGGCCGGCGCTTCGGCAACGCGGTACTTGTGGCCTCCCACCGCCCGCTCGACACGGCCGTCCTCGCCCGCCGCACGGCCGCCGACGCCTTCCCGGCTCGCGTCGAAAGCGGCGCCGCGCTGCGGGAGTTCATGGGCTCGGCCGCACCCGTGCGTGACGAGGACGCGGTTCCCTCACCCGAGCCGCCCGGCGGTGCCTTCAGCATCGGCTGACCGGCGCTCGAACTCCGCCACCGGTGGCCCGTGGGCCACCGCCTCGGTCCGCCGGGGCAGCCTGGGGTGTCATCGCCCTCGGGTGGCAGAGGATCATCGGTGGGCCGACCCGGCTACGTCACGCGACGTGGAGAGCCGGGCACACGGTGAGGCGCCCGTTGGGCTGGGGCCGTGCGGCCGTCGTTACCGCGAGGCGGCTTTGAGCTGAGCGGTGATCTTGTCCAGAGCCTTTTCGGCGGGGTGCTGTTTGATGAGCCCTTCACGGCCTGCGGCGCGGAGCTCCACCACCGCTGCGCCTTCGGGATCTGCGGCCACAAAGGCGGTCACAACGGTGGGGTTCAGGCCCCCGATCCCCACACCGACCACCGCTCGTACGGCGATGCCTCCGTTGTCCCGGGCCTCCGCGCCTATCAGGTTCCCTATGTCGGCCAGGGTCGTGTGGACCAGCTGGGAGACTGCCGTCACCGTTCCGGACAACTCGACAAGAGTGGTACTGACGTCCTTCTTTGTCCATTTGAAGCCTCGCGCGGCTCCACGAGCACCGCCCCGTGCCCCTGCTCGGCCCAAACCGTGCGTTCCGGTGGCCGCCCCTCCAGCGGCAGCTCCTATCGAGCCGCCCTTCGCACCGAGCTGCATCAGCGCGGCGAGCAGGAGCTCGTTCTCGCTGGCCTCATCGAACATGCCCGCCTCCTCAGCACCAACAAGACATGGCCCTACGACCAAAGTCACCCAGTCCTACCACTGGCCGGCAGCCTCCTCTAGATCGGCTGCCGCATGGGGTCCGGCGGCCGCAGCTCCATGGCCGGCCCGCAGGTCACCTCGCATACACAGCACCGCCGGGCAGCCCTGCGACTGCACGAGGACCGCACACCTGCGCGAGGGTCGGCCGCCGTCCGGCAGCTGTCCCCGTGCGGCGGGGGCTCAGGAACCCGTCGGGGTACCGTGCAGCCGTACCGTGCTGAGGATCTTTCGCACGGTCGCGTCCGGGACCTCGTCACTGACGCCCTTCGCGCCGTAGAACGACCAGGACACGAAGTCGCCCGCCGAGTTCTTGAAGCCGAACGAGGTCGCCGTGCCGTCGGAGTCGCACTTGCCCTTCTTGGGGACACCGGCCGTGTACGACGTCGCGACGCTGCCCTTGATGCCCGAAGCCGTCGTGTACGGCTGGGGCTTGCCGATCTTCAGCAGCTTCTCCGAGGCCTTCGCCTGGTCCGTGTAGCCGCCGAAGGCCCAGGAGGCCGAGTCGCCGCGGGCGATGGTGTCGGTGTTCTTGGCGCCGCTCTCCCCCTTGGTGCCGACCGCGGCCAGCGCCGTGTCGTCCGTGCGGCCGTCCTTGTCGTCGTCGGACGTGCACCACTTCTCCTTGAGGAAAGCGGGCGCGGACATGCCGATGTACGCGGAGCCGTCACCCTTCTGCTCGTCGTCGAAGCCGATGAACGTGCCGGGCGTGCGGACGTTCCAGTCCGGGGGGACGTCGAAGGCGGTGCCCCATTTGGGGTTGATGACGACCTTCCAGCCCGCGATCGTCGGCTTCTCCTCCTCGGCGCCGCGCGGGTTGTCACCGCTTCCGCTCGCACTGGGGGACGTGGAGGCGGACGCGCTGGGCGACTTGGACGCGTCCTTGCCCGCGTCGTCGTCCTTCTTGCTGCCGCCCAGGACGAGGAAGCCCGTCACACCGGCGGCCACGACCACGGCGGTGGCCGCCGTGATGGCGATGACCTTGGTCCTGTTTCCGCCACCGCCCGGCGGCTGGGGCGCGCCCGCGGGGGCCGGAGTTCCCCACTGGGGCTGACCCGGCTGGGGCCCGTAGGGGGCCGGCTGCTGCCCCGGCTGCGGGTACCCGGTCTGCTGGTATCCGGGCTGCTGATACGGATTCGGTTGCTGGTAACCCGGCTGCTGGTACGGGTTCTGGTCCTGCGGGTTCTGCTCGCCCCCGGGCGGCTGCTCTCCTGGCCACATGGGCCACAACCCTAGTGGCGCCTGCGACACGTTTCGGTCACCGGAGCTCGTCAGCCATGTACCGGTCAGGAATCGGGGGCGCATTTTTCGATTTCTTCACACTCGGCGACGGAGATCGACCGGTGGGCGCCTGTCGCGATTATCTACTCACGGGTAACATGTGGGTATGAACGCAGACCAGATGACGATCGGCGAGATGCTCACCGCCACGGTGCCGATGGCCCGGACACTGAACCTCGAGTTCGTGGAGACCACGCCGGACAAGGCCGTGGTGGCCCTGCCGGACCAGAGCGACTACCACAACCACGTCGGCGGGCCGCACGCCGGAGCGATGTTCACCCTCGGCGAGTCGGCGAGCGGGGCTATCGTCCTCGCCGCGTTCGGCGAGCAGCTGTCGCGCGCCGTGCCGCTCGCGGTCAGCGCCGAGATCGCGTACAAGAAGCTCGCGATGGGCCCCGTGACGGCCACCGCGATCCTCGGCCGCCCGGCCGCGGAGGTCATCGCCGAGCTCGACGCGGGTCAGCGCCCCGAGTTCCCCGTGGCCGTCACCATCCAGCGCGCGGACGGCGCCGTCACGGGCGAGATGACCGTCGTCTGGACCCTGCGGCCGAACGGCTGAGCCGAGCGAACGGAACGGCGGCGGGTCCGCCCGAACGCCACCCCCTGGCGCCGGCCGGGCCCGCCCGGCGTTCGTCGCCGTGTCACCGCCCCCGCGGCGCGGGGCCCGTGCTGCGGCGTACGACGAGCCGGACCGGCTCGATGTGATCGACCCGGGGCTCCGCCGAACCGTCGATGCGCGACAGCAGCAGCTGAAGCGAACGTCGGCCTGTCGCGGCGAAGTCGGTACGCACGGTCGTCAGCGGGGGCAGCATGTGGGCGGCCTCGGGGATGTCGTCGTAGCCGACGACGCTGACGTCGTCAGGAACGGGCCGCCCGGCCTCGTGCAGGGCGCGCAGCGCGCCGAGCGCCATCTGGTCGTTGGAGGCGAACACCGCCGTGACCTCGGGGCGCGCGGCCAGCCGGCGGCCCAGCGCGTACCCGGAGTCCGCGCTCCAGTCGCCGAAGAGCGGCTCGGGAACTTCGGCCCCCGCCGCCCGAAGGGTGTCCCGCCACGCTTCCAGTCGGTGCTCGGCGGACAGCCAGCCCGTGGGGCCCGCGATGTGGTGAACCGTGCCGTGGCCGAGCTTCAGCAGGTGTGCGGTGGCTTGCCGCGCCCCGTCGCGGGAGTCCGCGGTGACGTAGGAGGCGTCGTCCCCGAGGTCGTTCTCCAGGACCATCAGGGGGACGTCGAGCGCCGCCTCCGCCAGGGCCCTGCCCACCCAGCGCTGCGGTGCGATGGCGAGCAGGCCGTCCGCCCCCTCGGCCGACAGCGTGTGCACGGCACGCACCAGGGTGTCCCGGTCGGCCGTGTCGAGCGCGATGGAACTGACCAGGTAACCGGCTTCCTGGGCGGCGGAGTTGATCGCGGTCAGGATGGAGGCGGGCCCGTAGCGCGCCGCGTCGAACGAGATCACCCCGAGCATCCGCGTCCTGCCACTGGCCAGGGAGCGCGCGCTGCGGCTCGGCCGGTAGCCGAGTGTGCGCATGGCGGCCACGACCGCCTCCCGGGTCTCGGGCCGCACCGCGGGACTGTCGTTGAGCACCCGGGAGACCGTCTGTTTCGAGACACCGGCCAGACGGGCCACGTCGTCCATCACCGGGCGCGCCCCCGCGAAGCTGCGCCGGCTGCGTCCCCTGGGGCCCTCGGTTCCCTGGGGGGCGGCGCCGTCCGTGGCACCTCGGGTCATGGGGGCGCATCCTCCGACGTCACGGCGGCGGTCTGTCCCGATCCGCCCGGCAGGCCCACAGGATAGGGCCCGCCTGGCGCGTCGGCCGCCTAGGCCGTCTCCGTCGTGATCGCCCAGGCGCGGGTGGTCACCCACTCGACGCGCCACACGGCCGCCCGTCCCGTGACGTCGCCCGCCTGCTCGGGCACGTACACCGGAGCACCTGCTTCCCGGGGCAGCAGTCGCAGCGTCAGGCCATGGGTGCGCAGGGCTTCGGAGGGGAGCCGGTCGAGACCGAGGTCCCAGACGCGGCCGGAGAAGAACTGATCGGCGACGAGGGTGTCCCCGACGTACGCGCGGCCCACGTCGCCCGTCCAGTGAAAGCGCAGGAGGGTGCCGGACGGTTCACGCAGCAGCTCGTCCGGGACCTCCACGCGGTACTCGGCCGCGGAGGTCGTGAAGTGCTCGTCCGCCGGGGCGCTCGCCCGGCCCAGAGGGCCCTTCGTGAGCGCGGGCGGCGGTCCCGCGGGGCGCACCAGGGTGGCGGCGAGCGCGGTGTCCTCGGCGTCGACCCCTTCGGCGATCGTGCAGCGAGTGAACGGGCCGTCGGCCGTCGTCGACAGCGGAGTGCCGGCCACCGTCAACAGCCCTTCCGGCGCGGGGAGTACGGCGAAGGAGGGCCGCGTCGCCGAGCTGTGCACGCGAAGTCCGCCCTGGTCGAAGACGACCCCGTCCGGGCAGAGCACCAGCCGCTCGGCGCCCCAGGCCGTGCCCCGGTAGGCGGTGCGCGCGCTGTCGGCGTCGAGCACGAGCAGGCCGATGGCGTCGCCGTCCGCGGTCTTCACCTGGACCAGGGCGTCGGTGCCCGGGCGCAGACCGGTGATCAGGATCCGGTCGCCGGCCTCGGTGACCTCGCCGGAGGGCGTGTCGACGGACGCGACCGTGCCCGCGTCCAGGGCGAGTTCGACCGGAACGCCGTCGGTGGCGGCCAGCACCAGGACCGTACGCCCGTCGTCCTGGACCCGGCACACCGGCTGGGCGGTGGCCCAGTCGAGCCGCAGACCGGCGACGTCCAGACGCAGCGGCCAGCAGAAGTACGCGCCGGTCGGGACGGTGACCGGGGCGCTGGGCAACGTCAGGGCGGGAGCGTCGGGGAAGTCGACCCTGAAGGTCGTGCCCGGGTGGGCCGGCAGCGGCTCGTGCGGCTGGTGGTTGTTGACGAACAGGAAGCCGGAGGCGCCGTCGCCGCGCACCGCCCAGCGCAGGGTGTCCCGGTCAGACTGGGAGGTGGGCTGCCGCTCGGGCAGCACGGACTCCATGGGGGCGATCAGGTCGCCGAAGTCGGCCAGCAGCAGGTGCTGGAGGCGCAGTGCGTGGTACGAGGGCCGGACCTGGCCGTACTCGCCCAGCGGCGCCTGGAAGTCGTAGGTGAGGACGGGCAGGTCGTTGGGGTAGCCGGTGGCGTGGGACTCCTGGAGCGTGGTGAGTTCACCCGCCGGGTTCGTGCCGCCGTGGAACATGTAGTAGCCCTGCCAGACCGAACCACAGCCGATCTTGGTGAGGCCGAGCGCCCCGATGTCGTCGGGCTCGACGCGCGGCCTGCGGTGGTAGGCGACGGCCATGCCGCCGCCGAGCTCGCAGGTGGCCCAGGGAAAGCGGTCCGTGGGCGTGGGGTCGCCGCCGCGTACGGTCGTCGGGCGCAGGTCGGCGCCGATGCCCTCGTCGTCGCGCTGATGGGTGAAGAAGAAGTGCTTGCGGCAGGTGTCCGGCCAGCCGCCGTCCGCCTCCGTCCAGAACGTCTCGGTGTAGCCGCCGTACAGCGGGAGCAGTTCGTCGGGCGGCAGTCGGACCCCGCCCCACGCCGTGGACGTCCACAGCGGCGCGCTCAGACCTGCCTCCTGGGCCATCCGCTTCAGGGTGAGGAGGTGGCCGGGCTGGTCGTAGAGCTCGTTCTCGATCTGGATCGCGACGATCGGACCGCCGTGCGCCCGGTCCAGCCCGCGCAGCTGTTGCGCGATCGCCGTGAACCAGCCGCGGACGGGCTCCAGATAGGCGGGGTCGTCGGTGCGGGGCGCGCTGGTGCGGGCGAGCAGCCAGTCCGGGAAGCCGCCGTTGCGGGCCTCCGCGTGGCACCAGGGGCCGATGCGCGGGATGAAGTCCAGGCCGTGCCGGGCGCACAACTCGGCGAAGCGCCGCAGATCGCGGTCGCCGTCGAAGCGGACGCGGCCCTCGATCTCCTCGTGGTGGATCCAGATGACGTAACTGGCGACGACGGTGACCCCGCCCGCCTTCATCTTCAGCAGCTCCTCCTCCCAGTCCTGGGCCGGGTAGCGCGCGTAGTGGAACTCGCCGGAGACCGGGAACCAGGGGCGGCCGCCGCGCGTGAGGTAGCGGCTGGTCACCTCGATGGGGTCGGGCGCCCCCGGGGCGTCGGTGAAGGGGAGATGGCCGGTCAGGGGCGGTGCGGGGGGCGCGGGGACGCGCAGGAGATGCGGCATCGGGACTTCTCCGGTCCGGGTTGGGGGCGGGTGTCGGTTTCGGCGGGGTGCGGGTGCGGCGCGGTGCGGTGCGAGTGCGGGTGCGACGGGGTGCGGGCGCGGTGGGGTGGGGGCACTCGTCCCCGGTCCCAGTCCCAGTCCCAGTCCCGGTCCCGGTCCCGCTCTTGAGCCTGGGACTCGGGGTTTGGGAGCGTTCCCAGACTCAGTGATGTTATCGGTAACATCGAGCGCGTCAAGGGACTTTGGGGCCGATGGCGGAACGGCCCCGGAAGGCCGTGGTCCGCGTCGCGCCGGACCTCCCGCGGGCCGGGCGACGCCCTCGGAAACACCGGGGCCAAGTGGCGTTCCGCCTGTTCCGGAGGCGTTCACGGCGAGGCCACGCCCGTGTCCCCGCGGCCTGGCTGAGTGGTTCCAGCAAGTGAATCGCTCGGAGGCACCGGAGGGTCGCCCCATGGCCGGAACCGAACCCGTATCCGCCCCCGTCAACCGTCGTCGATTTCTGCTCGCCTCGGGCGCCACGGCAGCGGCCGGCGTCGCCGGAACCAGCGCGGGGGCGCTTTTGCCGCGCCAGCGCCAACAGCCCGCCGTCGAGCCCGCCGCACGGACCGTCGTCCAGCCACCGCCCCGCAGCGCCCCCCGGGCGGCGCCCTACGCCCTGACCACCCTGGAGACGACGGCCCGCCTCGGCGGCAGCGCACACACCGGCACCTACCGACGGCTGGTCTCGGGCCCCGGCTGGCCTCTGGTCGTCCGCAAGGAGCTCGCCACGCCCGGTGCCGGGCGGCAGGACCGGCGTACCCCGCTCGCGTGCTTCGTACAGTTCACCGACCTCCATCTCGCCGACGTGCAGAACCCGCTGCGCACCGAGTTCCTGCGCTCGCGCGGCGCCTCGTCGTGGCGGGCGCAGGAGGCGCTGACGGTGGCCGGGGCGGTCGCGCTCGTCGAGCAGGTGAACGGGCTCGGCGGTGGACCGAACACCAGGCTGCGCCCCGCTTTCGTGATGACCACGGGCGACAACGTCGACAACAACTCCGCGATCGAGCTGGAGTGGTTCCTGACCGTGATGAGCGGTGGCCGGATCACGCCGAACACCGGTGACCCGCGGGCGTACGAAGGCGCCCAGAACTCCGGTCTCCCCCTGTACTGGCACCCCGGGGACCCCCACGTGCGCGACCTGGACAAGCGGCGCGGGCTGCCCCTGATCCCCGGCTTCCTCGCCGCGGCCACCCGCCCGATCACCAGCCCTGGGCTGCGCATCCCCTGGTACTCCACGGTCGGCAACCACGACGACCTGCCCGGCGGCTGCCTATCGCCCGCGCTGAACGACTTCGCCGTCGGGTCCCGCAAACTGTTGTCGGTGTCCGCCGCGGACGCGGCCGCCTATGCCAAGGCGCTCGGGTCGGGCGACGATCCGAAGAGCGAGGTGCTCAAGGCGATCCTGACCAGGAACGCGGCCTCGGCGCGGACCGTGACCGCCGACGAGCGGCGCCGGCTGTGTACCCCGCACGACTATCTGTCCGCGCATCTCGACCCCGCTCACGCCGGTGCCGGTCCGGTCGGCCACGGCTACACCCAGGACAACCTGGACGGCGAGCGGATGTACTACTCCTTCAAGGTGGCCGAGAACGTCCTCGGCATCAGCATCGACACGACGTACCGCAGCGGCCACTACGAGGGTTCACTCGGCAGCGACCAACTCCGCTGGCTGGAAAGGACCCTGGCGGCGCACAGCTCCCGGTCCTACGACGCGGACGGCCGACTCGTCCGCAACACCGGGGCCGACGACGCCCACATCCTGGTCTTCAGCCACCACCACAGCCCCAGCATGACCCGCCGTCCCGACGCCGCCCGTACGGACGAGCCGCGCCACGACGGAGCGGAGGTCATCGCCCTGCTCAGCCGGTTCCCGAACGTGGTGGCCTGGATCAACGGGCACAGTCACGTCAACCGGATCACGCCGCACGAGCACGCGACGCCCGCCCGCTCCTTCTGGGAGGTCAACACCGCCTCCCACGTGGACTATCCGCACCACGCCCGGCTGATCGAGCTGACCGACAACGGGGACGGGACGGTGTCCCTGTTCACCACCCTCGTCGAGTCCGCCGCGCCGCACCGCACCGCCCGGGACTTCGACGACCTGTCCGCGGTGGGACTCGCCTCTCTGTACCGGGAAGTGGCCTACAACGCTCCGGGCCTCGCCGAGAGCATGAAGGGCGGCGTCCAGGAGGGCTGGGCGGGCGGTGCCGGGGACCGCAACGCGGAACTGGTGGTGGCGGGAGGCCCGGCGGCGGCATGACCCGCCCTCGCCGCGGGGTCCGTGCTGCGGTTCCTACCGCGGTCCCCGCGGCGCTCCCTACGGCGCTCGCTGCTGTGGTCCCTGCGGCGCTCCCCGCTGTGGTCCCTTCGGTTGTTGTCGGGGTGTCGGCGGTTCTTGTTCATTTCATTGACACGAGTCACCGACGGTCATAGTTTTCGCGCCGTACTCGTGCCGTGTGACGACGTGTCACGTCCCGCTGATGCCTGGTGTGTTCAAGGGCCGAACGCGGCCGTTGTCGTCGGCGCGTGTACCCGCGGTTCACGACGGCGTGTCCGCGCACCGAAGGAGTGACGGCTCATGTCCCACGCTGCTTCCGATGGGTTCTCCCGGCGTTCGACCCTGCGTCTGCTGGGTGGCGCCATCGCGGTCGCCGCGGCGGCCACCACCGCGGCCGGTCCCGTTCCGCTCGCCCGGGCGGAGTCCAGATCCGGCGCCGGCCCTCGCCTGGAGGGTTTGATAGTCAAACTCACCCTTGACGAGAAGATCTCCCTGCTGCACGGTGCCACCGACCCCGCCTCGCTCGGCCAGGCCGGATACGTACCCGGAGTACCCCGCCTCGGTATCCCCCCGCTCCGCCTGGCCGACGGCCCCGCCGGAGTCCGTGTCACCCGGCACGCCACGGCCCTGCCCGCCCCGGTGCTTCTCGCCTCGGCCTTCGACCCCGGCCTGGCCCGCCGCTACGGGCAGGTCATCGGGCGCGAGGGCCGTGCCCTCGGCCAGGACGTACTGCTCTCCCCGATGGTCAACCTCATCCGCACCCCGTACGCGGGCCGCAACTTCGAGACCTTCAGCGAGGACCCGCTGCTCGCCGGTGACCTGGTGGCGGCCGAGATCCGCGGCATCCAGGGCGAGGGCCTCATCGCGACCGTCAAGCACTTCGCGCTGAACAACCAGGAGCAGGACCGCATGTCCATCGACGTGCGGGCCGACGAGCAGACCATGCACGAGGTCGAACTGCGCGGCTTCGAGGCGGCCGTCGCCGCCCGCACCGGCGCGGTCATGGGTGCGTACAACAAGGTCAACGGCACCTTCGCCTGCGAGAACAAGACGCTCCTCACCGACATCCTGCGCGAGCGGTGGGGTTTCGGCGGCTGGGTGATGACCGACTGGTTCGCGGCCCACAGCACCGTCACCGCCCTCACCGCGGGCCTCGACATGGAGATGCCGGACGGGACGTACTTCGGGGCCGCCCTGAAGACCGCCGTGCAGAGCGGAGCCGTGGCCGAGTCCTACGTCGACCGGGCCGTACGCCGCGTCCTCGCCGTGATGGACCGCTTCGGGCTGCTCGACGGCAGCGTGCCGCCCCGTCCCGCCCGTGACCCGAAGGCGGGCGCGGCCGTCGCCCTGGAGGTCGCCAAGGCGGGCGCGACGCTCCTGCGCAACGAACGACACGCACTGCCCCTGACCGGCGCCGCCGCCCGCAGCATCGCCGTCGTCGGGCCCACCGGCTCCCTGCCGTTCATCAGCGGCGGCGGCAGCGCGCACGTCGTCCCGGACCACGCCGACAGCCCGCTCGACGCCATCCGCTCCCGCGCGGGAGGCGGCGCCCGGGTGTCGTACGCGCTCGGTGAGGACCTGTTCGGCAAGGCGATCCCCGACGGGGCGCTGACCGCGGGCATCGACACCGAGGGCCAGCGTGTCGCCGCCGGAGGGGCCTGGACGTACACGGGGACCCTCACCGTCGCGGACGCCGACGAGTGGACCTTCGTCATCCACTACTCCGGCATCCGGCCCACGGTGCTCGTCGACGGCGTCGAGCTCTTCCCGCCGCTGCCCGGCTTCGGCGAGTACTTCAGCGGCGGTCTGGTCTCCGCAGCGCCCGACGGACTCGCCGTGCGCCGCAAGGCCCTGAACCTCTCCCGGGGCGCGCACCAGGTCTCCATCACCGCGCAGGGCGCCGACACGGGACAGCTGTTCCGGCTGCGGCGTATCACCGGCGCGACCCGCGCGCAGGACGTCGCCGAGGCGGTCGACGCCGCGCGCGCCGCCTACAGCGTCGTCCTCTTCGCCTACGAGGACGCCACCGAGGGCCTGGACCGCGGCACCCTCGCGCTGCCCGGCAACCAGGAGCGGCTGATCAAGGCCGTCGCCGCGGCCAACCCCCGGACGGCCGTCGTCCTCAACACCTCCTCCTCGACCTCGATGCCCTGGCTGGAGGGCACGGCCGCCGTGCTCCAGATGTACTACCCGGGCCAGGAGGGCGCGGCCGCCACCGCCGCCGTCCTGTTCGGCGACTGCGATCCCGGCGGCCGGCTCACCCAGTCCTTCGCGGTCGACGACGCCCACCACCCGGTCGCCGGCGACCCGCACCGCTATCCCGGCGTGAACGGCACCGAGGAGTACTCGGAGGGGATCCACGTCGGCTACCGCTGGTACGACGCGCAGGGCGTGCGTCCGCTGTTCCCCTTCGGGCATGGACTCTCGTACACCTCGTTCGCGTACGAGGATCTGCGGGTCCGGGGGAGGGAGGTCGGCTTCACCGTGCGCAACACCGGGCGGCGCGACGGTGTCGAGGTGGCGCAGGTCTACCTGGGGCCGTCGCCCGATCTCCGGCTCGACCAGGCCGTACGGGTGCTGGCCGGGTACCGGCGGCTGACGCTGCGAGCGGGGGAGCGACGACGGGTGACGGTGCGCCTGGACCCGCGCACGCTGTCGTCCTGGGACGCGGGGCGGCACGACTGGGTCCTCGGCACCGGGCGGCGCGCGGTGTGGGTGGGGTCGTCGTCGCGGGACCTGCGGCTGCACGGCAGCGTGGGGGTGGGCGCGTGAACTGGGGGCAGACCGCCCGGTCCGGCCGCCTGCGCGCGCTGGTGGTGGGGGCGACGGTCTTCGCCGCCGCGCTCGCCGCCCCGACCCCGGCACCGGCCAACGCCGCCCCGACCCCTGCCCTTGCCGCCGCGGCCCCGGCGCACGCCGCGCAGGGCCCGACCGTCGTGCGCACCGCCGCCGGCCTGGTCCGGGGCGAAGTCACCGCCGAGGGACGCCAGTTCCTCGGCATCCCGTACGCACAGCCGCCCGTCGGCGCTCTCCGCTGGAGGAACCCGGAGCCGGTCGCACCCTGGCGCGGTGTGCGCACCGCACGGGACTTCGGCAACCGGTGTGTGCAGACAGCCAGTTGGGACCCCGGCTACGAGCGGCCCAGCCACACCGAGGACTGCCTCGACCTCAATGTGTACGTCCCCGAAGGCGCCGGAAGCCGGCCGGTGATGGTCTGGCTGCACGGCGGGGGGCTCACCGCGGGCGCGGGCGAGGACATCGTGCCCGACACCTTCGCCCGCCAGACCGGCACGGTCGTCGTGACCGTCAACTACCGCCTCGGCGCCATGGGATTCCTGGCCACGGCCGGACTCGACGGCGAGGCACGCGACGGGGTCTCGGGCAACTTCGGGATGCTCGACCAACTGGCCGCGCTGCGCTGGGTGCGCGCCGACATCGGCCGCTTCGGCGGTGATCCCGGCCGCGTCACCGTCGCGGGCGAGTCGGCGGGCGGACGTTCGGTCTGCACCCAGCTTGCCTCGCCGACCTCGAAGGGCCTGTACCGGGCGGGGATCGTCGAGAGCGGCGCCTACGGGAACTGCTCGGCGCGCACCCATGAGGCGGCCGTGACCGCAGGGGCGGCCTTCGCGCGGAAGGTGGGCTGCGCCGATCTGTCGGCGGCGTGTCTGCGCGGCAAGTCGTCCGCGGAGATCCTCGCCGCCCAGGGCGGATTCGACTGGGGGCCCGTCGTGGGCGGCGCCTTCCTGCCGGTACAGCCCTTCGAGGCGTACGCGAAGGGGGCCGCGGCCCGTGTCCCCGTGCTGAACGGGGCGAACGAGGACGAGGGGCGGCTGTTCGCGTTCGCCCGGTTCGATCATGCCGGCACCCCGCTCACCGCCGAGGGGTACCCGGCGGTCGTGAAGGAGGCCTGGGGCGTCGATCCGGGCGAGCGTGTGCTCGAGCGCTATCCGCTCGACGGCTACCCGTCGCCGACCCTCGCCTACGCCACCGCCTTCGGTGACTACCTCATGGCGTGTCCGGCGCTGCGGCTCGACGCGGTGCTCGCCGGGCGCGGGCCCGTGTACGCGTACGAGTTCGCCGACCGCACCTCGCCGCCGTTCGCCTCGCTGCGCGATCTCCACACGGGCTTCGACTTCGGGGCGACCCATGTGAACGAGGTGCAGTACCTCTTCAAGCACTTCGGGCTCATCACCCCGCTGAACGCGGAGCAGCGGGTGCTGTCGCGACAGATGATCCAGTACTGGGGGTCCTTCGTCAGGGGCGGGGTGCCGCGGGCCGACGGGCAGCCCGCGATGCCCGGCGGAGCCGGTCCGGTGCTCTCGCTGCGGACCGCCTCCCGGGGCGGAAACATCGTGAGTACGACCGTCCACCGGGAGCATCGGTGCGACCTGTGGGACGCCGCCGCGCGAGGCTGAGCGGTAGGCTTCCCGGCGTGTGCCCCTCGTCGCGGGCGCACGCCGGGAAGTGTGCGATTCGGGAGGAACCGGCGTTGGACGTCCAGCATTGGCTCGAGACGGTG
Source organism: Streptomyces sp. NPDC096311 (assembly GCF_044763085.1). Classification (NCBI taxonomy): domain Bacteria; kingdom Bacillati; phylum Actinomycetota; class Actinomycetes; order Kitasatosporales; family Streptomycetaceae; genus Streptomyces; species Streptomyces sp. NPDC096311. Next base: position 206,298 of record NZ_JBIWFN010000001.1, read on the forward strand.
CCCGCGGTCAGCATCTATGCGCTGGTGGCACTGGTCATCGGCCTGGAGAGCCTGGGCATCCCGTTGCCCGGTGAGATCATCCTGATCTCGGCGGCGCTGCTGTCCTCGCAGCACTCGGGCATCAACCCCGTCATCCTCGGGGCGTGCGCCAGCATCGGCGCGATCGTCGGCGACTCCATCGGGTACGCCATCGGCCGCAAGGGCGGGCGCCCCCTGCTGGCCTGGCTGGGAGCGAAGTTCCCCAGGCACTTCAGCGAGGGGCACGTCGCGACCGCCGAGCGGTCCTTCCAGAAGTGGGGCATGTGGGCCGTCTTCTTCGGCCGGTTCATCGCGCTGCTGCGGATCTTCGCCGGGCCGCTCGCGGGTGTGCTGAAGATGCCGTACTGGAAGTTCCTGATCGCCAATGTGCTGGGCGGGATCATCTGGGCCGGGGGCACCACCGCGGTCATCTACTACGTGGGTGTCGTCGCCGAGTCCTGGCTGAAGCGGTTCTCGTGGGTCGGGCTCGTGGTGGCCGTCCTCATCGGGCTTGCCTCGATGCTGATCGTGAAGCGGAAGGCGAAGAAGGCGGCGGCGGAGATCGAGACGGGGGAGCGGGAGCCGGTGGCGGCTGCCGAGTAGGTTTCCGCCGTCGTGTGTGTGCGGGTTGTACATGGCTGAAGGGGCGCTTCAGCTCTCGTGTGCCTCCTTGTGCGTCTTTGCCAGGTCCACGTAGAAGGTGCCGTTCAGGGTGAGGCCCTGGCGTTCCTCCTCCGTCAGGGGGCGCTTGACCTTGGCGGGGACTCCGGCCACCAGGGAGCCCGGCGGGACCCGCATCCCCTGGGGGACCAGGGCCTGGGCCGCCACCAGGGAACCGGCACCGATCACCGCGCCGTTGAGGACCGTGGCGCCCATGCCGATCAGGCAGTCGTCCTCGACCGTCGCGCCGTGCAGCACGGCGTTGTGGCCGACCGAGACGCGCTCGCCGACCGTGATCGGGAAGCCCGGGTCGACGTGGAGGGTGCAGTTGTCCTGGATGTTGCTGTCGGCGCCGACGACGATCGGACCGAAGTCGGCGCGCAGTACCGCGCCGTACCAGACGCTCGCGCCCGCGTGCAGGGTGACGTCCCCGATCACCACGGACGTCGGTGCCGTGAACGCCTCCGGGTCCACCTGCGGGTCCTTGCCGCCGATCCCCATGATCAGCGCCTGCTGCGTCATCAGCGTCTCCTTGTTGTCGTTGTCGGCGTCGTCGTCGGCGTCGGTACAGCGGCACCGTATGTCATCGCTCCCGGCCCCGGTGGGGCGAAGATCACAGCGGTGATCTCTGCTGGGCCCAGGCCGCCCTGAGTACGGTGAGCGGGTGCCCAGCAACAGGAACGTGTTCTCATCATGGCGGCGCCGCCTCGCGCAGCGCGCCGTCCACGCGTGCTGGGCCTGGGTGCAGCGCACGGGTTCGGTGACGGCCGAGCGCCCTGGGCGGCTGCGCTTCGGCGCGATGGGAACGGGTACCAGACTCGCCTTCCCGCTCGGCACCGTCTTCGGTGAACCCTGGATCCATCTCGGCGCCCACTGCATCGTCGGCGAACAGGTCACCCTCACCGCCGGTCTGATGCCCGACCTCGACCTCGGCGCCGACCCGATCCTGCGCATCGGCGACGGTGTCGTGCTCGGCCGCGGCAGCCACGTCATCGCCGACACGACGGTCACGATCGGCAGCGACTGCTACTTCGGGCCGTATGTGTACGTGACGTCCACGAACCACTCGTACGACGATCCGCAGGTGCCCATCGGCAAGCAGTGGCCCCGGATGGAGCCGGTGGAGATCGGATCCGGCTGCTGGATCGGCACCGGGGCGGTGATCCTGCCGGGGGCGCGGATCGGGCGAAACGTCGTGGTGGCGGCCGGTGCGGTGGTGCGCGGCACGGTGCCGGACCACTCGGTCGTGGCGGGGGCTCCCGCCCGGGTCGTACGGCGCTGGGACGCGGCCTGTGGCTGGCAGCCGCCGCTGCGGACGCCCGCGCCGGTCCCGATTCCCGACGGGGTGACCCCGGAGCAACTGCTCGCGCTGTCGGAGCTGGACGAGGAGACCGTGGAGCGGCTGGCGGAGCTGGACGCCGAGTCGTCCTGAAGCCGATCGGCAGGGATCAGCCGGTGGCCAGCAGTACCGTGCCGACCAGCGCCAGGCCCGCGCCCGCCGCCTGGATTCCGCGCAGCCGCTCGCTGAGGAAGCCCCGTGCGGCGAGGGCCGTGACCACCGGATAGAGCGAGGCGAGGACGGCGGCCACCGTGACCGGGCCGTGCTGGGCGGCGACGGAGTACGTGCCGTTCGCTGCGACGTCCGCGAGGCCGACGAAGGCGAGCGCAGGCAGGGAGCGCCAGGGGAAGCCGCCCTCGGGAAGGGCGGCGGTGCCACGCCGCACGGAGACGAGGAGCGCCGCGCCGCCGGTGGCGACGTTGGTCAGGCGCTGCACGAACAGCGCGAGGAACAGCCCGGTCACCGACGAGGACGCCTCCGCGATCAGCACGAACACCGTGCCGAAGCCGAGCGCGGCGATCAGGGTGAGGAGGACCGCCTGTCGCTGCACGGCGGCGCCTCTCCACTGGGGCCCGCCGGCGAGTACGACGCCCACGACGGCGACCGCGATGCCCGCCACCTGCGTCAGGCCGGGGCGCTCCCCGAGGAAGATTCCCACGGTGATGGGGACGGCCACGGCCAGGGAGCCGAGTGGGGAGACGACGCCCATCGGGCCCAGGGCGAGCGCCTTGTAGAAGGAGAGCAGCGCGACCGGTCCCACGAGTCCGGCGGCGAACGCGAACCACAGCTGCGGTCCCGCCGCGCTCCAGCCGCCGGTCACGACCACGATCGCGCCCAGTACCGCCGCCGCGATCGACTGCGAGACGACGACCACGGTGAGCGCGGGCGTACGCCGGGTCAGCAGCCCTCCGCCGAAGTCGGCCAGGCCCCACAGGAGGCTGGTGGCCAGGGCGAAGAGCGCTGTCAGTGCCGTCATCGGGCCCCTCGCAGTACAGTTCAGTGAACGATCAGGTGCACCACAGCATAGTTCATTCTAGTGAACTCTGTAATCTAGAATATTGGACGCGGACTCATGGACGGAATGTGTCGGATCTCGACCTGCTGACCCAGTCGCTGGCGCGCAACGTGAAGCGCTGGCGCACCGAGCGCGGCTTCACCCTGGACGTGCTCGCCGGCCGCGCCGGAGTCAGCCGCGGCATGCTCATCCAGATCGAGCAGGCAAGGACCAACCCCAGCATCGGTACCGTCGTGAAGATCGGTGACGCGCTCGGCGTCAGCATCACGACGCTCCTCGACTACGAGCAGGGCCCCAAGGTCCGGATCGTCCCGGCCGAGCAGGCCGTACGGCTGTGGCACACGGACGCGGGCAGCTACAACCGCCTCCTCGCCGGTACCGAGGCGCCCGGACCGCTGGAGATGTGGGACTGGCGGCTCATGCCGGGCGACGGCAGCCCCTCGGACCCGCACCCCACGGGGACGGTCGAACTCGTCCACGTCTTGGCGGGCGACCTCACTCTCGTCGTCGACGGGACCGACTACCGCGTCCCCGAGGGCGCGAGCGTGTCCTTCGAGGCCAACACCCCCCATACGTACGCCAACAAGGGCGACGTGCCGGTGGAGATGGTCATGGCGGTGTCGGTCCCGCTCGTGCACTGAGACGCCCCAGCGGGCGGACCGGAGCGGCTGTTAGCGTGCCGCCATGCGCGCTCCCCTCGGACACTTCGACCACGCCACGGCGGCCCCCGACTGCCTCGAGGAACTCACCCGCCCGGTCGCGGACGGTGTACGCCACTGGCGCGGCACCGTCCCCGCCGACCAGATCGTGTACGTCGACACGGACCCCGAGTGGGCCGACACCGCGACCTTCGTCGAGCACTACGGCAAGGAACTGCTGGACCAGTCCGCCAACTGCGTGGTCGTCGCGGGCAAGCGCGGCGGCGAGACCACGCTCGCCGCCTGCGTGGTCCTCTCCGCCACCCGCGTCGACGTCAACGGCGTCTTCCGCCGCCAACTCGGCGCCCGCAAGGCCTCGTTCGCCCCGATGGACACCGCCACCGGCGAGAGCGGCATGGAGTACGGCGGCATCACCCCGATCGGACTGCCCGGCGACTGGCCGGTGCTGGTGGACTCGGCGGTCGTCGAGCTGCCGTACGTCCTGGTGGGCAGTGGCCGGCGGCGCGGGAAGCTGCTGGTGCCGGGCAAGGCGTTCGCCGAACTGCCGAACGCGGTGGTGCTGGAGGGGCTGGGCATCGCCTGACCGGACAGGTCCTAGCTAGGCGACCATGTGATGCGCCAGCGTCAGGTGCGGGTCCGTCTCGCCCGGCGCGGGGGCCGGATCGGCGTGTACGAGGGCCGCGGTGAGCTTCGGTACGGCGTGCAGCAGGGCGTGTTCGGCCTCGACGGCGATCCGGTGCGCTTGTCGCACACTCGCCTCGCCGTCCACCACGACCGCCACCTCGGCGCGCAGCCGGTGCCCGATCCAGCGCAGCCGCAGCTCACCCACCCCGTGCACGCCGGGGATCTCCCGCAGGGCCCGTTCGGCCGAGTCGACCAACTCCGGGTCCACCGCGTCCATCACACGCCGGAAGACCTCGCGGGCCGCGTCGCGCAGCACCAGCAGGATCGCGGCCGTGATCGCCAGGCCCACCAGCGGGTCGGCGAGTTGCCACCCCAGTGCCGCGCCGCCCGCCCCCACCAGCACCGCGAGTGACGTGAATCCGTCAGTACGGGCATGGAGGCCGTCCGCGACGAGGGCGGCCGAGCCGATCTCGCGCCCGACCCGGATGCGGTGCCGGGCGACCCACTCGTTGCCGAGGAAGCCGATCAGCGCGGCCGCCGCGACGACTGGGATGTGGTGCAGGGGGCGCGGGTCGATCAGCCGCTCGAACGCGGTCCAGGCCGCGAAGGCGCCGGACGCGGCGATCGTCAGCACGATCACGATGCCCGCGAGGTCCTCCGCCCGGCCGTAGCCGTAGGTGAAGCGACGCGTCGCCGCGCGTCGGCCCAGCACGAACGCGATGCCGAGGGGGACGGCCGTGAGCGCGTCGGCGGCGTTGTGCACCGTGTCGCCGAGCAGCGCGACCGATCCGGAGACCACGACCACCACCGCCTGTGCCACAGCGGTGGTACCGAGGACGACGAGGGACACCCACAGGGCGCGCATACCGCGCGCCGAGGACTCCAGCGCGGAGTCGAGCTTGTCGCCGGTGTCGTGGGAGTGGGGGGTGAGGCGATGACGGAGACGGGAGAGGGGCCCGGAAGAGGTGCTGTGGGCGTGGGGGTGCGGATGAGGCTGCGGGTGGTCGTGCCCCGAGCGGTCGTGGCCGTCGCCGTGACCGTGGTCATGGCCGTGGGGCGTGCCGTGATCGTGGGAGTGGCCGTGGCCGCCGCTGTGGTCGTGGCCGTGCTGCAGGTCGCTCACGGGGGTCCCCTTCCGGTGCGCGGGAGTGGACGTGTCGGCGTCCATGGGGCCATTATGTGCGTATGAGCGCACGCATGCACCTATCACCTGCGCATGATGCGCATCCGCGTACCCCCGGCGAGGAACAGTTCGCGCTCGCCGCCGAACTCCTCGCCCTCCTGGGCGACCGCACCCGGCTCGCCCTCCTGCACGCGCTGACCGGCCAAGAGGCCGATGTCACGACGCTCACCGAGGCGTGCGGGGCCGCGCGCCCGGCCGTCAGCCAGCATCTGGCCCGGCTGCGTCTCGCCGGTCTGGTGAGCACCCGGAAAGAGGGCCGCCGGGTCATCTACTCACTCGGTGACGGCCACCTGCGCCGGGTGGTCGACGAGGCGCTGAACCTGGCCGACCACCGCCTCACCGATCGCCCGTCGCACGACTGAGCGAACCCCGCCGCGTTCAGTGACCGGTGTCGTCCTCGCCCGCCTCCAGCAGGTTCGCCGCCGCGCCCACGATGCTCGGGTCCGGGCTGCCGACGACCTCCTCGTCCTTGTCCGTGTAGGAGAAGCGGGCCAGGACGCTGCGCATCGCCTCGACGCGCGCCCGCTTCTTGTCGTTGCTCTTCACCACGGTCCAGGGGGCCTGTTCGGTGTCCGTCTCGCGGAACATGGCGACCTTCGCGGCGGTGTAGTCGTCCCAGCGGTCCAAGGAAGCCAGGTCCATCGGGCTGAGCTTCCACTGTCGTACGGGATCGACCTGGCGGATCGTGAAACGGGTGCGCTGCTCGCCCTGCGACACGGAGAACCAGAACTTGATCAGGTCCACCCCGTCGTCGACGAGCATCCGTTCGAAGGCGGGTGCCTGCCGCGTGAAGCGGCGGTACTCGTCGTCCGTGCAGAAGCCCATCACCCGCTCGACGCCGGCCCGGTTGTACCAGGACCGGTCGAACATCACGATCTCGCCCGCGGTCGGCAGATGTTCCGCGTACCGCTGGAAGTACCACTGGCCGCGCTCGCGCTCGGTCGGCTTCTCCAGCGCCACCACCCGGGCACCGCGCGGATTGAGATGCTCGGTGAACCGCTTGATCGTGCCGCCCTTGCCGGCCGCGTCACGCCCCTCGAAGACGATGACCAGGCGACGGCCTGTCGCCTTGATCCAACTCTGCAGCTTCAGCAGTTCTATCTGCTGGAGGCGTTTGTGCCACTCGTACTCCTTGCGCTCCATGCGCTCGTGGTACGGGTAGTTCTCACGCCAGGTCTCGACCGGACTGCCGTCCGACCGGATCAGTACCGGGTCGTCATGGTCGCTGTAATCGACGGTCAAACCCGTCAGCAATGGTGTCATCGCGGCCTCCCCGGCTTCACTTCAGTGGAACTGCGGCACGATCAGGTAAATTCCGTACGCGACGACCGCCGCGCAGGCCAGGAAAGACAGTCCGGCCTGTGCGAAGCCGAGGGCGTGGGTGCCGTCGGCGTCCTTCTCACGTGCCGCCTCGACCTGGGAGACACCCAGTACGCCGAGCGCGAAGACGACCACCACTCCGACAGTGACGGCGATGCTCACCGCGGTGACCTCGCCCAGTGCGGTCCAGTCCAATTGCATCGTACGACTTCCCCTTGGCTCAGGCGACGGTGCCGACGGTCGTCGGCCCAGCGGCACGGACGGTGACCTCGTGGGCGTCGTTCACATTGTCCGCACGCACAGGGTTGCGGCGCGAGGCGACCACGATGAACGCGGCGACGGCGGCGGCGCACAGGGCGATCACCACGGTGCCGAAGGTGCCGCCGTGTTTCACCACGCTCGCCGAGACCCCGCCGACCAGTGCGGCGGCGGGCAGCGTGACCAGCCAGGCGATCACCATGCGGCCCGCCGTGCCCCAGCGGACCTCGGCCAGCCGCCTGCCCAGGCCGGCGCCGAGGATGCCGCCGGAGCAGACCTGTGTGGTGGAGAGCGCGAAACCCAGGTGGGCGGAGGTGAGGATCACGGTGGTGGCGGCGGCCTCGGCCGCGAAGCCCTGGGGCGACTGGATGTCGGTGAGCCCCTTGCCCATCGTGCGGATGATCCGCCAGCCGCCGAGGTAGGTGCCCAGTCCGATGGCGAGACCGGCGGACGCGATCACCCACACCGGGGGACCGGCGTCGTGACCCAGCGCCCCCGCCGAGATCAGCGTCAGCGTGATGACGCCCATCGTCTTCTGGGCGTCGTTCGTGCCGTGCGCCAGGGAGACGAGCGAGGCCGAGGCGATCTGGCCGAGCCGGAAGCCCTTGGTCACCGAGTCCTGGCGGGCCCGTGCGGTGATCTTGTACGCGAGGTAGGTGGCCAGCAGCGCCGCGACGCCCGCCACGACCGGCGAGGCCACGGCCGGGATCAGCACCTTCTCGACCACCTTGTCGAAGTGCACGCCGTGCTCGCCCGCGCCGACCCAGACCGCCCCGATCAGTCCGCCGAACAGGGCGTGCGAGGAACTGGAGGGCAGCCCGAGCAGCCAGGTCAGCAGATTCCACAGAATCGCCCCGACCAGGCCCGCGAAGATCATTCCTGGGGTGACCAGGGTGTCGTCCACGATGCCGCCCGAGATGGTCTTGGCGACCTCGGTGGACAGGAACGCTCCGCCGATGTTCAGGACGCCGCTGATGAGGACCGCTGTTCTCGGTTTGAGTGCCCCGGTGGCGATGGACGTGGCCATCGCGTTCGCCGTGTCGTGGAATCCGTTGGTGAAATCGAAGGCCAGCGCCGTGACGATGACGACCGCCACGAGGAACGTGATGTGGTCCATCCCTTTAGGGAAGCGAGCGCAGGCGTACGCCGGGCGAACCGGAGGCGAAGGCGGTGTGAGCCGGAGTGAAGGTGACGGTAGGGGGGTCGGGCCTTGACGCGGTTGGCTCAGGGATCGGTCTGTGTGCGGTGGCTGAAACTCGTCCTACGCGCGGTACTCGTCCCGCGTCCGGTCCCCGTCCGCGGCTCGGTGCCGTCCTCTGCGCGGCCGCAGTCGGGGCACAGGCCCCGGTAGGTCACCTCGACATGGGAGACGGCGAAGCCGAACCGCTCGGAGGCGGGCAGATCGGACAGGGGGTCGCCGTGAGGGTGGACGTCCCGGACGGCGCCGCAGCCCGAACACACCAGGTGCTGGTGGGGATGGTGGGCGTTCGGGTCGTAGCGCTTGGCGCGGCCGTCGGTGGCCACCTCGATCACCTCGCCGAGCGACACGAGCTCGCCGAGGGTGTTGTAAACGGTCGCGCGGGAGATCTCCGGCAACCGGGCGGTGGCGCGTGCGAGCACCTCGTCCGCGGTGAGGTGCACGTGCTCGCCGTCGAGTACCTCGGCGACCACCCGGCGCTGGGCGGTCATCCGCCAGCCGCGTCCGCGAAGTCGTTCGAGCAGGTCACTCATGCTCACCAGCCTCATCATGCATCGTCCGACGAATGAATCCGTACGGGTCTGGTTCTCGTATTGACTTGGACTGGGTCCATCGTAGGATCAGTTCTGGCGACAGCCAAGGGACCGGACAACAGCAGGGAAAGGCACGTGACGTTCAGAAGACGGGTGGAGCTCGCCCACTTCAGTCGCGAGCGCACCCCCGAGCCCGGCAGCCCGACGCGGTTCGAGCGACGCGTCGGCGACTGCCACCACTACGTCATGCGCCGGTCGTACGGTGTCGTCGACGACGTCCCCAGGGGTCAGTGCCCCGGCTGTTTCGACTGTTTCGACCGACTGTTCCACCGCCCGCAGTTCCTGAGCACAGTGATCCGCCCCGTCCGGAAGGATTCCCATGTCCGAGAACCATGATGCAATCGTGACCGATGCGAAGTCGGAGGGCGCAGGTGGCTGCCCCGTCGCGCACGGGCGCGCCGCGCATCCGACCCAGGGCGGCGGAAACCGCCAGTGGTGGCCGGAGCGGCTCAACCTGAAGATCCTGGCCAAGAACCCCGCCGTCGCGAACCCCCTCGGTGAGGAGTTCGACTACGCCGAGGCGTTCAAGACCCTGGACCTGGCGGCCGTGAAACAGGACATCGCCGAGGTGCTGACCACCTCGCAGGACTGGTGGCCGGCCGACTTCGGCAACTACGGCCCGTTCATGATCCGCATGGCCTGGCACAGCGCGGGCACCTACCGCATCAGCGACGGCCGTGGCGGCGCCGGCGCCGGCCAGCAGCGCTTCGCCCCCCTCAACAGCTGGCCGGACAACGGCAACCTCGACAAGGCCCGCCGCCTGCTGTGGCCGGTGAAGAAGAAGTACGGCCAGAGCCTCTCCTGGGCCGACCTCATGATCCTCACCGGCAACGTGGCCCTGGAGCAGATGGGCTTCGAGACCTTCGGCTTCGCCGGCGGCCGCGCGGACGTCTGGGAATCCGAGGAGGACGTGTACTGGGGCCCCGAGACCACCTGGCTCGACGACCAGCGCTACACCGGCGACCGCGAGCTGGAGAACCCGCTCGGCGCCGTCCAGATGGGCCTCATCTACGTCAATCCCGAGGGCCCCAACGGCAACCCGGACCCGATCGCCGCGGCCCGCGACATCCGTGAGACGTTCCGCCGCATGGCGATGAACGACGAGGAGACGGTCGCCCTCATCGCGGGCGGTCACACCTTCGGCAAGACCCACGGCGCGGGCCCGGCGGAGAGCGTCGGCGCCGACCCCGAGGCCGCCCCGATCGAGGCACAGGGCCTGGGCTGGAAGAGCACGTACGGCACCGGCAAGGGCGCGGACGCCATCACCTCCGGCCTGGAGGTCACCTGGACCACCACGCCCACCCAGTGGAGCAACGGCTTCTTCGACAACCTCTTCGGCTACGAGTGGGAGCTGACCCAGAGCCCCGCCGGCGCCAACCAGTGGGTGGCGAAGGACGCCGAGGCGACCGTCCCCGACGCGCACGACCCGTCGAAGAAGCGTCTGCCCACGATGCTCACCACCGACCTCTCGCTGCGCCTCGACCCGATCTACGAGCCGATCTCCCGCCGCTTCCACGAGAACCCCGCGGAGTTCGCGGACGCCTTCGCCCGCGCCTGGTACAAGCTGACCCACCGTGACATGGGCCCGAAGTCGCTCTACCTCGGCCCGGAGGTCCCGGAGGAGACCCTGCTGTGGCAGGACCCGCTGCCGGAGGCGGAGGGCGAGGCCATCGGCGCTGACGACGTCACCGCCCTCAAGGCGAAGATCCTCGACTCGGGGCTGACCGTCCCGCAGCTGGTCTCCGCCGCCTGGGCGTCGGCCTCGACGTTCCGCGGCAGCGACAAGCGCGGCGGCGCCAACGGCGCGCGCATCCGCCTCGAGCCGCAGCGCGGCTGGGCGGCCAACGACCCCGACCAGCTCGCGGCGGTGCTGCGCACGCTGGAGGGCATCCAGCGGGAGTTCAACACCGGTGACAAGAAGGTCTCCCTGGCCGACCTGATCGTGCTCGGCGGCAGCGCCGCCGTCGAGAAGGCCGCCAAGGACGCCGGTCACGCCATCGAGGTGCCCTTCACCCCGGGCCGCGTCGACGCGACGCAGGAGCACACCGACGCGGAGTCCTTCGCCGCGCTGGAGCCGACCGCCGACGGGTTCCGCAACTACCTCGGCAAGGGCAACCGCCTCCCGGCCGAGTACCTGCTGCTGGACCGCGCGAACCTGCTGACCCTGAGCGCTCCCGAGCTGACGGTCCTCGTCGGTGGCCTGCGCGTCCTGGGCGCCAACCACCAGCAGTCGGCGCACGGTGTCCTCACCGCGAACCCCGGCACGCTGACCAACGACTTCTACGTCAACCTGCTCGACCTGGGCACGACGTGGACGCCGACGTCCGAGGACGCGACCACCTTCGAGGCCCGCGACGACGCCACCGGCGAGGTCAAGTGGACCGGCACCCGTGCCGACCTCGTCTTCGGGTCGAACTCCGAGCTGCGCGCGATCGCCGAGGTCTACGCGGCAGACGACGCCAAGGCGAAGTTCGTGAAGGACTTCGTCGCGGCGTGGGACAAGGTCATGAACCTCGACCGGTTCGACCTGGTCTGATTCTCGTCTGATCATCCAGGACAGGACGTCCAGGCCGACCCGTACCGGTCGGCCTGGACGTTTTTTGGTCCGGCGACCTCCCCCGGCGCCGCGTAAAAACGCTTGCCCCGAGCGTCCCGTCGTCATGAGGATGACGGAATGCCGATCTTCTCCGCCCCCGACGGGACCGAACTGGCCTACCACGTCACCGGCCAGGGAGAGCCGCTGCTCTGTCTGCCCGGTGGGCCCATGCGTGCCTCCGCCTATCTCGGCGATCTCGGCGGGCTGTCGCGGCACCGTCGGCTGTTCCTGCTGGATCTGCGGGGGACCGGTGACTCCGCCGTCCCGGCCGACCCGGCGACGTACCGCTGCGACCGGCAGGTGGACGACGTCGAGGCCTTCCGGGCGCACCTGGGGTTGGAGCGGGTCGATCTCCTCGCCCACTCGGCGGCAGGTGACCTCGCATTCCTCTATGCGGCCCGGTATCCGGACCGCATCCGCACCCTCACCTCGGTCACCGGGCGCGCCCGGGCCCTCGGGATCGACTTCACCGAGGAGCACCGCAGGGAAGCCGCCGCGCGGCGCGGGGCCGAACCGTGGTTCGCGGCGGCGTACGGCGCCTACGAACGGATCTGGGCGGGCTCGACGGCCGATGCCGACTGGGACGCCGTCGCCCCGTTCTTCTACGGCCGCTGGGACGCGACCGCGCAGGCACACGCCGCGACCGAGGTCGAACAGACCAATGAGGAGGCCGCGGACCTGTACGCGTCCGCAGGTGCCTTCGAACCCGCCGTGGCCCGCGCCGCCGTCGCCACGCTGGACGCCCGGGTCCTGCTGCTCGCGGGCGAACTCGACAGTGGCCCACTGCCGCGCGTGGCCGCCACCGTGGCGGAGCTGTTCCCCGAGGGGGAGCCGATCGTCCAGCCGGGGGCCGGCCACTTCCCCTGGCTCGACGACCCCCGGCGCTTCACGGAAACGGTGACGGCGTTCCTCGACCGGGCGCGGTGACCGGGGCGCGGTGACCGGGGCGCGGTCACCGGAGCCGGCCGGGCTCAGGCCAGTCGCAGGTCGACCCACTCGGCCGTTTCGCCCGGCAGCACATACCGCTCGATCTCGACGAACCCGCGCTGCACGGCGAACCGCAGCCCGTCCTCGTTGGACGCCAGTACGACCGTCTCGATCACGTCCGCGCCCAGCGCCCGCGCCTGCTTCAGCCCGCGCTCGTAGAGCTCCTCACCGAACCCCTGCCGACGGTGTGCGGGCAGGACCCGGGCGATCACCGTGGCCGTCGCGCCGCCGTCCTTGGGCGGACGCACGGTCGAGCAGCCCACCAGGACGTCGCCGAGGTACGCGATCTCCAGGTGGTTGCGCCCGGCCCGCTCACGGACCTCGTCGAGCGACAGGGCGGCGGGCGGCACGATCACATTGTGGACGTACTGCCAGTCCTTGAGACCGGCCTCGTCGTCCGACTGCTGAAAGGTGAGTGTGGACACCGGAGCAGCAAACCGATCCCCACCACCGGCCGTCAAGCGGGTTTGCCCCGAACCGGCTCGCCGTGCGGACGCCGCTCAGCCGAGGCGCGGGATCTCGATGGCGGGGCAGCGGTCCATGACCATGTCGAGTCCGGCGGCGCGGGTGCGGCCGTACGCGCCCTCGTCGACGACTCCGAGCTGGAACCAGACAGCCTTGGCACCGGCGGCGGCGGCTTCGTCGGCCACGGGCCCCGCGAGGTCGCTGTTGACGAAGACATCGACGACATCGACGTCGAACGGGATCGCGTCCAGCGACGGGTAGCCCTTCTCGCCGTGAACGGTCTCCGCCTTCGGGTGCACGGGGACGATCCGCTTGCCGTAGCGCTGGAGAACGTCGGCGACTCCGTACGCCGCGCGCCTCTCGTTGGACGAGAGGCCCACGATCGCCCAGGTGTCGCCGAGTTCGGTGAGGATCTTGCGGATCGTTGCCGGGTCGCCGTACACGGTCGGCCTCCTGGGTCTGGTGTCAAGGACTGTCATGGGCCCGCGTGGCCTGTCATGCGTGCTCAGCGGGAGAACAGCATGAGGCACACGGTGATTCCCCCTGGCGCGGGGGCCCTGTCCGTGAGTGACGAGCGGCGGGGGCCCACTGGGGGCATGCTGCCCCTCGTAGGCTGCCCCACCCCCCCCCGAGGCCCCAAGGAAGACCATGACCACCATCGCCATCATCGGAGCAGGACCCGGCCTCGGAGTCGCCGTCGCACGGCGGTTCGGCCGCGAGGGGTTCGACGTCGCCCTCATCACCCGCACCACGGACCGGGCGCAGACCCTCTCCGCCGAGTTGGTGGGGGAGGGCCTGACGGCGCGCGGTTTCGCGGCCGACGTACGCGATCCGAAGGCTCTCGAAGCGGCGCTGGACGCGGCGACCGCGACCCTGGGGCCCATCGAGGTCATGCAGTACAGCCCGGTCCCGCAGCGGGAGTTCATGCGGCCGGTCCTGGAAACCACCCCGGCCGACCTCGTGGGACCGATCGAGCTCTCGGTGTACGGCCCCGTCGCCGCCGTGCACCAAGTGCTGCCCGGCATGCGCGCCCTCGGCCGCGGCACCATCCTGTTCGTCAACGGCGGCACCGCCGCGGTACCCCACCCCGACCGGGCCGGTACGTCCCTCGCCTTCGCCGCCGAGAGCGCCTACGGACACCTGTTGCACGGTGCGCTCGCCGACGAGGGCATCCATGTCGCGCAACTCGTCATCCCCGGCGCGATCAGCCCCGGACATCCCAGGAAGGATCCCGCCGCGCTCGCGGAGGCCCTCTGGAACATCCATCAGGACCGGCACGGCTACCGGCATTTCGCCGACGACCTCGACTCCTGAGGGGCGGCGCCCGAGCAGCCCTCATGACCTTCGGCCTCACTCGACATTGCTTGACTTATGCAAGTAGACGTTAGAGTCGTCCCATGTCGACACCACCGCCCAGACCAGCAGATCCCGCGCTGACGGACGTGGCCGAGATCGAGCGTGCGCTCACCCGTATCTCGTATCTGACCAGCAGGGTTCGTCAGCATGAGCGCCTCATGGCGCTGGCCGGACTGCCGCTGGACCGGGCCGCCGTGGCGCTGCTGCGACAGGTCGCCGACTCCGGCTCGTTGCGGCCCAGTGAGCTGGCGAATCTGCTGTCCGTCGAGGCGTCCCACGTGACGCGGCAGGTGCAGCAGCTGGAGAAGACCGGCTATCTGACGCGCGTCCCGGATCCGAACGACCGCCGGGCCCAGCGCATCGAACTCACGCCGGCCGGCCGGGACGCGGTCGACCGCGTGCGGGAGGCGAGCTGCCGAGGCATGTCGGTCGCGTTGGCGGACTGGTCGCCGGGAGACCTGGAGCGGCTCGCCACGCTGTGCCATCGGCTGGCCGACGACTTCTTCACACACGCCGAGGACGAGATCGACCTGCGGCCCGAGGCTCCTCGCAAGGCCTGACGCCGGGGGTGCCTTCCTACGCGGGGCCACCCAGCTGACGCGGTGGCCGTGCCCCGGCGGACGCGCGGGCCGTTTCTGGCCACAACGCCGTTGCGGTCCTCGGGGGCGGTTTCGCGCTCCTGGGTCCGACTTCTCGGCGCCGAGGCTCGGTCGGGCCTCGGCGCCGCCGGTCAGGGGTGCCTGCCGTACGTCGCTTCCCGCCGCCCCGCAGGACCCCGTACCGTCAGCGGTTCCTGGGCAGCCTGAGGTGGCGCTCCGCGATGATCTCGCGGAGGATCTCGCTGGTCCCGCCGTAGATGGTGCCGACCACCGCCGCCCGGAAGCCCTCCTCGAATCTGCCGCCCGCGGGGGCGCCTGCCGCGTCCGGGGCCAGTACGCCCTCGGGGCCCAGGATGTCGAGGATGTCGCTGGAGTGGCGCTGCGCGGCCTCCGTGGCGAACAGCTTCCACATCGACCCCTCGACACCGGGGAGGTCGCCCTTCTGGGCGCGCCACCGGTTGCGCAAGGCGAGCAGGCGGGTGACCTCCTCGTCGACCGCCATCCTGCCGATCCGCTCGGCGGCCAGCGGGTCGTCGAGGACCGTCGTCCCGTCGGGGCGTCGCGCGGTGCGTGCCCAGGCGGCCAGATCGCTGGCCAGGGAACCGCCGTCCGAGCCGGGGCTGGACGCGGAGCGTTCGTGGACCAGCGCCACGTGCATGACGCCCCACCCGCCGTCGACCCCGCCGAGGCGTGCGGAATCCGGGACCCGCACGTCGGCGTAGAACGTGGCGTTGGTGCGCTGCCCGCCGAGCGTGTGGATCGGCTGGATGTCGTACCCGGCGCTGTCGGTCGGCACGAGGAACATCGACAGCCCCTTGTGCTTGGGCACGTCCGGACTGGTGCGGGCCAGCACGAACACATGGCTGCACAGCTGGGCGGTGCTGGTGAACATCTTCTGGCCGTTGATGACCCACTCGTCGCCGTCCTGGACCGCGGTGGTCTTCGCCGCGGCGACGTCCGAGCCGGAGTCCGGCTCGCTGTAGCCCAGGGCGATCAGCGTGTCGCCGCGGAGCGCGGCCGGGATGTACTCGCGCTTCTGCTCCTCGGTTCCCACGTGCTCGATGGTGCGCAGCACCATGGAGGTCGTGGACCAGCCGTCGGAGGCGAGCCCTCTGCGGCCGAGTTCGTCGAACACGGCCCGGGCGAAGCCGGGATCGACCCCGCTCCCCCCGTACTCGGGTGCCCAGTCGGCCGCGAGGATCCCGTCGCGCGCGAGCAGGGTGTGCAGCTCGGCCGTCTGATGCGTGCCGGAGCGGCGCTGTTCCTCCCCCCACTCCGGTCGCACATGGGCCTCGACCCAGGCGCAGGCAGCCTCGCGGTGCGAGGCCAGTTCGTCGAATTCGCGGAAGTCCATCGTCAGCCCGCCCTCTCTGCCGGTGCCGGTGCCGGTGCCGGTGCCTGGGCCTGTCCCTGGGCCTGTGTCGCGCCGAAGACGCGGTGCGCGAGCCGCGCGTACGCCGCGCGGGAGTCGCCCGCGACGAGTGACCACGCCTTGGCCCGCCGGAAGTAGAGCTGGATGTCGTACTCCAGCGTGTAGCCGTATCCGCCGTGGAAGTGCAGGACCTCCGACGCCGTCTTGTGGGCGGTCTCCGCGGCGAACAGAAAGGCCATGGTCGCCGAGGTGTCGGCCGTGGGCAGGTTCTCGTCCTGGGCCCAGGCCGCCTCGTAGGCCAGCAGGCGGGCGCCGTCGAGGGCGATCGCGTTGTCGGCCAGGCGGTGCTGGATGGTCTGGAACGTGCCGATGAGCACGCCGAACGCCTTGCGTTGCATCACGTAGTCGACGCCGATGTCGAGGGCCTTCGAGCCGAGGCCGAAGAGCGCCGCGCCGGTCAGCAGTTCCCACCGGCTCAGGGCGCGGCGATAGGCGCGGACGGCGGCCGGTCCGCGCGCCAGCACCAGGGCGTGTTCCGTGTCGATGGGGCAGTCGGCGAGCGGAAGTGCCCCGAGATTGTGGACGGCCCCGCCCGGCGCGGCGGGGCCGCGGTCCGGCTGCCGGAGCAGGAGGAGTTCGTCACCCCGCAGGACGGCCACGAGATCGGCCACCGCGCCCGCCGGCACCACCCGCGCGAGGTCGCCCGTCGCCGGGCGCAGGGCCAGGGTCGCCAGGAGCTCGCCCGCGACGGCGCGTGCGGTGAGGGATTCCAAGCGGGCATCCGGCGCGCCGGCCGACGACGAGCCCCCGCCGGGCAGCGGCGAACCTCCGTCGGACAGCGATGCGATGTCGGACAGCGATGCGATGAGGTCGTTCGCCACCGCCGCCTCGATCAGGGGCACCGGAGCCAGGGACCGCCCGAGGCACTCCGCCGCGATCGCCAGTTCCACGAAACCGGCACCGCCGCCACCGAGGTGCTCGGGTACGGCGATCGCGGCGAGCCCCAGGTCGACGACCCTCCGCCACAGCGCCGCGTCGAACCCGAGTGGCTCCGCCGCCCGTACGGCCGCGGTGGACGACTCCTTCTCGAAGAACGTGCGCAACGTGTCGCGAAGCGCACTCTGGTCGTCCGTGAAGTCCAGGTCCACGAGTCGTGCCCCCTAGTGAGTGACATAAGTCACATTCTCCCATTCTGGCATACGGCATTCTCGCCTACGGTGGGGCGCTGTGGCCAGGGGGACGACGTCCGGGCCGGGCTCGCTCACTCCGGGGGCCGTGAGACCCGTACGAGTCCGCACCGGTAGGCGATGACGACCAGTTGAGCCCGGTCGCGGGCGTGGAGTTTGGTCATGGCGCGGTGCACATGGGTGCGGACGGTCAGCGGGCTGACGACGAGTTCCTCGGCGATCTCGTCGTTGGACCTTCCCTCGGCCGCCAGCGCGGTCACCTCTCGCTCGCGAGCGGTGAGAGCCGCCAGCCGTCCGGGAAGCGCCGGCTGGGCACCGGGTGCGGGGGAGGCGAGGAACCGGGTGACCAGGGTGCGTGTGGCCCGGGGGGAGAGGAGCGCGTCGCCCGCCGCCACGGTGCGGATGCCGCTCAGGAGTTCGTCCGCGGTGACGTCCTTGCCGAGGAAGCCGCTGGCTCCGGCACGCAGGGACCGGGCCACGTCCTCGTCGGTGTCGAACGTCGTGAGGACGAGGACGCGGGTGGTGGCGAGGCCGGGGTCGGCGCAGATGGTGGCGGTGGCGGTGAGCCCGTCGGCCTCCGGCATACGGATGTCCATGAGGACGACGTCGGGGCGGTGGGTACGCGCGAGTGAGACCGCTGCCCGGCCGTCGGCGGCCTCGTCGACCACTTCCATGTCGGAGCAGGAGTCGATCAGGATGCGGAATGTCGCCCGCAACAGGGCTTGGTCGTCGGCGAGCAGGACGCGGATGGTCATGGGGATGAGGTCCTCTTCCGGGCCGAAGAAGGGTGAGGAGGGGGGATCTCCGACGTCGACGGGCTGTTGTCCGTCGGGATCAACCCTCCCGTCCCCCGGCCGCGCCCACGAGAGAGCCATCTCCCGAACCCCTGGTGCAGTGGGCTACACCCCCGGGGGCGGACCACCCACCTCCCGTACGCGGGACGGCAGGGGAAGCCCGCGTGTCCGGAATGGGTCCGACCTCCCTGCGCCCGGGCTCCCGCCCGCCTACGCTCGCTCCGTGCTGCGTATCACCGACGCCCGAACGGGCGAGCCCATCGACGCCGTCCCTGCCCGCCGGAGCCTGACCCGCGTCGAGGCGCACGTGGAGCGGGACGATCTGTCCGCCCTACGCGTGCTGCTGGTCGCCGACGTGCTCGCCAGGACCCTGGAACTCGGTGGGACCCCCGTCGTCACGGTGGCCGACCCGCCCCCGGAACTCCGGGCGCGCGCCGACGCGCTCGGCATCCGCCGGGCCGAGGGCGACCGGAGCGGTGCGGGTCCGGCCCTTCATGTGCTCGCGCCCGACGCCACCGCCGTGGACGGCATCCGCATCGAGGTAGCCCCGGTGCACGGCACGGCCGACCCGGCGCTGCTGAGGATGGTCCTGCTCGCGGCCCCGCGCCGGCAGTCCGTCGACCTCGCCGCGGCCGCCGGCCTCGACGGCGCCCGCGAGACGCTCGCGCGCTGGCGCAAGTCCGTCGCGACCTGGGCCACCCGGCCGTCCAAGCCCGTCCCCGAGCGCGTACGCCAGGAACTGCGCGCCGCGTGGGAGGACGACCTCGACGTACCCGCCGTACTCGAGGTGCTGCGGCGCGTCGAGCACGCGGACGACGTGCCGGACGGCGCCCGCTTCGAGACGTACGCCTACGCGGACCGTCTCCTCGGGCTCGAACTCACGCGTGACATCGGGGCGCAGCGGTGATCGCGCGCGCCGGAGCGGGCCCGCTGCGCAGACTCGTCGTCCTGCGGCACGCCAAGTCGGCATGGCCCACGGGTGTCGCCGATCACGAGCGGCCCCTCGCCCCGCGCGGCCGCCGCGACGCCCCGGCCGCCGGACGCGCCCTCGCCGAGTCGGACTGTCTGCCGGACCTCGCCCTGTGCTCCACCGCCGTACGCGCCCGCCAGACCTGGGAGTTGGCGGCCCGGCAGTGGGGCACCCCGCCGCCCGTACGGTTCGACCGGCGGCTGTACGGCGCCGAGGTGCCGGAGTTGCTGGCGGCCCTGCACGAAGTCCCCGACCAGATCAGGACGTTGCTGCTGATCGGGCACAACCCCGGAGTGGAGGAACTCGTGCTCGAACTGGCCGGGGACAGCCTCGACGACGCGTTGGACGACGTACGGACGAAGTTCCCGACCTCCGCGACGGCGGTCCTCGCCTGGCACGGGGACTCCTGGGACGCGCTCGCCCCGGGCACGGCGCTGCTGACGGGCATGACCGTGCCGCGGGGCAAGAAGAAGGACTGAGGAGGCAGAGCTAGCCCACGTGGATCCGGGGCCTGCGCTCCGGGTCCGGCTCGGCGCGCCGGAGCACTTCCCGGGTGACCGGGGCGACCTCGCCGTCGCCGAAGACGAGGAAGCGGACCAGGTGGCTGAGGGGGTTGCCCTCGGTCCAGTTGAAGTAGGCGTGCGGGACCTGGCCGGTGCGGTCGCGCAGCCGCATCATGACGGCCGCGATGGTGTTGGGCACGGTCGCGCCCTCGACGCGCAGCCTGCGCACCCCGTGCTTCTCGTCGCCGTGCACGGTCAGGTCGGCGGTGAAGTCCGAGGAGTCGGTCACGAACACCTCCAGGAACAGCACGGGACGGCCGTCCGGGATGTGCGTCTGCTCGCGCTGGCTGTACTCCTTGGCGCGGTACTCCCGGGTGCTGTGCTCGTGCGGCTCGTTCGCGATCAGCCGCAGCGGTCCGCTCGCCGCGGCCTCGTCGACGAAACGGGCCGCGGCCTCGTCGAACGTCACCTCGGCGGCGCGCAGTTCGAAGGCGCGGCGCACCCGCGAGGCGAACGAGGTGATCAGGATCGCCAGGATGAAGATCAGCGCGATCTTGATGCCGTCGGGGCGTTCGATGACGTTGGTGACCAGGGTGTAGCCGAAGACCGCGGTGATCGCGCCGAAGCCGATCGCGGCGGCGCGTTGGCCCCGCTGATGCACGGCGACCGCCGAGGCGAAGGACGCGGAGAGCATCAGGACCAGCACACCGGTCGCGTACGCGCCGCTCTGGTCGTCGACGTTCGCGTTGAACCACAGGGTGATGAGGACCGCGGCGGCCATGAAGACGAGCACGAGGGGGCGGACGGCGCGCGTCCACTCGGGGGCCATGCCGTAACGCGGCAGGTAGCGCGGGACGAGGTTGAGGAGACCGGCGAGCGCGGAGGCACCCGCGAACCAGAGGATCGCGATGGTCGAGAGGTCGTAGACCGTGCCGAACGCCTCGCCCAGGTGCTGGTGGGCCAGGTAGGCGAGGGCACGGCCGTTCGCCGCACCGCCGCTCTTGAACTCGTCCTGCGGGATCAGGATCGTCGTCGCCAGGCTGGACAGCAGCAGGAAACCGCTCATGATCACGGCGGCCGTGGTGAGCAGCCTGCGGGTCTCGCGGATCCGGCCCGTCGGCTTCTCGTACGTGTCCGTCGGGTCGCCCTCGACCTGCGGCATCACCGCCACGCCCGTCTCGAAGCCGGACATGCCGAGCGCCAGCTTCGGGAAGACGAGGAGCGCCACGCCGATCATGGCGAGCGGCGAGGAGTGTGCGGCCGTCATGGCGTCGGTCCAGTCGCCGATCTTCACCGGGTGGCTGAGCACCTGCCAGGCGGAGACGGCCAGAACGACGACATTGAGGGTGAGATAGGTGGCCACGAGCGCCACCGCGATCCCGATGGCCTCCTTGAAGCCCTTCAGGAAGACCGCGCCGAGCGCGGCTATGAGAAGGAGGGTGATCCAGGTGTTCCCACCGTGCATCCAGTGCGGAGCGAAAGGATTCTCCACGACGTGTGCGGAGGCGTCCGCTCCGGACAGGGTGATCGTGATCAGGAAGTCGGTGGCCGCGAAGCCGAGCAGCACCAGGACGAAGATCTTCCCGGCCCACCAGGGCAGCAGCCGCTCCAGCATCGCGATCGAACCCTCGCCGTGCGGGCTCTCCTTGGCGACGCGACGGTAGACGGGCAGCGCGCCGAGCAGGGTGAGCCCGATCAGGACGAGGGTCGCGAGCGGGGAGAGCAGTCCGGCGGCGAGGGCCGCGATACCCGGCTGGTAGCCCAGTGTGGAGAAGTAGTCGACGCCGGTGAGGCACATCACCCGCCACCATTTGTGGCCCTGGTGCTCGGCGTCCGGGGTGGCGTGCGGGCCGGGGTGCTTGGCCGACTGCTCGCTGAGTCCCTCCAGAAGCCACGCCCGCCAGCGCGGCGCGGCTGCGGAGGGCTCCCGTTCGAGGGGCTCCGCGGAGTCCGAACTGTCCACCTGGGTGCCGGTCATGCTGCGATCTCCCTGCGATCGGTCGGGCCGGCGATCCGGCTTCGGACAACGAGGAGCGAGTATCCACCACCCCGCCCCACGCACCTGAGCCGGGTCCGGACGTCCGCAGGGGCCCCGCCGAGACCGGAGCGGCGACCGGCATCGGCCGCGGGGCGACACGGGTTGTCCGCGAGGCGACCGGGGCCGTCGTGCTCTCGCCGGGGCGATGGCGTGGGGCTTGGGGCGCCTCCACGGGGGGCCTTGTGCGCCCGGAGGGGCGTGGTGCCCTCGCCGGAGGTGATCATCGGCGGACCCGCCGCCGCGGTCGGGCGCGGTGCGCGGCGGAGTCGGCGGCCGTGAGGTCGGCCCGTCGCCGCCCGTGCCGGGACGGGCCGCGCCGCGCGCGGTTGAACGCGCCGCGACCGCCGCGCGGCGAACCGCGCCCTCTCGCCGCGCCGACGAGATCCCCCGGAGCGTGCGGCACGCTCCGGGTCCGGCGTGCCGCACGCGCGCGGGAAGCGCATACGCTGGCGTGATGCAGGACGAGTACCGCACAGTGGCCCACGCGGGCGTGCACGAGACCGAGGTCAACCGCTCCCGCTTCCTGTGCGCTCTCGCCCCGGCGGCCACCGAGCAGGAGGCCCAGGAGTTCATCGCGGGCGTCCGCAAGGAGCACGCCGACGCCACGCACAACTGCTATGCCTACGTCATCGGAGCCGACGCCGCCGTCCAGAAGGCGAGCGACGACGGCGAACCCGGCGGCACCGCGGGCGTGCCCATGCTCCAGATGCTGCTGCGCCGCGACATGCGGTACGTCGTCGCCGTCGTCACCCGCTACTACGGCGGGGTCAAGCTCGGTGCGGGCGGACTGATCAGGGCGTACGGAGGCTCGGTGGGCGAGGCACTGGACGCCCTCGGCACACTCACGCGCAAACGCTTCCGGCTGGCCACGGTCACGGTCGACCACCAGCGGGCCGGCAAGATTCAGAACGACCTGCGGTCCACCGGGCGCGAGGTCCGTGACGTCCGGTACGGCGAGGCCGTCACGATCGAGATCGGACTGCCGGACACCGACGTCGAGCCCTTCCGGGCGTGGCTCGCCGATGCGACGGCTGGGACGGCCGGGTTCGAACTGGGTGGAGAGGCGTACGGGGACGCATAGGCGGGCGGCGCGGACCGATACGGGAGTAGCCGCCCGTGATGTCCGACCCGCCCGTTAGTCTCGGGGATCATGAGGATTCTGCACACGTCCGACTGGCATCTCGGCCGGGCCTTCCACCGGGTGAACATGCTCGATGCCCAGGCCGGGTTCATCGGTCACCTCGTCGCGACCGTGCGTGAGCACGACGTCGACGCGGTGGTCGTGTCCGGGGACGTGTACGACCGGGCGGTGCCGCCGCTGGCCGCCGTCGAGCTCTTCGACGACGCGCTGCACCGGCTCGCCGCCCTCGGAGTGCCCACGGTGATGATCTCCGGGAACCACGACTCGGCGCGCCGGCTCGGCGTCGGTGCCGGGCTCATCGGCCGCGCGGGCATCCATCTGCGGACCGAGCCCTCCGCCTGCGGCACGCCGGTGCTGCTCGCCGACGACCACGGCGACGTGGCCTTCTACGGACTGCCCTATCTCGAACCGGCCCTGGTCAAGGCCGAGTTCGGTGTCGAGAAGGCGGGGCACGAGGCCGTCCTCGCCGCCGCCATGGACCGGGTCCGCGCCGACCTCGCCACGCGCGCGCCGGGTACCCGTTCCGTGGTACTCGCCCACGCCTTCGTCACCGGCGGGGCGGCCAGCGACAGTGAGCGGGACATCACCGTGGGCGGGGTCGCCGCCGTACCCGCCGGGGTTTTCGACGGCGTCGACTACACCGCGCTGGGCCATCTGCACGGCAGCCAGACCATCACCGAGCACGTGCGTTACTCCGGCTCCCCGCTGCCGTACTCCTTCTCGGAGGTCGACCACCGCAAGAGCATGTGGCTGGTGGACCTGGGGCCGGAGGGATTCGTGGGCGCGGAGCGGGTGGACTGTCCCGTTCCCCGGAAGCTCGCCCGTGTCCGGGGGCACCTGGAAGACCTGCTCGCCGATCCGCGGCTGGCGCGCCACGAGGAGGCGTGGGTCGAGGCGACCCTCACCGACCCGGTCCGCCCCACGGAGCCCATGGCCCGGCTGACCGAGCGCTTCCCCCACACGCTCAGCCTCGTCTTCGAACCGGAGCGGGCCCCCGAGGACCCGGACGTCTCCTACGCCCGGCGGCTCGCGGGCCGCAGCGAGCAGGAGATCGCGGAGGACTTCGTGGCCCATGTGCGTGGCGCGGGCCCCGACGCCGACGAACAGGCCGTACTGAGGGACGCGTTCGACGACGTCCGCGCCGACGAGGCCGTCCGGGAGGTCGCCCGGTGACTCCACGTACGCACGACACAGGAGACGCGCCGCGAGACGCGCAGGACCCGCTGGACCCGAAGGAGGCCCGATGAGGCTGCACCGCCTGGACATCACGGCTTTCGGGCCGTTCGGCGGCACCCAGAGCGTCGACTTCGACGAGCTGTCGACCGCGGGGCTCTTCCTGCTGCACGGTCCGACGGGAGCGGGCAAGACGTCCGTCCTCGACGCCGTGTGCTACGCGCTGTACGGGGCGGTCCCGGGCGCCCGCCAGAGCGGCCAGGGCCTGACCCTGCGCAGCGACCACGCGGCACCCGCGACGCGCACCGAGATCACGCTCGAACTCACCGTCGCGGGACGCCGGTTGGAGGTCACCCGGCAGCCGCCGTGGGCCCGCCCCAAGAAGCGCGGCACGGGCACGACCACCGAAAAGGCGCAGAGCTGGCTGCGTGAGTACGAAGCGTCCGCGGCCACCTGGAAGGACCTCAGCCGCTCCCACCAGGAGATCGGCGAGGAGATCACCCAACTGCTCGGCATGAGCCGTGAGCAGTTCTGCCAGGTCGTGCTGCTGCCCCAGGGCGACTTCGCCCGCTTCCTGCGGGCCGACGCCGAGGCCCGCGGCAAGCTGCTCGGCCGGCTCTTCGACACCCACCGCTTCGCCGAGGTCGAGAAGCGGCTCGCCGAGCGGCGCCGGGCCACGGAGGCCGAAGTACGCGAGGGCGACACCGCGTTGCTCGCCGACGCGCACCGCATGCAGCAGGCCGCCGGGGACATCGTCGAGGTGCCGCCGCCCGCTCTCGCGCCCGGTGAGCCCGGCCTCGCCGACGCCGTCCTGACCTGGGCCGCCGTGGCCCGCAGTACGGCCCGCGAGCGGCTGACCCTCGCGCACACCGCGCGTACGGCGGCCGAGTCCGCGCAGGCCGCCACCGACCGCGTACTCGACGACGTACGCGAAGTGGCCCGGCTGCAGCGCAGGTTCACCGAGGCGCGGGAGCGCGCCGCGCGGCTGGAGGAGCGTGCCGACGCCCATCGGGAGGCGCAGACGCGGATGGAGCGGGCGCGCAAGGCGGAGACGGTGGCCCCCGCGCTCGATCTGCGCGACGCCGCCGAGGCCGAGCACCGCGGCGCGGCCACGGACGAGGCACGCGCGCGTCTCGCCCTGCCGGACACCTACGCCGGAGCCGGTGCGCCCGGGCTCGCGGCAGCCGCGCGCAAGGCGGCCGAGGAGCTCGGCGGACTGGAGTCGGCCCGCCGGGCGGAGCGCCGGCTCGGCGAACTCGCCCGGGAGCGCGCCTCCCTGGACCGCCAGGAGCGCGAGGACGAGGACGTCCGCCAGGACACCGAGAGCTGGCTCGCCACGTGGGAGGCGACCCGCGTGGAGCTCCAGGCGCGCATCGAGTCCGCGCAGGAGGCCACCACGCGCGCGGAGCAGCTCGCCGAGCGGCGCGATCCCGCCCAGGCGCGGCTCAGGGCCGCCCGGCAGCGCGACCAGTTCGCGCGGGACACGGAAGCCGCCCACGCCCAGGCCCTCGCCGCCCGTGAACGCGCGACGGACGCCCGGGTCCACTGGCTCGATCTGAAGGAACAGCGTCTTCAGGGCATCGCCGCGGAACTCGCCGCAGGTCTCGTCGACGGCGAGCCCTGCGCCGTGTGCGGCAGCTCCGCGCACCCCGCACCCGCGCGCAAGGACGCCGGACACGTCGACCGGGAGGCCGAGGAGCGCGCCCTCGCCGCGTACCAGCGCGCCGACGAACAGGCCACCGAGGACGAACGTCGGCTCGGCGTCGTACGCGAGGCGCTGGCGGCCGCCACCGCCGAGGCGGGCGACACTCCGACCGCGCAACTCGCCGAGCAGGCCGAGGAGTTGGAGCTGCGGTACGCCGAGACGCGGGCTGCTGGGTCCGGGCTGCACGCCGCGCGGGAGCGGCTCGCGCAGGCGGGACTCGAGCACGAACGGCGGGTCGCGGCCCAGCAGGAGATCGCGCTGCGATCTGCCGCCCGGGTCTCCCACCGCGACCGGAACGACCGCGAAAGGGCCTTTCTGGAGGAGGAGTTGACGCAGGCGCGGGGCGCCGCCGACAGCGTCACCGTGCGCGCCACGCAGCTGGAGCGGCAGGCCGCCCTGCTCACGGAGGCCGCCGAGGCCGTGCGCGCGGCCGAGGACACCGCGCAGCGTCTCAAGGACGCCGACGCGCGCCTGTCCGACGCGGCCTTCCGCGCCGGTTTCGACACCCCCCAGGCCGCGGCCGCCGCTCTCCTCGACGACGCGGCCCACCGGGACCTCCAACGACGCCTCGACGCCTGGCAGTTCGAGGACAGCGCGGTACGTGCCGTGCTCGCCGAGGCCGACACGGCGGCCGCCGCCGAGCGGCCGGCCGCCGACCTGGCCGCCGCCGAACGGGCCGCCGAGTCCGCCGCCCGACGGCTGCGGGAGTCCGCCTCCGCCCAGGACGAGGCCGCCCGACGCTGCACGGAACTGGACCGGCTGTCCACGCGCGCGGCCACGTCCGTACGCCGGCTCGCGCCGCTGCGTGAGGAGTTCGACCGGGTGGCACGCCTGGCCGGGCTGGCCGCGGGCACCTCGGCGGAGAACGAGCGCAAGATGCGCCTGGAGTCGTACGTCCTCGCCGCCCGCCTGGAACAGGTGGCCGCCGCCGCGACCGTACGACTTCAGCGCATGTCCTCCGGGCGCTACACCCTCGTCCACTCCGACGACCGCGCGGGCCGTGGCCGCAGCGGGCTCGGACTGCATGTCGTGGACGCCTGGACCGGCCGGGAGCGCGACACGGCGACGCTCTCCGGGGGCGAGACGTTCTTCGCCTCGCTCGCGCTGGCCCTCGGTCTCGCGGACGTCGTCACGGACGAGGCCGGCGGGGTGCGGCTGGACACGCTCTTCATCGACGAGGGCTTCGGCAGCCTCGACGACCAGACCCTGGACGAGGTCCTCGACGTGCTCGACTCCCTGCGGGAGCGTGACCGCAGCGTGGGCATCGTCAGCCATGTCGCCGACCTGCGGCGGCGCATCCACGCCCAGCTCGAGGTCGTGAAGGGCAGAACGGGATCGGTCGTACGGCAGCGGGGCGTCCAGGACTGAGTCGGCGGATCGCCGGGGGATCAGTGCCCCAGGGGGCGCCGGGGGAGCGGCGAGGAGTACACGACACTCGTGGTCACCGAGCCGAGGGTGCCGATCCGGCCGGAGATCGTCTCCAGGTGGCTCATCGAGCGCGCCGCGACCTTGATGACGAAGCAGTCGTCGCCCGTGACGTGGTGCGCCTCCAGGATCTCGGGCGTCGCCTCGACGAGGTCGTGGAACGGCTTGTAGTTGCCGTTCGGATAGCGCAGCCGGACGAAGGCGAGGATCGGCAGACCGAGGCTCTCCAGGTCGACCACGGCCGCGTACCCCTGGATGACGCCCGCCTCCTCCAGACGGCGCACCCGCTCGGTGACCGCGCTCGCGGACATCGAGACGGCACGGGCCAGCTCCGCGAAGCTGGCCCTGCCCTCGCGCTGGAGGACGTCGAGGATGTGCCAGTCGGTGGCGTCCGGGGAATACGCGGTCATGGGTGAGGGATAGCAGGGAAAACCCCGGCCGATCAAGAGCGATGCCGTGGATCGCCACTTCAGGAAGAGGATCGCCGGCCGTAGATTTCTGGCCAGGAGGTCCCCGTGGGGCCGGTGCCGCGAAGGTGCCGGTTCGGCGGGGCAGGGAGGGAAGGCCGGACGATGACTGAGACCGCCGACACCACTGTCACCACTGTGACCAGCGCCGCGACCAGGACGAACCCCGTGCTGCGGGTCGCCCCGGCGTCCCCGGCCGTGGCCGTCGCCCACTTCGGCGCGAGCCTCGCCTTCCACGCCGATGTCTCCGACGTCGCCGCCGCGCTGGCGGCGGGCGGCGACCCCGGCTTCGTGGTCCTCGACTCCCGCTCGACCGCGTCCTGGGACCAGGGGCACGTGCCCGGTGCGATCCACCTGCCCACCGTGCTCATTCCCGAGCAGGCCGAGCAGCTCCTCGACAGGTCGGTGCCCGTCGTCACCTACTGCTGGGGGCCCGGCTGCAACGGCGCGACCCGTGCCGCTCTCGCCCTCGCCGAACTCGGCTTCCCGGTCAAGGAGATGCTCGGGGGCTTCGAGTACTGGGTGCGCGAAGGCTTCGCGTACGAGACCTGGGAGGGAGACGAGCGGCGCGCGGCGGACCCGCTGACGGCTCCGGTGGACGCGGCGGACTGTGGCTGCTGATCGCTCCTAGGAGCGCGTGAGGCCCGTCGCGAGGCTGACGAACGAGCGGATGAGCGGGCTGGTGTGGGCGCTGTTCCACGCGATCACCAGGTCGCTGGGCGGCGCGTCCGCCAAGGGGATCACCGTGAGGCCCTCGGGCAGGGACTGGGAGTGGGCGAGGGGCATCAGTCCGACGGTGTCGTTCCACAGGACCGACTGGAGGCATTCGTGGGCGGTGCGGATGACGGGACCGTCACGGCGCCCGTCGGCACCGGGCGGGCCCGTCCAGAAGGCCTGCCACACCGGGTCCGTGCCCTCCGGGAACCGGAACCAGCGGCGGTCGGCGAGTTCGTCCAGGCGCAGCCGGTCGCGGTCGGCCAGCGGGTCGTCGGCGCGCAGGACCACACCGACCGGGTCCGACCGCAGCACGCGGGTGGTGATGCCGGTGTCGTCGAACGGCGCCCGCGTCAGGGCCACGTCGACGAGGCCGGCCCGCAGTCCGATGGTCGGGTCGGTCAGGTCGGCCTCGCGGATGCGGATGCGCACGGCTGGGTGTTGGCGCCGGTAGGCGACCGCCAGCCGGGTGCCGACCTGCTCGGCGCTGTCGGCGAGGGTGCCGATGGTCAGGGTGGCCGTGCCGGCCGTGGCGGCGACCCGGGCCCGGGCCTGGTCGGCCCGCGCCAGCAGGGTGCACGCCTCGTCGTGGAGGAGGGCCCCGGCCGGGGTGAGGGTGACGCCCGAGGGTGAGCGGCGCAGCAGTTCGCAGCCGAGGTCGGTCTCCAGCTGCTTGACGGCCCGGCTCAGCGGGGGCTGGGTCATGTGCAGTCGCGCGGCGGCGCGGCCGAAGTGGAGTTCTTCGGCGACCGCCACGAAGTAGCGCAGGGTCCGCAGCTCCATCATCGCTCCATCGCCGTCCCGAGCCGCTCACTCGACTTCGCTCAACTGCGACGATACCCGCGCGGTATCGGGTCTGCGAGATCGGTGTTGGACGCCCCCGGCCGTCCCGCGCTGGACTGGTGGCTCAGTGCAACACCGAGGAGTCGCAGTGTCTGAGGAAGCGGTGACGACGGATCCCGTCGTGCACGTCGAGGGTGTTCAGGAGCTGGCCCGTGACCTGGTGGTCATCCCCGACCGGCGGGTGCAGCTGGTGCCCAACATCGGCGTCATCGGCGGTCACGGTGCCGTGCTCGTCGTCGAGACCGGCTTGGGCCCGAGCAACGGCGAAAAGGTGCTGGAGTTCGCGGCCGACTATGCCGAGGGACGCCGGATCTACCTGACGACGACGCATTTTCACCCCGAGCACGCCTTCGGGGCGCAGGCCTTCGCCGGGGAAGCGACGTTCCTGCTCAACCGGGACCAGGCCGAGGATCTGAAGGTGAAGGGGCCGGGCTACCTGGAGATGTTCAAGGGGCTCGGCAAGCCGGTCGAGCGCCGGCTCCGGGGCGTCGAGCCGGCGCGGCCCGATGTCGTCTACGACCGGGCGTACGACCTGGATCTGGGCGGGCGGGTGGTGCAGCTGCGGGCCACCGGCCGGGCCCACAGCAGGGGCGACCAGGTGGTCAGGGTGCCGGACGCGGACGTCCTGTTCACGGGGGACCTCGTGGAAGCCGGGCAGTTCGCCATCTTCCCGTGGTTCCCGCCGTACGACACCGACGTGTCCGCAACCCGCTGGATCGCGGTGATGGAGAGGCTGGCGGCGCAGGCTCCCCGGATCGTGGTGCCCGGCCACGGCGAGATCGGCGGTGCGGGGCTGCTGGCCGACGTGCGCGACTACCTGCGGCTGCTGCGGGACGAGACGTGGGCCCGCCGCGACTCCGCCGTGGCCGAGCGGACGATCGTCGAGGAGATCTCGGCACTGATGATCGAACGGCACCCGGAGTGGGTCGGCCGGGAGTGGATCGAGAAGGGCGTCGGCTGCCTGTGCTCCGAACACGCCGAACATGCCGAACATGCCGAACACGCCGAGCACGCCCAGTAGTTCCGGTACTCCCCGTACCTGATGTTCCCCGTACTTGACACGCGGCGGCCGGGCTCGCGGTCGTCACCGTGAGCCCGGCCGCCGTCGGTGTCCGTCAGAGCCGGGACAGTTCGTCCACCAGGTCGTCCAGGCCCAGCGAGCCCTGGGACAGGGCCGCCATGTGCCAGGCCTTGGCGTCGAAGGCGGCGCCGTGCCGCTTCTTCGCGTTCTCGCGGCCCAGCAGCCAGGCCCGCTCACCGAGCTTGTAGCCGATGGCCTGGCCCGGGATGGAGAGGTAGCGGGTGAGCTCGCTCTCCACGAAGTCCGCCGGACGGCTGCTGTGCGCGCCGAAGAACTCCTGCGCCAGCTCCGGGGTCCAGCGCTCGCCCGGGTGGAAGGGGGAGTCTGCCGGAATCTCCAGTTCCAGGTGCATGCCGATGTCGACGATGACCCGGGCCGCGCGCATCATCTGCGCGTCCAGGTAGCCGAGCCGCTGCTCCGCGTCCTCCAGGAAGCCGAGTTCGTCCATGAGCCGCTCCGCGTACAGCGCCCAGCCCTCGGCGTTGGCGCTGACGAGACCGACGGTGGCCTGGTAGCGCGAGAGGTCGTCGACCACGTACACCCACTGGGCGAGCTGGAGGTGATGGCCGGGGACGCCCTCGTGGTACCAGGTCGAGACGAGGTCGTAGACGGGGAAGCGGGTCTGCCCCATGGTGGGCAGCCAGGTGCGGCCGGGCCGCGAGAAGTCCGCGGACGGCGCGGTGTAGTACGGGGCCGCCG
The DNA here is from genome assembly GCF_044763085.1 of Streptomyces sp. NPDC096311. Lineage (NCBI taxonomy): Bacteria > Bacillati > Actinomycetota > Actinomycetes > Kitasatosporales > Streptomycetaceae > Streptomyces > Streptomyces sp. NPDC096311. The sequence continues at coordinate 237,280 of NZ_JBIWFN010000001.1, forward strand.
CGCCGCCGGGCGGCGCGATGCGCGACTCCACCTTCCGTACCGGCTCGGCGAGTTCGAAGTGGGTGCCGTCCAGCGCCTCGATCGCCCGGTCCATCACACCCTGGAGCCACGCCTGGACCTCGTCGACGCCCTCGATGTGCCTGCCGTGCTCGTCGAGGTGCGCGAGCGCCACCCAGGGGGTCTCGGCGCCGGGCAGGATCTTCTCGGCCTCGGACTTCATCTCCGTGAGGAGCCGGTGGTACTCGGACCAGCCGTACGCGTACGCCTCGTCGAGGTCGAGATCCGTACCGTTGAAGTAGCGTGCCCAGCGCGCGTACCGCTCGCGGCCCACCGTGTTCGGCGCGCCCTCGATCGTGGGCGCGTAGACGTCACGCATCCAGTCGCGCAGCTCCACCAGGGCCTGCGTGGCCGTCCGGGCGGCCGTGTCCAGCTCGTCCCGCAGGGCGTCGGGCCCCGCGGACACGAAGTCCTCGAACCAGCCGCGGCCCTGCCCGTCCGGGTCCGACCACTCGGTGAGCTGCTCGATGAAGGTCGCGGTGGGGCGCGGGCCCGCGTACAGCTTGCGCTCCAGGCCGAGGGCGAGGGACTCGCGGTACCCCGTGAGGGCGGTCGGCACCGCGCGCAGCCGCTCGGCGATCGCGGCCCAGTCCTCGTCCGTCTCGGTCGGCGCGATGGTGAACACCTGGCGCACGGAGTGCGCGGCCGTCTGCATGTTGCCGACGGCCCGCAGGCCCTCGTCGGCGTCGTGGACAGCCAGTTCGGCGGTGAGCCGCTCGCGCAGCAGCCGGGCGCAGCGGCGCTCGATGTCGCTGTCCGCCCCCGGCTGCCGCTCCGCCTCGTCGAGCCGGGCGAGCGTCGTCCGCGCCAGCTCCGCGACGGCCTCCTGCCCCGCGGGCGAGGTGTCGGGGAGCTTGTCGGCACTCTCCTTCACACCGAGGTAGGTACCGAGGACCGGATCGAGGGCGATGAGATCGTCGACATACGCGTCGGCGACCTCGCGGGGCAGCGGGCTCTTCGTCTCTGACATGCCGACATCCTCATACGAGGACGGGTGCCGCGTCAGCCCGGTCGACCGGGCATGGGGCGGGCATCAGCCTGATTTTGCCGACGTCGGGGCCGCGGACGAGGGCGACGGAGGGGAGGGCGGGAGCAGGGGGCCGCAGTCCCACTGCTGGAAGATCAACCGGGTCTCCACCCGGGCCACCTCACGCCGGGACGTGAACTCGTCGAGGACCAGCCGTTGCAGGTCGGCCATGTCCGCGACGGCGACCAGGACGAGGTAGTCGTCGGGCCCGGTGAGGTGGAAGACGGTCCGGGACTCCGGCAGCGCCCTGATCCGCTCCACGAACGGCCCGACCAACTCCCGTCGATGCGGTCTGACCTGCACGGACAGCAAGGCTTCCAGGCCCCGCCCGAGCTTCGCCGGATCGAGGCGCAGCTGATGGCCGAGAATCACCCCCGCACGGCGCAGCCTCGCCACCCGGTCCAGGCAGGTCGAGGGCGCGACTCCGACCTGCGCGGCGAGATCGCGGTACGTCGTCCGTGCGTCGTTCTGGAGCAGCCGCAGCAGATGAAGATCCACCGGATCGAGTACGACAGATTCGGCCATGGCCCGAACGTAACACGGAGTGTGCGTCCGGGGCTCCGGCCGGTGTTCAGTCTGCTGTGCATGGAATCCGTGGTGCATGACGTATACGAAGCTCAGGACGACTCCTGCGACCCTCAGGGCGACTCCTATGACGGTCGGGACGACCTCCACGACGTTCAGGGCACCCGTGCCCGCGCGCCGCGTGCTCTCGCCACCGAGGCCGTGCACGCCGGGCGCGAGGACCTCGCCCGGCAAGGACTGCACGCCGCGCCGATCGACCTGTCCACGACCTACCCCTCGTACGACAGCCGCGGCGAAGCCGCTCGTATCGACGCGTTCGCGGCCGACGGCGCCGAGCCGGAGGGCCCGCCGGTCTACGGGCGCCTCGGCAACCCGACCGTCGCCCGTTTCGAGACCGCCCTCGCCCGCCTCGAAGGAACCGAGAGCGCGGTCGCCTTCGCGAGCGGCATGGCCGCGCTGAGCGCCGTACTGCTCGTGCGGAACGCGCTCGGCCTGCGGCATGTCGTCGCCGTACGGCCCCTGTACGGTTGCAGCGACCACCTGCTCACCGCCGGGCTGCTGGGCTCCGAGGTCACCTGGGTCGACCCGGCGGGCATCGCGGACGCCCTGCGCCCCGACACCGGCCTCGTCGTGGTCGAGTCCCCGGCCAATCCGACGCTCGCCGAACTCGACCTGCGCGCCGTGGCGCACGCCTGTGGCTCCGTGCCGCTGCTCGCCGACAACACCTTCGCCACACCCGTGCTGCAACGCCCCGCGGAGCAGGGGGCCCGTCTGGTCCTGCACAGCGCCACCAAGTATCTGGGCGGACACGGGGACGTCATGGCCGGAGTGGTGGCCTGCGACGAGGAGTTCGCCCGTGGGCTGCGCCAAGTGCGGTTCGCGACCGGGGGCGTGCTGCATCCACTGGCCGGGTATCTGCTGCTGCGCGGCCTGTCGACCCTGCCCGTACGGGTCCGGGCCGCGTCCGCCAATGCCGCCGAACTCGTCCGCCGGCTCGCCGCCGATCCGCGCGTCGAGCGCGTCCACTATCCGCGGATCGGCGGTGCCATGATCGCCTTCGAGGTCCACGGCGACCCGCACGAGGTCATCTCCGGGGTCCGCCTGATCACCCCGGCGGTGAGCCTCGGCAGTGTCGACAGCCTGATCCAGCATCCGGCGTCCATCAGCCACCGCATCGTGGCCGCCGGCGACCGCCGCGAGTCGGGGGTCGGTGACCGCTTGCTGCGCCTGTCGGTGGGGCTGGAGGACGTGGAGGACCTGTGGGCCGATCTGGACGGTGCGTTGGGGCGGTGACCAGGCAGAGGCCCCGGGCGAGGTGCCCGGGGCCTCCCGGTGTCCGTCCTACTTCTTCTGCCCCTGCTTCTGCTCCTGGTCGTAGGGCAGTCGGGAGCTCACCGGTGTGGCGTCCAGGCGGGCCGTGATGACGAGGGTGCCCTCCTCGATCTGGTAGTCGAGGGGGAGGTCCAGGCCGCGCATGGCGGCGACCATGCCGGTGTTGGAGGCCTGCGTGACGGCGTACACGCTCTCGCAGCCCGCCTCGACGGCCATCGTCACGAGTCGGCCGAGCAGTTCGGCGCCGATCCCGCGCCGCTGCCAGTCGTCCTCGACGAGCAGCGCGATCTCCGTCTCGTCGCCGTCCCAGAGGAGATGGCCGAGCCCGACGACGCGTCCCGAAGCCGTCTGCACGGCGAGGGTGCGTCCGAAGCGCGGGCTGAGCAGGTGGTTCAGATAACGGTCCGCGTCACCGACAGGCCCGTGGTAGCGCATGCTCAGCGTGCGCGGGGAGCAGCGCTCGTGCATCGCCTTCGCCGCGGCGAGATCGGAGACGTCGGCGCGACGCACCGTGATTGCGGGACCCTCCGGCAGCGTCAGCATGTCCTGGCTGAGCGGGATGCGCGGACCCAGCCGCGCGTCCAGCTCCACCAACGCCCGCGCCCGAGCGAACTCGGTCGGCGTGAAAGGCAGATACGGCCGTTCCACCGTGATCACCCCACCCTCCGGTGCGCGCAACCGCATCACCGTGTCTTCCAGCACTCCTTCGACCGGCGCACCCTCTTGCGCCCGGCCCGACCCGGGGGAGCGGGCGGGCAGCGAACGAATGGTGCACCTACCGAGCAACTGCCGGAGGGCGAGCGGAAGTTCCGCGGCGTCCAAAGCCGTGCGCGTGGCCAGCCCCAGGACGCGTGTCGGAACATCCACCAGGTCGTGGGCGTCGGCCCGTTCGATCCAGGTCCCGGTGCCGCCCGCCAGCGAGACGGCGCGGGTGATCCCGGACGCCTCCAGTTCGACGGGCGCGCGCAGCAGGAACTCGTCGACCGTGCCCTCGGCGAGCGGATGCGTCTGCAGGCTCAGGATGTCGACCCGCTGGTGGGCCAGTGCCACGCACAGCGCGGCCAGCGAACCCGGCTCGTCCTTCACCGTCGTCCGCATCCGCCACAGGACGGTCTCTCCCGTGACGGCCTCCGGCGCCGCCGTGGCCCGGTCGGCCTGCCCGGCCTCTCGCCCCACGGCGAGGGTCCGGGCACCGGTATCGCCCGCGGGCGGCGCGTGACCGTGGCGGCGTGCCCACCATGTGTGGAATCCGGCCGTGGCCACCAGGACCACGGACGAGATCACCAGCAGGGCCGGGCCGTCGGGGCCGTGTCCGATCAGGTTGGCGACGGCGTCGGCGACCGCGACGGCCGTGAACAGCGCGGCGAGCTCGACCACGTCGCGTCGCCAGTGGTGGACGGGGCGTCCGTGCTTCGCCCGGGTCACATCAGACATGTCTGGAGTCATGCGACCACTGTGAAGGAATGGTGTTGCGTGATCACGAACGGTCTGTGACTGATCGGTAAAGTGTCGTTCTATCCTTTTTGCGGTTCTTTTTGCCCTTGTTTTGCCTGCCTCGGATCACCTGGCTTACGTGCCTGGTCACAAGAGCGGCCGCGCACCGGGGGATGACTCCGGTGCGCGGCCCGACCCTTCCAGGGTACGGGAGTTGGGCGCCGTTACTGACCCACACGCCCCGGCTGCAACGCCTGTGTGAACAGCACCGTGCCGTCCAGGTCGCGCAGCCGCACCGTCAGCTCCCCGCTGTCGCCGTCGATGTCGACCTCGCCGAAGAACTGGTAACCGTCCGCCGGCGAGACATTGGCGGTGGCGGGAGCCTTGACGAAGACCCGGTCGGGGCCGAAGGTGCCGTCCAGCGCGTTCGCCTGGAAGGCGCCCGCGTTGAGCGGTCCGGAGACGAACTCCCAGAACGGCTCGAAGTCCTTGAAAGCGGCCCGCGAGGGGTCGTAGTGCTGTGCCGAGGTGTGGTGGACGTCGGCCGTCAGCCACACGGTCCCGGTGATCCGCCGGTGCTTGATGAACCGCAGCAGCTCGGCGATCTGCAACTCGCGGCCGAGCGGCGCGCCCGGGTCGCCCTGGGCGACGGCCTCGATGTTCGGCTTGCCCTCGACCGGGTCGGGCACGACCAGGCCCAGCGGCATGTCGGCGGCGATGACCTTCCACACCGCGCGCGACGCGGCCAGCTCGCGCTTGAGCCACTCCAACTGCTCGCGGCCGAGGATGCCCTGCGGGTCGGTCGTCTGGTCGTCGGGCGAGTTGGCGTTCCGGTAGGTCCGCATGTCCAGGACGAACACGTCCAGAAGAGGGCCGTGGTGGACGGTCCGGTAGATCCGTCCGTCCGGGCGTCCGCTGACGGTGGAGATCGGGAAGTACTCCGAGAACGCCCGCCGGGCGCGGAAGGCCAGGTCGTCGAGTTTCGTGCCGGCCGGGTAGGGAGTGCCGGCCCCGATGACCTCGCCCGGGTACCAGTTGTTGCGGACCTCGTGGTCGTCCCACTGGACGATGTTCGCAACCCGGGCGTTGAACCGGCGCAGCGCCGGGTCCAGCAGGTTGTAGCGGAAGTTGCCCCGGTAGTCGGCCAGGGTGACCGCGACGTGCGACTTCTCCTCGGTGGTGATGCTCCGGTACAGGCTGCCGTCCGGAAGCGGCGCCGTGGCGGAGATCGGGCCGTCGGCGTAGATGTTGTCGCCGCTGCACAGGAAGAAGTCCGGGTCCAGCTTCGCCATGGCGTCGAAGATCCGGTAACCGCCGATGGACTCGTTGATGCCCCAGCCCTGTCCGGCCAGGTCGCCGGACCAGACGAACCGGACGTCGTGGCGCCGCTTCGCGGGCGCGGTGCGGAAGGTGCCGGTCACCGGCTCGCCCGTACGGCGCGGGTCGTCGGGGTCGGCCAGCAGTACGCGGTAGTGGATCTGCTCGCCGGAGGGCAGTTCGCGCAGCCGTGTCGTACCGGTGAAGTCGGAGTCCGCACCGAGCAGCGGACCGTGCCATCTGCGGGGGTTGCGGAACGACTCGGTCGCGGACGTCTCGACGATCATCCGGGCCGGGCGGTCCGAGCGGACCCACACCAGGCCGGAGTGCGCGCTCACGTCTCCGGCCTGGACGCCCCACCCCGCCTCGGGCCGCCCGGACAGCGCGAACGCCGGGGCCGAGCCGAGTGCGGTGGGCAGGGCCAGGGCCGCGGAAGCGGCGAGGGATCCGCGCAGGACGCCGCGGCGACCGGGGAGGGGAAGAGGGCTTTGCGGGCGGTGTGACATGAATGCGCCTCCAGGGACGGAGTCGGCCGATGTGCCTAGTCACAACTACGGGTGCGCCGCAGCGCGCACGGAAACCGCAAGTGAACAACTGGCCCCGCCGGCAAGGGCACCGATGTCCGCCTCCGACCGCGCACTCCCACGGATGCGCAGGCCTTGCCACGCACACGGGCGCCCCCTCGGCGGTCAGGCGCGCAGCGCCCGCGCCATCAGACGTACACCGTCGCGGATCCGCGCGGGGGACTGGTGGGCGTAACCGAGCACCAGCCGTACGTCGGCGCGCTCGCCCGCCCGCCCGTAGTGGGCCAGCGGACGCACGGCCACCCCCGCCGCCGCCGTGCGCTCCAGGAAGTACTCCGGCGGCCCGTACCGCCCGGGCAGCGCGGCGATGACATGCAGACCCGCCGCGATCCCGGACACCTCGGTACCGGGAAAGTGCTCCTCCAGGGCGGATACGAGGGTGTCGCGCCGTTCCCGGTAGGCGCGCTGGCAGCGGCGCAGCTGCCGGTCGTAGTCGCCCCGTTCCACGAAGCGGGCCAGGAGCGCCTGGTCCACGACGGGGTTCCCCAGATCCATGGTGCGCTTGCGCTCGACGACCTCCTCGGCGAGCGCCGCCGGTACGAGCAGCCAGCCGAGCCGCAGCCCGGGCGCGAGCGACTTGCTGACCGACCCCGTGTAGGCGACGCGCTCGGGATCGAGCCCTTGAAGCGCCCCCACGGGAGCACGGTCGTAGCGGAAGTCCCCGTCGTAGTCGTCCTCGACCACCAGACCGTCCACCGAGCGCGCCCAGTCGAGGAGTTCCGTGCGGCGCCGCGCCGAGTAGGCGATCCCCGACGGGAACTGGTGGGCGGGCGTGGTCACCACCGCCCGTACGCTCGACTCCTTCAGCGGCCCGGTGGCCAGCCCTTCGTCGTCCAGCGGCAGCGGTACGGCGTCGAGGCCGGCCGAGGCGTAGAGGGTGCCGTGCTCCGGGCTTCCGGGGTCCTCGACGCCGATCGCGCGCACCCCGCGCGCGTGGAGCACGAATCCGAGCAGGGTCGTCGCCTGCGCGACCCCGGAGACCACGATGACGCGCTCGGGGTCCGCGACCACGCCGCGGCGCCGTGCGAGCAGTTCGGCGAGGGCGGTGCGCAGCCGGGGCAGACCGCGCGGATCCGGGTAGCCGAGCGCTTGGTGGGGCAGTTCGGCGAGGACCCCGCGCTGGGCGGCCGCCCAGGCGGCGCGCGGGAACAGGGACAGATCCGGTGTCCCGGGAAGGAAGTCGGCGCGGGCCCCGGCGGGGCGCGGTGCGAGGTCACGCGCGCGCGGGTGGGCCGCCCGGGCGGCGCCGCCGACCCAGGTCCCCGCGCCCCGGTCGCTGCGCAGATACCCCTCCGCGGTCAACTGCTCGTACGCCTCGGTGACCAGCCCCCGCGACACCCCGAGGTCGGCGGCGAGCTCGCGACTGGACGGCAGCCGGGTACCCGGCGCGAGCCGCCCCGTGCGGACCGCCTCGCGCAGCGCGGCCTGCAAAGCGCGCCCACGCGCGCGTGCCGGTGCCGCGGCGGCCGGCACGAGCAGCTCCCATGCGGCCCCCGACGGCGTCATCTCCCCGGCGGCCCCCGACGGCGTCATGTGGTCCCCGATGGCGTCATGAAAGTGGACCTTAAACCGGACCGCCGCCCTTCGTAGCGTCACCGTCATGAACACCACCGCCCTCCGCGGGTCGCTGCTCGCCGCCCTCGCCTGCGTCCTCGTCGGAGGCTCCTTCACCGCCAACAGCGTCCTGGGCCACTACCCGTACGCGGGGGGTCAGTTCCTTCGCTACGGTCTCGCCTGCGTGCTGCTCCTGCCGCTGGTCGGACGGGGTGGCACGGCACCGCTGCGGCGGCTGGCGGTACGCCGGTGGGGGCGCCTCGTGCTGCTCGCGGCCGTCGGCATGGTCGGCTTCAACCTCGCCGTGATCGCCGCCGAACGCACCGCGGAACCAGCCGTTCCGGGCGTTTTCGTGGGCTGCGCCCCCGTGGTCGTGGCCGTGGTCGTCCCCCTTCTTGAGGGCCGTCGGCCCCGACGTCCGGTCCTGTACGGGGCGTCGCTCGTCGCGGTGGGCGCCTTGACGGTCCAGGGCTGGGGGCGCACCGACGGCACGGGGATCGCGTACTCCGTGTGTGCGCTCGCGGGCGAGGTGGGCTTCGCGGTGCTCGCCGTACCGGTGCTGCGCCCGCTCGGGCCCCGGCTGCTGTCGGCCACCGTCTGCGGGATCGCCGCGGTCGAGTCGGCGGTGGCCGGGATCCTCACCGCGCGCCTCACCGGCGGCGCGTGGCTGCGGATGCCGGACACCACCGAGGCCGCCGCGCTGTCGTGGCAGGCGGCGGTCGTCACGGTCGTCGGCTTCGTGTGCTGGTACATGGGCATGCAGCGCATCGGCGCGGAGCGCGCCACGCTCTTCTCCGGGCTCATCCCCGTCGCCGCGGCCTGCACGGCGCCGCTGGTCGGCACGGGCGTCGTCCTGGGCTCCGGCGCGTGGCGCCTCACCCGGCGTCGGTCAGCGGCTGCCGTCGAGGATCACACGGGCGACGAGCGCCGGGTCGTCGTTCATCGGGACGTGACCGCAGCCCGGCAGCCGCACCAGCCGGGCCCGGGGAATGATGTGCTTGGCCCGGATCCCCTGGCGGCGCACCAGCAGCCGGTCCCGGGTGCCCCAGGCCACGGTGACGGGCAGCCCCGGGATGTCGTCCGTGAACTGGACGGTGGTGCCGGCCCGGAGGGTGTCGGCGAAGCCCTCGGCGCGGGCCAGCGCGAGGGTCTCGGCGACCACGGCCTCAGGTGAACGGCGGCCGGGCCGGGCGTAGATGGTGCTGGTCAGGGCGGCCCGCCCGGCCGCCGAGCGGGAGAGCCGCTCGATCACCGGGAGCGGCAGGCGCCGCGCGCCCTGCCGCATCGCGAGCAGCACACCGAACGCGTAGCGCCGCTCGACCGGCGACCAGAACCCGGCGGGCGAGATCGCGGTGACGGACCGTACGAGCTTCTCGCGGCCCAACTCCAGGGCCAGCAGGCCGCCCAGGGAGTTGCCCGCCACGTGCGGACGCTCGATCTCCAGCGCCTCGCACAGCGCGCCGAGCGTGGGCACCACCGTCCCGAGGTCGTGCCTGAGCCCGTCGGGCAGCGCCGGGGACTCGCCGAACCCGGGCAGGTCGACGGCTATCACCTCGCGTTCGGCGGCCAGGATGTGCACGACCGGGTCCCAGGCCTGCCGGTGGTGGCCGATGCCGTGCAGCAGGAGCAGCGGTTCGCCGGTGCCCACGCGCGCGTAGGACATGGTCACGGTCCGCGGACCGTGCGCGGAGGGAAGGCTGAAGGAGACCGTGGCGGACATGATGCTGCTCCTCTTCTGGTGGCACGTTGAGGCACGTTGACGAACCGTCTTCGTAGACAGCTTGTCAGCAACTGCTACCGACGGGTAGCCCCCGGTCGTCACGAGACCGACGCGTTCACCGGCGCCGCCTGGACACAGCGGGATGTGGCGGGATGGGATGGAGCCGTGACCATCGACACCGCGACCGAGGTCTTCGAAGAGCACCGCCCCGTCCTGATGGGCGTCGCCTACCGCATGCTGGGGCGGGTTGCCGACGCCGAGGACGTCGTCCAGGAAGCCTGGCTGCGCTGGTCCGGCGCCGACCGCGCCGAGGTGCGCGAACCACGCGCCTACCTGGTGCGCATCGCCACCCGGCTCGCCGTCGACCGGCTGCGCCAGGTGCAGTCGCGCAACGAGGCGTACGTGGGACCGTGGCTTCCCGAGCCGTACCTCACCGACTTCGGGGACACCGCCCCCGACACCGCCGAGCGGGCCGTGCTCGCCGACTCCGTCTCGCTCGCCGTCCTCGTCGTCCTGGAATCCCTGTCCCCCCTGGAACGCGCGGTGTTCGTCCTCAGAGAGGCGTTCGGTTACCCGTACGCGGACATCGCCGCCGTCCTCGACCGGGGCGAGCCGGCCGTGCGCCAACTCGCCGGACGGGCGCGCAAGCACGTCGAGGAACGACGCCCGCGTTACGAGGTCGACCCGGCCGAACGCCGCGACCTGACCGAACGGTTCCTCGCGGCGGCGGCCGGAGGAGACCTGGAGGGGCTCATGTCCCTGCTGGCCCCGGACGTCCGTCTGATCGGCGACAGCGGTGGACTGTCCAAGGCGCCGCTGCGGGTCATCGAAACCGCCGACAAGGTGGGCCGTTTCCTGTACGCCGTCGCCCAGCAGGGTGTTCCCGACCCGTCGTACCGCTCCCTGGAGCTCAACGCAGGCGCCGCGCTCCTCGTCCTCTCCGGCGGCAAGCCCGACAGCACCGTCCAGCTGGATGTCGTGGACGGCCGGATCCAGTGCGTCTACATCGTGCGCAACCCCGAGAAGCTGGTGTCCCTGGGCAACCAGTAGCCCCTGCGGTCCCCTCACGCCCCCTCGAAAGCCCCCGTTTTCTGGACGGGGGCTTTCGACGTCGTGTCACGGACATCACCCCGCGCGAACGCCCTGTGAACGCTGCGCGGCACGGCGCCTCCGCAATCCGTAAGGGATCGAGGATTGGTCTTGACCAAGGGTGGGGGCGGCCCTATGGTCGCAGAGATAGTGCAAGAACCTTTAATAAACAAGGGCGCTAAAACGCCGCCGGGCCACGGCGATTGCGGAGGACAGGGTGGGGACCACGCAGCTGGAAACGGTGCCGGAGCCGAAGTACTGGCATCTCAAGACGGTGCTCACCGAGGCATTGGACTCGGAGTTCTCCGTGGGCGAGGTCCTGCCCAACGAACGTGACCTCGCGGCCAGGTTCGGCGTCGCTCGCGCCACGCTGCGCCAGGCGCTGGAGCAGCTGGAGCTCGAAGGGCGACTGCAGCGCCGCCGCGGGGTGGGCACGACCGTCGCGCCGCCGCGCGTGGGCGTGGCCGTCGGAACCGAGCAGCATGTGTGGCCGGGCGCGGTCGGCGACGCCTGGCGGCCCGTGGACTGCGCGGTGGCGATCCCGCCCGCCGCGGTGGCCGAGGTCCTGGAGACGGACCCCGACCACCAGGTGCACACGATCCGCCGCTCCCGTGTGACGCACGGCCAGCCGGTCGCCGCCGAGCTGCTCTACATCCCGGCGTCCTCGGTGCCCGGCCTCTCCGCGATCGACGCCCCGTCGGGGGCGACCCTCGCCCGTGCCGTGCTGCGCGAACTGCAGCACCTCGACCTGGAGGGCCAGGACCGCGCCGTGGAGCTCGGCTCGGCCCGCGCGGACGACGCCAAGGAGCTGGACCGGCTGCCCGGGGCGCCCGTCCTCGTCGTCACGACGCGTTACTTCGCCGAGGGGCGCACCGCCGCGGTCTCCGTGGCCACGTATCGCGCCGACACCTGCCGGCTGACCTTCGGCGACTCCGGCGGCGTGGAGATCCACCACGACCCCGAGCGCCGCGCCTCCTGAGCCGCGGCCGAGGTCCCAAGCCGTCACGCCCCGCGACACTCCGGGGTGTGACGGCCTTCCCGTACCCGTGAGACCGCTGGTCAGCGGCGTGCGGTCACGGTCCCCTCCACCGCGAACAGCTGCTCCTCCACATGATCGAGGGCCAGCCGCAGGGCGCCCGTCGCGATGGCCGCCTCGCCCAGCAGGGAGAGCGCCACCTTGGGCGGGCGCAGACAGTAGCGCGCCAGCTCGCGCCGCAGCGGTTCCAGTACGCCGTCCAGACCGGCCGCCCAGCCGCCGATGACGACCAGCTCCGGGTCGAGGGCGAGGACGAGGGCCGCCACGTCGTGCACGAGGCGCTGGATGAAGCGGTCGACCGCCGCGCGAGCCCGCTGGTCACCGCCCTTGGCCAGCGCGAAGACCTCGGCGACGGCCTGCTCGTCGAGCGGGTGCAGCGGTTCGTCCGTGGTCGACAGCAGCGTCTCGGGAGTGGCTCCGCGGCCGAGCAGGTGGAGCGCCCCGATCTCCCCGGCGGCGCCGCCGTATCCCCGGTGCAGCCGCCCGCCGATCAGCGAACCGGCCCCCGGACTCAGCCCGGCCAGCACGAACACCACATCGTCCGACTCGGTCGCCGAACCCTTCCAGTGCTCGGCGACCGCCGCCGCGTTGGCGTCGTTCTCGACGAGCACCGGGCATTTGAAGGAACGGTTCAGCCGGTCGCCCAGGCGCAGCCCCGTCCACTCGGGCAGCGCCGTGCCCAGGCGCACGGTGCCGTCCGCCTCGACGATCCCCGGGCTGCCCACGCCCACCGCACGCAGGGAACTGCGCGCGACACCCGCGCGGCGCAGCAGATCGGCGACCGCCGTGCGCAGCCGTTCCAGCCGCTCGTCCGCCGACGCGGTCTCATCCACTTCCTTGGACATGGCGCCCAGCACCCGGCCGTCCAGATCGGCGAGGAGCCCGGCGACGCGATGGGGACCGATCTCCAGGCCCAGCAGATGGCCCGCCTCGGCCCGGAAGCGAAACCTCCGCGCGGGACGGCCCTGACGCCGTGCCGCGCCCTCCTCGGCCGCCTTCTCGACCACGAGCCCGGCCTCGATCAGCCCTTCCACGACACCTTCGACCGTGGGCCGGGACAACCCGGTCACCCGGGTGATCTCGGTCAGCGTCGCGCAGTCCGTGGCACGCAACGCGTGCAGCACCACCGCGGAATTGATCCTTCGCAGCAGAGAGGGGTCCCCGCCGGTCAACCGCCCCAACGTCCGTCCTCCCAGCTCGCGCGCGTGTTGGCCGGATCGTACTCGGCGCGGCGCGCCCCGGCGAGAGCCGGGGACCTCCTTTGCTACCGACCGGTCGCTTCGGCCACCGGCGGACCGCCGTTTCAGCCGGGAGCCACGAACCCCGACTCGTACGCCGCGATGACCGCCTGCGTGCGGTCCCGGGCTCCCAGCTTCGCCAGTACGGCGCTGACGTGCGACTTGACCGTCTCGGTCCCGACGATCAGCCGCCCGGCGATCTCCGCGTTCGACAGCCCCCGGGCCATCAGCCGCAGCACCTCCGCCTCCCGCTCGGTCAGCGCGGCCCGCTCCATGGCCGCCCGCGCCGCCGGATTCCCGCCGCCGTCCCCGTACTCGGCCGCCAACTGCCGTACGGACGCCGGGAACAGCAGCGACTCGCCCTCCGCGACGAGCCGCACGGCGTGCACGATCTCGGCGGGCCTGGCCCGCTTCAGCAGAAAACCGTCGGCACCCGCGCGCAGCGCCTCGTAGACGTACTCGTCGTTCTCGAACGTGGTGACGACGAGGATCTTCGGGGGATCGCTCACGGTCCGCAGGACCGCGCGCGTGGCCTCGATGCCGTCCATGAGCGGCATGCGGACGTCCATGGCGACGACGTCCGGCCGCAGCCGCCGCACGAGCGGGATCACCGCGGCGCCGTCGGCCGCCTCGCCGACGACCTCGATGTCGGGCTGCGCCTCCAGGACGGCCCGCAGACCCGCGCGCACGAGCGGTTCGTCGTCGACGAGGAGAACGGTGACCGGCATCCGGCCAGCGTAGATCAGCGCAACGGCAGCTCGACCCGCACCTGCCAGTCACCCCTGTCCGGCCCGGTCCGCGCGCGCCCGCCGAGCAGCGCCGCCCGCTCCCGTATGCCCCGCAGGCCACTGCCGCGGCCCGGCCCCGGCATCCCGGCCGTCAGCGGATTGCGGACCTCCAGGCCCAGAGTGCCGTCGTCGACCGCGATACGGACCCGCACCGGCACGCTCCCCGCGTGCCGCAGCACGTTGGTCAAGGACTCCTGGAGGATGCGATAGCCCTCGCGGGAGACCGGTCCCGGCACGGTCTCCAACGCACCCGTCACCTCGGCGTCGACCTTCGCGCCCGAGCCGCGCGCCGACTCCAGGAGCCGGTCGGCCTCGCTCAGTGTGGGTCGGCCGCTCGCGGGGCGCCCCGCCTCGCGCAGCACGCCGAGCACGCGCTCCAGGTCCTCCAGGGCGGCCCGGCCGGTGTCCTCGATCGTGAGCAGCGCCCGATCGGTGAACGCGGGGTCACCGGCCGCCCGTGCCGCGCCCGCCTGCACCACCGCCACGGTCAGCGCGTGCCCGATCGAGTCGTGCAGCTCACGGGCGATGCGCGTGCGTTCCAGGAGCTGTTCGGTGCGTTCCTCCAGAGCGGCGAGGCGCTCGGCGGGGGAGGGGCCCAGCAGCCGACGTGCGATGACCGTGACCAGCTCGCCGAGGCCGACGACCGCGCCGTACAGGGCGAGCAGCGGCACGGGTACGAGCAGGGCGCAGGCCCACGGCGGGGGCGACAGGGGCAGCAGTGTGATGTCGACGGGGCGACCGCAGGCGGCCCCGGCCAGTTCGATTGCGGTCGCCGGGAGCCAGACGGTGACCCCCGTCGCCACCGCCCCCAGGCCCATCCGTACTTCGAGCCACAGCACGGTCCGCAGCCGGTCCCGCCAGGTCGCCGACGGCGCGACCGAGATCGCCGCGTCCCGGTCGCCCCGCTCCCGCGGCTCGTCCGGCGCCAGCATGTACCGCGCCTGCACGCCCTCGCCCCGACGCACGGCCGGGACCAGCCCCAGCGGGATCAACAGCACCGCGGGCACCCACGGTCTCGACATGTCGATGAACAGCCACACACTGACGAACAGCATCGGCACCCACAGATGCAGCAGGCGCGTGTAGGTGGTCCCCAGGAACATCGGGCGCAGAAAGCGGGCCATCGCGCCATCGTCCCAGCCGGCCCCGGCAACCGGCTTCCCCCGAGCGGGGGAGACGATCTCCACCGGCGGGGGAGTACCGACCGCGCAAGCGCCGCCAGGCTGGGTCCATGACCAGCATCGACGTCCAGAACCTGACCAAGGAGTACGGCAGTCTGCGCGCCGTGGACGACCTCACCTTCAGCGTGCTTCCCGGCCGCGTCACCGGCTTCCTCGGACCCAACGGCGCCGGAAAGTCCACCACCATGCGGCTCGTCCTGGGCCTGGACCGGCCCACGTCCGGCACCGCCACCGTCGGCGGCCGGCCCTACGCCTCGTTCGACGAACCCCTGCGCCAGGTCGGAGCACTGCTCGACGCAGGGGCCGCGCACGGCTCGCGCACCGCGCGCGACCATCTGCGGGCCCTCGCCGCGAGCAACCGCATCTCCGAACGCCGGGTGGACGCCGTGCTGGAGGAGTCGGGGCTCGCGTCCGTGGCGCGGCGCAGGGTGAAGACGTACTCCCTGGGCATGCGACAGCGCCTGGGCATCGCGGCCGCGCTCCTCGGTGACCCGCCCGTGGTGCTGCTCGACGAACCGTCGAACGGGCTCGACCCCGAGGGGATCGTCTGGATCCGTGAGGTGCTGCGCCGACTGGCCCGTGAAGGCCGCACGGTGTTCGTCTCCAGCCATCTCATGAACGAGACCGCGTCCTTCGCCGACCACCTCGTCGTCCTCGGCCGGGGCAGGCTCCTCGCCGACACCCCCTTGCGGGAGTTCATCCACGCGCGCGTGCGGCCCCGGGTACGGGTGCGCAGCACGGACGGCGCCGCTCTCGGCGCGCTGCTCGCGCGTCACGGTCACGAGGCCGTCGAGGGTGCGGACGGACGGTGGACCGTCCCGCACGCACGTGTGGAGGACATCGGGCTCCTCGCCTCAGGCGTGGGCCTGCCGATCCTCGAACTCGTGTTGGAGGAAGGCACGTTGGAGCAGGCGTACCTCGACCTGACGGCCACCGAGGCCGAGTTCACCGCCGTACCGTCGCCCACCCGGCCCCAGGAGGCCCGATCATGACCTTCGCACCCGTACTCCACGCGGAGTGGATCAAAATCCGTACGCTGCGGTCCCTCGTCGCGGGACTGCTCGCCGTGCTCCTGGCGACGGCGGCGTTCTCCGCGCTCGCCGGCCTTGACGACTCCGGGGGCCAGGACTTCGACCCGCTGTACTCGGTGTTCTTCGGTGTGAGCTTCGGGCAGATCGCGGCGATCACCTTCGGCGCGCAGGCCGTCGCGGCCGAGTTCCGGGGCGGCGCGCTGCGGGTGTCGCTGGCCGCGGTGCCCCGGCGGGGACGGTGGTTCGCGGCCAAGGTGGTGGCGATCGGGGTTCCCGCGCTGGCCGTCGGCCTGCTGACAGGGCTCGTGAGCCTGCTTGTGGGCGAGGCGGTCCTCGGAACCAGGGCGAGCGGGCTGACGTGGGGCGAAGGAGCGCGCGGGGCCGTGGGCTGCGGCCTCTACCTGGCGCTGATGGCCCTGTTCGCCGCCGGGCTCACGGCCGTACTGCGCAGCGCGGTCGCCACATTGGGCATCCTGGTGCCGTTCCTCCTGATCGTCTCCTTCGTGATCGGCGGAGTGTCGGGCGGCGCGGCCGACTTCCTGCCCGACCGGGCGGGCCAGGTGGTGCTCCACGAGACGTGGGACGGCGCCCTCGGCCCCTGGAGCGGGCTCATGGTGACCGCGGCCTGGACGGCGGCGGCCCTCGCGGCGGGCGCGTGGAGCGTACGGCACAGGGACGCCTGACGGCACGCCAATTGTCAGTGGCAGCGGCTTTACTGGATCTCATGACCATCGCACGGCAGCTGGCCACGATCGACCGGCTGTGCTCCCAGGACTTCCCCCTGGAGCACGGCGGGTCGTTCGGCAGTCCCGGGGGACCCGGTTTCCACCTCGTCGAGTTAGAGCGGAGCGCCGGCTTCGCGGAGGGCGACGACGGGGAGCGCGAGGAGCAGATCGAGGCCTGGCGGGAGGGCCTCGCACAGCGGCTCGCCGACCGGTGGGGGGAACGGGGGCACATGAGCCTGGACGGCGTCTTCCTGCGCGCTCAGCAGGGCGACGAGCACATACCGGAGCCGTGGGCCTCCCTCGGTGCGCACGTGCGGAACGTGTACGTGTGGCAGGCGCGCGGTCATGGCCGCTGGGTCGCCCTCGGCATCTCCCGGCTGGGCGCCGACCCGGAGTTCAGCCTGCTCGCCCTGGTCACCGAGATCGACCCGCCGTGACCTGATCCGCTACCCCTCGGCGGCAGCCACCCGCAGTCGTCCGAACTCCTCGGCCATCGTCGCCGCCGTCCAGTGCGCGTTGAGCCCACTCGGGTTGGGCAGCACCCAGACCCGGGTGTCCCCGATCGTCCGCTCCTGCGGGCCGATCACGGCCTTCCGGTCTTCGAAGGCCGCCCTGTAGGCGGTCACCCCCACCACCGCCAGCCACCCCGGCCGCAGGCGCTCCACCTTGGCGCTCAGCAGCCGTCCGCCCTCGCGGTACTCCTGCGCGGACAGCTCGTCGGCCCGGGCGGTCGCGCGCGCCACCACGTTCGTGATGCCGAGCCCGTACGACGGCAACTCGCCCTGCTCCGACGGCTTCATCAGCCGGGGCGTGAACCCCGACAGATGCAGCACGGGCCAGAAGCGGTTGCCGGGACGGGCGAAGTGGTGGCCCGTGGCGGCGGTCATCAACCCCGGATTGATGCCGCAGAAAAGCACCTCGAGGCCGTCCCCGACGACGTCCGGCACCAGCCGGTCGCGGGCGGCCTCGAGGTCCGCGGGAGTGAGCCGCGTCAGAGGATCGCCCCCGGCGTGTAGCCCGCGGCCTCCGGGTGCTGCTTCACGATCTCCTCGATGCGGCCGACGACGGCGGCGACCTGGTCGGCAGCGGCGCCGGTGAACGACAGCTTGTCGGCCATCAGCTCGTCCAGTTGCGCGCGGTCGAGCGGAATGCGCTGGTCGGCGGCGAGCTTGTCGAGGAGTTCGTTGCGCTCGGCGCCCTGTTCGCGCATGGCGAGCGCGGAGGCGACGGCGTTCTCCTTGATCGCCTCGTGCGCGACCTCACGGCCGACGCCCGCGCGCACCGCGCCCATCAGGACCTTGGTCGTCGCGAGGAACGGCAGGTAGCGGTCCAGCTCGCGTGCGACGACGGCCGGGAAGGCACCGAACTCGTCGAGGACGGTGAGGAAGGTCTCCAGCAGGCCGTCCAGCGCGAAGAACGCGTCGGGCAGTGCGACCCGGCGGACCACCGAGCAGGAGACGTCGCCCTCGTTCCACTGGTCGCCCGCCAGCTCGCCGGTCATCGAGGCGTAGCCGCGCAGGATGACCATGAGGCCGTTGACACGCTCGCAGGAGCGGGTGTTCATCTTGTGCGGCATCGCCGAGGAGCCGACCTGGCCCGGCTTGAAGCCCTCGGTCACCAGCTCGTGCCCGGCCATCAGCCGGATCGTCTTGGCCGTCGAGGACGGCGCGGCCGCCAGCTGCACCAACGCGGTCACGACCTCGTAGTCCAGCGAGCGCGGGTAGACCTGGCCGACGGAGGTGAAGGCCTGCGAGAAGCCGAGGTGCCCGGCGATCCGCTGCTCCAGCTCGGCGAGCTTCGCCGCGTCCCCGCCCAGCAGGTCGAGCATGTCCTGAGCGGTGCCGACCGGGCCCTTGATGCCGCGCAGGGGGTAGCGGGCGAGCAGCTCCTCGACGCGGCCGTACGCGACGAGGAGCTCGTCGGCCGCGGTCGCGAAGCGCTTGCCGAGGGTGGTGGCCTGGGCGGCCACGTTGTGCGAGCGGCCGGCCATGACCAGTTCGGCGTACTCGCCCGCCAGCTTGCCGAGCCGGGCCAGGACGGCCACCGTGCGGTCGCGCATCAGCTCCAGCGAGAGCCGGATCTGCAGCTGCTCGACGTTCTCGGTGAGGTCCCGGGACGTCATGCCCTTGTGCACGTGCTCATGCCCGGCGAGGTCGTTGAACTCCTCGATCCGCGCCTTCACGTCGTGCCGCGTGACCTTCTCGCGCTCGGCGATCGAGGCCAGGTCGACCTGGTCGAGGACGCGCTCGTAGTCGGCGATCGCGGCGTCCGGGACCTCGATCCCGAGGTCCTTCTGCGCCCGCAGCACGGCGAGCCAGAGCTGACGCTCCAACTTCACCTTCTGCTCGGGGGACCAGAGCGTGGCGAGCTCGGCGGAGGCGTAGCGTCCGGCGAGGACGTTGGGGATACGGGGCTTTGCAGGCGCGGCAGTCACGTGGACGGAGTTTACCCGGCGTCCGGAGGCGCTCCGGAACGTCCGCACGCTCCGGAGCCCAGGTCAGCGGTGGTGGCCCTGGCCCGGCCCCCTAGGGGCGGATGCCGTCGCAGGCGATCGGCAGATGGCGCGGGCCGCGCAGGACCGCGTTCTGCCGGTAGGGCGGCGGGTCCTCCAGCAGCCGGGGGTTCTCCAGTCTGCGGGCCAGCTCGCTCAGCGCGAGCTGTGCCTCCAGGCGGGCGAGCGGGGCGCCGAAGCAGCTGTGGATGCCGCTGCCGAAGCCGAGGTGCTGGATGTCCCCGCGGTCCGGGTTGAAGCGGTCCGGATCCTCGAAGCGGTCGGGGTCGCGGTTGCCCGCCGCCAGCACCAGCCACACCGACGCGCCCTTGGGGATGGTGACCCCGCGGACCTCGATGTCGGTGAGGGTGGTGCGCTGCGGCACCAGCTGCACCGGCGGCTCGAACCGCAGCAGCTCCTCGACGACGGGCACGGCCAGGTTCGGGTCCTTGCGCAGCCGCTCGAGCACGTCGGGGTTGCGCAGCAGGGTCAGCATGCCGTTGGTGATGAGGTTGACCGTCGTCTCGTGGCCGGCGATCAGCAGGAGCGCCGCGGTGCTCAGGACCTCCATCGTCGTCATGACACCGTCCGGCCCTCCCGCCGTGGACAGCTGGGACAGCATGTCGTCGCCGGGCTTCTTGCGGCGTTCCTCGATGAGCCCGGCCAGATACATGCCCAGCTCGGTGCGGGCGTTGTGGGACACCTTGGCGCGCTCGTCGGTGTCCGCGCCGGGGTCGGGGTCCAGGCTGGCGGCGATCGTCTCCGCCCAGGAGTGGAAGCGCGCCTCGTCCTCGCGCGGTACCCCCAGCAGCCGGCAGATCACGGTCACGGGGAAGGGATAGGAGAACTGGTCGACCAGATCGATCCGGTCCGGGTTGTCGATGCCGTCGATGAGCCCGGAGACGATGTCCTTCAGCTCGCCGTGCATCTCGTGGACACGCCGCGGGGAGTGCGGCGGCCCGAACGGCCGGTTCGTCATGCGCCGCAGCCGGTCGTGCTCCGGCGGGTCGAGGCGCAGAAAGCTCGGCGGAAGAGCCGTCTCGTCGTCCGCTTCGGCGGCCAGCGGGTTCGCGGTCGCCGGCGTCTTCAGATTGCGGGCGTCGGAGCTGATGCGCGGATCGTGGAGCAGGCTCTGGATGTCGTAGTACCTGCTGAGGACGAACGGTCCGTCCGCGTCGTGGTACACCGGCGTCTTGCGCAGCTCCTCGTACAGCGGATACGGATCGGCGCGGTGGGCGTAGTCGATGATCTGCCGCAGGATGGCTTCGGTCATGGGTGCGTCCTAGGGAGCGTCGGATCAGTGCCGAGCGGGGGTGAACGTCAGCCGTCGGTCGTCCGGCGCGTATCCGCTGAGGGTGACGGTCGGGCCGTGGGTGGGCACGGACGGGTCGGGGAAGTCGGCGGGCATCGGCTGCTGCCCCTCGGGGCGGCGGTCCACCGTGGGGAAGGCCGGTGGGAAGGGTGCCGTGGTCTCGATGAGCTGCTGGTAGAACTGCAGCCACTTCGTCTGGTCGAAGGTGACGGCGCCGATGACGCGCCCCTGGTACCCGTAGACGCCGGTGAACCGGTGCTCGCTGCGGGAGCCCTGGGCGATGAGGATCTCCGTCCCCATCGACGGCACCCCGACGGACTTGATGTTCACGCCGAACTGGGAGGACCAGAAGGCGGGCACCCAGATGTGGGGGCGACGGTCCGCGCTCTCGCTCAGCATGTTGTGCGCGGCGGTCTCGGCCTGGGCGACGGCGTTGCCCCAGTGCTCCAGGGACAGGAACTGGTATCCGAACAGTGGGTGCGGGGACCGTGCGACGTCACCGGCCACATAGATGTCGTCGGTGACGATGCCCCGGATGTCGAAGGCCCGGCACCCGGCGTCACAGGCGATGCCCCGCAGACCCGCGCCGAGTCCGGACCCGGCGAGCCATTCGGTGTTGCGCTGGGCGCCGAGGGAGACGACCACCACGTCGGCCTGGACGGTGTTCCCGTCGGAGAAGTGCGCGGCGCGGACGTGTCCCGCGGAGTCGCCCTCCAGACGGGTCACCATGACGCCGCAGCGCAGGTCGACGCCGTGTTTGCGGTGCAGTTCGGCCGCGACCTCGCCGACGACTCCGCCGAGCGCTCCGACCAGCGGCGCGTCGGCCCGCTCGGCCACGGTGACCGCGATTCCGCGTTCCCGGCAGGCGGAGGCGATCTCGGAGCCGGTGAACCCGGCGCCGATGACGAGCACGCGGCGGGGGCCCTGCGCGAGCGAGCGCTCCAGCGCTTCGGCGTCGTCGCGGGTCCGCAGCACGAACACCCCGTCGAGCTCCGCCTCGTCCTCCTGGGGCCAGGGTCTGGCTCGTACACCGGTGGCGATGAGCAGCCGGTCGTACTCCACCTCGTCGCCGTCGGCCAGCCGTACCCGCCGGGCCGCGATGTCGAGGCCGGTGGCCGGAACCCCGAGGCGCCACTGCGCGTCGATGGCGTGGTGCCGGGGGAGACCGGTGCGGTCCGCCGTCGCCCTGCCCAGCAGGACCTGCTTGGACAACGGCGGTCGGTCGTACGGCTCGTAGGGCTCGTCCCCGATCATCGTGAGGGAACCGGCGAACCCCTTCTCCCGCAGGGTCTCCGCGGCCCGAAGTCCCGCCAGTGAGGCGCCGACGACGACGATGCGACCGTCACGCTTGAGCCGGTCCAGCGATCCGTCGGCGCTCACCGGCCGGCCTCCCGGTCGGTTCCGGGGTTCCCGCCGGGGGAGTTCGCGTCCACCATGATGGCCTGGACGGGACACGCGGCCACGGCTCGCGCCATGTCCTCGCGCCGGTCCTCCTCGACCTCGGGGTTGTAGAGCAGGGACTCGTCCCCGTGCATGGCGAAAACATCGGGAGCCAGGAACGCACACTGCGCGTATCCCTGGCAGCGGTTGAGATCGACGACAAGCCTCACCGAGGATCAGCCTTTCCGTGGCCCGTGCTCGCCCCCTCCTCCACAGCATGCGCGAGAGGGTGCTCAGCCGCTCGCCGGGGCGCGCAGGCCGACACGGAGGATGTGCAGGCTGACGACCAGTGCCCAGGCCGGGAAGACCAGCTCCGACCAGGGCAGTGAGGATCCCGCGACGAGCAGGACAAGCCCCGCGAGATAGCCGAGGAGGGCGAGCGGACGGGGGAGGACGCCGAGACGGTGACCGATGGTCGAGGTCGTGAAGACGAACACGGCGGCCATCCGGAGCGCGTACGTCGTCATCAACGTGTAGGCGAAGTGGCGGCCGAAGCCGGAGGGCTGGCTCAGGACACTGCCCGCCGCGGCGCCGGCCGCGAACATGGTGGCCACGTAGACCAGTCCGCTGCCCATGAAGACGGTGGCGATGAATCTGTCCTCGGCATCGCCGACCCGTGCGCGCAGCGCGCCCATGAACCACAGGAAGAAGATCCCCGCGAACGGGAGGATCTCCAAAGCCGTACGCACCGCCCACCGTTCGTTCGGCGCGACGGTCGCGTCGGCGGCGTTCCCCGCCGGGATCGCGATCCGCACCAGCACGATCGCCGCCGCCAGCAGCAGAGCGAACACCGTCCCCGCCAGCCCGGCGGCGCGCGGCGTCCGCAGCCGTTCTTCCCTCGGCTCCATCGGCGCTCGCTCTCTACCCGAAGCCCCCGTTCCCCTCTCGGTCCAGCAAGCAGGCACCGGTGCGCCCACGCCACCGGGGACACCCGTGGGGGTGATGCCCCGCTCAGCCGGAGGCCGGTTGCGGGAGTCGGCCGCGCTACGAGGCGTCGGCCAGCTCCGCCAGGATGTCGCCGTGGCACAGCTCGGGTGCGCACCAGCAGGCCAGCGTCTTGCCCCGCAGGGCGGGCACCTGGTCGAGGAGGTCGGGGCGTTCGAGGAGATACGCCCGGTACTTCTCCATGATCTCGGCGCGGGTGCCGTCGCGCTTCTTGGCGGGGGTGTCGTAGGCGAAGGGGTTGTAGAGCGGGTGCTGCGGGAGGTCCCAGTGGCCCATGGTCCAGCGGCGGCCGATGTAGACGAGGTCCGCGGGGGCGTGTTCGAGCCGGGGGCCGAACTCGTGGATATGACCCTTGAGGTTGATCACGGTGGTGGGCATGGGATTCCCTTCGGCCGTCCGCCTCACCACCAGTGTCTACCCCATGGACCCCTCGTACGGCAGCAGCTCCGGCCGCTTGGCCGGGCGTCCGTCCCCGGCCGCCGGGCCGGACAACCCGTGCGAGGTGCAGCGGGTCGGCGCCGATCGTCAGGGCTTCGTGCAGTACCCGGTCGCCGTGGATGCGTTCGAGGCAGACGCCGCGGTGAAGGAGGGGCCGCTTGAGGTATGCGGTGCTGACGGGCCCGGTCCCCAGGGCGGTCTTGGCGTTGATGAGCATGTGTCGGTTGGGGGTCTTCGGGGCGCTGTCACGTTGTCGGGCGCGTGGGTGTCTGACGGTGAGTCTGGACATGGATTTCGGCTGCTGCCTGTGCTGTGGAGGGACTGTCGCCGCCGTGCCGCTCGACCCTCGATGCCGGAGCTACCCCCGCGTGTGCGGGGCCGACGGCGCCAAGAACCGCAAGCACTGGTCCGCGACCCGTGGCAGCGGCGCTATGTGGGCCGCTTCGTTGGTTGACCTCGGCCTGCGGCGTGGACGGACCAGCCGAGCGCGGCTCCGACGGCGTACCAGAACAGGTCGGGCGTGTGGAAAGTGGAGCCCAGAACGAGGCGGGCGACGACGCTCCGCCGGGACAGCTCCGCGGGCGCCCCGCTGAGCTGGAGGAACTCGACCGCCCAACTGATCCCCAGTGCGATGCCGGCCGCCGTCAGGGGCTTCGCCCGGGGCGTGGCCAGGACGGCAAGGGCGTAGATGAGGGTGGTGTAGAGCGCGTCCCCGGCGTACTTGGCGATGTCTCCTTCCATCCCGGCCCTGGCCCCGAGCCCCACGGCAACTGTCAGCACGGTCGCCCCGGCCGCGATGAGGCGGGTGCGCACCGGGCCGCCGCCGGTCACCGGTGGATCTGTCATGCGGACACCCTCTCATCCGGCCGCGTCGGGGCTCAGCCGCTCTCGTCGTGCTCGCGCGAGCGCCGGCGCTTGGCCGGGGACGGATGGGGTGGCGGAGAGCCAGGCAGGCCGTGGCCACCATCAGCCCGAGCACGAGGGCCGACGCGCGCCCCGTAGCACCCCGGAGCCGGTGGCGGCGTGTTCGGTGAACCACGCCACGGCAAGGCACCAAAGCAGCCCATTGCCGAGTCTGTCGGCCCATCGACGCATTCGCCTCCCCAGCACGATTCCTGGAAATGCGAGCGAGAAGCAGTCAGATCGCCCATGGCGAAAGAAAAAGTGACGGTGTGCCTTCCCCCCTGCGCCAGGGGGAGGTCCACGAGGCCATCAGCGCGGCCATGGCCCCCTACGATTACCACCGCGAGGGCGTCCCCGATGACCCTGAGTGGATGGGTGAGTGGGACTACTGGCAGATCGACGGCCGTGGATGTGAGTTCCCCGTGTTCCCCGGATCCGAAGACGATCCGCGCCTCATCAGGGGCGAGTTGGATCTACGATGCGTACCCCCGTGTCTTCCCGCCCGGCACCTGCGACGGCGGCCCCCGAGGGCTCCTGGACTTCGACGCCGCCCGTCGGCCCGTGGCCGCCGACATCGCCGCGACGGCGGGTTACTACGACCAGTCACACATGACGGCCGAGTTCCGCCACTTCATGGGTGTCCCAGCGGCCGCGTTCACCGCGGGCCGGCGTCTCGCCCCGACTCCGTGCACTGCTTGAGTTCCAAGACCGGCAACGGTGGGGTCGCAGCAGCTTGTCGAGGATGGTCCGGTCGCTGATCCGCGTACGGTGGCAGCTCAGCGGGTGCGTTGGATCCTAGACGGGCCGCTGTGGCAGCGAGGCCGCGAATTGATCCCACAGGGGTTCGGGCAGCCATGATGGCAAGGCAGGCACAGGGCTCCCGGTGATTACAGAGCGTTGCAGCTCAGCGACTCTGGTGGGAGGCTGACGGGTGCCGGTGGTGAGACCGGTGTGACCTTTCGGTCCGGTCGGGGGCATGGAGCGGGGGGCTATGACGCCAGCCGCGGATCGGCGAACAACAGCGGGCGCTGGCAGGGAGGAAGGCTGCGCCCCGCGCTCAATCGGTGCATGTCTGGCGGTCCGGGTTCCGGGTCAGGGCCCCACCTGTCGCCAGTCCGTCACAGGGCCGGGGTTTGTGTGGTCCACCGGGGTGACCCAGAAGGCTTTGCCCAGCTCAGCGCTGAACTGGGCGCCTGTCCGGCCGTCCCCCGATGAGCGTCCCGTCAGCCGTCGTCCTATCCACGGCAGCAGGTGCTGCCTGGCGAAGCTGGCGTCGGCGGCGCGGCGGGCGACCCAGCCGGGCGGCGCCGACGGCGGCATCGGCGTACGCCACTCCTTGTCCTCGGGTTCGTACCCGAGCGTCTGCCAGACGGCCTCCGCGACCCGGCGGTGTCCCTCGGCCGTCAGATGCAGCCGGTCCACGTCCCACATCCGGGGGTCGGCGAGCGAGGGCGCGCCGTAGAGGTCGGCCACCAGCGCGCCGTGCCGGTCCGCGAGCTCGTCGACGACGGAGAAGAGCTCCTCCATACGCGGCCGGAACCGTTCGAGCACAGGACCGTTGCGGCCCGGGCTGCGCATCAGGACGAGCCGCTCGCAGGCGGGGGCGAGCCGCTCCACGGCCTCTTCCAGGAGAGCGCGGACGCGTCCCATGTCGACCTTGGGGCGCAACGTGTCGTTGAGTCCGCCGACGAGGGTGATCACGTCGGGCCGCATCGCGACCGCCACGTCCACCTGTTCCTCGACGATCTGTCCGATCAGCTTGCCGCGCACCGCGAGGTTGGCGTATTTGAAGCCGGGCGTCCGCGTGGCCATCCGGCCGGCGAGGAGGTCGGCCCAGCCGCGGTAGGAGCCGTCGGGCAGCCGGTCCGACATGCCCTCGGTGAAGGAGTCGCCGACCGCGACAAGACTGGTGTAGGTGGCATTCGTCTGCATGGCGGACAAGATGCTAACCCGCACGCATACTCGCCGGTCGGTCGGGCCTCCTCCGGGCCCGGCCCGCCGCGCTCACACCGTCTGTCCGAACAGCTCCCTCAGCACGTCCTCCATCGTCACCAGCCCCGTCATCCGTCCGTCGCTGCCCATGACGGCCGCGAGATGCGTACGACTGCGGCGCATCGCCGTGAGCACGTCGTCCAGCGGGGTGCTCTCCCGTACCCGCGCGATGGGCCGCATGTCCTCCACCCGGAACGGCGCCTCGCGCGGTATCGCGTCCAGCGCGTCCTTGACGTGCAGATAGCCCACGATGCGGCGCCCCTCGTCCACGACCGGGAAGCGCGAGAAGCCGGACTCGGCGGACAGCCGCTCCAGCTCGTCCGGAGTGACGCCCACGCGCGCGTAGACGACACCTTCCAGTGGCAGCACCACGTCCCGTACGGGCCGGCGGCCGAGCTCCAGCGCGTCGTGCAACCGCTCCAGAGCGCGGTCGTCGATGAGCCCCGCCTCGCCGGAGTCCTTGACCAGCCTGGCCAGCTCGTCGTCGGAGAAGGTGGCGACGACCTCGTTCTTCGTCTCCACCCGCAGCAGCTTCAGCAGGCCGTTCGCGAAGGCGTTGACCGTGAAGATCACCGGGCGCAGCGTCCGGGAGAGCGCCACCAGCGGCGGTCCGAGCAGCAGCGCGGTGCGCACCGGTTCCGCGAGCGCGATGTTCTTCGGCACCATTTCGCCGAGCAGCATGTGCAGATAGGTCGCCAGGGTGAGCGCGATCACGAACGAGATCGCGTGGCCCGCGCTCTGCGAGACGCCCACCGCGTGGAACGCCGGTTCCAGCAGGTGCGCGATCGCGGGCTCGGCCACGATGCCGAGGACCAGCGTGCACAGGGTGATGCCCAGCTGCGCTGCCGCCAGCAGCGCGGACACGTGCTCCAGGCCCCACAGAACGCTGCGTGCCCGCCGGTCGCCCTCCTCGGCATGCGGCTCGATCTGGCTGCGGCGCACCGAGATCAGCGCGAACTCGCCGCCCACGAAGAAGGCGTTCACGACCAGCGTCGCCAGCCCGATCAGAAGTTGCACGACGGTCATCGCGGCCCCCTCTCCTCGTCGTACCGCTGCTCCTCGTCGCGCGGCGCGTGCAGCAGCACCCGCGCGGCCCGCCGCCCGGAGGCGTCCACCACGTCGAGCCGCCACCCGGCGACCTCCATGGCGTCGCCGACGGCGGGGATGCGGCCGAGCCCGGTCGCGAGGAAACCGGCCAGGGTCTCGTAGGGCCCCTCGGGCACCCGCAGTCCGACGCGGGCCAGCTGGTCGGTGCGGGCGGACCCGTCGGCCGAGTACAGCGCCCGCCCCTCCTCGTCCGTGCCGGCCGGGGCCAGGTCCGGCGTCTCGTGCGGGTCGTGCTCGTCGCGGACCTCGCCGACGACCTCCTCGACGATGTCCTCCAGGGTGGCGACGCCCGCCGTGCCGCCGTACTCGTCGATGACGGCGGCCATGGTGCGTCCGCCGGACAGCCGGTCGAGCAGCCGGTCGACGGTCAGTGACTCCGGTACGAACAGGGGTTCGCGCATGATCCGGGAGACGGGGGTGCGGGGCCGCGACTCGGCGGGTACCGCCACCACGTCCTTGATGTGTGCCACGCCCACGACCGAGTCGAGGTTGCCGCGGTAGACGGGGAAGCGGGACAGACCCGTCGCCCGGGTCGCGTTCGCCACGTCCTCGCAGGTCGCCTGGACGTCCAGCGCGATGACCTGGACGCGCGGGGTCATCACGTTCTCCGCGGTCAGGTCGGCGAGGTTCAGGGTGCGCACGAACAGCTCGGCGGTGTCCGCCTCCAGGGCGCCCTCCTTGGCGGAGTGCCGGGCCAGGGCGACCAGCTCCTGAGGTCCGCGCGCGGAGGCCAGCTCCTCGGCCGGTTCGAGGCCGAAGACCCGTACGACACGGTTGGCCGTGTTGTTGAGATGCGTGATGAACGGGCGGAACGCGGCGCTGAACCAGCGCTGCGGCGTCGCCACCCGCTTGGCCACGGCGAGCGGCGAGGAGATCGCCCAGTTCTTGGGGACCAGCTCGCCGACGACCATCAGGAAGACCGTCGACAGGGCCGTACCGATGACCAGTGCCACCGAACGGGACGCGGAGGACGAGACGCCGATCGACTCCAGCGGACCCGCGATCAGCTTGGCGATCGACGACTCGGAGAGCATGCCGACGACCAGGTTGGTGACGGTGATGCCGAGCTGGGCGCCGGACAGCTGGAATGTCAGATTCCGTGCGGCCTTGAGGGCGCCCGACGCGCCGCGCTCGCCGCGCTCGACGGCCCGCTCCAGCTCGCTGCGCTCGACCGTCGTCAGTGAGAACTCCGCCGCGACGAAGGCGCCACAGGCCAGCGAGAGCAGCACCGCCACCAGGAGGAGGAGCACTTCGGTCATCGGGTCACCTCCGTCCCAGGATCGGCCAGGGGCGGGGGGATCGCGCGATGTCGGGTACGGGGAGGCTCGCCCATCGGCGGACGCTCACACCTTTCATGGGAGGACCGGATGATCCTCCCATGGTAAAGGATCGGCAAAGTACCTTCTTGGGTGCTGGACGCCGATCCCGCATCCGCCCGCGTGCCTACAGAGGCTTGACCCAGCGTCGCCAGTGGTCCTCGCGATGGTAGCCACCCGCGGCCCAGGTGTGGTGGGCCCGTTCGTTGGCTTCCAGGACCATGGCGTCGACGCGTCGTCCGCCCAGGGCGGCGAAGCGTCGTTCCGCGGCTTCCAGCAGAGCGGTGGCGATGCCTTGCCGACGGTGGCCGGGGTGGACGGCCAGTCGGTAGGCGGAGCATCGCCATCCGTCGAAGCCGGCTATCACGGTTCCGGTGAGGAGGCCGTCGCGCTCCGCGAGGAGCAGGGCTTCGGGGTCTGTGGTGAGGAGCCGGGCCACCCCGTCGTGGTCGTCGCTGATGCTCGTTCCTTCCGCGGCTTCGCGCCAGAACCGCAGCACGGTGTCGATGTCCGAGAGGGTGGCGTGGCGGATGTGGAGATCACTCATGGGGCGAGCCAAGCAGAAGGCCGACCCGTTCGACGAACGGTTTCCGTCACGTCTTCGGCACGGCCAAGGGCTGTCGCACCACTGAAATGATGAGTTCCCGCAGTCGTTCGGTGCACAGGCGCATGTTCTTGTAAGCGATGTCGGTGTCCGGATAGCGGCAGGCGAATTGCACGCCCTCGTGGAGCCTGGTGAGCCATACGCACACCTGGTCGCCGTACGACACGCGGATCAGCCCGCGCGCCTTCAACTCCTGCCAGCGCTCCGACCCCGGAATGTCGCGCGCGTCGACGAACGAGACGATCGAGTACAGGTCCGGGGACGTCGGTCGGAAGTCGGATCCCAGCAGTCGGAGCACACGGGCGACGGGCATCTGGGCCAGCGGGCGGTTCTCCCGCAGCGCGGCGCGGACCATCCCCAGTGCGCTGTCGAAATCCTGCGCCTGCGCCACGGGAATCTCGATCGGCGCGGCACCCACGTACCAGCCCACCGAGTTCGTCCACCGGGACTTCACCCGGGTGTGGAACGGCACGACGGTGCGATACACCTGCAGCCCGTTGAGCTCCCGGACGATGAGACCGATGGCCGCGAGAACGCCCACCAGGCTTCCGCCGTACGGCCGGCAGTACGCCTCGAAAGCCATCGCGTCCGCGTCGTCCACGAGCATCTCGTGCATGAATCTCTGGGTGGGCAGCGGCCCCTCGGCGACGAGACCGAGGTCGACGGGGAAGTTCGGGAGCCGCCCGCCGCACCGGGCGATGAACTCCCGCCAACGGGCCACGATCGTGTGCGTGGCGTTGATCCGGTCTGCGTCCGTGCGCTCGGTCGCGCAGAAGTCGACGTAGCTGGCGACGGGTGCCGTGTCCACGGCGCGCCCCAGAAGACCGGCCGCGTAGAGCTCGTGGATCTCGCCGGGGATGCGCTGGATCGAGACCGCGTCGACGTTACTGTGGTCGAACGCCATGTAGACGCTGGTGCCGTCGTCTCTGACGACCGCGGTGAAGATGAAGTTCGGCCAGATGAGCGCGTCGGCCGTGACATCGAAACGGTCCTGCAGATACCTGGTCAGCACCGCCGCGTCGGGAAAGTCGCCGATGTCCTCGCGGTGCAGTGCGACGGCGTCGGCGTCCAGTGTGAAACGGCGCATCTCGTCACCGACCCAGCGGAAGCCGCTGCGCAGTGTCTCGTGCCGCAGTGTCCAGGCTCGCAGGGCACCCTGGAGGACGTCGAGATCGACCCGTCCCGGCATGTCGAATGCCGCGCCGAGCCAGGTGGGTACGAACAGACCGTCCTCGCGCACCGATCGCGACGTCCTGATGTGGGACTCCTGTACGTACGCGGGAGGGCGGGAGTCGTCCGGCAGACCCGTCGCCGCCTCGACGACCGTCGGATGCAGCGTCCACTCCACCAGACGTCCGGGGCGGATCTCGCAACGCTGGATGTCGGTCATTCGCACGGGGCTCTCCGTTCACCTGCCCGTCGGAGGCCGCCACCGGGCACGACTGTCGATCCACGCCTCCATGCCTCTCCGGCATCGCTCACTGCACGACGAGATCAACGATCGGATATTCGGAAGGCAACGCCGTGAACGAGACCCGTGCCGAACGGGCGCGACCACGGAGCGTGGCGGTGAGACAGGAGGGTCCGATGTCAGGTCGAGCCGGCGAAGCCCGCGATCCGGACGGTCACTCGCCCCGCAGCGCCTCGACGACGGGGGCGAACGCCTCCATGTTCGGCTCCAGGACCGTCAGATACGAGAATCCGTACCGTTCCCGCTGCGCCCGCACCTGCGCGACGATCTGCTCCAGGGTTCCCAGCAGCACGATCGGCAGCTCCAGGGCCTCGTCCTCGGTCAGGTTCGGGAGACGGGGCAGCCAGGGCCCGGATCGCGGCGCCGCGATCCTCGGTGACGGCGAGGACCTGGATCAGCAGATTGAGCTCGGCGGGCTCCTTGCGTCCCTCGGCCGCCTCCCGGTACCGGGCGACGCGTTCGTCCAGTGCGGCGGCCGTGATCGGCTCCAGCGTGCCGCCCGGGCTGGTGCGCGCCCCGGTGAACGCCGCGATGTCCGCGCGCTCGGCGGTGAGCCGCAGCATCCGGTCGCCGTTGGCGCCGATCAGCAGCGGCACGCGGGGTCGCTGCAACGCTCCCGGCTGGTGCTCGTCCGAACCGAGGAGGCTCTCCAACTCCTCGACGGTGCGCCGGAGATGGTCGACCCGCTCGCGCGGTGAGCCCCAGGGGAGGCCCGCCGTGTCGTGCTCCGCCCGGATGTAGCCGGTGCCGAGCCCGAGTTCGAGGCGACCGCCCGTCAGCGTGTCCGTGGTGGCGACCTCGCGGGCCAGCAGCGTGGGATTCCAGAAGCCCGCGTTGAGCACGAAGGTGCCGAGGCGGGGCCGCTCGGTTACCTCCGCCGCGGCCACCAGCGAGGGGAAGGGCGCGGGCATGCCCAGGTGGTCGGGGACCAGGATCACGTCGTAACCGAGATCCTCGGCGCGTCGGCACTTGGCGCGCCACTCGTCGAGGGGCGCGGGGGCGAGCAGATTGACGCCGAACCGGAACGGGCGAGAGGAGCCCAAGGACTGCGACATGAACTCTCCTCATTCACAAGCCACCTGTGCGCACGTGGCGAACGGGGTGGGCCGGACGCGAGGACATCGGTGGACGGGGCACGCACATCAACAGGATGCGGACACCACAGGACGCGTACATCATTCGTGCGCGATGGCCGCCAGGACGTTCATGCGCGAGGCACGCAGCGCCGGCAGCAGCGCCGCCACGATGCCCACGACCGCCGAACCCACGACCACGGCGACGATGGTGGTCCAGGGGATGGCGAGCGACTTCATGCCCTGGAGCGCGAGGACCCGCTGCACACAGACGCCCCAAACCAGCCCGAGCGCGAGGCCGAGGACGGCGCCGAACACGGCGATCACCACCGACTCCAGCCTGATCATCCGGCGCAGTTGGCGCCTGGCGAGCCCGATGGCGCGCAGCAGCCCGATCTCACGGGTGCGTTCGACCACCGACAGGGCGAGGGTGTTGACCACGCCGAGCACCGCGATCACGATCGCGAGTCCGAGCAGCGCGTACACGAGGTAGAGCAGCACGGCGATCTGGTCGTGCACGAGCTTCTTGTAGTCGGCCTGGTCACGGACCTGCACCTGCGGATACGGCTTGAGTGTCTGCTCCAGTTGCGCGCGCAGCCGGTCGGGGCTCGTGCCGGGAGCCGCGTTCACGTACAGGGCCGAGTCCTGCCCGCCGGGCACGTACTTCTCGACCGTGCCGAAGCCGAAGACCAGCCCGCCCTGCATTCCGAACCCCCCGGAGCCGCCCTGGTCGGTGAGCGCCCCCACCGTCAGCTCGGTCTTCCGCCCGGCGGGGAACTCGACGGGGATCACACTGCCGACGCGCACGCCGTGCTCCCGCGCGAACTGCGCGTCCATCGACAGGTGCCCGGCACCGAGCGCCGCCGCCGTGTCCCCCTGGGTGTACGTGACGTGGGCGACGTCGTCGAGCCGCGGATCGTAGCCCGCCGCGGTCGTCTCGACCCGCTTGCCGTCCGGCAGCCGCACCGCGACCGGCGTGAACCGCTGGCGGACGACGAGCCCAGCACCCTGGGTGGCGCGCACCTTGTCCGTGATCTCCCTGGTGAACGGCACGAAGTTGCTGTTCTGGATCACGAAGTCGGAGCCGAGCGTCTTGTCGATCTGGTGATCGAAGGACTTGCTCATGGACGCGCTCGCCACGGACATCCCGCCGACCAGCGCGAGGCCCACCATCAGCGCGGCCGCCGTGGCGCCGGTGCGCCGCGGATTGCGCAGCGCGTTGCGCTGGCTCATCCGGCCGACCGGGCCGAACAGGGCGGGGAAGGCACCGCCCAGGACCCGGATCACCGGCCGTACAAGGAGCGGACCCGCGATCACCGTCGCGATGAGGGTGAGTACGACACCGAGACCCAGCAGGGAGGCGGAGGTCGCGGTCCTCGACGCCGTGGCGCAGCCGGCCAGCGCGGCGGCTCCGGCCACGCCCACGACCGAGCCCACCAGGGCGCGCGTCCGCAGCGGCCGTCCCACCCCGGCGACCTCGGCGTCCGAGAGGGCCGCCATCGGGGAGACACCGGCCGCACGCCGGGCGGGGAGATACGCCGCCACGAAGGTGACGCCGACCCCGACGACGTACGACGTGACGGGGGTCGGCCACCCGATCACCATCTCGGTGGACTTGAGGTTCATCCCGAACGCGCTCATGAGCCGGATCAGCCCGAGGGCGAGACCGATCCCCGCGGCGAGTCCGAGCGTCGAGCCCACCAGACCGAGCAGCAGCGCCTCGGTGAGCACCGACCGCCGCACCTGCCGCCGGTCGGCGCCGAGCGCGCGCAACAGGCCCAGCTCACGCGTGCGTTGGGCGATGAGCATCGAGAAGGTGTTGACGATCAGAAAGACGCCGACCAGTACGGCGATGCCGGCGAAGCCGAGCATCACGTACTTGATGACGTCCAGGAATCCGCCGAGCTGCGCGGCGGCGTCCTTGGCCTGCTCGTCGGCGGTCCTCACCTCATACGTCCTGGTGCCCACCTGCGCCGCGACCCGCTGCTTGAGCGGAGCGTCGGCGACCCCGGGCGCCGCGTCCACCGCGATGCTCGTGGCGGCGTCCGGGCTGCCGAGCAGGTTCGCCTGCGCGGTGGGGGTGTCCAGGAACAGCAGCGCGGCACCGGGGTTGGTGGTGGTGAAGGTGGCGACGCCGACGATCCTCACCGGGAAGGTGCGCTCGGCCTGCACCGTCAGGGTGTCGCCGATCGCCACATGCTTGCGCTGGGCGGTGTCCGCGTCGAGCAGTGCCTCGTCGGCGCCGTGCGGGGCGTGGCCGGAGGTCAGTTTCACCGGGCTGCGCTTGGTGACCTGCCAGTTGGTGGCGATGGTCGGCGCGCCCGAGGTGGGTCCGATCGACTTGTTCTCGCGGTCGACGATGGTGAGGTTCTCGACGCTCACGTCCACATGGGTGGCCGCCACGCCGTCGACCTTCGCGAGCCGGTCCGCGAGCGAGGCGGGCAGCGTCGGCGTGGCGCCGGTCGCCACCCGCGACTTGAGGTCGTTCTTCGGCGACACGGTCACATCGGCCGCTGTGGAGGCGAAGAGGCGGTCGAACGTACGGGTGACCGTGTCCGAGAAGATCAGGCTGCCCGCCACGAACGCCACGGACAGCACGACGGCCAGCGCCGAGAGCAGCAGTCGTCCCTTGTGGGCGAGGAAGCTCCGCAGAGTCGCCTTGAGCACGGCCGCCGCCTCAGTCCTTGTCGAAGGTGTCGAGAGATGCGTCGTCCGAGTCGGCGGCCAGGACCACGTCCACGTCGTCGGAGGCGCCCCCGGCGGCCGGGCGGCCTGTGGAGAAGTGGCGCATGCGCTCCAGCACCGCCTCCGCCGTCGGCCGTTCCATCTCGTCCACGATCCGCCCGTCGCCGAGGAACAGCACCACGTCGGAGTGGGCCGCCGCGCCCGGATCGTGCGTGACCATGACGACGCTCTGGCCGAGGTCGTCGACCGCCTCGCGCAGGAAGCCGAGGACCTCGAGCCCCGCACGGGAGTCGAGGTTGCCGGTCGGCTCGTCCGCGAAGATCAGCTCGGGCCGGGAGGCGAGCGCCCGCGCACAGGCGACGCGCTGCTGCTGTCCGCCGGAGAGCTGCGCGGGCCGGTGCTTCAGCCGGTCCCGCAGCCCGAGCGTGTCGATGACCTGGTCCAGCCACTTCTGGTCGGGTTTCTGGCCCGCGATGTCCATCGGCAGCGTGATGTTCTCGGCCGCGTTCAGCGTGGGGATCAGATTGAAGGACTGGAACATGAACCCGATCCGGTCCCGGCGCAGCCGGGTCAGCTCACGGTCCTTGAGCCCCGTGATCTCGGTGTCGCCGAGCCACACCTGTCCGGCCGAGACGGTGTCGAGTCCCGCGAGGCAGTGCATCAGCGTCGACTTCCCGGAACCCGAGGGGCCCATGACCGCGGTGAAGCGGCCGCGCGCGATGTCCACGTCGACCGAGTCGAGGGCGAGGACGGTGGTCTCGCCGGATCCGTACGCCTTCGTCAGGCCGCGGGCGCGGGCGGCGACCGCGTCGGCGTCCCGTCGTCCGACGGCGTGCTCCGCAGCAGGTGTGGACAAGGCCGCCTCCTCCGTGATGGACGTCCTGACTCCCCGGTCCCGGCCGAGCGTAGTGTGACCCCGCCCACAGCCGGTATCCCCCCGAGGTACCGGCTCCGGCGAGTCGCGCCCTTGCGGGTGCTAGCACTTCGGCGCTAGCTTCGAGGTATGGCGAAGACTCAGCTGAACGTGCGGGTGGACGAGGGCACGGCCCGGGCGGCCCGGGAGCGGGCCCTGGAGCGCGGCATGAGCGTGAACCGCTACATCGAAGAACTGGTCAGACAGGACACCGGGGAGGTCGGACACACTTTCGTCGACGCCGCCTCCGACTTCATGAAGCAGTACGGAGACGTCTTCGCCGAGGAGTTCGGCGCGGACCGGGAGGGCTCACGGGACACGTTCCGGGACGGCTCGCGCGAAGGTCGTCGTTGATCCCTTGAGCAGTCTCAGAGTCGACCTCGCCTGGCTCCTCATGATCGCCGAACAGAAGACGCCCGGAGATCCCCAGGTCACCGACTGGGGAGCCCTCGTCGCCGCCGTCAGCCGGCACGAGGCGGAGATATTCGGCATTCCCGTCTACGACAGCCCGCACGCCCGCGCCGCCGCGCTGCTCCAGTTGCTGCTGCACGTCCCGGCGCTCGAACGGTCCAACGCGATGTTCGCCTCGGCCGTCGCGTACGCCTATCTCGTCGCCAGCGGCCTCAAGGTCGTCACCTCGCCCGAGCAGGTGCGCGAACTCGCCCGCCTGGTGAAGGGCGGCGACGCGACCGTGCACGAGATCGCACAGGAGCTGCGGCAGTGGAGTCTGTGACTACTCCCCGACCAGCGGGCGCCTCGCGCTGCCCAGCACACAGTACGACGTGGGCAGCCGCGGCCCCTTCTCGGGAATGAACAGCCGCCGGTAGGGGCCCAGTTCGAACCCGGCCTCGCGCAGCGCGGCGATCGGGTCGCGGGCCAGATGGCAACCGCCGTTCAGCCGCGGCCACACCGTCCGGTCCAGTCCGCGCTGGACGGACGCCATCACACGTCCGTCGCCCTTGCCGTGCTCGAAGAACCACACCGTGCCACCGGGCCGCAGCACGCGCCGCACCTCACCGAGGGCCCGCGGCACATCGCGCACACTGCACAGCACCAGCGAGAGCACCGCCCCGTCGAACGCCTCGCTCTTGACCGGCAGCGCCTCCGCCGCGCCCGGCACCACGTCCACGGGCACCTCGGAGCGCAGCGCGGCCTCCACGGCCAACTGCCGCAGCAGCCGCTCGGGTTCGATCGCCACCACCTCGGAGACGGCGCTCGGGTAGTGCGCGAAGTTCAGCCCGTTGCCCGCGCCGATCTCGATGACCCGCCCCGAAAGACCGGTGAGCAGCCGGTCGCGTACCGCACCGATGCCCATCCTGGTCTCGGCCGTCACGCTGATGCGGGCGTAGTAGCGGGCGAACAGCGGATGGTGCACGGCGTCGTGCGACAGCTTGGCGGAGCCGGCTGACCTGAAGGGCATGACGGACCTCCCGGGAGGACGGGGTCTTACCGGGATTGTCCCCCCGGGACGTCCGCCACACGCTTGACGACACTCGACCTGCGTCCTACGCGGGTCGGCCCACGCGTCAGGCGATGAAGTCGCGCACC
Organism: Streptomyces sp. NPDC096311; assembly: GCF_044763085.1. Taxonomy (NCBI): domain Bacteria; kingdom Bacillati; phylum Actinomycetota; class Actinomycetes; order Kitasatosporales; family Streptomycetaceae; genus Streptomyces; species Streptomyces sp. NPDC096311. Next base: position 274,156 of record NZ_JBIWFN010000001.1, read on the forward strand.
TGCTCGTAGACGCCGTAGTCGTTGTTCATGTCGGTGTGCGAGATGCAGCCGGCCTCCACATTGGTGGCACCGCTCAGGATCGCACTGGTGTCCGGGTTGATCAGCTCGTCGCAGTTCGACCAGTAGCTGGCGTACGAGACACTGCCCGGCGTCTCGTCACCGGAGTTCAGCGCGGTCAGGAAGGAACTGCCGGTGTACATCTCGGCGCACGAGGTGTAGAGCCACTTGCACCAGCTCGCGACCGTGGTTCCGTGGTTCACCCCGGCGGTGGACACGAAGTCGTCGACGTACGAGGTCCCGCCGAGGTTCTTGAGGTAGTAGCGGGCACTCAGCGCTCCCATGGAGTGGACGACCAGGTCCACCTTCGACGCGCCGGTCTGCGCGAGGACGTTCTTGACCTCGGTGGAGAGCTGCTGGGCCGTGGTCACGTTCGACTGTCCCCAGTCGTACGACCACGCGAACAGCTCGGAGCCGCTGTAGCCGTCGGCCTTGAAGTCGGCGATCCAGTCGTCCCAACTGCTCGCCGAACTGCTGAGGCCGTGCACGAAGATGACGGGGTTGTGGGTCGCGGCCCGGGCGGGCACGGCGGACAGGGAGAGCGACGCGAGGAGCGCCGCGACCATGGCGGAGAAGAACGTGGCGATGCGACGCGAGCGGCGTTGCATGGTGCCTCCAGACAAGGGTGGGGTGCCTGGAGTGTCAACCGGGGTCTACGCGCGCCGCATCGGTGAAATCGCCGGTCTTTACTTGCCAGTTAACTCACCAGTAACGTCATTCGGGTGGTGACTTCGGTGAACCCCGTACGCGGCCCCGCACAACCCGAGCTCGGCCCCTCGCTTCCCGAAGGCGTACGGGTACGGATCCTGCGCACCGCGCACGGCGACCGCCGCGCCGCCGCGGAACTCGCCTCCGCGCTGACCGAGCGTCAGCTGACCGGCCTCGACCCGCTGCCGGCCCAGCCTCCCGTACTCCTGCGCGCGTACCGTCAGGAGGTCCGCGCCCTGCCCGACACCACCCGGCGCCTCCTGCTCCTCGCGGCGGCCGACCAGTACCCGGTCGACACCCATGCCTTCCTGCGGGCCGTCACCGCGGCCCGGCTCGACACCCGGCCCCTCGTCACCGCCGAGGTGGCCGGAGTCGCCCACGCCACGGCGGGCGGGATCGTCTTCCGCGATCCATGGACCCGGATAGCGGCCTACGAGACCGCCTCCGTGACGGACCGGCGCGCCGTCCACCTCCTGCTCGCCCGCGTCCTGCGCGGCGAGGGCGAGTCACCCCGGCGGTCCTGGCACCGGGGCGCCGCGGCGCTCGGTCCCAGCCGACGCCTCGCCGCCGAACTCCGGGCGGCGGCCCACACCGCGCGCACCGCGGGCGACCCCGTCCTGGCCTGCGCCCTCGTCGAACGCGCCGCCGCGCTGTCCCCCGAGCCGGGCGAGCGGGCCCGCCTGCTCGCCCGCGCCGCCGCCGACGCCTGGCGGTCGGGCGACGCCGACCGTGCCCGCCGGCTCGTCGCCGCCACCGACGACGACGCCCTGGGCGGTCTGCTCGCGCTGCGCGCGGGCAACGCGACGGACGCGTTCGACGCGCTGCTGACGGCCGCGGTGCGCTACGCCGACGACGGCACGGAGCCGACCCGTACGGACCACCCCCAGCACGCCGCCGTCCATCTCCTCGCCCGCGCCACCGAAGCCGCGATCTACACCGGCGACCTGCGCCGGTGCCGGGAGGCGGCGGCCGTCGCCGACCGGCTGGGAATCGTGCCGCCCGGCACGCTGGGCGGACTGGCCGCCGCGTTCGAGGGCCGGTACGACGACGCGCGGGACCTGCTGAAGGCGGCGGCCGGGCGCTGCGGTCCCGGGGGCGATCCCACCCTGCTGATCCACTCCGGGATCGCCGCACTCATGCTCGGCGACCACACCGCGGCCGCCACCGCCACCGTCCGGGCCGCCGCCTCCGCCCGGGCCGGGGGAGACGGGGTCACCGTTCCCCAGGCCATGGAGTTCCGGGCGTACGCCGACTTCTGGACCGGTCGGCCACGGGCCGCCGAGGCGGCCACCCTGGAGGCCCTCCGCCAGGCGTACACCACCGGCCAGGACAACGGGGCCTGCCATCTGCAGGCGGCCCTCGCGATGTTCGCCGCGGTCACCGGCGACGAGGACGTCTGCCGGGAGCGCGCCGAGGCCGCCCGCTCCTACGCCCTCGCCCGCGGGCTCGGCCTGCCCGCCGCGCTGGCCCTGTTCGCGCTCGCCTTCCTCGACCTGAGCACCGGCCGCTTCGCCGCCTCGGCGGCCCGGCTGCGCGCCCTCGCCGGATTCGGCCCCGGGCACGGGCACCGCGCCATCCGGCACATCGCCACCCCGCACTACGTCGAGGCCGCCGTCCGCACCGGCGACACACGGGTCGCCCGGGCCGCCCACGCCGACTACGACCACTGGGCGCGTACCGTGCGCAGCCCCGACGACCTGGCGCTCAGCGCCCGCTGCCGCGCCCTGCTCGCCTCCGGCGCGGAGGCCGTCGAGCACTACCGCACCGCCCTCGACCTGCACGCCTCGGGCACCCGTGACTTCGAACGCGCCCGCACGGAGCTGCTGTTCGGCGGTGCGCTACGGCGACTGCGGCACCGGACGGAGGCCCGTGACCGGCTGCACAGCGCCCTCGAGGCGTTCGAGCACTTCGGTTCGCCGCAGTGTGCGGCTGCGGCGCGGACCGAACTCCGCGTCCTGGGGGAGCCCGTCTCGCCGGTGCGGGGCGCCGACGATCTCATCGCCCGCCTCACCGCGCAGCAGTTGATGGTCGCGCGCATGGCGGCCGACGGGGCGACCAACCGGGAGATCGCGGCGCGGTTGTTGCTCAGTCCGCGGACCATTGATCATCATCTGCGGGGGGTGTTCACGCGGTTGGGCATCCGGTCGCGGATCGAGTTGGTGCGGTTGTTGGGGGAGGGGTGAGGGGCGGTTGGTGTCGTTGGTCGGCTGCGGGGCGGTTGTGGCTGGGCGCGCCCACGCGACGGAGCCGCACAGTGTCACAGCCCACGCCCTAGGGGGCGCCTGCTGCCTGCGTCGCATGGAAAGTGCGCGGATCCCAGCTCCCCCCGAGCCGCGGCGCCAGCCAGCTCGGCGCGTCCGTGCGGAAGGCGGTGACGTCGTAGGACCCGGCCCCCGCGGGTAGCGCACCCAGGAGCGGGGTTTCGGCCACGAGGGGCAGATCCGCGAGGTTGCAACGCGACGCCAGGTCGGGGGCGTCGGGCCAGCTGCCGATGACGATTCCCGCCAGGTCCAGCCCACGGCGCCGTAGTTCACGAGCCGTCAGCTCGGTGGTGTTCAGGGTGCCGAGGCCCGCTGACGCCACCACCAGCACCGGCGCGCCCAGCAGGCTCGCCGCGTCCGCCAGCGTGCCGCCCTCGTCGTCGAAGCGGACGAGGAGACCGCCCGCTCCCTCGACCAGCACGAGGTCGTGCTCGGTGGCCAGTTCGGCCGCCGCCTTCGCCACCGCGACCTGGCTCACCGGGGGCAGCGAGGCCCGCCGCGCGGCCGTCGCCGGAGCCAACGGCTCCGGATAGCGGGCGAGTTCGAGCGTGGTCACGGCGCCCGCGAGTCGGGCCACCTCGTCGGCGTCCCCGCGCTCGTCCGGACGTACCCCCGTCTGCGCCGGCTTGAGCACGGCCACGGAGCGTCCGGCCGCGACGGCCGTGGCGGCGACGGCGGCCGTCGTGACCGTCTTGCCGACCTCCGTGCCCGTCCCCGTGATCACCAGAACCGCCATGTCATCCCTCCCGTGCCGCCGCGCACACCGCGCGCGCGATCCGTGCCACGTCCGCGTCACCCGTGACGTACGGCGGCATCGTGTAGACGAGGTCGCGGAACGGGCGCAGCCACACGCCCTCGCGCACGGCCGCCGCCGTGGCCGCCTTCATGTCGACCTCGTGGTCGAGCTGGACGACGCCGATCGCGCCCAGGACACGTACGTCCCGGACACCCGGCAGCGAGGACGCCTCCGCAAGGCCGTCCCGCAGACCCGCCTCGATCCGCTTGACCTCGGTCTGCCAGTCCTGTCCGAGGAGCAGGTCGATCGAGGCGCAGGCCACCGCGGCGGCCAGCGGATTGCCCATGAAGGTCGGGCCGTGAGCCAGCACCGGGACCTCACCGCGTGAGATGCCCTCGGCCACCCGCGCCGTGCAGAGCGTGGCCGCCATCGTCATATAGCCGCCGGTCAGCGCCTTGCCGACGCACATCACGTCCGGCGTGATACCGGCGTGCTCCGCCGCGAACAGCGCACCCGTCCGGCCGAAGCCGGTCGCGATCTCGTCGAGGACGAGAAGCACGTCGTGCGCGTCGCACGCCTCCCGCAGCACCCGCAGATACGCGGGGGAGTGGAACCGCATCCCGCCCGCGCCCTGTACCACCGGCTCCACGATCACCGCGGCGAGCTCGTCGGCGTGCCGCCCGATCAGCTCGCGCAGCTGGTCGGCGTACGACTCCTCGTACGCGGCCGGCGGGGCGTCGGCGAACACCTGGCGCTGGAGCACGCCCTGCCACAGCTCGTGCATCCCGCCCTCGGGGTCGCACACCGACATCGGCTGCCAGGTGTCCCCGTGGTAGCCGCCGCGCCAGGTCAGCAGCCGCTGCTTGCCCGGGCGGCCGAGCGAGCGCCAGTGCTGGAGGCACATCTTGACGGCGACCTCGACCGACACCGATCCGGAGTCGGCGAGGAAGACGTGCTCGAGACCCTCGGGCGTGATGTCGACAAGTCGCTTCGCCAGCCGCACGGCGGGCTCGTGCGTGAGCCCGCCGAACATGACATGGCTCATGCGCTCCAGCTGGTCGCGCGCCGCGTCGTTGAGGACCGGGTGGTTGTAGCCGTGGATGGCCGACCACCAGGACGACATGCCGTCGACCAGCTCGCCCGAGCCGTCCGCCAGCCGCAGGCGTACCCCGCTCGCCGACTCCACGACGAGCGGTTCCTGGCGCCCGGGCATGGGGCCGTACGGATGCCAGACGTGCCGCCGGTCCAGCTCCAGCAGTTCGCGCACGGGCAGCGTGGACGGCTCGGACCGGTCAGGCATTGGGCGCGAGATCCGTTCCGGCACCTCGGCGGCGTACGGCGACGAGATCCGTACGCGCTTCGGAGGTCTGCTCCTCCTCGGCCTTCACCTGCACGGAACCGCACACGCCGCCGCCCTCGTGCGACCCGCACCCGGCGTCCGCGTGCGACCCGCACCCGGCCTCGGCATGCGCACCGCAGCCCGCGCCCGCCGTCGCGCGGTGCTCCGGCAGGGTCACCTCACCCGCGCCCTCCACCTCGAATCCGGCGTCCGCGATCATCTCCAGGTCGGCCTTGCCCGCCTGGCCCTCGCTGGTGAGGTAGTCGCCGAGGAAGATCGAGTTGGCCAGGTTCAGGGCGAGCGGCTGCATCGTCCGGAGGTGGACCTCGCGGCCGCCCGCGATACGGACCTCCGCGTCCGGGCAGACGAAACGGACCATGGCCAGGATGCGCAGGCACCGCTGCGGGGTGAGGTTCCACTCCTTGGCGAGCGGGGTGCCCTCGAAGGGGATCAGGAAGTTCACCGGAACGGAGTCCGGGTCGAGCGCGCGCAGCGAGTAGACGACGTCGACGAGGTCCTCGTCCGACTCGCCCATGCCCGCGATCAGACCCGAGCAGGCCGACAGACCGGCCGCGTGCGCCTTCTGGACCGTGTCCACCCGGTCGGCGTACGTGTGCGTGGTCGTGATGTCCCCGTACGTCCCCTCGGACGTGTTCAGGTTGTGGTTGTAGGCGTCCGCTCCCGCCTCGCGCAACCGCTCGGCCTGGCCGTCGGAGAGCAGACCCAGGCAGGCGCACACCTCGACGTTCTCGTGTCGGTCCTTGATCGCCTTGATGGTGTCGGAGACCCGGTCCACGTCACGGTCCGTCGGACCGCGGCCGCTGGCCACCAGGCAGACCCGCTTGGCGCCCCCGGCGAGCCCGGCCGCCGCGGCCTGCGAGGCCTGGTCCGGCTTGAGCCAGGTGTACTTGAGGATGTCGGCCTTGGAGCCGAGGCGCTGCGAGCAGTACGAGCAGTCCTCGGGGCACAGACCGGACTTCAGATTGACCAGATAGTTGAGTTTCACTCGACGGCCGAACCAGTGCCGGCGGACTTTTCCGGCCGCGGCCACCACGTCGAGCACGTCGTCGTCGGACGTGGCCAGCACGGCCAGCGCCTCGTCACGGGTCGGCAGCTCGCGCCGAAGCCCCTTGTCCACCAGCGTGTTCAGCAGGTCCATGAGATCTGATCCTGACGTATGCGAGCCGCTGCGGCCAAGGAGAGTTTGCACAACAGAGACGGTTCGACGTGTGGGTATTGCCACATCATGGGCGCCGCGTCGCCCCGCTAGGGTCTGTGCACTGCCTACAAAACGACCACCTTCATGACCCCTTCACGACCACTCCCAGGGCCCGGAGGCACCAGCATGGCCGGATCGCCGTTCGCGTGGATCGACGAGCAGGCGCACCAGCGCCGCCAGGCCGGACTCGTCCGCACCCTGCGCCCCCGCGCCGCCGACTCACCCCTTCTCGATCTGGCGAGCAACGACTACCTCGGGCTGGCCCACCACCCCGAGATCACGGCGGCCGCCGCACAGGCCGCGCGCCGCTGGGGCGCCGGTGCGACCGGCTCGCGGCTCGTCTCCGGCACGACCGAACTTCATGGCGAACTCGAACGCGAGCTGGCGGAATTCTGCGGCTTCGAGTCCGCGCTCGTCTTCTCCTCCGGCTACGCGGCCAACCTCGCCGCCGTGACCACGCTCGCGCCGCACGGCTCGCTGGTCGTCTCGGACGCGGGCAACCACGCCTCCCTCATCGACGGCTGCCGGCTCGCCCGGGGCACGACCCAGGTCGTGGCGCACGCCGACCCCGACGCCGTGCGCAAGGCGCTGGGCACGCACGAGGGTCCTGCCGTCGCCGTGTCCGACACGGTCTTCTCGGTGGACGGCGACGCGGCCCCGCTGGCCGAACTCGCCACCGCCTGCCGCGAGCACGGCGCGGCGCTGCTCGTCGACGACGCACACGGGCTGGGCGTCCTGGGCGACGGCGGCCGGGGCGCCCCGCAGGCCGCGGGGCTCGCGGGCGCGCCGGACGTGGTCGTGACCGCCACGCTCTCCAAGTCGTTCGGCAGCCAGGGCGGAGCCGTCCTCGGACCCGCCCCGGTCATCGACCACCTGGTCAACGCGGCGCGCACCTTCATCTTCGACACCGGTCTCGCGCCCGCGGCGGCGGGCGCGGCCCTCGCGGCGCTCAGGCTGCTGCGCCGTGAGCCGGAGCGCGCCGCCCGGGCTCGCGCGGTGGCGACGGCGCTGCACACCCGGCTGACCGCCGAGGGCCTGGAAGCCGTACGACCGGACGCCGCCGTGGTCTCCGTGCGCGCACCGTCCGCCGAACAGGCCGTGCGGTGGGCCGCCGACTGCCGGGAAGCGGGACTCGCCGTCGGCTGCTTCCGCCCCCCGTCCGTGCCCGACGGCATCTCCCGGCTGCGGCTGACCGCCCGCGCGGACCTCACCGACGCGCAGATCGAGCACGCCGTCGGCGTGATCAGTTCAGTCCGGCGACAAAGCCCTCCCAACTGGCGGGAGTGAAGAGCAGGGCGGGGCCCGCTTTGTTCTTGGAATCGCGCACGGCGACCAGTCCGGCCCAGGGTCCTGGGCCGGGTCGGGCCGTCTCGACGCAGTTGTTCATTCCCGTACTGCGGCTGCTGCGCAGCCATCGCACGTCGTGGAGTGAAGTACTGGAAAGTACGTACCGAGGCAGTGCAGTCATGGGGGTGCCTCCTTACGCGCCGTCACCTATCCCGGCGATGTAGTCCAACGAGTCCTCGGGCGAAAGGGCGTGGAACTGAAGGGCGTTGAAGGCCTCGGTGTAGGCCTGAAGGTCTTCTTTCCGTTCGAGGTAGAGGCTACTCGTCAAGTGGTCGAGAACAACCACATCCAGATCAGTTGTGTTCGGAAATGAGAAGATAACGAAAGGCCCGGTGACGCCGATATGGGCTCCCGCGGCGAACGGCAGGACCTGAAGCCGCACTTGAGGCAGGGTGGCGGCCTCCCGCAGACGCTCCAGTTGCCGAGCCATCACCTCCGGGCCGCCGACCTCGCGTCTTAACACGGCCTCGTCCAGGACCGCGGTCAGTTCCAGCGGCGGATTCGAACGCAGGACGTCCTGCCGGGCGAGGCGCACCTCGACGAGCGCGTCGAGCTTGCCGTCCTCCAGGCCGCCGACGGCGACCCGGGTCACCTCCCGCGCGTACTCGGGCGTCTGGAGCAGTCCGGGTACCACCGAGGTCTCCAGCGTGCGCATGCCGCTGGCCTGCGACTCCAGACTGATGAAGTCGCGGTACGTGGGCGGCAGGACGCCGCGGTAGGCGTGCCACCAGTGATGGCGGCCGTTGCCCTCGGAACCCGCGAGGCCGACCAGGAGCTCCCGTAACTCGTGCCCCGTGACGGCGTAGACGTCCAACAGGCGCTCCACATCGGCCGGTTTCACTCCACTGATACCGGTCTCGATCCGGCTCACCTTCGACTGGTGCCAGCCGACGAGACGGGCCGCCTCACCACTGGTGAGACCCGCATCGGCGCGCAGCGCGCGCAGTTCGGCACCGAGCTTGCGGCGGCGCACCGCGGGACCGTGCTGCATGGCTGTACTCCTTACTCCTCCCGAGCCGCCCAAATACGCTCCGCCGTCGCAGAGTTCACCGCATCGAGCGACAGATATATGCATATCTCGGTGGATCGCACCCGTGACCGGCCCAGTGATGGCAGTCTGGCGCGAAGCACCAGTCCGGGACCGTACTCGAACCATCCGCTCCGTGTCGGACTCCGGTCCCGTGGGAAAGGGACGACGTCGCCATGGCAGATCACCAGGAAGCATCCGTCACTCTGCCGAGCGATCCCGCCTCGGTCTCCGCGGCCCGGAAATTCGTCGCCGATGTGCTGGCCGAATGGGGCCTGCCGTGCGACGCCGAAGTCGCGGACACCGTACGCCTGATCGTGTCAGAACTAGCCACCAACGCCGTCCAACACACGTTCGGGCAGTCGCCCACCTTCACGGTGGACGTCCGGCTCGACCGGGATGAACACCTGCGGATCGGCGTCACCGACAGCCATCCGCGCTTTCCCAAACGTCTGCCCGCCGCCGTCCAGCAGGACAACGGGCGCGGCATGGTGATCATCCGCTGGCTGACCGCCGAATGCGGCGGCAGACTCGTCGTCCGGCCCACCCGCGAGGGCGGCAAGACGGTCGCCATCGAGCTGCCCTGGACGGTGCCGGCCCAGCCGGTGACGGCCGGTGGCCCACAAGAGCCCTGAGGAGCGGCTCAGTTGTCGTGTCTGCCCCGTCCGGCGCCTCGCGGCGGGGCCCGGAAGACCTCGGTCGGCGGCACCGACCGGTCCCCGGCCCGGCGGGCGACGGAGAGCGTACGGCGCGGATCTCCCGGTCCCGGCGACCGCGGCCCCACCGGAGCCGCCGCCGTCCCGGCCACCCTCTGCGCTACGACCGCGCTGTCCGGCTGGTTCGGCCGGCGGCAGTCGGGATGAACCGCCCGCCGCGGCAGGGGCTCGTCACCGACGCGCTCGACCCGAAGGCGCCGAGCACCTTCCTCAGCCGACTGCCGCGGTTCGTGCCCGCGGGTGGTCCGGCGATGAGCGCGCTCACGGTTCTCGTTCCGGTGCTTCTCTCGGAGCCGGCGCTCCGCTGACGACGGCACGGTGCACCAGGCCGGGCAGGAGGCCCCACAGCGCCACACAGACGAGCAGGGTGCCCGCGCCCGAGGCGATCCCGGCGGCGCGTCCCAGCGCCACGTCCACGACGAGCAGCACCGATCCCGTCAGCGTCAGCATGAGCACGCCCATCCCGACCGTGGCCAGGACGGAGGAGACCCGCACGATGGTCGGCTTCGCGCCCTGCCGGAACAGCGACCTGTGCAGCGCGGCGGGCGCCGTGAAGAGCGCGGCGGCCGCCACGGCCAGCAGGAGGGTGGTGACGTACGTGGCGCGCTGCACCGTGTCGAGGGACGGGAAGCGCGGGGTGAACGCCAGCGTCAGCAGGAACGCGAAGAGGATCTGCACACCGGTCTGCGTGACGCGCAGCTCCTGGAGCAGCTCGCCGAAGTTGCGATCGGCGCGCTCCAGGGGCGTCTCGTTCCGTTCCTCGGGGGAAGGTCGCTCAGCCATGGTGAACGAGTAACCGGTTCGTCCGCTTTTCACGCCCGGGGGTGGAACCCCGAGGGGGTGCCGGCCGGCCGGCACCCCCTCGGGCAGGTCAGCTGACCCGGCCGTACCAGACGCTCTTCGTCCAGATCTTCTGCAGCTTCACGACCTCCCCTGTCTTCGGGGAGTGCCAGATCTTTCCCTTCCCGGCGTAGATGCCGACGTGGTACACGTTCCGGCCCGAGTGGAAGAACACCAGGTCTCCGGCCTTGCGGTGGGACGCGGAGATGTGGTGTGTCTTGTTGTACTGCGCCGCGGCCGTACGAGGCAGCGTCTTGCCCGCCTTCTTGTACGAGTAGAGCGTGAGCCCGGAGCAGTCGAAGCGGCGTGGCCCGGCGGCGCCGTACTGGTACGGGGAGCCCTTCTTGGAAGCCGCGACCTGAAGTGCCTTCGTCGCCAGCGTGGCCGCTTCGGCGTCGGATGCGACGCCAGGAACCACAAGGCTGCCGCCCACGGCGGCGAGGGTGAGCGCCGAGGCCGTACCGGCCCGGGTCCACAGCGACGGGACACGATTGAGCGCAGTCATGCGCAACCCTTCGTCAGCCGCCTGTGAAGGATGACCTGTCGGATTCGGGCTGGCGAAGTAGCCCGGCCGCTTGCGCGGCTTCACCCCAAGGGCCGCCCGGATCTCTCCGGCGACCCGTCTTGCTGGGTCCTCCACTCCTGCCGATGCACTTCTGTCGACCGGTCATCCGGGCAGCGGCAGGACTCGGCGTCCGCCCGGACCGCCCCGCCGCTGTGGCGGGGGCTTGTCGTCGGAAGGGATCTTCACGCATAGCGGTCGGAAAATCCGAGCGGAACCGGCGATTTGTGGCGTTACTCACCACTCACCCGTTCGGGTGGACGACCCTCTGTTCGGGCGATGTTGGGGACGCCGACGACGGTCCCACCAGCACCGGAGCGTCTCATTCCGCCTCCGGGCTACGCGCGTTGCGCAACTTTTTCGGTTCCCCGAAGGGGCCTGTGACTACTCCATCAGGGGGTACACCATCTGGTCCGTTTGAACCCCGGGCCGGACGCCTCGCTGACTTGGCGTACACGGCGACCCGGGTGTGGGTGTGTCAGTTGTCGGCGTCGGGCGGCAGGGTGACGCGGGCCGCCCGCCGCTCACCGTCGAGGACGCGCAAAGCCTGCGCCAGCGTCGGCGCGTGCACCTCGCTCTCGCCGCGCTGGTGCATCAGCGCGAGGGCGTCCCGCAGCTCGGTGGCCTTGGCGACCAGCGCCTGGGCGGCACGCAGCCCGCGGTAGGTGTCTCCGGGCCTGGCCGGGTTGATACGGCCCAGTAGGTCGACCACGTCGAGGTAACGGTCGATCAGCTCGGCCTCGGCGCGCGTCAGCGCGGGCAACGGGGGCAGTTCGGGCACCATCGGCGGATCACCTCGCGTCGGGTGTGGCGTTCCTCGCACCGGGCGCGGTGCGCGAGGTCTTGCGGCTGGGGATGATCCCGTCCACCAGTCCGTACGCCAACGCGGCCTGAGCGTCCAGGATCTTGTCCCGCTCGATGTCGGCGGCGACCTGTTCAGGACTCTGCCCCGTGTGGCGGACGAGCATGTCCTCCAGCAGCCTTCGAGTGCGCATCAACTCCTCGGCCTGGAGGGCCAGATCGCTCGCCTGTCCCTGTACCGGCTCGGGAAGTGACGGCTGGTGGATCAGCACCCGGGCGCCCGGCAGTGCGAACCGCTTGCCCGGCGCGCCGCCGGCCAGCAGCACGGCGGCGGCCGAAGCGGCCTGCCCCAGACAGGTGGTCTCCACGTCGCAGCTGACGAACTGCATCGTGTCGTAGATCGCCGTCATCGCGCTGAACGAGCCGCCGGGGGAGTTGATGTACAGCGCGATGTCCTGGTCCGGTGCCAGATATTCGAGGTGCATGAACTGCGCCATCACGTCGTTCGCCGAGGTGTCGTCGATCGGCGTCCCGAGGAACACGATCCGCTCGTCGAGCAGCTTCGCGTACGGATCCAGGGTCCGGTGCCCCATGCTCGTCCGTTCGGTGAACTCGGGCAGGACGTGACGGGCGGACGGTTCATTCATGGCACGCGCCTCCTGTGAAGGGTTCTGTAAAAAATGTACAGGACGTACAGAGTGGGGGAAGGGTGCTCGGCTGACAGCGAAATTCCCCGTGCGCCGCCGGTGGAGAGGGTCGCCAGATCGTGCGCACGCATCGTTTTCGGTGGAGCTGAACGAGATCGTCCACTCTGTGGAGGTGCCGGGGGCCCGGACTAAGCTGGTGGGCATGGCCTACGAGATTCCGGTGACGCAAGCCAGGGCTGAGCTCGCCGATCTGATCAACCGGGTGGTGTACGGGGGCGAGCGCGTCGTGGTGACACGGCATGGCAAGCCCCTCGTCGCCCTGGTCTCCGCCGCCGACCTGGAGCGGCTCGAGGAACTCCCGGAGTCCGCCGACGAGCAGGTGGTCAGCTCCCTCTCCAGCGTCCGCGAGGTCGCGTCCGCCCCGCGTGAGCGCCAGCGCTTCGGCATCGCGGCGGAGCACCGGGGGCACGGCGCCTCGTAGGGTCCCTTCGGCGGCGACGGTGAGGGTGACGGCCGCGTCGAAGGCGAGCGGCCGTCGCGCCGTATACGGTCCGGCCCATGGCCTCGTCCCGGGCCGCGGCCTCGACGACGGCCCGGGAGCGTCCACGTCGGTCATGTGTGCAGCACAGCGCGGTTAACGTCCTCGAAACGACGGCCAACTAGCGTGCCCATCCACGCCACCAGGGGTTTTGGTGGCTGCGGCCACCGGACCCCGCACGGTCCGGAGCGAGGACTGTGAGGTGGGACGCCGTGCAACTGACCCCGCACGAGCAAGAGAGGCTGCTGATCCATGTGGCCGCCGACGTGGCCGAGAAGCGACGGGCCCGCGGGCTCAAACTGAACCACCCCGAGGCGGTCGCCCTCATCACGTCGCACATCCTCGAGGGCGCGCGCGACGGCCGTACGGTCGCCGAGCTGATGTCCTCCGGACGCAAGATCCTCACCCGGGACGACGTCATGGAGGGCATCCCCGAGATGATCCATGACGTCCAGGTCGAGGCGACCTTCCCGGACGGCACCAAGCTCGTCACCGTCCACGACCCGATCGTCTGACGGGGGAGCGAGAGCCATGATTCCCGGAGAGATCCTGTTCGCCGACGGACCCGTCGCCTTCAACGAGGGCCGTGAGGTCACCCGGCTGACCGTCCTCAACGCCGCCGACCGGCCCGTCCAGGTCGGCTCCCACTACCACTTCGCCGAGGCCAACCCCGGTCTGGACTTCGACCGCGCCGCCGCGCGCGGCAAGCGGCTCAACGTCGCCGCCGGCACCGCCGTGCGCTTCGAGCCCGGGATCCCCGTCGACGTCGAACTCGTTCCGCTCACCGGCGCCCGTGTCGTGCCCGGCCTGCGCGGGGAGACCGGAGGTGCCCTCGATGCCTGAGCTCTCACGCGCCGCATACGCCGACCTGTTCGGCCCCACCACCGGCGACCGCATCCGGCTCGCCGACACCGATCTGCTGATCGAGATCGAGGAGGACCGTTCCGGCGGCCCTGGGCTCGCCGGTGACGAGGCCGTCTTCGGCGGTGGCAAGGTCATCCGCGAATCCATGGGCCAGGCGCGCGCCACGCGCGCGGAAGGCACTCCGGACACGGTCATCACCGGTGTCGTGATCGTCGACCACTGGGGGATCGTCAAGGCCGACGTCGGCATCCGCGACGGCCGGATCACCGGCATCGGCAAGGCCGGCAACCCGGACACCATGGACGGGATCCACCCCGACCTCGTCATCGGCCCCGAGACCGAGATCATCGCGGGCAACGGACGGATCGTCACCGCGGGTGCCATCGACGCGCACGTCCACCTGATCTGTCCGCAGATCGCCGACGAGGCGCTCGCCTCCGGCATCACGACGCTGGTCGGCGGCGGTACAGGTCCCGCCGAGGGCTCGAAGGCGACGACGGTCACTCCCGGCCCCTGGCACCTCGCCCGGATGCTGGAGGCGATGGAGCAGTACCCGCTCAACTTCGGTCTGCTCGGCAAGGGCAACACCGTCTCGCGCGACGCGATGCTGTCGCAGATCCGGGGCGGGGCGCTGGGGCTCAAGCTGCACGAGGACTGGGGCTCCACGCCCGCCGTCATCGACGCCGCGCTGACCGTCGCCGACCGCACCGGTATCCAGGTCGCCATCCACACGGACACCCTGAACGAGGCCGGGTTCGTCGGCGACACGCTCTCCGCGATCGCCGGCCGCGGCATCCACGCCTACCACACCGAGGGTGCGGGCGGCGGGCACGCGCCGGACATCATGACCGTCGTCTCCGAGCCGCACATACTGCCCAGCTCCACCAACCCGACCCGGCCGTACACCGTCAACACCGCCGAGGAACACCTCGACATGCTGATGGTCTGTCACCACCTCAACGCGGCCGTCCCGGAGGACCTGGCCTTCGCCGAATCCCGCATCCGGCCCTCCACCATCGGGGCCGAGGACATCCTGCACGACCTGGGCGCCATCTCGATCATCTCGTCCGACGCGCAGGCGATGGGCCGGGTCGGCGAGGTCATCATGCGGACCTGGCAGACGGCCCACGTGATGAAGCGGCGGCGCGGCGCCCTCCCCGGTGACGGGCGCGCGGACAACCACCGCGTACGTCGATATGTCGCCAAGTACACGATCAACCCGGCGCTCGCGCAGGGCCTCGCCCGCGAGATCGGCTCCGTCGAGACCGGCAAGCTGGCCGACCTCGTGCTGTGGGAGCCCGCGTTCTTCGGGGTCAAGCCGCAGCTCGTCATCAAGGGCGGGCAGATCGCATACGCGCAGATGGGCGACGCCAACGCGTCCATCCCGACACCGCAACCGATCCTGCCCCGGCCGATGTTCGGGGCGATCGGACGGGCACCCGCCTCGAACTCGTTCAACTTCGTGGCGCCGCTCGCCATCGAGGACGGACTGCCGGAGCGGCTCTCGCTGGGGAAACGGTTCGTGGCGATCGACTCGACGCGTGGGGTGACCAAGGCCGACATGCGGGAGAACGACGCCCGGCCGCGAGTACGGGTCGATCCCGACAGTTTCGCCGTGCACATCGACGGGGAGCTGGTCGAGGCCACTCCGGCCGCCGAACTGCCCATGGCCCAGCGTTACTTCCTCTTCTGATGTCCCGCGCGGCACTACTCGTCCTGGCCGACGGCCGCTTCCCCGCCGGAGGGCACGCCCACTCCGGCGGGGCCGAGGCGGCGGTCAAGGCCGGGCGGATCAGCGGGGCGGCGAGCCTGGAGGACTTCTGCCGGGGGCGACTGCAGACGGCGGGGCTGGTGTCGGCCGCCCTGGCCGCGGCGGCCGCGCTCGGGGTCGATCCGGCGCTGCTGGACTCGGCCGCGGACGCGCGCACGCCGTCGCCGGCTCTGCGGGTCGCCGCGCGGCGGCTCGGGCGGCAGCTGATGCGGGCGGCTCGGGCGACCTGGCCGTCCGGGGAACTCGACGCGCTGGCACGGGACTTTCCCAAGGGAGCGCACCAGCCGGTCGTCCTGGGGCTGGCGGCGCGGGCCGCCGGGCTCGGGCCCGAGGACGCCGCGTACTGCTGCGCGTACGAGAGCGTCAGCGGTCCGGCGACCGCGACCGTGCGCTTGCTGAGCCTTGATCCGTTCGACGCCACGGGGGTGCTGGCCCGGCTCGCGCCGGAGTTGGACGTCGTGGCGCGTGCGGCGGCCGACGCGGCGCGGAAGGTGGTCGACGGTGGGGTCGACGCGTTGCCGTCGGCGTCGGCGCCGTTGCTGGAGATCAGTGCGCAGGCGCATGCGGCTTGGGCCGTACGGCTCTTCGCGTCGTAGGTGGATCGCCCACGCCGCCCCTGCCCATGCCCACCCCTGGGGCTCCGCCCCCGGACCCCCGTACAGGCCTGCAAGACGACACCTCGGAGCCGCCATCATGCATCTCGACCACGATCACTCCCGCGACGGGGCCTCCGCCGTCGGTGCCGACGCTCGTCGGCCCGACGGCTCGCGGCGCGCTCTGCGCATCGGGCTCGGTGGGCCCGTCGGGTCCGGGAAGACGGCGACCGTCGCCGCGCTCTGCCGGGCGCTGCGGGAGGAGCTGTCGCTCGCGGTCGTCACGAACGACATCTACACACGGGAGGACGCCGAGTTCCTGCTGCGGGAGGCCGTGCTCCCGCCGGAGCGGATCACCGCCGTGGAGACGGGGGCGTGCCCGCACACCGCGATCCGGGACGACATCTCCGCGAACCTCGAAGCGGTGGAGGACCTGGAGGACGAGGTGGGGCCCTTGGACCTCATCCTCGTCGAGTCCGGGGGTGACAACCTCACCGCGACGTTCTCCAGGGGACTGGTGGACGCGCAGGTCTTCGTCATCGACGTGGCGGGCGGGGACGACATTCCGCGCAAGGGCGGGCCCGGTGTCACCACCGCCGACCTGCTCGTCGTCAACAAGACCGACCTGGCGCCGTACGTGGGGTCCGACCTGGGACGGATGGCCGCCGACGCCAAGGCGCAGCGGGCCGAACTGCCCGTCGTCTTCCAGTCGCTGCGGACCGAGGCCGGGGTGACGTCCGTCGCCGACTGGGTGCGGGAGCGGCTGGCCGCGTGGACGGCATGACCACAGCGGGAGTACGGGCCACCGCACGGATCGGGGCACGGGCCGACGGGCGCGGCGGTACCGCGCTGCCCGTGCTGGAGGGAGAGGGGCCGCTCGCCCTGCGGCGCACCCGGGCGAGCGGGGACGAGGCACGCGTCATGCTCGTCGGGGCGATGAGCGGGCCGCTCGGCGGTGACCGCTTCGCCGTGCGGGCGGAGGTGGGAGAGGGGGCACGGCTGCACGTCGGATCGGCCGCCGCGACCATCGCTCTGCCGGGACAGGCCAAGGGCGAGGCCCGATACGACGTGCGGCTCGACGTGTCCTGCGGGGGTGAACTGCGCTGGCTGCCCGAGCAGTTGATCTCCGCCCAGGGAAGTGACCTGTACGTGTCCTCGCGCGTCGAGCTCTGCTCGGGCGCTCGGCTCGTCTTCCGGGAGGAGCAGGTACTCGGGCGGGTCGGCGAGCAACCCGGACGGCTCACCAGTCGTCTTACCGTACGGCTCGACGGACGGCCGCTGCTGGACCAGGAGCTGTCGTGCGGTCCCGGCGCACCCGGCGGCTGGGACGGTCCCGCGGGGCTCGGGGGACATCGGGCACTGGGTCAGCTCGTCGTCGTACGGCCGGAGTTCGTGAGTGAGCCGCCGCAGGCGCGGCTGTTGGGGGAGTACGCGGCTCTCATGCCGCTCGCCGGGCCCGCGGTCCTGGTGAGCGCCCTGGCGCCGGACGCGCTGCGACTGCGGCGCGTGCTGGACGAGGCCTTGCGCGCACTCGACCGATAAGTGCTCTCCGCTCAACGGGACTTGGTACTCCGGTTATCGGAATGGTAAAGAAGGCCGGTCGCCCCTGTTCTCAGGGACCTCACAGCAGAAAGGATCCCCGTACCAATCGCAACGATGTACGGGGAGGTCCCACTTGAGGGCTAAGAGACCGACGAGACGCCTGACCGCGTTCGCTTCGGCCGGAGCACTCGTCACGGCGACCCTGATAGCCGGAGCCGTCGCGGCGCCGTCGGCCACCGCCGACTCGCGTCACGGTCAGGACCGCGAGGCCCGCGGTGCGGCGATCGCCGCCGCCCGAGCCGCGAAGGCCGGGATCAACTGGCAGGACTGCCCTGCGGACTGGGGCTTCGAGAAGCCGATCCAGTGCGGCTGGGTGTCCGTCCCGCTCGACTACGCCCACCCCTACGGCAAGCAGATCAAGCTCGCCGTCGACCGTATCGGGAACACCGGGACCAAGGCGGAGCGCCAGGGCGCGCTCGTCTACAACCCGGGTGGCCCCGGCGGTTCGGGCATGCGCTTCCCGCGCCGTGTCACCACCAAGGCCCCCCTGTGGGTGAACACCTCGAAGGCGTACGACTTCGTGGGCTTCGACCCGCGCGGTGTCGGCCACTCCGCCCCGATCTCCTGCATTGACCCGCAGGCGTTCGTGAAGGCGCCCAAGGCCGACCCGGTCCCGGACTCCGAGGCCGACAAGCGCGTCCAGCGGGGGCTCGCCGCCGCGTACGCGGACGGCTGTGCCAAGCGCAGCGGCAAGGCGATGCTGGCGCAGATGACCACGCCCAACACCGCCCGCGACCTGGATGTCATCCGGGCCGGACTCGGTGAGAAGAAGCTCAACTACCTGGGCGTCTCCTACGGCACCTACCTCGGCGCCGTCTACGGCACCCTTTTCCCGGGCCACGTCCGGCGCATGGTCGTCGACAGTGTCGTCAACCCGGCGAAGGAGAACATCTGGTACCAGGCCAACCTGGAGCAGGACATCGCCTTCGAGGGCCGCTGGAAGGACTGGGAGGACTGGGTCGCGGGGAACGACGCCGCCTTCCACCTCGGCGACACCCGCGCCAAGGTCCAGGACCAGTGGCTGAAGCTGCGGGCCACCGCGAAGAAGAGCCCGCTCGGTGGCGTCGTGGGCCCCGCCGAACTGATCTCCTTCTTCCAGAGCGCCCCGTACTACGACTCGTCGTGGGTGCCGGTCGCGACGGCGTTCAGCAAGTACGTCGCCGGTGACACCCAGGCGCTCGTCGACGCCGCCGCCCCCGACATGTCCGACACCGCGGGCAACATCGCCTCGGAGAACGGCAACGCCGTCTACACGGCCGTCGAGTGCACCGACGCCAAGTGGCCCACCAGCTGGTCGAAGTGGGACAAGGACAACACGAAGCTCCACAAGAGCTACCCGTTCATGACGTGGGCCAACGCGTGGATGAACCTGCCCTGCGCGACCTGGCCGGTCAAGCAGCAGACCCCGGTGAACGTCAAGACCGGCAAGGGCCTGCCCGCCGTCCTGATCGTGCAGTCCACGCGTGACGCCGCCACTCCGTACCCCGGCGCCGTCGAACTGCACAAGCGCTTCAAGGGCTCCCGCCTGATCACCGAGAACGGTGCGGGCTCGCACGGTGTGACCGGCCTGGTCAACCCGTGCATCAACACCCGGGTGGACTCCTACTTGCTCACGGGCAAGACGGACGCGGCCGATGTGACGTGCACCCCGCACGCCACGCCGACCCCGTAACACCCCACGCACAGAGGGGCGGCCGGATCCCCGGCCGCCCCTTTTGCCTGCCGTGCCCCTCTCAACTCAACGGTATCCGAGGGAACTTGCGGGCCTGGGCCGCGACCTCGGCCGCCTCCTCCGCTTTGACGACGGCCGCGTACCGGTCGACGTACTCCTGCTCGGAGAGGGTGAGGATGGCGTACATGATCTCGTCGGTGACGGCGCGCAGGATGGCCTTCTCGTTCTCCATCCCGGCGTAGCGGGAGAAGTCGAGGGGCTTGCCGAAGCGGATCACCACGGGGTGGAGGCTCGGGATCTTCTGGCCCGGCGGCTGCGCTTCGAAGGTGCCGATCATGGCGCAGGGGATGACCGGAACCCCGGCCTTCAGCGCCATGACCGCGACGCCGACCTTGCCCTTGTAGAGGCGCCCGTCGTGCGAACGCGTCCCCTCCGGGTAGATGCCGAGCAGTTCGTCCTTGCGCAGCACGCCCAGTCCCTCGCGGATCGCGGCCTGGCCCGCGTCCTTGCCGGAGCGGTCCACCGGGATCTGCCCGGCGCTGCGGAAGAAGGCGGCCGTCAGCCGTCCCTTGATACCGGGTCCCGTGAAGTACTCGGCCTTCGCCAGGAAGGTGATCCGCCGCTTCAGGATCGCGGGCATCAGGAAGTGGTCCGAGAACGAGAGATGGTTGCCGGCCACGATGGCGGGACCCGACGCCGGTATGTGCTCAAGGCCCTCGATCCGAGGCCGGAACACCAGCCTCAACAATGGACCCAGAAGCACGTATTTGAGCACGTAGTAAAACACGGTGTCTCTCCAACTCTACGGAATCGGCTCTGGGGCCGCGTTCTTCCGGACGTCATCCCTGAGGATGCTCTACTGGCCACGTGGGGGATAGGGGCGGCTCGTGACGCTCGTCAAACGCCGCGTGCCCGGTGGCGGCGTACCGCGTCGCGGTTGGCGCAGCGTGGGGAGCAGTACCGCTGCCGTCCGGTGCGGGAGGTGTCGGCGAAGATCGTGTTGCACTCGCTCACGGCGCAGCGTCGGAGGCGGTGCATGCCTCGTCCGGTCAGGTGCAGTGCGGTACCCACGGCGATGAGCGAGAACAGTACGGCGCCGAGTGTCTGCCGGTCGTCGCGGAAGTGCAGGTGCCAGCCGCTGCCGGCGTGGTTGGTCATCCGCGGGTGGGCTGCGGCCGCCGCCAGCATCCGGTTGAGGAGTTCGGCGCGTTCCTGTTCGTCGGTGGCATCGACGACCTCCTCCCACGCCTCCAGTGCGTCCTGGGCGCGGACGAGGTCCTGGGGAGTGGCCGGGTTCTCCAGCACCAGCCCGGCGGCGCGGCAGCGCTCCGCGAGCTCCTCGGTGCCGGCCGGGCGTCGGTTGGCCAGATCGGCGGCCAGGTTCACGGCATCCTCGCCGTAAGGGTTGAGGTGCATAAGACCATTACATCAGTCTGGTCGGCATGGGACAACGCAAAGGAAACGGGCCGGCCGTGCGGCAGGCGGTGGAGTACGACCTGGTGGAGCTCGTACGTCTGCGGGCCCTGCTGTTCGAGAACCTCGGTGGTCACTTCTTCAGCCCCGCGTCGGCGGACGAGGACTGGCTGGACGCCCTGGCCGTGGTGCTGAAGGAACAGCTGACCGCGGATGCCGTGCGCATCCTCGTGGTGGACGGTGACGGTGACGGTGACGGTGACAGCGACGGCGACCGTGGCCTGGCCGCCTGTGGGATCGCCACCATCGAGCAGCGGCTGCCCGGCCCGCATCTGCGCAACGGCCGGATCGGGCACGTGATCGGCGTGGTCACCGACCCGTCGTACCGGCGCCGCGGTCACAGCCGCTCGATCATGCGGGGCCTGCTCGACTGGCTCGGGGAACGTGAGGTCGCCCGAGTGGACCTGTACGCCTCCGCCGAGGGTGAACCGCTGTACCGCGAACTCGGCTTCACCAACCACCCCGACCCCGCGCTGTACTGGCGCCCGTGAGTCACCGGCCTCCACGGGGGCGCGGGGCTTGTGGTGTGGTGGGTCGCCGGTGGGCCGGGAAGGCGGTGGGCGCGCTCTCCCGGCCCGTCGTACGGGCTCAGGACGCGGACAGCTCCGCGCGGACCGTCCGGGCCGCGGTGACCAGGTTCTCCAGCGAGGCGCGGTCTCGGGCCAGGCGCGGGTCTTCAGGCCGCAGTCGGGGTTGACCCACAGTCGTTCCGCGGGAATGGCCTCAAGTCCCTTGCGCAGCAGGGCCGCCGCCTCGTCCGCGCCGGGTACGCGTGGGGAGTGGATGTCGTACACGCCGGGTCCGGCCTCGCGCGGGTAGCCGTGGCCCGCGAGTTCACGGGCGACCTGCATGTGGGAGCGGGCGGCCTCGAGGCTGATGACGTCGGCGTCGAGGTCGTCGATGGCCTGGACGATGACCGAAGTCCCGGCCGCCTCAAGGTCGTTCACCTCCTCGCGCAGGGCGAGGGCGACCTGTCGGGCGGTGTCGGCGAGGGGCTGGTCGTCGCGGACGAAGGACCAGGCGAGCATGGTGACCGGGCCGGTGAGCATGCCCTTGACCGGCTTGGTCGTGAGGGACTGGGCGTACGTCGTCCAGCGCACCGTCATCGCGTCCGGGCGGGAGATGTCGCCGGCCAGGATCGGCGGGCGTACGTAGCGGGTGCCGTAGGACTGGACCCAGCCGTGCCGCGTGGCGAGGTAGCCGGTGAGCTGTTCGGCGAAGTACTGGACCATGTCATTGCGTTCGGCCTCGCCGTGCACAAGGACGTCGAGGCCGGTCTTCTCCTGGAAGGAGATCACCTCGCCGATCTCGGCCCTGATGCGTTCCTCGTACCCGGCGCTGTCGATCCGGCCCGCGCGCAGGTCCGCCCGCGCGGTGCGCAGTTCGGAGGTCTGCGGGAAGGAGCCGATGGTGGTGGTCGGAAGCAGGGGCAGCCGCAGGTGGGCGCGCTGGGCTGCGGTCCGTTCGGGGTAGGGCTGGGAGCGGCGGGCGTCGGCATCCGGCCCGGCGAGGTCGTGCGGGCTCTCACCGAGCGGCTCGTCGACGGGCACGGCGTGCGGACGGCCGCGGAGTCCCGCGATCGACTGCATCACTACGACACGGCGTCCCGCACTCTCCCTCTGTCGGGCCGTCTGCGACCGGGGCAGCGGGCGTTCCGTCCGGCGACTCAGCTCGCCCTGCTCGAGTACGGCGACGAACTCGACCAGCAGGCCGCCGCCGACTTTCCCGCCGGTTCACCGTCGCATGCGCTGGCCCGGATCGGCATCGCCAACTACTTCGCCGCCGCGCTGATCCTGCCCTACCGCACCTTCCACGCGGCGGCGGAGGAGGTGCGGTACGACATCGAACGCCTCACCGACCGCTACGGCCTCGGCTACGAGACCGTCTGCCACCGTCTGAGCACCCTCCAGCGCCCGCGGCTGCGCGGAGTTCCCTTCTCCTTCGTCCGGGCCGACCGGGCCGGCAACCTGTCCAAACGGCAGTCCGCGACCGACTTCCACTTCTCCCGGGCCGGCGGCACCTGCCCCCTGTGGAACGTCTACGGGGCGTTCGCGGCCCCCGGCCGTATCCACGTCCAGATCGCCGAAATGCCCGACGGCCAGCGCTACTTGTGGACGGCACATGCCCTGACCCGCCACCGCGGAGGCTGGGGCGAACCCGGCAAGACCTATGCCATCGGCCTGGGCTGCGAGATCCGCCACGCCGCACGCCTCGTCTACGCCGACGGACTCGACCTCGGCAATGCCGCCGCCGCTACCCCCATCGGCATGGGCTGCCGCAGCTGCGAACGCACCGACTGCCCCCAGCGTGCCGTACCCCCGCTCGGCCGGCGATTGAGAATCGACGAGAACGACAGCACGTTCGTCCCGTACCCGGTGGTCGACCCGTCGCCTTGAGGGCAACGGGAAGGCGTCCGGCGGGGACGCGAGCGTGTGAGTGCTCCAGCCGTCAGGTGTCGAAGCGGCGGCGGGCGGCCTCGATGTCGCCGAGGTACCGGTGGGTCCAGCCGCACATGGCATCGACCGTGGCGCGAAGGCCCTGGCCCGATGCGGTGAGGGTGTATTCGACCCGCGGCGGCACGGTGGGGTGCACGCGGCGCTCGATCAGGCCGTTGCGTTCCAGCATGCGCAGGTTCTGGGTGAGCATCTTGTGGCTGATGCCCTCGATCTCGTTGCGCAGCTCGGTGAAGCGCAGGGTGCGTTCCCCGAGAGTCTCGATGATCAGGAACGCCCACTTGTTCGCGACGTCGGAGAAGATCTCCCGCGCCAAAGAGTCCGCGCGCCTCAGGTCCGCATCCTCGGGCAGGCCTCTGAACTGCTTGGTCACCATAAGGTTCCCCAGTCACTGAAAAGTGCGTTCTTCCAGGTCAGCGGCCACTCTCCTACAGTTCCCGAGTAACCACAAGAGAGCGAGGGCCTCTTGGCTCGGTGGATGCGAGCCCATGGGCGCTCATGGCAAGGAGGCAGGCAGCATGGCCATCACCCTGGTGAACCCCGACGGATTGCCGAAGATCCCGGTGTACCGGCAGGTGGCGATCGCGACCGGGTCGAAGCTCGTCTTCATCGCCGGGCAGGTCGCCTGGGACGCCGAGGGGGTCACGGTCGGCGAAGGTGACCTCGCCGCTCAGGTCGAGCGGAGCTACCTCAACGTCGGTACCGCACTGGCCGAGGCCGACGCCTCCTTCGACGACGTGGCGAAGCTGACCATCTACGTCGTCGACTGGAGCCCCGACAAGATGCCCCTGGTCCTGGAGGGAGTCGCGCGGGCCTCCGCGAAGCTGGGGATCACCCCGATGGCGCCGGGCACGCTGATCGGCGTGGCGGCACTGGACGTCCCCGACCATCTGGTGGAGGTCGAAGCGACCGCGATCCTCGACTGAGGAGCCCGCTCTTTGCCGTCGCCCGTCACCCGTCGCCCGTCACCCATCGACGGAGATGACACACATATGTGTCATCTCCGTCATTGGTGTTAGGTTCGGCGGTGTGCCGAGTGACAGCCAGTTGATCTTCGCCGACCACGTCGGGCGGTTCTATGCCCGCCAGTACGGGTTTCCGCCGATGGCCGGGCGCCTGTTGGGGTACCTGCTCGTCTGTGATCCGCCTCATCAGACGATCGACGAGCTGAGCCAGGCGCTGCTGGCGAGCCGGAGTGCCATCACCGGTGCGGTGAAGCTGCTTGAGAGCTACGGGACGGCGCGGCGCTCGCGTGCCGCCGGTGAGCGTATGGACCGGGTGAGCCTGGATCCGGCCAGTCGGCAGCCGCAGAACTTCGACGCCGCCGTCCACCAGGAGCATGCGGCGCTGTTCAGGGAGGGGCTGGCGCTGCTCGCCGATGATCCACCGGAGCGGCGTGCGCCACTCGAAGAGATGGTCGCGCTGGCCGAGTTCCTGGCCGAACGCCTGCCCAGGCTGGTGGACGAGTGGCACGCGCACCGCGACACGCTGCGCGCCTCGGGAAAGCTGCCCAGCCCCGGCGCGTAGCCGCACCAGGTCCGGGGCCGGCCGGCCCCGGAGCGAAACCATGGAGAGGCTGCCCGTCATGACCCAGCCCGACCTGTCCGCCTTGCGGGAACGCGCCGAGCACGGCGACGCCTCCGCGGCCGACGAGCTGATCGAACTCGCCACCGAACTCGGCGACCTGAACGAACTGCGCCGCCTCGCGGACGCGGGCAACCCCACCGCGACCGACGAACTCATCCAACTCGCCGCAGAGCAAGGCGATCTCCAAGAACTGCGCCGCCTTTCGGACCGCGGCAACGCCACGGCCACCGACCAGCTGATCGAACTCGCCACCGAACTCGACACCCTGGACGAGCTGCGACGCCTCGCCGGCCAGGGCAACACGACAGCGGCCGAGCAACTCGCGGAGCTCACCGCCGAGTGAGGGGTTTCCTCAAGGGATCGTTGCTCCGCTCGTCGACGGTGACCTCGGCACCGGCCCGGCCGCGCCGCCCGTTCGGCGCAGTCGGTCAACGGCGGCGGCATCTCGGCGGGGGCACGGCGTGCCCATCGCGTCGGCTGCCGCCGCCGGCGTCCGGGGCCGGTGTCAGACCCCCTGTGACAGCACCTTCTCCAAGGCGCCCAGGGCGGAGTGGAGTTCCTCACCGGTGATGGTCAACGGCGGGGCCAGCCGGATCGTCGATCCGTGGGTGTCCTTGACCAGAACTCCCTCACGCATCAGGCCCTCGCTGATCTCGCGCCCGGTGCCGATGGCCGGGTCGATGTCGACGCCCGCCCACAGCCCGCGAGAGCGGAAGCCTTCCACGCCCCGGCCCACGAGCGCCGTCAGACCGTCCCGCAGGACCACGCCCAACTCCGCCGCCCTGCTCTGGTATTCACCGGTCTCCAGGAGTCCTACGACCGCGGAGCCGACCGCGGCGGCCAGCGGATTGCCGCCGAAGGTCGAGCCGTGCTCACCGGGCCGCAGCACCCCGAGCACGTCCCGGCGGCCGACCACCGCCGACACCGGCACGATGCCACCGCCGAGTGCCTTGCCGAGGAGGAGCAGGTCGGGGACGACGTCCTCATGTTCCACGGCGAGCGTGGTGCCGGTGCGGCCCAGGCCGGACTGGATCTCGTCTGCGATGAACAGACAGCCGGCGCGCCGGGTCAGCTCCCGGACACCGGTCAGGTAGCCGTCGTCCGGGATGACGACGCCCGCCTCGCCCTGGATGGGCTCGATCAGCACAGCCGCGGTGGTCTCGTCGACGGCCGCCTCCAGCGCGGCGAGGTCGTTGTACGGGACGACGCGGAAGCCCGGGGTGAAGGGGCCGAAGCCGGCGCGGGCCGTCTCGTCCGTCGAGAAACTCACGATCGTCGTCGTACGGCCGTGGAAGTTGTCCGCGGCCACCACGATCGTCGCCCGGTCCGGTGCGACGTTCTTCACCTCGTACGCCCACTTGCGGGCCACCTTGATGGCGCTCTCCACCGCCTCCGCGCCCGTGTTCATCGGCAGGACCATGTCCAGGCCGGTCAACTCGGCCAGCGACTCGGCGAACTCGGCCAGCCGGTCGTTGTGGAAGGCGCGCGAGGTGAGCGTCAGCCGGTCCAGCTGACGGTGGGCCGCGTCGATCAGCACCGGGTTGCGGTGGCCGAAGTTGAGGGCCGAGTAGCCCGCCAGCATGTCGAGGTAGCGGCGGCCCTCGACGTCCTCGACCCAGGTGCCCTCCGCGTGGGCGACGACCACGGGAAGCGGGTGGTAGTTGTGCGCGAGGACGGGCTCCTCGGCGCGGATCAGGTCGGCGGAGGAGCGCGGACCGGCGGCGGAGGACGCGAGCGTACGGGCGGGAGCGGTCATGAGCGGATCTCCTGGGTGCAGCACTTGATGCCACCGCCGGCCTTGTGGAACTCGGAGAGGTCGACGGGGACGGGGACGTAGCCGTGGCGGGCCAGCCGGTCGGCGAGGGCCTCGGCGCGCGGCGCGATGAACACGTGGCGGCCGTCGGAGACGGAGTTCAGGCCGAAGGTGAACGCGTCCTCACGGGTCGCGAGCACCGCGTCCGGGAAGAGCCGGGTCAGGACCTCGCGACTGCCGGGCGAGAACGCCTCCGGGTAGTACGCGATGTTCGCCTCGGGCCCGTCGTCCAGGACGAAGAGTGCCGTGTCCAGATGGTAGAAGCGCGGGTCCACCAGTTGGAGGCTGACCACCGGGACGCCGAAGAACTCCTGCACCTCGCGGTGCGCCTCGGGGGTCGTTCGGAATCCGGTGCCGGCCAGTACGTACCGGCCCACCGGGACGAGGTCGCCCTCGCCCTCGCAGACGGATTCGGGACGGTAGACGTCGAAACCGGCCGCCTTGAACCAGGTCTCGTACGCCGTGGACTCGGGGCGGCGCTGCGGCGCGTGGAAGTACGAGCCGAAGACCCGGCCCGCCAGGACGAGCGCGGAGTTCGCCGCGAACACCATGTCCGGGAGTTCCGCCACGGGCTCCACGGTGTCCACGGTGTGGCCATGGGCCCGGTAGGCGCCGATCAGCGCCGCCCACTGGTCACGGGCCAGATCGACGTCCACGTGGGCGTCGGTATGCATCCAGGGATTGATCGCGTACTGCACGGCGAAGTGTCTGGGTTCGCAGACGAGAAAGCGCCGAGGGCGCGGCACACGGCTGTCGGGCACAGAGAGGTTCCTCCGCTTCCTGCGGTGTCGACGGGGGGTGCCTCCAAGGTAGGAAACGGGGGATACGGGGGACAAGCGACAAGAGCTGCGTATGTGCGCAGCATCGCTGCGTAATCACTCAGGTCAACGCAGGTTTGATGCGTCCTGCGCATCCTGTGGGGCCGCGTGGGTGGCGCCCGCCTCCGGGGCCTCCGGCAGCAGATGCGACAGCACCATGTAGCTGATCGTCTTCCGGATGAAGGGCTCGGTGCGGATCCGCTCCAGCACCTCCTCGAAGTGGTCCACATCCGTGGCCCGTACGTGGAGCAGCGCGTCCGCGCCGCCCGTCACCGTCATGGCCGCGGTGATCTCCGGATGGTTGCGGACCACCTCCGCGAGCCGCCGGGGCGGCGCCGCGCCTTCGCAGTACACCTCGACGTACGCCTCCGTGCGCCAGCCGAGCGCCGTCGGCTTCACCGTGGCCGTGAACCCGGTGATCACACCGGTCTCGCGCAGCCGGTCGACACGGCGCTTGACCGCGGTGGCCGACAGTCCGATCGCCGTGCCGATCTCGGCGAAGCTCGTCCGGGCATTGGCCATCAGGGCCGTGATGATCTTGCGGTCGAGTTCGTCGAACATCGCGGGCTTGCTGTTCATGGCGGCACTGTATCCAGCGAGAACGCCCACGCAACCAGCGACAACGTCCGCATGTCCAGCGACGACGTCCACGTCCCGCACATGTCCAGGCATGCCGATCGCTCCTACACTCCACTCTCATGCTGCGCGCGCTCGCCGTCGACGACGAACAACCGTCCCTCGAGGAACTCCTCTACCTCCTGAACGCCGATCCCCGGATCTCCAGCGCCGAGGGCGCGAGCGACGCGACCGAGGCGCTGCGCCGGATCAACCGGGCCCTGGAATCCGGACCCGGCGGGCCCGAAGCCATCGACGTCGTCTTCCTCGACATCCACATGCCCGGACTCGACGGGCTCGACCTCGCCCGGCTGCTCACCGGCTTCGCCTCACCGCCGCTCGTCGTGTTCGTCACCGCCCACGAGGGCTTCGCCGTCCAGGCCTTCGACCTCAAGGCCGTCGACTACGTCCTCAAGCCGGTACGGCGGGAGCGGCTGGCCGAAGCCGTCCGGCGGGCCGCCCAACTCCAGGACACCGCACCGCGGATACCCGTCCACGAGCCCGACCCGGACCACATATCCGTCGAACTCGGCGGCGTCACCCGCTTCGTGGCCGTCGAGGACATCACCCATGTCGAAGCACACGGCGACTACGCACGTCTGCACACCGCCCAGGGCAGCCATCTCGTCCGCATCCCGCTCTCCACCCTGGAGGAACGCTGGCGCTCACGCGGCTTCGTCCGCATCCACCGGCGCCATCTCGTCGCCCTGCGCCACATCGGCGAACTCCGCCTGGACGCGGGCACCGTGAGCGTCCTCGTCGACTCCGTCGAACTCCAGGTCAGCCGTCGGCACGCCCGCGAACTGCGCGATCTGCTGATGCGCCGGACCACGAGCTGAGAGGGGGAAGCGGCGTGCCGCAGGACCCGACCGAACGCCGGGTGGTCGTCACCGGGGTGCCCCGGCGCACCCGGCGCACCCGCCGCACCTCCGGTTACTACCGGCCCAGGACCGAGATCGACGAACAGACCACGCTCGGCCACACCTACGTCCGCTCCCTGATGCGCAGTCAACTCCGCACCGCACTGGTGGTGTTCGCCGTCCTGGTCCTGCTGGTCGGGCCACTGCCCCTGGTCTTCGCCGCGATGCCGGACGGCGCGAGCCCGGAGTGGGCCGTGCTCGGCTTCTGCGTCTACCCACCCCTGGTCCTGCTCGCCCGCTGGTACGTGCGGCGCGTGGAGCGCAACGAGAAGGACTTCGTGCGCCTGGTCGAGGACCGCTGAGCCGAGAACGAGGACCGCCGAGCCGTGAATCAGAACTACGCCGTCCCCGCCGTCGCCCTCGTCGTCGTGGCGACCGTCCTGGTCGGCGCGTTCGGCTTGCGCATCTCCCGGACCACCTCCGACTTCTACGTCGCCTCACGCACCGTGGGCCCCCGGCTCAACGCGGCCGCGATCAGCGGCGAGTACCTCTCCGCCGCCTCCTTCCTCGGCATCGCGGGCCTCGTCCTCGTCCAGGGCCCCGACATGCTCTGGTACCCCGTCGGCTACACGGCCGGTTATCTCGTGCTGCTCCTGTTCGTCGCGGCCCCGCTGCGCCGCTCCGGCGCGTACACCCTGCCCGACTTCGCGGAGGCACGCCTCGGCTCACCGGCCGTGCGACGCCTCGCCGGTGCCTTCGTGGTCGGGGTCGGCTGGCTGTATCTGATGCCCCAACTGCAGGGTGCCGGGCTGACGTTGGCCGTCCTGACCGATGCGCCCGACTGGTTCGGCGGGGTGCTCGTCGCGGTCGTCGTGGTCGCCACCGTCGCCGCCGGAGGCATGCGCAGCATCACCTTCGTGCAGGCCTTCCAGTACTGGCTCAAGCTCACCGCCCTGCTGGTCCCCGCACTCTTCCTGGTCCTCGCCTGGCAGGCCGACGGCGCCCCGCGCCAGGCCTTCACCGAACCCGCGACCTTCCGCGAGCAGCGCGTCGTCCGCATCGACGCCGGTCTCGACCTGAGGCTCTCGGCCCCGCTCGGCGTCACGGCCACCGGCAAGGTCGACGGCCACCGCTACGACGGCGAGCGGCTGCGACTCCCCGCGGGCGTCCACCACATCGAGCGCGGCACCCGGCTGACCTTCGCCAAGGGCGACCCCGTCCCGGCCGCCGACCGGGGCAGCAACGGCGGCATGTCGACCTCGCTCGCTGCGGGCCGCGAGGAACGCCCGCTGTACGCCACGTACGGACTGATCCTCGCCACCTTCCTCGGCACGATGGGACTCCCGCACGTCGTCGTCCGCTTCTACACCAGCCCGCACGGCGTCGCGGCCCGCCGCACCACGGTCGCCGTCCTCGGCCTGATCGGCGCGTTCTACCTGCTGCCGCCCGTCTACGGGGCACTCGGCCGCCTGTACGCCCCCGAACTGAGCCTCACCGGGAACGCCGACGCCGCCGTCCTGCTGCTGCCCGACCGCGTGATCGGCGGGCTCGGCGCGGATCTCCTGGGCGCGCTGGTGGCGGGCGGGGCCTTCGCGGCGTTCCTGTCGACCGCGTCCGGACTGACCATGGCGGTGGCCGGGGTGCTCACCCAGGACGTGCTGCCCTCGCGCGGCGTACGCCACTTCCGGCTGGGCACCGTACTCGCCATGGTGGTACCCCTCGCGGCGAGCGTGATCGTCGGCGGACTGCCCGTCGCCGACGCCGTCGGACTCGCCTTCGCCGTGTCCGCGTCCTCCTTCTGCCCGCTGCTCGTCCTCGGCATCTGGTGGCGGCGGCTGACCCCGCCGGGCGCGGGCGCCGGAATGCTCGTCGGCGGCGGCGGCGCCTTCGTCGCCGTCGCCGCGACCATGGCGGGCTATCCGGGCTCGGGCGCGCTGCACGCACTGCTCGCCTGGCCCGCGCTCTGGTCGGTGCCGCTCGGGTTCCTCACCATGATCCTGGTGTCGCTGGCCACGGCCGGACGGGTGCCGGCCGGGACGGCGGCGATCCTGGCCCGGTTCCACCTGCCGGAAGAACTGGCCGGAGGAGACAGGCGCGCGGACGCCGACGCACGCGGGGAGGCCAAGGCATGAGCGAATCATCGAGCGGGGCGATGACGGCATGAGCGGATTCCTGGCGGGCCTCTGCGTCGCCGTGCTCCCGCTGCTCGCCGCCGGGTTCTGGCTCGGCAGGCGTACCGCGCGGCCCGAGAACCTCGGCGGCCTCGGCACCCCCGTCGAACACGCCACCTTCGAGACCCTGCACACCGCCTCGCTGGCCGCGCCCCCACTGCGCGCGGGCCTCACCGGCGAGACCGCCCGCAAGTCCGCCCGACGACTGCGCACCCTGCTCGGCACGGACGCCCTGTGCCTCACCGACCAGGACACCGTCCTCGCCTGGGACGGCCTGGGGGAGCACCACCGCACCGAGATCATGGAACGGCTCGGCAGCCCACTGGAGACCGGCCGCGGCGAGGCCTTCCGGCTGAAGTGCGACGAGCCCGACTGCTCCCTGCGCTGGGCCGTCGTCGCACCGCTCACCGTCGACGACCGCGTCCACGGAGCGCTCGTCGCCTGCGCGCCCCGCGAGTCCGCCGTCCTCGTCCGGGCCGCGGGTGAGGTCGCCCGCTGGGTCTCCGTGCAACTGGAACTCGCCGACCTCGACCAGTCCCGCACCCGTCTCATCGAGGCCGAGATCAAGGCCCTGCGCGCCCAGATCTCCCCGCACTTCATCTTCAACTCGCTCGCGGTGATCGCCTCGTTCGTCCGCACCGACCCCGAGCGTGCCCGCGAACTGCTCCTGGAATTCGCCGACTTCACGCGCTACTCGTTCCGCAGACACGGCGACTTCACCACCCTCGCCGACGAACTGCACGCCATCGACCACTACTTGGCACTGGTCAGAGCCCGCTTCGGCGACCGCCTCTCGGTCACCCTGCAGATCGCCCCCGAGGTGCTGCCGGTCGCGCTGCCCTTCCTCTGTCTCCAGCCCCTCGTGGAGAACGCCGTCAAACACGGACTGGAGGGCAAGGCGGACAAGTCGAACAAGAGCCACATCAGCATCACCGCCCAGGACGCGGGCGCCGAGGCGCTGGTCGTGATCGAGGACAACGGCACCGGAATGGACCCCGACCGGCTGCGCCGCATCCTCGCCGGGGAGGTGAGCCCGTCGGGCGGCATCGGACTGTCCAACGTCGACGACCGGCTCCGCCAGGTGTACGGGGACGAGTACGGCCTCGTCATCGAGACCGCGGTGGGAGCGGGCATGAAGATCACCGCCCGGCTGCCCAAGTACCAGCCGGGGGTGCACTCGGCGGGACCGCTGCCCAGGCAGTGACAGTGACCAGCGCGCGGTCAGGCGTTGCGCGAGGCGACCATGCCGACCGTGAGCAGACCGAGCACCACCCAGCCGAACCACAGCCAGCCGTTGCTGCCGAGCGCCACCGTGTAGGCCGTCACCATGACGAGTCCGCCGACGGTGAGCACCCCCATCGCCTTCGTCGAACCGGGCATCGCAGTACACCCTTCTCCCGGCGGGGTCCGCGACGCGGGCCGTGGCCTGCGCCCATTTTCACCCGAACGGGCGTGGTTCGCCAGGGCCGGGTGTGCTACTCGCCTCCGTGCATGAGGGCCTTGTCCAGACGCTCGATGCTGCAGACCACCAGGTAGTACCCCTTCCTCCACAGTCCTGTGCTGCGCAGGCCATGACTCACATAGGTGTCGGCGGGATAGCCGCGTTGCTGTGGCGGGGCGTCGGCCGCGCATTGCGCGTCCGCCTCAGCATCGGGCTTCTTGCCGGGTGTGAGGGTGGTGAGGTGCGTGATCCGGAAGACCAGGCCCGCATGGTCCTGGTCGCAGGAGACGAGCTCGTAGTGGGTGTATTCGCTCGCGTCCCCGCGGGCATGGCCGAGGCAGTCGTCCTGCTGCATCTGGGTCGCGTCCTCGAATGCCATCCCGTACGGGCGGAGGCCGCCGAGCCTGCCGTACACCGGACCGTGCCTCCCGACCAGCAGGCATGCGACGTTGCCGCCGGTGGCGTCGAAGCCCTCGCGGGTGGGCACCACGGCCAGGCTCTGGACATGCCAGGCGAGTTTGTCGGCGGTCGCCTTCGTCCGCTCCGCGCACTGGTCCGGTCCGTCGCTGCCGGCCTCCTCGAAGGAGCGGGCCTTGTACAGCTCCATCACCTGCCCGTCGGGGCGCAGCGCTCCGCAGCTCGGATCCAGTTGCAGACGCGGGGTGCCCGAGGACGGTGCGGGGGACGGGTCGCTCAGTACGCAGTCGCCCTTCTTGAGCGGTGCGGAGAGTCCGACCTGGGCGCCGTACGGGGCCATGGGCGTCCGCGTTCCGCCGTACCGGGCCATACCCCAGATCACTCCCGCCGTCAGCGACAGCGCGAGGAGCAGTGCCGCGGTCACCTGCAGGAGCACCGTCCGCTTGCGGCGCCCCCCGCCGGGCTCCGGGGCGGGTGCGGCAGGGCCCGGGTAACTGGGCGGACCGAAACCGGCACCGGACCGCGGGGGGTGCGGGGTCGGCGGACCGAAGCCCTGGCCCGGGCTCGGCGCGTACGCGGTCGGGGCACCGGCACGGGTGCCGGCCGCCTGTGCCACGGGTGTGTACGCCGCGTGGTGCGCCGGCGCGGGAGAGGCCTGGGCCGTGGGGACGTACGAACCCGGCGCCGCGAAACCCTGGTCCTGGGCCGGCCCCTGATCCTGGGACAGCCCCTGGTCCCGGGCCAGTCCCTGGTCCCGGGCGGGGGACGGGCTCTGGTCGTGTGCGGGCGGCGCGTACTCGTGGTCCCTGTACGGGCCGCCCGGGGTCCGGCCCGGTGGCGCCGGACCGCCGGGCCCGTCGGAGGTGACGAGCCCCGCCCACGCGGGCTGCGAGCCGGTGTCGACCTGGGTCGGCGGATGGGGCTCGGGCAGGATGATCCGGGCCAGGGCCGCCGCCGTCCGCTCCGCGGAGATCCGCAGGCCGGGGTCCTTGACCAGCAGCGCGTCGATGATCGGCCCCAGCGCACCGGCCCGAGGGGACGGCGGCGCCTCCTCCGAGACCACCGCGGCGAGCACCCCGAGGTGGCTGTCGCGGTCGAAGGGGCCGTGGCCCTCCACACCGAAGTACAGAGTGCAGCCCAGCGAGAACAGGTCGGACGCCGCGGTCGGCTGCCCGCCCTGCGCCCGTTCCGGTGCCAGATAGCCGGCCGTGCCGACGAGGACGGAGGTACGGGTCCAGCGGGTCTCGGGGGAGTCCGGCTGGACCGAGACGCCGTAGTCGGTGAGGAGGATGCGCGCGCCGGGGGTACCCGCGCGGTCCGGGGCGAGCAGGATGTTGGCCGGTTTGACGTCCCGGTGCATGATGCCGCGCTCGTGCCCGGCGGTCAGCGCGTCCAGCACCGCGAGGCCGACCCGGGCGCACTCGTCGGGGGCCAGCGGGCCGCGCCGGGCGAGCCACGCCCGCAGGTCCTCGGCGCCCGCCACGTACTCCATCACGATCCACGGCAGGCCGTCGTGCTCCAGGACGTCGTGGACCGTCACCACGTGCGGGTGGCCGCGCAGCACCGCCGCGTGCCGGGCCTCGGCGCGGGCGCGCGCGATG
The DNA here is from genome assembly GCF_044763085.1 of Streptomyces sp. NPDC096311. Taxonomy (NCBI): domain Bacteria; kingdom Bacillati; phylum Actinomycetota; class Actinomycetes; order Kitasatosporales; family Streptomycetaceae; genus Streptomyces; species Streptomyces sp. NPDC096311. Next base: position 308,705 of record NZ_JBIWFN010000001.1, read on the forward strand.
CGCGACTCGTGCTCCTCACTCCCTTCCCGGACATCGCGGAACCTGATCTCCTTGAGCGCCACGTCACAGTCGAGCCGCTGGTCGTGGGCGAGCCAGACGTGGCCCATCCCGCCGGAGCCGACCTGCTTCAGTAGCAGATACCGGCCGTCGATGATCCGACCCACTCCCGACTGCGCTGATCCTGCTGTCATCCGGTTGCCCCCGGGTTCTGCGTTGTCGTACGCGGGTCAGGCCGCGCTCTCGGTGGGCCCACCGGGCGCGGAGTCGCTCGTACCCGGGTCGACCGGGGCGGGCGGTGTGCTCGACACGGGCTCACTCGGCGGTGGCGCGCTGCTGACGGTGGGCCTGGTCGAGGTCGGTCGGTGCGAGGTCGGTTCGGTCGTCGGCACGGTCGGGGCAGTGGCCGTGGGGGTGATCGGGGCACTGCTCGCAGGTGAGCCGGTCGGAGCGGTGTGTGACGGGGAGGACGTCGTTCCGCCGCCCGTTCCGCCGCTCGTGTCCGTGGGGGTGTCCGTGGGCGTGGCGGGCTTCGTGGGGGAGGAGGTGCCCGTGTCCGTGGGGACACCCGATCCGGTGCCGCTGTCGGACGGCGAGGCACTGCCCGCCGACGCGCTGGCGGACGCGCCGCCGGACGAGGGGCCGGACGATCCCCCGGACGGGGTGGGCGGGGTCGTCCCGGGATCCGAGCCCGTTCCGTTCGTGCCGCCCGAGCCCGTTCCGTTCGTGCCGCCCGTGCTCGTGCCGGAATCCGACGGCGTGGTCGGACCACCGCCGCTCTCGGGCGGGCTGTCGGACGGCGCCGACAGGACGACCGACGTGCCCCAGGCGACCTGGCTGCCCTCGGTCGGCCGGGACGCCGTCACCTGGGCGTCGTCGGCCGGCAGGGTGTCACCGGAGTACGACATGCCCAGCCCCGCGTCGGTCAGCCGCCGGGTCGCCTCGGCGAAGGTCATGCCGGTGACCGGTGGCACGGCGTGCTTCTGCTGGGTGTCGAAGGACTTGTCCTGGCTGCCGTCGCTGCCCACCGGGCGGGCGATCCCCCGGTCGGGGTTGTGCACGTCGACGAGCTGGAGCTTGCGGATCTCCTGCGCTCCGGGCGGCGGCTCGACGAGCACGACGCGGTCCTGCCGGTAGTCGGCCCACTGCTTGTTGCCGTCCTTGAACCGCACGGCGGTCTTCGAGGCCTTTCCCTCGAAGGGGAGCAGCGGATTGCCGCAGGAGCACTTCACCGCGGGCAGTCCCTGTTGGTCGACCAGAATGGCGATTCCGGCCTGCAGCAGTGCGGCGTACGAAACCGCCTTGCCGTTCTTGTAGTCGTGATTCGTCACGAGAGTGTCGTGACGCAGTACGACGGGTGTGAGTTGATCGATATAACTCGGGATCTGATCGGTGCTTATATGCAGGACCCGCGCCCATTCCTGGGCCTTCGCCGAGTTCTTGGGGTCGGTGAGGAATTTCTTCAACTTCGCCACGGCGCAGGTGCCGGGTTTCGTGGTGCCGCCCCACACGCCGGTGTCGGTGTCGGTGCCTGTGCCTGTGCCTGTGCCGGGTGCGGTACCGGGGTCGGGCGCCGGTGAGCCGCTTCCGCCGCTGCCGTCAGGGGCCCCGCCGTACAGCCCGGGGCTGTTACTGGCCTGCACACCACCGCTGGGCCGGGCCTCGGGCAGATGGATGTCCGTGCCGAGCTGTCGGTCCTCCTTGAAGAAGGGGGAGACCGAGGAAACCCCCGCCGCCACGGCCCGCACTACGAACAACTGATCGGATTTGCTGCACCCGCTGACTATCAGTACCGAAACCAGCAGTAGAGCGAGCCTTCGGGCGGCGGAAATCCCCGCCCTCTGCATGGACGCACGAATTGACATGACCGCTCCCCCTGCGGTTTCCCCCGTTGTCCCCCCATGCTACTGAACCGAAAAGCCCTGCACGCAAGGTGAATTGCAAAGTTAATTCAGCGGCCGCGTGCGTTGAGTGAGGCCAGATAGGCGTTGTACGCCTCGAGTTCCTTGTCGCCGTCGCGGTCGGCGGCCCGGTCCGTGCGGCGGGCCTGCCGCTTCTCGGAGGCGTACCACTGGAAGAGCAGCGCGATCAACACGAGGACGGAGGGGATCTCGCTGAACGCCCAGGCGATGCCGCCCGCGGCGCTCTGGTCGGAGAGCGCGTCGATGCCGAGCGAGGCGGGCGGGTTCTTGTACGTCTCCACCATCGGCGCGGACGCCATCATCAGCGCGATACCGAAGAACGCGTGGAACGGCATGCCCGCGAACAGCTCCAGCATCCGCATCAGATAGCCCGGCCGGTGCGGTCCGGGGTCGACGCCCATGATCGGCCAGAAGAAGACCAGGCCGACGGCGAGGAAGTGGCACATCATCGCGATGTGCCCGGTCTTGGAGCCCATCAGGAAGTCGAAGATGGGGGAGAAGTACAGCGCGTACAGGCTCGCGATGAACAGCGGGATCGTGAACGCAGGATGCGTGATGATCCGCATGTAGCGGCTGTGCAGGAACATCAGCAGCAGTTCACGCGGACCCTTGTTGCCTCGCGTGGCGGCCACCGGCAGGGCGCGCAGCGCCAGTGTGATCGGCGCTCCGAGCAGGATCAGGATCGGCGAGAGCATGCTGATCACCATGTGCTGCACCATGTGCACGCTGAACATGACCATGCCGTAGTCGTTCAGCTTGGTGCACATCATGAGCATCACGGTCAGCACGCCGAGCACGAAGGCGATGGTCCGCCCGACCGACCACTTGTCACCGCGCCGCGCGAGCCGCACGACCCCCCAGCCGTACAGGCCGAGTCCCACCAGGCAGGCGACGAGGAAGAACGGGTCCGCGGACCACTCGAGCCCCCGCCCCAGCGTGAACGGCGGCAGATCCATGGTCATGCCGTGCCCGCTGTGATCCATCCGCCGGCTCCTGATTCGTACGTTGTGCGCTGTCTGTCCGAACCAGAGTAGGACTGACCCCTGCCCCAACGGTGACCGGGGTCAGCGCAGCGCCCCGTCAGCGGCGCGGGGCTGTGTCACTATGCGGCTCCGCCGCGTGGGCGCGACACGCCACGACGCTCCCGCAGCCGAGAACGAACCCTCAGAGCACGCACTCCGCCTCGGCGTACCGCTCCTCAGGAACCGTCTTCAGGCTCTCCACCGCCTCCGCGAGCGACACCATGACGATGTCCGTCCCCCGCAGCGCGGTCATCTTCCCGAAGTCGCCGCGATGCGCGGCCTCCACCGCATGCCAGCCGAACCGCGTGGCGAGCACGCGGTCGTACGCCGTCGGCGTCCCCCCGCGCTGGACGTGCCCGAGGATCACCGGCCGGGCCTCCTTGCCGAGGCGCTCCTCCAGCTCCAGGGAGAGCTGCCGGGCGATGCCGGCGAAGCGCTCGTGCCCGTAGACGTCCTTGCCGCCCTCGTCGAACTCCATGGTGCCCGGGCGAGGCTTCGCCCCCTCCGCGGCGACGACGATCGCGAACCGCTTGCCTGCCTCGAAGCGCTCGCCGACCCGCGCGGCCAACTCCTCGATGTCGAAGGGGCGTTCGGGGACGACGATGGCGTGCGCGCCCGCGGCCATGCCGGAGTGCAGGGCGATCCAGCCGGTGTGGCGGCCCATGACCTCCACGATCAGCACCCGCTGGTGGGACTCGGCCGTCGTCTTCAGCCGGTCCAGGGCCTCGGTCGCGACGCCGACGGCCGTGTCGAAGCCGAAGGTCACGTCCGTGACGGCGATGTCGTTGTCGATGGTCTTCGGCACGCCGACGATCGGCAGGCCGTTGTCCGAGAGCAGCCGGGCCGCCTTCAGCGTGCCCTCGCCGCCGATCGGGATGATCGCGTCGAGGCCGAGCTCCTCGACATGGCCCTTGGCCCGCTCCACGCCGTCACGCAGCTGCGCGGGCTGGACCCGGGAGGAGCCGAGGATCGTGCCGCCGCGAGCCAGGATGCCGCTCACCGCGTCGAGGTCGAGCTTCAGGTAGTCGCACTCCAGAAGCCCCTTCCAGCCGTCCCGGAAGCCGATGACCTCGTCGCCGTGGTCGACGACGGCGCGGTGCACGACGGACCGGATGACGGCGTTCAGGCCGGGGCAGTCGCCGCCGGACGTGAGGACACCAATGCGCATAGCCCGAAATACCTTCTCAATGTGGGCCGGGTACCGGACCACGCTGTCCGGCTGGAATCCCGGTCACCCTACCGGCGGGACGGGGTGGTGCCGTAGCGGGCGTCCGCCTGGTGGACGCGGCCGCACAAGTGAGCGGACACCCGGTCAGGCGGGCCCGACCTGGGTACACCGTGCCGGAAACGCCTAGGGCGCGCTTGAGGTATCCCTCGAGCGCGCCCTGTGGACATCCGTACCGTTTGTCCGTTGTTGGCCGACCGTTCAGGCGGGCTGCTGTGCCGCGGAGATGCGCTCGCCCCGGAGCGCCTCGTACCAGCGGTCGTCGATCGGTGGCAGCGCGTTCACGTCGAGTGCCAGCTTCAGCAGCAGGTCCGCGATCTGCGGGTTGCGGGCGAGCACGGGCCCGTGCATGTACGTGCCGAAGACCGTGTCGTTGTACGCGCCCTCGGTGCCGTCGCCGGTGCCGTTGCCCTTGCCGAGCCGCACCTGCGCGAACGGACGCGCCGTGGGGCCGAGGTGGGTGACGCCCTGGTGGTTCTCGAAGCCGGTCAGCTGCGGCAGGCCCAGGCGCGGGTCGATGTCTCCGAGTACGTCGCCGACGCAGCGCTCGCCCTCGCCGCGCGTCGAGACCACGTCGAGCAGGCCGAGGCCGGGCTCGCGCTGCCCGAGGTCGTTGATGAACTCGTGGCCGAGGATCTGGTAGCCGGCGCAGACCGAGAAGACGATCGCGCCGTTGCCCACCGCGCGGTGCAGACCGCCGTCACGGCGCAGACGCTCCGCGGCGAGCCGCTGCGGCCGGTCCTCGCCGCCGCCGATCAGATAGATGTCGCCGGAGGTCGGGATCGGCTGGTCGCTGCGGACGTCGAGACGGGCGACGTCGAGACCGCGCTGGCGGGCCCGGCGCTCCACGACGAGGGCGTTGCCCTGGTCGCCGTAGGTGCTCAGCAGGTCCGGGTAGATCCACACCAGGCGCAGGCTGTTGTCACTCATTCTCTTGGTCCTCCGTGGCTGCTCAGTTGCCGACACGACGCCTCAAATCCTGGAATGCGGTGTAGTTCGCGATGACCTCGATGCGACCGGGCGGGGCGAGCTGCACCGCCTGGTCGAGGTTCTCGCAGACCTGGAAGGACTGGTTGGCGACCTCGAGACGCACGGCGAGGTCGAGCTTGCGGTCGCCGAGCACGAAGATGGGGTGCCCGGTCAGACGGGTGTAGTCGACGTCCCACAGCCAGGAGGTGTCGGTACCGTCGGCGCCCCGCGCGTTCACGGACAGGATGACCGGGGTCGGCGGAGGGTCGATCAGGGAGAACGTCTCGAGCCAGCCCGCGGGGTTCTTGGCGAGCAGCAGACGCAGGTCGCGCTGCATGAACTGCACCACGTCGTAGCGTCCGGCGACCGCCTGCACCTGGTACATGCGCTCCAGGGCGACCTGCGGGGGCACTCCGAAGACCGCGGCGACGGCGGCCGACGAGGCGGCGTTCGCCTTGTTGGCCCGGCCGGGCAGCTGGAGGTGGATCGGCCACGCGGAGCCGTGCGGGTCGAGCACGTGGTCCCCGGACAGCGCCCAGGTCGGCGTCGGACGGCGGAAGCCGCAGTCGCCGCAGAACCAGTCGTCGCCGGGGCGCTGCATCACACCGCCGCAGGACGGGCAGGACCAGGCGTCGTCCTTCCACATCTGACCGGCCGCCACCCACATGACGTTCGGCGAGGAGGAAGCGGCCCACACGACGAGCGGGTCGTCGGCGTTGGCGACCACGACGGCCTTGGAACCGGCCAGGCCCTCGCGCCAGTGCTCGGCCATCATCCGGGTCTCGGCGGCCCGGTCGAGCTGGTCGCGGGAGAGGTTGAGCAGCGCGATGCACTTCGGGTCGGTGTCGCGGGCGACACCCGCGAGGTACTTCTCGTCGACCTCGATGACCGCGAACTTCGCGTCCGAACCCCCGGCGAGAGCCGAGGTGATACCGGCCGGCATGTTGGCGCCCAGCGCGTTGGACACGACCGGGCCCGCGGCGCGCAGCGCCTCCGCGATCAGCCGGGTCGTCGTGGTCTTGCCGTTGGTCGCCGACACCAGGATCACGTCCAGGTGGGTGGCGAGCCTGGCCAGCAGATCGGGGTCGAGCTTGAGTGCCACCCGGCCACCGATCACCGATCCGCTGCCGCGTCCGGCGGCCCGCGAGACGGCCGCCGCCGCCTTGCCCGCCGTCACGGCCAGCTTGGCCCGCGGCGTCAGCGGGTCCGAGTTGCCTGACATCGTTTCTCGATCCTCCTTGCGTACGCGCCGCGCCTCTGCCCCCGGCACCGTGTGGGCCTCAGCCTATCGAGATCCACTCACGTGCCCGAATCGCGGCACCTCCACGGTGCCCGCGCGACATTCGCGCGCCCATGAGGACCGTACCCTTGCCGCCATGCGACACGGCTCCATCCCCGGCACCCGAGGGCGCGTCCGGCCGGTGACTCTGCTCGGCGACCCCGTTCTGCACACACCGTGTGAAGACGTCACGGACTTCGGTCCCGAACTCGCCCTACTCGTCGAGGACATGTTCGCGACGATGTACGCCGCCCAGGGCGTCGGCCTCGCCGCGAACCAGGTCGGCGTCGCCTCGCGGGTCTTCGTGTACGACTGCCCGGACGACGAGGACGTCCGCCATCTGGGACACGTGGTGAACCCCCGTCTCGTCGAGGCGGACGGAGTGGTGCTGCGCGGGCCGGAGGGCTGTCTCTCCCTGCCCGGCCTGGAAGCGGGGACGGAGCGGTATGACCACGCCGTTGTCGAGGGTTTCACGGTGGACGGGGGGCCGGTGCTGGTCCATGGCACGGGGTGGTTCGCCCGGTGCCTCCAGCACGAGTACGACCACCTGGAGGGTGGTCTGTACGTGGACCGGCTGAGTGGGTGGCGCCGGCGCCGGGTGATGAGGCGGGCGGCGCGGGCGTCTTGGGGGCGCTGAGCATTGCGGGCCGGCTGCGGGTTGTTTTCGGCTGAGCGCGCAGTCCCCCGCGCCCCTGGAGCGGCGCCGACCTGAGCGCCCCGGTGTGAGGGGCGCGGGGAACTGCGCGACCAGCCACGAGCAACCCGCAGCCGACACCCGACCTCAGAACCCAGGACCCCCGACACGATCGCCGGCCGCGGCCAGCCGGCCCCACAGCAGGTCGGCCAGACTCCGTACCAACTCGGCCCGGGAGCAGGGCTGCTCACCGAGCCACCAGTCCCCGGCGGCATGCATCATGCCGACGATCCCGTGCCCCCACACCCGCGCCAGCTGCTGACTGCCCGGTCCGAGATCCACCCGTTCCTCGATGACCTCGGCCAACTCCTCGCCCATGCGGCGCAGCAGCGGCGCGGAGTGCTTGCCCAGGTCGAAGCCCTGATCGGCGGACGAGGCGCCCTCCGTGGGGTGCATCAGGAAGCGGTAGACCTGAGGGTGCGCCTCGATGGCCGCGAGATACGTGTCGAGCGTGGCCTCCACCCGCTCCCGGCGCTCCGCGGGCGCGTCCAGCGCGGCCCGCAGCGCTCCGAGGAGGGCGTCGGTGTGCCGCTTGGCCAGGGCCGCGTAAAGTCCACCCTTGTCGCCGAAGTGGCGGTACAGGATCGGCTTGGTGATGCCCGCCTCGGCGGCGATGGCGTTCATCGAGGCACCGGGGCCGTCGCGGAGCACCACTCTGTCGGCGGCCTCCAGCAGCTCGCGCCGGCGGCGGTCGGCGGACCTCTGCTGATCGGTCCGCTGTGTGGTGTCCATGATCTCTCCCCACCCGTGGTGATTCGGTGACGCCTGCGCAAAGTAACACTCATCGGCCCATGCGTATCGAACGGGCAGCCGAGCGGAACGTGGGAGTTGACTTTTACTACTGATCAGTAACAGACTCCAGTTACCGCAAGTAACGCTTTAGTGCAGTGCTGGAGGGGACATGGCCGAGTTCACCATGGAGCTCAACGACGAACAGAGGGAGGTCCGCGACTGGCTCCACGGGTTCGCCGCCGATGTGATCCGCCCCGCGGCCGCCGAGTGGGACGAGCGCGAGGAGACTCCCTGGCCGGTCATCCAGGAGGCCGCGAAGGTCGGCATCTACTCCCTGGACTTCTACGCACAGCAGTACTTCGACCCGACCGGTCTCGGCATACCCATGGCCATGGAGGAGCTGTTCTGGGGCGACGCGGGCATCGCCCTGTCGATCGTCGGCACCGGTCTCGCCGCCGTGGGCGTCCTCGCCAACGGCACCGAGGAACAGATCGGCACCTGGATCCCCCAGATGTACGGCGACGCGAACGATGTAAAGGTCGCCGCGTTCTGCTCCTCCGAGCCCGACGCCGGCTCCGACGTCGCCTCGATGCGCACGCGTGCCGTCTATGACGAGGCCAAGGACGAGTGGGTGCTCAACGGCACCAAGACCTGGGCGACCAACGGTGGCATCGCCAATGTCCATGTCGTCGTCGCGGTCGTCGACCCGGATCTCGGCTCCAAGGGGCACGCCTCCTTCATCGTGCCGCCGAACACGCCGGGCCTCTCCCAGGGCCAGAAGTTCAAGAAGCACGGCATTCGTGCCTCGCACACCGCCGAGGTGGTCCTCGACAACGTTCGCATCCCCGGTTCCTGCCTGCTCGGCGGCAAGGCGAAGCTGGACGAGCGCCTGGCCCGCGCCCGGGAGCGCGCCAAGGCGGGTGGCGGCGAGCGGGTGAAGAACGCCGCGATGGCCACGTTCGAGGCGTCGCGTCCGGCCGTCGGGGCCATGGCGGTGGGCACGGCCCGCGCCGCGTACGAGGTCGCCCTCGACTATGCGATGACGCGTGAGCAGTTCGGGCGTCCGATCATCGACAATCAGGGTGTCGCGTTCCAGCTCGCCGACATGCGTACGTCGGTCGATGCGGCGCGTCTGCTGGTCTGGCGCGCTTCGTGGATGGCGATCAACGGGAAGCCGTTCACCGCGGCCGAGGGGTCGATGTCCAAGTTGTTCGCCAGTGAGACGGCGAAGAAGGTCACCGGTCAGGCGATCCAGATCCTGGGTGGAAATGGCTACACCCGCGAGTATCCGGTGGAGCGGATGCATCGGGATGCGGCCATTTACACCATTTTCGAGGGTACGAGTGAGATCCAGCGGCTGGTGATCGCCCGGACGCTTTCCGGGATGCCGATTCGGTAGTCACCCTGCGCCCCCGAGAAGGGGCGCTGCGGCTAGCGGTGTTTCAGAGGGGTGAGCTGCTCGATGTCGTATCGCGCCCTCAGTTCCTCGATGGCCGCGTGGTCGGGTGGGCCGCCCGAACCCAGGATCTCCAGCAGCTCCTCGAAGTAGCGCTCGTGGTCCGGGGGCGGGGAGGCCTGGAAGAACATCTTCGCCTGGGTCTCGGTGGGGTTGGCGAAGGCGTGTGGACAGCCCGGGGGCACGACGATGACGGTGCCCGGGGTTGCCCGTACCGCCCGGTTGCCCGAACTCGACTCCCACTTCTGCCAGTTGTCGGGGGTCCGGATCCGGGGCTCGAAGGCGAGCACGTCCAGCTCGCCTTCGAGCACGTAGAACAGCTCCTCGCTGCGTGAGTGCACGTGGGCGCCCACGTCGAAGCCGGGCGGTACCAGCACCTCGAAGGTGGACGCGGTGCGCGAGTGCGAGCCGGTCACCTTGAAGGTCACGTGCTGGGCGGGGGTTTGTACGATCCGGCCGTGACCCGGTGGTACGAGGAGTCCTTCGGTCATGGTCATCGGTCGCTCACCACGTCACGGGCAGAGCCTCGGGGCCACGGATCAACGCGCCTTTCCTGAACGGGACCTGGCGTGGGGGGACGGCGAGCCGCAGCCCCGGCATCCGGTCCAAAAGCGCGTCCACCAGGAGTTCCGACTCCAGCCTGGCCAGCATCCCGCCCGGGCAGTAGTGCGGGCCGAAGCCGAACGCCACGTGCGGGTTGGGGTTGCGCTCGAAGTCGAGGTGCTCCGGGTCCGGGAAGACCTCCGGGTCGCGGTTGGCGGCCAGGTACGAGACGTAGACCGGATCGCCGGCCCGGATCAGTACGCCGCTGATCTCGACGTCCTTCCTCGCGATCCGTGACAGGCCGACCATGTTGCGGTGCGGGATGTAGCGCAGCAGCTCGTCGATGGCCTGGGGGCGGATCCGAGGGTCGGAGCGCAGCCGGTCGGCCAGCGCCGGGCGGGTCATGAGCAGGTAGAACATCTGCCCGCTGTTGTTCGTGACCGCCTCGCCGCCGATCTGGAGGAGGACGGCGAGTCCGACGGCCTCCTCCAGATCGATCTCGTCCCGGCCCACGGCGGCACCCAGCAGCGAGGTGACGTCCTCGTCCCTGCTGTGGTTCCGGGCGCCGATGAGCTTCCTGAAGTAGGCGCCCATCTCGTCCTTGGCCTTCTCGCTGACCTCGGCGCCGTGCGCGGAGGACAGGATCGGCTGCGTCCAGGTGTGCATGCCCTTCCGGTCGTCGGGCGGGACGCCCATCAGTTCGCAGATGACCGAGATGGGGAAGGGACTGAGGACCGCTTCGGTGAGATCGGCGGGCGGTCCGATCCGCAGCAGCTCGTCGACCATCTCGTCGAGCGTGCGCCGGGCCTTGTCGCGGACCCGCTCCACCCCGCGTGCCGTGAAGGCCGCAGCCACCGAGCGGCGCAGCCGGGTGTGGTCGGGCGGGTCCAGGAAGCCCACCGCGCCACGGGCCGGGATGAAGTGCGGGGCGAGCCGGGTGACCTGCTGGTCCAGGACCGCCTCGCGGCCGAAGCGTGGGTCGTTGGCGACCTTGCGCACATCGTCGTGGCGGGTCACCAGCCAGGCCCAGCCCTCGCCGTTGGGCAGTTGGATCCGGGTGACCGGTCCCTCGCGCATCAGCTCGGTCAGGACCGGGTCGAAGTCCACGCCCTTCAGGTCGAGGGCGGGCCAGTGCCGGACAGGCGGCAGTGGCCCGATGATCGTCTTCTCGGTCATGTCCGTTCACACCGTCTCGTCGTTGGTGTCCTGCCAGCGGCCCAGGGCCATCTCCGCGGTGATGCCGGGGCCGAAGCCCGCGAGCAGTCCGCGTGCGGAGTGCTCGGCGCCGCCCTCGTCGAACAGCCGGCGCAGCGCGTCCAGGACGACGGCGCTGGCGATGTTCCCGTACTCGGTGAGGGTGGCCCGGCTGAAGCGGAAGGCCTCCGGCGGGACCTCGAGGAACTTGCTGAGGTCGTCGAGGATCCTGGGGCCGCCCGCGTGGATGATGTAGAAGTCCAGTTCGGAGGCGTCCCAGTCGTGCTGTCGCGCGAGGGCGTGGAGGGCGGGGGCGAGCGGTTCCATCGTCCCGGGAACCCGCTTGTCCAGCAGGAAGTGGAAGCCCGTGGCGCGGACGTCGTACATGATCCAGTCCTCGGTCTTGGGGACCAGGTAGGAGCCGTTGCGCTCCAGGTGGACGCCGGTGCCGCCGTTGCCGCGGACGACGGCGGCGGCTATGCCGTCGCCGAACAGGCCGTTGCAGAGCAGCGAGCCGACGCTGAGATCGGTCGGCTGGTAGCAGAGCGAGCAGAACTCGCAGGCCACGATGAGTGCGTTGGCGTCGGGGTACGCCGTGCAGAAATCGTGGGCCCGGTTGATCGCGGCGCCGCCCGCCGCGCAGCCCAGCTGGGCTATGGGTATTTGCCGGGTGTCGCTGCTGAAGTCCATCGAGTTGATCAGCCAGGCCGTGAGCGAGGGCATCATGAACCCGGTGCACGAGACGTAGATGATCATGTCGATGTCGGTGGTGAGCAGCTCGGCGTCATCCAGCGCCCGCTGTATGACGGCGGGGACGCGGGCCTTGGCCTCACTCTCGTAGACCTTGTTGCGTTCTTCGAAGCCCGGGTGTTTCAGCGTCTCCTCGATGGGCTGCACGATGTGCCGGGTTTGGACACCGGTGTTCTCGATCAGTCGGAGTGCCAACGGCAGTTGCGGGTGGTCCTCGTGACGGGAGCGAGCCAGCTCCAGCGTCTCCTCCATCGTGATCACGTATTCCGGTACGGAGACCGAAGGTCTGCACAAAGTCGCCATGACGCGCGCCTTCTTTCGCCTTCCGGGGAACTCTCGTCCCCCGGCGGAAGAGTGGTTCACCCTCGGGGGTGGTTCACCCACAGGGGTGGTCCACCCACGATCACCCGGAAGCGTGGGGATCTCTCGTCGGGTTACTCCATTCCGGGGATTCTTGGGAGGGTGCAGGAGTACGAGGGAAGAGGCCCCGGGACGGCCGAACCGAAGGAGTACGCCATGGTGCGCACGGCCAGGGAACTGCTGGAGGACACCACGGGGAAGCTCGCCCCGGACCCCCACGCCAACCGGCTGTTGCCCCTCATCGCCCGGGGCGCGGCCCAGCGTTCCACGCTCGCCGCCCTCGCCCTGGAACAGCGCCATGTGATCGCCGCGGACCGCCGCGCGTTCCTGCATCTGGTCGAGCGTCCGGACGTCGAGCCGCAGAGCGCCGCCTTCTTCGCCATGCTCGCGGAGGGTGAGGCTCTGGCCCAGGACAAGCTGGATGTGTTCGCCGCCGCCTGCGGGGTGGACGAGGCGCGGGCGGCGTCCTACGAGCCGCTCGCGGACTGCCAGGCCTATCCCGCGTACGTCGCCTGGCTGGCCCTGAACGGCTCAGGGGCCGACGTGGTGCTCGCCCTGAGCGGCAACTTCACGACGTGGGGCGGCTATTGCGCGGTGATCGCCGAAGCCCTGCGCCGCCACTACGGCTTCGGCGGCGAGGTGTGCGGCTTCTTCGACTTGTTCGCGGCACCCGCCCCGGAGCTGGAGCGGAAGGCGCTCACGGCTGTACAGGCGGGGCTGGACGCGGGGCGGATCGGGGAGACCGAGGTCCTCCGGTACGGGCGACTGCTGCAGAGCTATGAGGCGAAGTTCTGGCACGCCCTGTGGGAACTCGACCAGCGGCCGACCTGAGGGCGCGTCGGCCCGGCGCGCGGACCGGGCGGACGCGCGCCGTCAGTCGGACGTCGTCCCGCTGCTGTGCGCGATGCAGGCCACGTCGATGCGGTCGGCGAGCTTGGCGAGTTCGATGGTCAGCGTCGCCACCGTGTCCTCGTCGAGTCCGTCCTGGCCGGCCTCCACCAGGTGCAGCCACCGGCCGCCCACCGTGCGCAGCAGTTTGCTGACGTCGGCGGCCGCCACCTGCAACGTGCCGCGGTCGTCGACGATCAGAGGCAGGGTCACTTCGCGGTTCACAGGGGGATGGTAGCTGCGGAACGCTTACGCTCCGTGCCATACGGTGGTGATGTTGCAGAACTCGCGGATTCCGTGTCCCGACAGTTCACGCCCGTAGCCGGATCGCTCGACCCCGCCGAACGGGAACGCCGGGTGGGAGGCGGTCATCCCGTTGAAGAACACGCCGCCCGCCTCCAGGTCGCGTACGAACCGGTCCGCCTCGGCCTCGTCGTTCGTCCAGACGTTCGAACTCAGCCCGAACGGCGTGTCGTTCGCGAGCGCCACCGCCTCGTCCAGATCGGCGGCGCGGTAGAGCGTGGCGACCGGCCCGAAGGTCTCCTCCTGGTGGACGCGCATCTCGGGGGTGATGTCGGTGAGGATGGTCGGCGCGTAGTACCAGCCGTGCTCCGTGAAGCCTTCGGGGCGCTCGCCGCCGCAGAGCACGGTGGCGCCGTTCTCCACCGCGTCGTCGACGAGTTCCTCCAGGTCACCGCGGCCCTGTTCGGTGGAGAGCGGGCCGATGTCGGTGTCCTCGGCCAGCGGATCGCCGACCTTCAGCGCCTTCATGCCCGCCGTGAAGCGCTCGGCGAAGGCGTCGAACACGTCCGTGTGCACAATGAACCGCTTGGCGGCGATGCACGACTGCCCGTTGTTCTGCACCCGGGCCGTCACCGCGGTCCTCGCCGCCCGGTCCACGTCGGCGGACGGCATGACGACGAACGGGTCGCTGCCGCCCAGCTCCAGCACCGTCTTCTTGACCTCGTCCCCGGCGACCGAGGCCACCGCGCGACCCGCCGGTTCACTCCCGGTCAGCGTCGCCGCCTTGACCCGGGGATCGCGCAGGATGCCCTCCACGGCGCCCGAGCCGATCAGCAACGTCTGGAAACAGCCCTCCGGGAAGCCCGCCCGGCGGAACAGGTCCTCCAGGTAGAGGGCGGTCTGCGGCACGTTCGAGGCGTGCTTGAGCAGGCCGACATTGCCCGCCATCAGGGCGGGCGCCGCGAACCGGACCACCTGCCAGAGCGGGAAGTTCCACGGCATGACGGCCAGCACCGGGCCCAGCGGCCGATAGCGCACCAGGACGCGGGAGGCGCCGGAGTCCTTGACGTCGGAGCCGGCGGGTTCCTCGTCGGCGAGCAGCTCCTCGGCGTGGTCGGCGTACCAGCGCATCGACTTCGCGCACTTGGCGGCCTCCGCGCGGGCCTGCTTGACCGGCTTGCCCATCTCCGTGGTCATCACCCGGCCGATGTCGTCCCGCTCCTCGTCGAGGAGGTCGGCTGCCCTGTGCAGCAGCCGTGCACGCTCGGCGAAGGACGTGGTGCGATAGGCGCGGAACGTGGTCTCGGCCGTGGCGAGCCTGCGCTCGATCTCCTCGGCGCCGAGCGCGTCGTACGTCTTGAGCCTCTCGCCGTTCGCCGGGTTCACCGTCGCGATGGGCATGGCCGACCTCCTGAAGCGGGCTGTTCCTCGAGCCTGTTTTCCGACCCTCCCGCGCGGCGAGGTGCGGCGCAACGCGGAGGGCGCTGTCAGTCCGAGTGCTCCGCCAGCCGGTCGAGAAACGCCGTCTGCGCCGGCACGATCAGCTCCGCGGCCCGGTCCAGGCCGAACCATTCCACCCGGTCCAGCTCGGGAAACTCCTGGCGCCGCCCCGACTTCGGCGGCCACTCCATCGCGAAGGTGCCCGGGACCACGGTCGCCGGGTCGAGGTCCGCCTCGATCGCCCAGGCCGTGACGACCTTGCCGTTCTTCTGTTTGACCTCGCCGAGCGGGACGGCCTCGCCGTCGGGCGGCGGCAGCCCCAGCTCCTCCTGGAATTCCCGGCGCGCCGCGTCCCAGGCGGTCTCGTCGGGCTCGTACTCGCCCTTGGGCACGGTCCACGCCCCGGCGTCCCGCCGCGCGAAGAACGGGCCGCCCATGTGGCCGAGCAGCACCTCCGGGCCGTCGCCGGCGCGCCGGTACAACAGAAGCCCCGCACTGCGCTTCCCCGTCACGGAGCCACCTCCGGGTGTGCGGCGAGCAGGGTCTCGACCGTGTCGGCCTCCGCGGGCGCCTTGTCCTCGCGGTAGCGCACCACGCGGGCGAAGCGCAGGGTGACCCCGGCCGGGTAGCGGGTGGACCTCTGCAGACCGTCGTAGGCGATCTCCACGACGAGTTCGGGCCGTACGGTGACCACGTGGCCGCTGTCCTCGACGGCCAGCTCCTGGAGGCGCTCGGTCTGCCAGGCCAGCATCGCGTCCGTCATGCCCTTGAAGGTCTTGCCGAGCATCGCGAAGGAACCGTCCGCGGCGCGGGCCCCGAGGTGCAGGTTGGAGAGCTTGCCGGTGCGCCGTCCGTGGCCCCACTCGGCCGCCAGGACCACCAGGTCGAGGGTGTGCACGGGCTTGACCTTCAGCCACGACGCCCCGCGTCGGCCCGCGCTGTAGGGGGCGTCCAGGGCCTTCGCCACCACGCCTTCGTGACCGCGCTCCAGCGTCTCGGCGAGGAATCGTTGTGCCGGGGGGATGTCCTCGGGCCCGTGGGCGAGGGCGCGCCGCACCCGCATCGGCTCGGGCACCAGCCGCGCCAGCTCCGCGTGCCGTTCGGCGAACGGCAGATCCAGCAGATCCCGCCCGTCGACCGACAGCGCGTCGAAGAAGACGGTGGAGACGGGCACGCTCTTCGCGGCCGTGGCCACATCCACCCGCGAACCCACCCGCCCGGCCGTCTCCTGGAAGGAGCGTGGCCGCCCGTCCTCGTCCAGCGCGATCACCTCGCCGTCCAGGATGAACCGGGTGCCCTTCAACTCCATCGCGGCGGAGGTGAGCTCGGGCAGCCGGTCGGTGATGTCGTCGAGGGTGCGGGTGTAGATCCGTACGTCGTCGCCGTCGCGGTGCAGCTGTACGCGGATGCCGTCGAGCTTCTCCTCGACGGCACACGCGCCCAGCTTCTCCACGGCCTCGGACACGGACGTGGCGCTGTGGGCGAGCATGGGCAGCACCGGGCGGCCCACGGTGAGCCGGAAGTCGTCCAGGGCTTCCGGGCCGTCCGTCAGCAGCGCCTGCGCCACCGTGTGCAGCGATCCGGCGAGCATCACCGCCCGCCGTACGTCCGCGGCGGGTGCGCCGGTCGCCGCGGCGAGCCCCTCGACCGCGACCGCGTCCAGCGCGCCCTGCCGCACCTCGCCGGTGAGCAGCCCGAACAGGAACCGCTGCTCGTCCTCGGTGGCCGCCGCCCGCAGCTCGTCCATCAGCCGCCTGCGCTCCGCCTGCGAGCCGGCGCCCGTGACCGCGCCGACCTCCGTCAGCCGGGCGTCCACGTCCCGCACCGTGAGCGAGGGCTCGGGCGCGGGCGGCACAGGCCCGCTCAGCAGCTTCCAGCCGATGCCGAGCCGCCCCTGTGGGAGACGGCCCGCCAGATACGGGATCACGATCGGCACGTCGTCCGCGTCGGCGTCCCGGAACAGCTCGGCGAGCAGAGCGATCTTCCGGGACCGCGCCGAGGTGGCGGCGACCTCCCGGGACACATGGGCGAGCCGGGCGAGCAGCATGGAGCCATGGTGCTACGGAGGGGCGCCGTCCACACCCGGGCCGTCAGCTCCGGGGCCAGGACCTGTCCGGCCCGTAACGGTGCAGGCGCGGGGTGCCGATGGCATCAGCCGCTCCGCGGCGGGCGCGCCTCTCGCGCCGTGAAGGGGCGCGGGGAACGGCGCGACCAGCCACGACGGCGCCGCAGACGATCGACGGCACGTCCCGGCCCCTCCAGCGGAGCGCTCAGGCGGCGTCGAGGTCGGCGAAGAGCAGCTCACCGTTGAGCGTGGCCGCCGCCCGGTAGCCCGCGCCCGCGGCGTTCACGACCTGTTCGGCGAAGCCCACCGCGTTGCCCGCCGCCCAGACGCCGGGCACGGTCGTCAGGCCCGTCTCGTCGACCACCGGGTACGTGCCGAACGGGGTCTCGCGCAGCTCGGCGCCCAGCCGCTCGAACAGGTCGTTGCGGGGGACCGCGCGCGGCGCCACGAAGAGCGTCGAGCGGTCGTGGACGGTGCCGTCCGTGAGCCGGACCCCCGTGAGCCGGTCGCCCTCGACGACGAGCCCCGCGACCTCACCGGGCACCACGACGACCCCGGCGGCGGCGAGCCGTCGCGTGTCGTCGGCCGCCAGCTCCCCCTCGGCGACCGTGTGCAGGAAGAGGGTGACGTCCTTGGACCACTGGGAGACCATCAGTGCCTGGTGGACACTCATCGGCGTGGCGGCCAGCACCCCGAAGGACTGGTCGCGGACCTCCCAGCCGTGGCAGTACGGGCAGTGCAGCACGTCCCGCCCGAAGCGCTCGGCGACCCCCGTGACCGTCGGGAGCTCGTCCGCCAGCCCGGTGGCGAGGATCAGCCGCCGCGCGTGCACGGTCCGTCCGGCCGCGAGCGTCACGAGGAACTCGCCACTGTCCTGCCGGGACACGTCCACCGCCCGGTCCCGGACCAGCTCGACGCCGTACCGCGCGATCTCCTCGCGCCCCGCGGCGAGGAACTCCGCGGGCGGCATGCCGTCCCGGGTCAGATAGCCCTGCAGATGCGCGGCGGGCGCGTTGCGCGGCTCGCCCGCGTCGACGACGAGCGTGCGGCGCCGGGCCCGGCCGAGGACCAGTGCGGCGGACAGGCCGGCCGCGCCGCCTCCGACGACGACGGCCTCGTACCTCTCGGTCATGTCGGTCATGGTGACCACCTCCACCGCAGACGGTCGCCCCACCGGTGCGGCATTGACAAACAGCTTTGCCGAATCTGCAATATGGGCATGAGCAAGGGCATGGATGACGAGGAACGGACGGACGAGGTGCTGGCCGAGGTCGGGCCGAGGCTGCGGCGCATCCGCAAGGAGCGGGGCGCGACACTAGCCGGCCTGTCCGAGGCGACCGGCATCTCCGTGAGCACGCTGTCGCGGCTGGAGTCGGGGCTGCGCAAGCCCAGTCTGGAGCTCCTGCTGCCGATCGCCCGGGCCCACGAGGTACCGCTGGACGAGCTGGTCGGCGCGCCCCCGGTGCGCGACCCGCGCGTACGCGCCCAGCCGATCGTGCGCGGCGGCCGCACCCACTGGCCGCTCACCCGGCAGCCCGGCGGACTCCAGGCGTACAAGGTGCTCGAACCGCAGCGCAAGCTCGAGCCGGAACCCCGGACCCACGAGGGTTATGAGTGGCTGTACGTGATGTCGGGGCGGCTGCGGCTCGTGCTGGCCGACCATGATGTGGTGCTCGGTCCGGGGGAGGCCGCCGAATTCGACACGCGGGTGCCGCACTGGTTCGGGTCGACGGGGGAGGGGCCCGTGGAGTTCCTGAGCCTGTTCGGGCCACAGGGGGAGCGGATGCATGTGAGGGCGCGTCCGGCCCGCCCGTGAGGGCGTGACGCACGCGACTGTTCCCTCATCGGCAAGCGACCGCTTAGTATGCGATCGAGCCCGGTCAGACAGAGCAGTCCCGTGGAGGCCCCGCATGCAGGCATGGCAAGTGCACCAGCTCGGCGAACCGAGCCAGGTGATGCAGCTCCAGGACGTGGAGCGACCGGTGCCCGGTGAGGGGCAGGTCCTGCTCAAGGTGCGCGCGGCGAACATCAACTTCCCCGACGTGCTGATGTGCCGTGGGCACTACCAGGTCAGGCCGCCACTGCCGTTCACGCCCGGTGTGGAGATCTGCGGCGAGACCGAGGACGGACGCCGCGTGCTGGCCAACCCCGCGCTGCCGCACGGCGGTCTCGCCGAGTACGCCGTCGCGGACGCCGCCGCCCTGCTGCCCGCGCCCGACACCCTCGACGACGCCGAGGCCGCAGCCCTGCACATCGGCTACCAGACGGGGTGGTTCGGTCTGCACCGCCGGGCCCGTCTCGAAGCCGGCGAGACGCTGCTCGTCCACGCCGCCGCCGGAGGGGTCGGCAGCGCGGCCGTGCAGCTGGGCAAGGCGGCGGGCGCCACCGTCATCGGTGTGGTCGGCGGGGCCGACAAGGTGGCCGTGGCGCGCGAGCTGGGCTGCGACGTCGTCATCGACCGGCGTACCCAGGACGTCATCGCCGCCGTGAAGGAAGCCACCGGCGGCCGGGGCGCCGACGTGATCTACGACCCCGTCGGCGGTGAGGCGTACACCCAGTCCACCAAGGTCGTCGCCTTCGAGGGCCGGATCGTCGTCGTGGGCTTCGCCAGCGGCTCGATCCCCAGCCCGGCGCTCAACCACGCCCTGGTGAAGAACTACGCGATCCTCGGCCTGCACTGGGGCCTGTACGGCACCAAGAACCCCAAGCTGATCCAGCACTGCCACGAGCAGCTCACCGAGCTGGCCGCGCGCGGCGCCATCAAGCCCCTGGTCAGCGAGCGCGTGCCGCTGGGCGGCGGTGCGGCCGCCGTGCAGCGGGTCGGCGACGGTGTCACCACCGGCCGGGTCGTCGTGGTGCCCTCTCTCGAGAACGGAGCAGCCGCATGACCGACGCAGCCGAACTGCGCACCCGTGCGAAGGAGTTGCTGGCGGCGCACCCGCCCGCGACCACGGACCGCCTCGACTTCCTCAAGGCCCGTTTCGACGCCGGACTCGCCTGGGTGCACTACCCCGAGGGCCTCGGCGGGCTGGGCGCCCCGCGCGCCCTCCAGGCCGTCGTGGACGCCGAACTGGAGGCCGCCGACGCCCCAGACAACGACCCGCGGCGCATCGGCATCGGCCTCGGCATGGCCGCGCCGACCATCCTCGGCTTCGGCACGGAGGAACAGCAGCGGGACTTCCTGCGGCCGTTGTGGGTCGGCGAGGAGGTCTGGTGCCAGCTCTTCAGCGAGCCCGGCGCCGGGTCCGACCTGGCCGCGCTCGGTACGCGTGCCGTCCGGGAGGGTGACGACTGGGTGGTCAACGGGCAGAAGGTGTGGACCTCCAGCGCCCACCTCGCCCGCTGGGCCATCCTCATCGCGCGCACCGATCCGGACGTGCCCAAGCACCGCGGCATCACGTACTTCATCTGCGACATGACCGACCCGGGCGTCGAGGTGCGGCCGCTGCGCCAGATCACCGGCGAGGCCGAGTTCAACGAGGTCTTCCTCACCGACGTCCGCATTCCCGACGCGCACCGGTTGGGTGAGGTCGGCGACGGCTGGCGGGTCGCGCAGACCACGCTCATGAACGAGCGCGTCTCCATCGGCGGCATGCGCATCCCCCGCGAGGGCGGCATGATCGGCCCGGTCTCCAGGACCTGGCGCGAGCGTCCCGAACTGCGCACCCACGATGTGCACCAGCGGCTGCTGAAGCTGTGGGTGGAGGCCGAGGTCGCCCGGCTCTCCGGCGAACGGCTGCGCCAGCAGCTCGCCCTGGGCCAGCCCGGCCACGAGGGCGCCGGGATGAAGCTCGGATTCGCCCGCCTCAACCAGGAGATCAGCGGCCTTGAGGTCGAACTCCTCGGCGAGGAGGGCCTGCTGTACGACGACTGGACGATGCGCCGACCGGAACTGGTCGACTTCACCGGCCGCGACGCCGGCTACCGCTATCTGCGCTCCAAGGGCAACAGCATCGAGGGCGGGACCAGCGAGGTCCTGCTGAACATCGTCGCCGAACGCGTGCTGGGCCTGCCGTCCGAGCCGCGCACCGACAAGGACGTCGCGTGGAAGGACCTCGCCCGATGAAAACGACGACAACGACGACAACGACGACAACGACGGCGACACAGAGCACCCAGCCCGATCTGCTGTACTCGGAGGAGGAAGAGGCGCTGCGTGCCGCCGTCCGCGACCTCCTCTCCGACCACTGCGACGCGGCGGGCGTCATCACCCGGACCGAGACGGACACCCCGCACGATCCCGAGCTGTGGAAGGCGCTCTCGGACGGGATGGGCCTGGCGGGCCTGCTCGTACCCGAGTCGCTGGGCGGCCAGGGCGCCACCCACCGCGAAGTCGCCGTGGTGCTGGAGGAGTTGGGGCGTGCGGTCGCGCCGGTGCCGTATCTGACCAGCGCCGTCGTCGCCACCGAGGCGCTGCTGGCCTACGAGGGCGAGGAGGCCGCCGCGCTGCTGACGGCGCTGGCGTCGGGCCGGACGATCGGCGTGCTCGCCGTCGCGCTGTCCGTGGCACCCGGCGGCGCCCACCAGGCCGTACGGAACGAGGACGGCTTCCTGCACGGGGAGCTGACGGGGATCGCGGACGCGGCGGTGGCCGACGTGCTGCTGGTTCCGGCGGACGACGGCGGACTGTACGCGGTGGACGGGGACGCCGTGACGGTCACCCCGCAGGTGTCCCTCGACCTCACCCGGCCGCTCGCCAGGGTCACCTTCGACGGGGTGCGGGCACGTCGCCTCGGCGCCGCGGAACCCGCCGTACGACGGGCCCTGCGCAGCGGCGCCGGACTGCTCGCCTCCGAGCAACTCGGCCTCGCCGACTGGTGCTTGACCGAGACGGTCCGCTACCTCAAGGAACGCAAGCAGTTCAACCGGCCCGTCGGCGGATTCCAGGCGCTCAAGCACCGGCTCGCGCAGCTGTGGCTGGAGGTCGTCAACACGCGCGCCGCCGCCCGTGGTGCCGCCGACGCGCTCGCGACGGGCAGCGAGGACACCGACGTGTCGGTCGCCGTCGCGCAGGCGTACGCGGCGCCCGTCGCCGTCCACACCGCCGAGGAGGCCCTCCAACTGCACGGGGGCATCGGGATGACCTGGGAGCACCCGGTTCACCTCTATCTGAAGCGGGCCAAGGCGGACTCGATCGCGTACGGCACGGCGGGAGCCCACCGCGCCGCGCTGGCCGAACTGGTGGACCTGCAAGCCCCCTGACGTACATCTGCCAGAGGCCCGTCCCACCGGGGGCGGGCCTCTCGGTGTGCGCACCGCGGGTGAAGTGAACGGACAGCGGCGGTCCGGCCAACTCCCCTCAGCCCAAGGTTTGTTGGGCCTCCGAGGACCGCATACTCGCTGAGTTCCGTAGCGCACCCCTCAGGGAGGCAGAGCATGGCCCTCACCACCCGTCGCAGAGCCCTCACCACCCTCGGCGCCGCCCTAGCGGGCTCGGTCGCCCTGCCCGCCTCGCGGGCACTGGCGGGGGAGGAGAAGCACCACCACACGCGCCCCCTGTGGCGTGCCCACGCGCACAACGACTACGAGCACCCGCGACCCCTGTTCGACGCCCTCGACCACCGCTTCGGCAGCGTCGAGGCCGACATCTACCTCGTCGGCGACCAACTCCTCGTCGCCCACGACCCGGTCGACCTCGACCCGACCCGCACCCTCGAATCCCTCTACCTCGCGCCCCTGGCCGCCCGTGTGAAGGCCAACCACGGCTCGGTCTACCGGGGATACCGGAGGCCCCTGCAACTCCTCATCGACATCAAGACCGAGGGCTCGTCGACGTACCTCGAACTCGACCGCCATCTGAGCCGCTACCCACACCTGTTCACCACCTACGCGCACGGCCGGGTGCGCCCGGGGCCGATCACCGCGGTGATCTCCGGTGACCGCGCCGCCCGTACGCCCATGGAGGCGCAGAGCGTGCGGCGCGCCTTCTACGACGGCCGGCTCACCGATCTCGGCAGCGCGGCCCCCGCCTCCTTCATCCCGCTGATCTCGGACAACTGGACGCTCAACTTCACCTGGCAGGGTGACGGTCCGTTCCCCGACGCCGAGCGTGCGAAGCTGCGCGGCATCATCGCGGCGGCGCACCGACGCCACCAGAAGGTGCGGTTCTGGGCCACGCCCGACCTGGCGGGCCCGGCGCGCGAGGCCCTGTGGGGCGAACTACTGGCCGCCGACCTCGACTACTTCAACACCGACGACCTCGCCGGGCTCGAAGCCTTCCTCGACGCGCACGAGTAGACGCGCACGAGCAGGCGCACGCGCTGGTGTGCGAGTGGGCGTAGACACCACACGTTCGGAGGACACGTCAGCCGCCCGGGCGAACCCTCCGCTACGCGACACTTGCGGCCGAAAGCCGCGGTGTCGACGTGGCGGAGGAGGTTGACGATGGCCATTTCCATCTCTGTGGTGGTACTGCTCCTGATCCTCGCGGTGGTCTTCCTGCGCAACGGCGCGCTGAAACCCTCGCACGCGGTGGTCTGCGTACTGCTCGGCTTCTATCTGTCGAGCACCAGCATGGGGCCGACCATTCAGAACGGGCTCACCGCGACGGCGGACATCGTGAGCAGCCTGCGCCCCTGACGTGCGGGTCCAGGTGCGTGTCAGGCCCTGTGTCAGCTGCCTGAGAACACTCCGATGCCGTTGGGGACCGGGCGTTCGGCGCCGCCGGAGGGGTGGTTGAGGACGCTCACCGCGCCCGCTCCCGGCATCCGCGCGACCATGGTCGTGGAGCCGCCCCCGTCCAGACTGAACGCGTCGACGGAGCCCAACGTCCGCATGGTGTGCGCCACTTCGGCGATGGTCAGTCCGCCGCGGTGGGCGGGCGCGCCGTCGAGGGCGAGCAGAAGCAGGCGCCGCCCCTTGTTCGCGATGCCCACGGCGGTCCGTACGGCCGAGGTGGTGTTGTTCAGACCGGGCAGCGGCTGCCCGTGGGTGAGGACCGGATAGCCGCCGATGGCGAAGCGGTACCGGATCCGGGTGCCGGCCGCGACGAGCCAGTGCTGAATGCGGACCGCCTGCCCCTTCGCCAGCTCGCGCAACTGCTGCGCGCCCGCCTCGCGCCCCACCAGCACGGTGGTGCCGGACGCGATGGGACCGCCGCCGGGTGTGGAGGCCGCCGACACGACCCGGCCGCGGCGGACCGTCACCTCGTAGGTGTCCGCGCTGCAGGGCGCGGCGCGGTCGATGTCGGTGCCGCAGACGGCCCGCTTGCGGGAGACACCGCCCCAGGCTGAGGTGAACGCGCCGATGGAACCCTGCGGCAGCGCGTACTGGTTGAGCCCACCGAGCGCCCACCGCCCACGGGAGCTGCGCACGGAACCGTCGAGGGCCAGACTGTCCAGCCGCGCCCGGCCGTCCAGGCCCACGCCGAGCACGTTCTTCGTGGTCGTGCCGGGCGGCAGGGCGGGGCCGAAGCGCTGACCGTCGGGGACCGCCGCCTTCAGGGTGCGGCCGTTCGCGATCGCGGGACCCACGGTCGCGCCCGTGGCCTCGACCCCAGGATGCTGGGCCTCGGAGATGTCGAAGAAGTCACCGTTGACACCGGCGACGGCGCCCTGCGCCTCGGCCAGCCGGGAGACGGCCGCTCGGGAGGCCACGGCCCCGGAGTGGAGGAGATCGACACGCACATGACGGTTTGTCAGATCGACGCTCAGTACGTGTGCGCGCGCCACGCCCTGGGCGGCCGGGAGGTCGAACTCCTTGTACGTGATGCCCGGGGCGACGGCCTTGCCGACGCGAGCCTTCGCGTCCGCGACGGTGCCGTTCCAGGTGTGGGCGCCTTCCACGCCGCTGGCCGGTGCCGCCCCCACCAGGGCCGCACCGGCCAGCGCGCTCCATGCCGTGAGAACCGTCAGTGCTGTTCTGAGTCGTCCGTCGCGAGGTGTCACGGTGCCCCCTGAGGTCTCGTCAACTGTCTTCGGACTCAAGGGGATTGCAGCAGACTGTGACGACCTGCGCGGGGCCTAGGCGTCTACGACGCGGGAACGGATGAGAAAACGCACTCCTTCGGGTGCTTCCAGGGAGAAACCGCTGCCGCGGCCCGCCACGACGTCGACGATCAGTCGCGTGTGGCTCCACAGCTCGTACTGGCTCTTCGACATCCAGAACGTCACCGGCTCGTCGAGCCCCTCGACGTCGAGCTCGGCGAGCAGCACGTCGGAGCCGCCGGTGCGGAACTCGCCCTCCGGGTAGCACATGGGCGCACTGCCGTCGCAGCAGCCGCCGGACTGGTGGAACATCAACGGTCCGTGGACCGCCCGCAGCTGCCGCAGCAACTCGGCGGCCGAGGGCGTCAGCTCCACGCGCGGGGCGGCGTCCGTCGTCTCCTGCTGGTCCATGGCGTGTCCCTGCCTTGATGCGCGGAAACGGATGCCACCGCTTCGCGCGAGGGTCGGTCGGTCCGGCCCAGTCAACTCCCGGCTTGGTTGCAGACAGGTTGCACGGCAGGGGGGAGGATCAGGTGGCAGGGCGAGGGAGGAGCCACGTGCGCCCGGTGCGCGCCGGCCGCCCGTCAAGGCTGGTGTGTGACCCTCACCTCTACGGTCAGCGTGCCTCTGTTGTCCTCGGAGCAGGACCCGGCGGCGTCGTTGATCCCCAGTTGCAGGGGGCCGTTTTGAGCCGCCCGGAAAGTCAGTTTCCGCCCGACGGTGTGGACGGGGGCGTCCTGACTGTCGGAGAGGCGTGCCAGCAGGGTGCCGAACGGCGCCGCCGGCTTGATCTTGCAGCTCTTCGCCCCGTCCAGCGACTGGTCCGTGAGCGCGTCGTAGCCGGTCGGCCCGGTCACGGGCTTGTTCCGGTAGTCGACCGTCCATTCTCCGGAAACGAACCGCACGGTGACCCGGTCTCCCTGCTGGACGGTCAGTCGGGTCACCGACTGCCAGCCGGTCGTCGAGCGGACGACCTGACTGACGGTCGCCGTCGTGGGGTCCTCCTTGAGCGGCAGCACCCCGGTGAGGAAGAGACCGCCGCCGACGCCCGACGCCAGCACCGCCGTACCGGCCAGTGCCCACCAGAGCCGCTTCGGTCCCCTCGGGCGGGACGACTGCCGTGACGCGGGCCTGAGCGACGTGGTGTGCAGGGCCGTCGGTACGGGCTCCCCGGCCGGGACGAGTCGCTCCTGGCCGCTGGTCACGGTGTCCGCGTCGGTCGACGCGGCAGAAGGCTGGAACACGCGCACGGTCGGTGACGGCAGTGGCCCGGGGTCCGCCTCTCCCGCCGCGACACGCCGCAGCGCGGAACGCGCGGTGGCCGCCGAAGGGCGCTCGTCGGGGGACTTGCGCAGCAGTGCCTCGACGACCGGGCGCAACGGGCCGAGCCGCTCCGACAGGACGGCTTCCTCGTACGCCACCGCGTGCAGCGTCGCGGGCCGTGCCGGTCTGCGGAACGGGGACTGTCCGCCGCAGACCGTGGCGAGGGTCGCGCCCAGGGACCACAGGTCGGAGGCCGGGCCGACCGGCGATCCCATCACCCGCTCGGGTGCCATGTACTCGAGCGAGCCGATCAGTTCACCGGTGGTCGTCAGGAACTCCCCGTCGTCCAGGGCCGCGATACCGAAGTCGGTGAGGACGGCGT
Organism: Streptomyces sp. NPDC096311; assembly: GCF_044763085.1. Classification (NCBI taxonomy): domain Bacteria; kingdom Bacillati; phylum Actinomycetota; class Actinomycetes; order Kitasatosporales; family Streptomycetaceae; genus Streptomyces; species Streptomyces sp. NPDC096311. The sequence continues at coordinate 335,054 of NZ_JBIWFN010000001.1, forward strand.
CGCCGTCGCGGCGCAGCAGGACGTTGGCGGGCTTGACATCACGGTGCAGGGTGCCGGCCGCGTGCACGGCCTCCAGCGCGTCGAGCAGTTGCACACCCAGGGCGGCGGTGTGCTGCGGCGTGAGCGGCCCGCTCTCGGTGATCCGGTGGGCCAGCGAGGGCCCCTCGACGAGTTCCATGACGATCCACAGCCGGTCCTCGGACTCGACCAGGTCGTGGACACCCACCACATGGGGATGCGACACCCGGGCGACCGCGCGCGCCTCACGGACCGCGCGGCGCACCCGTATGCGCTGCTCCTCGTCGCCCTGGGTGAGGATGTGCAGTTCCTTGGCCGCGACCGAGCGGTCCAGCAGCTGGTCGTGGGCGCGCCAGACCGTGCCCATCCCGCCTCTGCCGAGAACGCCGTGAAGGAGATACCGACCGGCGATCAGCCGCCCTGAGCCTCGTTCCGAACGCGTTGCCGCCTGGTGATCGCCATCTCCGGGTATCACGCGCTCTCTCACGTTTCCTTCGCGGTGGACTGGGCGCCCGCCGGTCGTCGTTCGATCAGTTGTTGTTCGTTCGCTCGGTGTTCCGGGCTGAGCATAGCGGAGTGCATTGTGGCGATATGCCGTCAACTCGCGTGCGGAGAGGGGCTTTTGACGGCCGGCGTTCTCCGGATGTCCGGCTGCCTCTCCGTCGAGACCGCGGCGGGAAGGTCGCCGACCGCGATGATCTGTGCAGGGGGTGTCAACGGGCGTCCAGGAGATCGCGCCGTACTCGGTCGCGTTCGGACGGATCGTCGTCTACGGCCGTGCGGGCTGCCCAGGGGCCGGTGGTCAGGATGCCCAGGGCGAGGATGGCCAGGCCGCAGCCGGCGATGATCCACCAGGCGGCCGGGCGTGCCCCGGCGGCGATCACGGCGCCGGTCACCGCGATGCCGAGCGCGGCGCCGACCTGACGGCTGGTCGCGGCGATCGCGGCGGCCACCCCGGCCTGGGCGCGCGGCAGGCCCGAGACCGCTGTGTGGGTGATGGGCGCGTTGACGAAGCCGAAGCCCAGTCCGAACAGTGCGTACGCCGCGTAGAGCAGGATGTCCGAGCGCTCGGCGGATCGGGTGGCGACGATGGCCAGCAGGCCGCCGGCGGTGATGCCGGCTCCGGCGAGCAGCAGCGGGAGGCGCGGGCCGCGGTTGCCCACGATCCGCCCGGCCAGTGGCGGGCACACCAGTGACAGCACCGCCATCGGCAGCAGGTGCACCCCGGTGCTCAGTGCGCTGAGCCCCCACACCTGTTGCAGGTAGAGGGTGTTGGCGAACAGGAAGCCGCCGAGTGCGGTGAAGGCGCACACCGCCATCACCGTCGCCCCGCTGAAGGGCGCACTGCGGAAGAGGCGCGGGTCGACCAGCGGTTCGGCGCGTCGCTTCTCGTAGGGGATGAAGGCGGCCAGCGCGCCGGCCGCGGTGATCAGGCAGATCACGATGGCGGGGGAGGTCCAGCCCCGGCCCGGTGCCTCGATGATGGCGTACGTCAGTGTGCCGAGCGCGGTGATCACCAGCAGTTGGCCCACCGGGTCCACCCTGCGGGGCCGTGGCGCGCGTGACTCAGGGACGAACAGGGTGGTGAGCAGGAGCGCGGCCAGCCCGATCGGCACGTTCAGCCAGAACACCGACCGCCATCCGGCCGTCTGGATCAGTACGCCGCCGAGGATCGGCCCGGCCGCCATGCTGATGCCCACCACCCCGCCCCAGACGCCGATGGCCCTGGCCCGCTCCCGCGGTTGTGGGAAGGCGTTGGCGAGGATGGCCATGGCGACCGGGGTGAGCATGCAGCCGCCCACCGCCTGCGCCATGCGGAACACGATCAGCCAGTCCAGCGATGGTGCCAGGCTGCACAGCGCCGATCCGCCGGTGAACAACACGAGCCCGAGGAGGAAGACGCGCCGTCTCCCGATGCGGTCGGCCGTGGATCCGGCCAGGATGAGCAGCGAGGCCAGCACGATGGTGTAGGCGTCGAGGGTCCACTGCAGGCCCGGCACGGAGCTGTGCAGGTCTTCCTGTATCGAGGGCAGGGCGACGTTCAGGATGGTGGTGTCGAGACTGACCAGGAGCACGCTCAGGCAGCAGGCGGCCAGGACCAACGCGGGTCTGCTGCGGCCGGGTTGAGACACGTCGGCCGCACTTTGCGGGGTCAGTGCCGCGGCCGGTCGGTGGCGTGGGCCTCGGCGAAGTCCCAGAGCACCGGGAGGAACTGCTCGGGCGTCTCGGTCTGGGGCATGTGGCCGGTGCCTTCCAGCAGCCGGAACTCCGCGTCGGGGATGGCCTGCGCGTACGCGCGTCCGTAGTCGGGGTCCACGACCTGGTCACTGGCGCCCCACGCGACCAGGGTCGGACGGGTGATCTTGGCGAGGCGGTCGGTCAGGGTGGGGTCGGCCATGGCGTGCGGGCCCGAATAGAGCTGCAGGGTCGCACGGTTGGCGGCCATGACCGCGCGCTGCGCCTCGGTCAGTTTGCTGGGATCGAAACGGAACTTCGAGGGGTCGTGGAAGGACAGGCGGGACAGCTCGACGGGCGTCAGGGAGAAGGTGTCGGCTATCGGGAGGCCGGGGACGGGGATGCCGACGGCGTTGACGAGGGTGACACTGCTGATCCGAGGGCTGCTCAGGGTCGCGAGTTCGGCGGCGATCCAGCCGCCGATCGAGTTGCCGACAACGGCGACGTCCCGCAGGTCGAGTACGTCGAGCAGGTGGGCGTAGACCTGGGCCAGGGTCGTGACGTCGGTCAGCCACTCGGGGCGGGCAGTGCCGTCGAAGCCGGGGTGCACGGGGGTGAACACCCTGGCCGGACGCTGTTCGGCCAGCAGGCCGGCGAACGGGGTGACGGTCTGCGGGCCGCCGCCTCCGTGCAGCAGCAGGAAGGGGTGCCCCTCCTGCCCGAAGAGATCGACGGTGACATCGAGGGTGCCCTGGTCGAGCGTGAGCGTGTGGGTGCTGCGCGTCATACGGTGCTCCTCAAGTGGGCTGTGTCGAGGGGAAGTTGCCGTCACGCGAAGTCGGTCGCGGGGACGGTGGCGTAGCGGCTCATCACCGCGACGGTCGACTCCGGGGTCAGTTCCCGGCCGCCCGCGATCATGTTCCGCAGGTCGCGGAAGTACTGCACGTACAGGTCGGGCGTGAAGGTGTTGAGCATCACCGCGGGCGTGTTGCCGAGGTTGGCGAAGGTGTGCGGGGCGCCGGGCGGGATCATGGCGAGCGTGCCGGCCGGGGCCACGTGGGTCGTCTCCCCGATGGTGAAGTGCACGGTGCCGGAGACGACGTAGAAGCCCTCGTCGTGCTGGGCGTGACGGTGCTGGGGCGGGCCCTGGGTGTGCGGGGCGATGGTGATCTCTCCGATTCCGAGGCGGTGCCCGGTGGTGCTGCCGTCCTCGAGGATGCGCATCTGTGTGGGGCCCAGCTGGATGGTCTCGCCGCCGTCCGGGCCGACCACGGAAACCGTACTCATCGCTTCTCCTTCGTGAGAGTTGACTCTCATGAGATTAGGGAGTCGAGTTCTGTAATGCAAGACAACTCTCACGACGAGGGGCGGCTGCTAAAATGCGGGTGAGTCAACAGGAGGAGTCCCACGATGACGGCGCAGGCGGGCACCGGCCGCACCAACCAGAAGCAGCGCACGCGAACGGCGATCGTGGCGGCCGCCCGGGATCTCACCGGCACGGGCGCCGAGGTGACCATGCCGGCGATCGCCCGCGCGGCCCTCGTCTCCGAGGCCACCGCCTATCGGTACTTCCCCGACCTTCCGTCGCTGATCAGCGAGGCCCTGGCCGGCGTCTGGCCGCCCCCCGCCGAGGCGCTCGCGCCGGTCGCGGACTCCGCCGACCCCGTCGAACGCGTCACCTTCGCCTGCGAGTTCCTCCTCCGCGGCATCCTCGCCCGCCAGGGCTCGGTACGCGCGATGATCGCCGCCACCATCACCCGGCCCGAGACGGTGACCACGCGACCGGGCATTCGTTTCGGACTCATCGACCATGCGCTCCTCCCTCTGGAGGAGACGCTCGGCGCGAGGGACCCGGACGGCTTCACCCAGCTCAAGCGGGACCTCGCGGTGGTCGTGAGCGCCGAGGCGCTCTTCACCCTCACCGATCTGTGCGGGCTCGACCCCGACGAGGCCATCACCAGCGCCGTACGGACCGCGACCACCCTGACCGAGGCCGCGGTGCGCGCGATCGCGTAGCGGTGGGGCGCGGTCAGAAGGGTGGCGTATCGAGCGCGGCAGGACGCAGGGCCACCGCGCGGCTGAACCGCATCCACCTGGCCGTCGCCCGCAGGACCCCGCACTTGCCCGGCAACTTCGACGACGTCGACGACTTCGTCTATCCCCTGGTGCTGCTGGCCACGTTCGGCGACCGTCCGCAGACCTCGCTGGGCCTGCCCGGCACGAGTGAGCCCATGAAGGCCGCGTGGCATCGCTGGGCGCAGGCACTCTTCCGCACACTGGAGCGCGAGTCCGGTCCCTTGGCCGACGAGGCGTTTCCCGTGGACTGGAGCGCGATGATCGAGTTCGCCCTGAAGTTCGAGTCCCGGCCTTACGAGCAGACGGACTCCGGCCACCGCGTGGCGAGGGCGATGATGGACTTCTTCTCCAGGCGCTGGTTCCCTGCTCCCTTACGGGCGTTCGGCAACGACCTGACCCGCTACCTCGCCGGGGAGCGGGTCTGCCGACTCCACCGGATCGGTGGATCGGCAGGTCGGCGGAGCACCGCGGCATGCGGATCCCGACGGTGACAGCCGACCCGCTCGGCCAACGGTATGGAGAGCGACAGCCGCGTCGCCCGGACCCCGAGACCGATCGTTGCGGGTTTCACCCGACGGCTGCCCGAAGGACGGACCTGGGGCCGAGGCGGGCGCACCCCGGTCGTGACGGTGAGCGGGTGGTGCTCGGGGCGGCTGTCGGTCGCCGGGCTGATCGCCATGCGGCCCAGGTCCCGCACCCGGCCGTGCCACCGTGAACGCGGACCTCATCAATGGAGCAGCGACTGCCCAGGCGGACCAGTTGGAGTGGACAGGACCCGAGTACCAGGGGCCAACTGGGAGAAGAGGTCCGCCGGCCTCGTTTCCCGCGGCTGCCTGGATGCGCCGTCCGACACCATGGAGCGCTCATGAAAGGAATGGCCGCGGCGACAGTGCCGACGGCTTCCGCCACGCAGCTTGCTGCCGCAAGCGGCTGTCCCAGCCGGACGACCTCGTCCGCCTGCGCCAGGCCCGCCTCTGGAGCGCCGGCGGCAGGCATCCCCGTGGTACGTCGTCAACGCATCCGGCAGCAAGGTCGACCCCGATCGATTGGGGACTGATGACCGGGCACATGGGCGCGCGGACGCGGCGTCCCGCACGAACGGTGGCGGGCTTCTTGGCTGCTTTGCTGCCGGTCGCGGTCGCGGTCGGGCTATATGTGTTCGGCCGCACGCACACACCCGACTACACCAGCGGCCTGTTCGGGCAGCACGGCGGCGTCTACGAACTCAAGGCGCGCCTGGGCAGCGCTCTGATGGGACTCGCGGTCGTCCAACTGCTGCTAGGGCTGTGGATGTACCGGCGCCTACCGGGAGCGGGGGCCGCGCCGCACCGGGTGCACCCCACACACCGGCTCATCGGCCTCCTTGCCTTTCTGCTCTCGCTGCCCATCTCCTACCACTGCATCACCGCCTACGGAGTTGAGTTCACGAGCAGCCGAGGGGCGGTGCACTCCATCACGGGCTGCGTCCTGTACGGCGCGTTCGTCGCCAAGGTGCTGGTGGTGCACAGCCGCCGACTGCCCGGTTGGGCGCTTCCGGCCGCCGGCGGCGCCCTGGTCGTCGCCATCGCACTGCTGTGGTACACAGCCGCCTTGTGGTTCTTCACCGGCTCCGCCCCCGGCTTCTGATGAACCGACAGCTCACGGTGCGGAAGTTCCCACACAAGCTCGCCCGGGACATCTGCCACGGCAAGCGCGGGCAGATCATGCAGGCGTACCGCACGCGAACCTCACCTGCCTCGGCGTGCCTCTCGGCCTCGCGCGCACTGGAGCGTGATCGAATACGGCATGGCATCGTCCTGGACTGGTGAACGGGTACGCCTACGCGCTGTCGAGCCCGACGACTGGACAGCGTTCGCGCGCTTTGCCGACGATGACGGGCGGCGAGGGAGCCGGCTGGATCTACCGAGGTCCGCCGAGAGCTACCGTGCCTGGGCGAAGGAGCAAGCCGTTGCCCCGTGCGATGACGACCGCTTCCGGTTGGCGGTCGAAACGACGGCCAGGGGAGAGCTGGTTGGCGCCGTCGGCTCACATCGCACCGGCCGTCGTTCAGGCTGGTTCGAGTTTGATGTCACGATCGGCGCTGACCACCGGCGCAAGGGCTACGCATCAGAAGCCGTAGTGCTGCTGATGCGCTTCATGTTTGCCGAGCGGCGCTATCACAAATGTCTAGGAGCGATCTTCGCCCACAACGAGGCATCGCTGGCACTCACCCGTCAGCTCGGCTTCACTGAGGAGGGGCGCTTGCGGGAACACGTCTACTTCGCCGGCCGGTACCACGAACTCGTCATGATGGGCATGCTCGCCAACGAGTTCGACCAGCTACACGCGATGAGCGAACCATGAGCCGGGGCCATGAGCTGGTCATCCAAGCGTGTGCGGAACGGCACTCGAACTTGTTCAGCGTTCGCTGTTGGCGGGTGGACGCGGCCTGTCACTGCAAGCAGGCCTGACCTCAGGTGCGCAAGGTGGCGCGCAGGCGCAAGCCGACCGTTGCGAGACCTTCCAAGGTGGTGACCTGGTAGCTGGGTTCCGGTCCGGGCGGCTCGCTCAAGTGGTAGCGGCGGGCGGTCTGTGCAGTCAGGAGCGTCAGCATCGCCATGGCCAGAGCGGCTCCCTCGCAGCCGTGCGGCCCGGTGCCGAAGGAGAGGAAGACCCCGGGTTTCGCCGGCGAGCCCGAATCATCGAGCCAGCGCTCGGGCTGGAACCGGTCCGGATCGGAGTGTTCCCGTGCGTCGCGGTGGGCGGTGTAGGGGCAGACGAGAACGGTGGACCCGGCGTCGATGGTGTAGCCGGCAAGCTGAGTCTCTCGCGTGGCGCGCCGGGTCAGCAGCCAGCTCGGGGGGTGCAGTCGCAGCACCTCGCGCACCAGCGCCTGGGTGTATTGCAGGCGGTCGAGGTGGGTGCTGGTCGTCGCGGCCGGGTCCGCGGGCAGCAAGGCGGCTTCGGCCGCGACGCGTCCCGCTGCCTGGGGGTATCGGGCCAGGTGGAGCAGGATCCATCCGGCCGCCCGGGAAGGTGTCTCGAAGGTGGCGACGGTGATCCCGGGGAGAGTGTCGATGATGGCCTCTTCCGGCAGCAGGCCGTAGCGGGCGGAGGGCCGGAGCATCTGTCCCAGCATGTCGTCACCGAGCCGGCCCGATGAACGGCGCCGGCGGACGATGGGCCGCAAAGCGTTGACGAAGGCGACTTGCTGCCGTGTGCGGAACCGCCGTGCCGGTGTGGGGATCCAGCGCGGCCATACCCAGCGAGAGGGACGTACGAGCACCTCCCGGGCCAGGAAGAGCTGTGAGGCAAAGGGCAGCAGGGTGGGAGCGTCTTCGGAGAAGAGGTAGCGCACGCCGATCTCTGCCAGGGCGTGCCGGACCGGGGGCAGAATCTCGACGTCCTGGCCCGTGGGCCACTGGTCAGCAAATCGAGCGGCACTGGGCGCGATCTCACCGATCCGGGCTGCAACCGCCTGCGCGCGCAGTCCGCGCATGCGGGCGGCGTGAGCGCGCGCACGCTCCTCAGACGTCGGTGCTCCGCCCGACCGCTTCAGCGGCGGGAAGAGAGGTGAGGATGCCTTGGGGAAGTCCTGCGCGCGGCGCAGGACTGCTTCACACGGCTCGGCCGTAGCGGCTACGTAGACACCCGGCTCCAGCTGCCAGACGTCCCCGCACTCGTCAGCGCCACGGCGAGCCAGGGCAAGCCGGTCGCGGCTCCAGGCCGCGAAGCTGCCATCAGGCAACCGCGGCGGCTCATTCATTCGGCCCATGAGATCGTGCCTGACTCTCGTCCCTGTCCAGGTCGATATCGTCGGCAGCGTGGCTGGCAGCCGGCGGGCACGCAAAGGCGCCCGCCGACAGTGCGGTCAGACCGAGTCGTCGCCGGCGTACGCATCCCATTCATGGGCCCCGTACGCACCGTAGTGGCGGGTGAAGGACAGTCTGCCGAGCAGCTTGGCGATCATGATGCACTCCTCTCGCCTGTCTGAACCCTCCCAGTCGAGGGTTCAGCAAAGAAGTTCCCGCCAGCACTCAATGGCACGCGTACCATTTTCTCACACATGCCCCATATGTCATATTCGGATCATCGGCCACACGTACGGAAACCTGGTCGCCAGAACCTTCGGCAACGGGTGCAGCGGCCATCGAGCGTGCAATTCAGCCCGACGCCGGTCGATCCCTGTCGATCCGTGCAGAATCTTGACCGGCACGCGGGATGGCAAGAGGGCTCTGCGACCGCCATCGGCCGGATGCCGGACAGGTGACGAGCTCACACGGTGCGATCCATGCTCGCCAGACCGTGACGTAGCGCCGCGGCGGCAGCGCGGTGATCAACCGGACGAGGGTGACGCGCTGCGACTGGCCACCGGGAAGTTCGGCAGGTTTGTGGTGGGCGAGGTGGAGGATGCCGAGCTGGTCGGGTCAGCGGTGGGCCCGTCGAGCGCCCGTACTGCGGCCGCGTCTCATCCGAAGCGAGCCACACCAGGCAGCGCCAGGCGGCGTGTTACACCAGCGTCTGGTGAAGGACGCGCACGACCCGCCCCTTTGACGGTGCCCTCCGCGCGCGCTCTCTGCTCCCTGCTCGCAGTACTAAGCTCCGCCGGTCCGCTGAGTCGGCTGCTCCAGCAGCTCTGCGTCACAGGCCTTGGGGCAGTCCCGGCCGTATGGTGCGGCGTCCCCGGCGGGCCGTGTCACGACGGCGTCGTGCAACGTGAGCCGCGGCCCCTGTGCCGGCCACGAAAGGTCCGCCGACTCCGGCTCTCCTGGCCCGCAGACTCGTGCTGGGTGTCCTCGGTCGCGGCGCTGATGGGCACCGCCTGCCGACTGCGCGGAGTTCCTCGGGCCCGCCAGTGAGATTCTCTCCTGGCACCCCAGCCCCGCCTCGCAGTTCATGGCCCAGACCATCGGCGCCCTGGCGGCTGATGAGGCGTCCGGCTCTTCGCGCGAAGCGCCATCCGGTGTACCGGACGTGGTTCACAGCCGCACTGAAGCGACCGCGTGGTTGATTACGTGAGGGGGTGGGATTGTCATCGCCGCGCGACGACGTCACTCAGGTGCGTTCCGCTCACTGCCCACCGCTGCAAGGTCGGGCCGTCGATCAGCCGGACGCGGTCTTCCGAGGTGGACCAGACGCGGCAATCGGTGGTGAAGCGGCCGTTGGTGACCAGGAACGGCCGCGGATGGGGACGCATGATTGCGGCGGCCCCGAACAACTCCCGCGCCACGTTCGCGGGGACGCTTCTCTTGACCCCGTGCTGGAAGTGCTTGCACTGCACGACGATCGGATAGCCCAGGGAGTCATACGCGAGGACGTCTACGCCGCCATCACCGCTGCCTCCCCCGGCCTGCTCCACCCGAAAGCCGTCCCGGTGCAGGAGTTCGGCGACGAACCGTTCGAAGTCGGCGTGATGGAGGGCGTCGATCTTGGCTCTCGACCACCCCTGCGCCTCCTGATCAGCTGCCTGCCGGACCGGTGCGCCGGCTTCACCCAGCCGTAGCGCTGCGGCGATGGTGTCACCCAACGCCCGTGCCACCTGCGGGGACGACGCGGTGGCGATCTGCCGGACTACTTCTCCTCGAGGGCCCTGGAAGATCCAGTCCGTGGGGAAACCGCGGACGAGCGCGGCTTGGTCCAGCGCGAGACAGGGGCCATTCGGCCCCCGAAGGCCAGTCTGAGGATCGGACACAACGCGTCGGATGTCGATGCCGCAGGCGCGCCAGGCGCAGATGTCATTGCGGTAGCGGTCTTCATCGGCATCCTCCGGGATGTCCACCAGCATGGGCACGGGATTGCCCCGCGCCCTGGCCGCCCAGGCTTGATAAGCATTCCGTGCGTCCGGACGAGCGGCGGCGGAGGAGAAGCGCTCTCGCATGCTCGAGTCGAGCAGTGCGAAGGTGTCCGGCTCCTGAACCTCGAAGGCAGGACTGGGAGGTGTGAAGAACGGTGCTGTCTCGGAAAACAGGGCCGCCATGACGGCACTGCTCCAGGGACTGGCCCCTCCGAACTGGAGTGCATCATGAACCGTCCACGTGCACAGCACATATCCAGCGCGCTCCAGACACTCCCGCACGAACGCGCGGTAGTCATCGAACTCCGTGCCGAGCAGGCCGAGGGGCATCTCCAGCAGAAACGCCTTGGGACGCAGAGCGTCAACGAGGCTCAGAAGGGCGGGTACGTCGTCGCGTTCACCCTCGCGATGGGGTGTCTCCGCACGGGCGTGGAGAAGGTCGAGCTCCAGAGGTTCGTAGTCCCCGACGGGGAGGTACTCCGCTATGTGGCTCTGGACGACCCGGCAGTCGGGGAGTTCCGGGCGAGGGTCTCCGCAGCGTACTTGTTGCCTTCGACCAGCTCTAGGTTGCGAAACCCGGCTTGACGACGGGCGGTAGGCGTCGTTCAACCTCTTGAAGACCACCCCCTCCCTCCCGACCGACGCCCACGGCAGCCACTCGCGCACGACGTCAGCCTCGGTGGTCGACGGGCACAGCGCCCACGGCGCCGACAGCTGGCGGGGGGCGAACACGGACTCCAGCGCGGCTCGGCGCCGCCGGTATGGCCACCCGGTCGTGTCCGTCCCGGACAGCCGCGGCAGATCGATTGCGACGAAGTGGGTCGGCCGCTCCTTCGCGGCCCGGGCAGCCCCGGCACCGCGCCGGGCAAGCCGGTTCTGCAACCACTCGAACGCGAGGCGGCCCGCGGCATCCCATACGACCAGCTCGCCGTTTATGTGAGCTGTTTCAGGTGTCTCATGAGCGGGTGCCAGCCAGGGCCCGTCACCGCAGCAGGTCGACTCTGACGGTCGAGCCTCGGAGTCCTTCACTCCTGTTGCTCCGCGGCTCCGTCGTCGGGCGAGAACTTGGGAGCGCCCGGTGCCGGGTCCCGGGACAATGATCGGCATGACGTCTCTCCACTCCAACCCACTCTTCACTCGGCTTGCCGATGCCGAACGGATCCTCGTCGCGGGCGCGGGTGGTGGATTCGACATCTACTCCGGCCTGCCGTTGGCTCTTTCCCTCCTGCACCAGGGCAAGCAGGTGTACCTCGCGAACCTCTCCTTCAGCGCACTCGAGGGTCTTCCGATAGACGACTGGGTCGCCCCCGACCTGGTCGCGATCACCCCCGACTCCGCTGTGCACCAGAGCTATTTCCCCGAGCGGACCCTTGCTCAGTGGCTGCGCCAGCACGGCTACCCGTTCACCGTGTACGCCTTCCCCCAGACCGGGGTTCGTCCGCTGCGCGCCGCCTACCAAGCACTGATCGAGCTGCACTGCGTCGACGCTGTGGTGCTGGTTGACGGCGGTACGGACATTCTGTTGCGCGGTGACGAAGCGGGGCTCGGCACTCCGGAAGAAGACCTGGCCAGTGTGGCGGCGCTGGCCGCGCTGGACGGTATACCGACCCGCCTCGTCGTCTCAGTCGGCTTCGGTGTGGACGCGTACCACGGCGTAAACCATGTGCAGGTATTGGAGAATATCGCCACGCTGGAGCGCGACGGCGCGTACCTCGGCGCGTTCTCGATACCGCGCGCGACTCGTGAGGGCGCTCTCTACCTTGACGCGGTGACACATGCTCAGCACCACACCCCGGAGCACCCCAGCATCGTGAACGGTTCAATCGCGGCAGCCGTGCGCGGCTCGTTCGGCGACGTCCGGTTCACTGATCGCACCCGGGGCAGCGAGTTGTTCGTGAACCCGCTGATGTCCCTGTACTTCGCCTTCGACCTGCCGGGCCTGGCAGCCCGCTGCCTCTACCTGGATCGCATCGAGGACACCCACCTGATGCGCCAAGTCCATTCGCGAATCGCCGAGTTCCGCGAATCCATAGTCACTCGCCCACCCCGCCGCTTCCCACACTAGTGACGAGGCCCACTGCGCACTGCCCAGTGACATCGCTGCGTCCGCCAGGAACGACGCCATAGTCAGCGGGAATTCAGCGGCACCACCAGCTCTCGGGGCTGTGAATCAGCTGCTCATGCGCAGCAGACCGCGTTTGAGATCTGGGTCCGTGGCCTCTCGGAGTGTGTTCTAGGCTCAGCCACGTGATCTTCGACAGGTTCCCCTTCGTCGGCGGCTTCAAGGAACTGGAGTACGGCAGGCCGGACGGGCCGTCGATCCGGGCCGCTGTGCAGGCCGCCGCGCCGGAACATGAAGGTGATCTGGTTCGGTACCTCCGCGGGGGCGCGGCTTTGATCGCCACGCCGTCGATGGTGCCCGACGTGCTGAGTGGGACTGGCGCGGTCATCGGTGGGCTTCACCTGCTCACCGATGGGCAGTGGCTGTGGTACTCCGACCTGGCCCACTACGTACGGAACTACCACGTCGCGCTCGACCCCAGGTTCATTGAGCACGCACGGCGCAACGACTGGGACCGTCCCGGAGATCGCTGACGAGGGCCTCGAAGCGATGCTGACGTTGCTCCTTGAAGACGAGGACGAGCCGGACTGAGGTGGGTGCTGTCCGTGCCTCGCGATCACGCCGAACTTCGGGTCAACGGGCGCGACCCCGGCCGGGAAGCCGGCCCCATCCGGGTGAGTCGGCGGACCCTGAGGCCGATCATCGCCCACTGGATCATGGTCTTTGATCGGGCCGGGCTGGCCTCGTAGCCCCTGGCCAGGCGCCGGTGGGCGGTGAGCCACGAGAAGGTGCGTTCCACCGCCCACCGTTTCGACCGAGCCTGGAAGCCCCGTTGGTCGGGGTCCTTGCGGACGATCTCCAGTTCACGGCCGAGAGCCTGGGCCATCCAGTCGACCAGACGGCCGGCGAAGCCCTGGTCGGCCCGGACCTTCCGGACACCTGGGTGATCGAGGCGAGCCACAGCAACGGATGCCTGGCGCCGTCGCGGCCTTGAACGTTCGCCGCCAGGACGTGGACGGCCGGCGGCCCCTGGCGTCCCCGTGGCGGCCGTACTGGAGACCGGCGAGGACGGGCGGAGGAGGTCACCGCCTGGTGCGTGGTCGTGCGGGTGTGGCGCAGCCGCCCCCCCCGCCGAGGCGCGGGTGTCGCCGAGCCGACCGGGCCGGGGCTGTCGGTACACCTCATGGCAAATCCCTGTGAAACAGCCTCTGACCTGCGATAATGAGGACAGGGCGCAGGTGTAAGAGCCATACCCGGCTTACTTTCTGGCCTTGCTCTGAGAGATACGCAGTGACGTGAACGCCGCCCGGAGTTCGTTCGTGAAGATGCCCGGAACTTCCCAGGCCGCGAAGTGGCCGCCGTTGTCGACCTTGTGGTAGTAGAAGAGGTCGTGGTAGGCGCGTGACGCCCAGCTTCGAGGGGCCTGGTAGATCTCGCCGGGGAACACCGTGATGGCGGCCGGGATGGACACCGACACGGCGTTGAAGTTGTTGGCGTTGTTCTCCCAGTAAAGACGCGACGAGGAGACGGCGGTGTTCGTCACCCAGTAGAGGGTGATGTCGTTGAGCATCTCGTCCTTGGTGAGTACGCGCTCGGGGTGGCCGCCGCTGTACGTCCATGCCGCGAACTTGTCGTACATCCAGGAGGCCAGTCCGACGGGCGAGTCTGTCAGTCCGTATCCCTCGGTCTGTGGACGGGTGACCATCATGGCCGAGTAGCCGGATCCAGTCTTGTAGAAGGTGGCCAGCTTGTTGTAGGCAGCCTTCTCGCCGGGGCCGAGATCGGCTGGAACCGGGTAACCGCAGGCGAGTTTCTGCGCGATGTCGGGCGGGACGGTGGCCGGGAAATTGACGTGGATCCCGAGCAGCCCTGCGGGCTTCTGCACGGCCATCTTGTCTGAAATCACGGCACCCCAGTCACCGCCCTGGGAAACGTAATGCTTGTATCCCAGACGTTCCATCAGCACGGCCCAGGCGCGCGCAATGCGGTCGGGATTCCACCCCGTAGTCGTCGGCCGCTCCGAGAAGCCGTAACCGGGCATCGACGGTATGACGAGGTGAAAGGCGTCCTCGGCGCGCCCTCCGTGGGCTGTGGGGTCGCTGAGCGGCCCGATGACCTTCAAAAACTCCAGAATGGAGCCAGGCCAACCGTGGGTCAAGATGATCGGCAAGGCGTTCGCGTGGCGCGAGTGAACGTGGATGAAGTGTATGTCCAGTCCGTCGATCTCCGTTATGTATTGCGGCAGGGAGTTGAGTTTCGCCTCGATATTCCGCCAGCTGTACGCCGTTGACCAGTAATGGGCGAGTTCCTTCATCGTGGCCAGCTGGACGCCCTGGGACTGATCGCGGACGGTTTCCCGGTCAGGCCACCGAGTGGCCTTGATGCGTCGACGCAGATCAGCCAGATCCGTCTCCGGAATGTTCACGTGGAAGGGGCGGATGCTCTTCCTCTCACTTGCTGAGACCGGCTTACCCGAATATTCCCAGGATCGCAGACCGAGAGCCCCTGTCGCCGCCACGGTCACAGCGGCGGCCGAAGTGGAGATGAATTTTCGACGGGAGTACGAACGGAGAAATTCGGGCATGGCGGATCTCCTTGAACTATTTCTGAGTCCGGAGTCGCGGAGTATGCGGAGGGGGTGAGCGCTTCCTCGATGAGGTCCATACTCACGGGCGCGAACGGGAATTCTGTACACACCGAGTTACTGCACCGCAGGTGAACTGAATCAAGCTTGGAGTCGCCGGGCACCTACCGCTCATGCAACGCAACAGGCTTATTACTGTCCGTAACGCTATCTTCCTCTCTGTGAGCAAGCAACTCGGTCGAGGGCACCAGGTGCGCGAGATCATCCGACGGGCTCGCGCTGGCGAGAACCAGAAGGTGATCGCCGAAGAGTTCGGCATCTCGCAGACGCACGTCTCGAACCTCAAGAACGGCAAGGCTTGGTGGCGGATCACATATCGTCGACGGCCTGGTCGCAGGCGGCCTGCCCCCCCGAGCGGGCCGTTACTTACTCGGGTACCGCGCGATCTGGTGTTTGAAGTTCCCCCGTAGTCGTGGACAGCAGATGGTTAGGCTGCGGGGGTGAGGTCTTGTGCTGTCAGGGTCCTGGTTTCGACCGGGGTGACGTATCCGTAGACGGGATGCTTCCGCGGGCGGGTGCGGTGGTACTCGACCTCGGTGAAGCGGGAGACGTCGGCGCGAGCCGCCTCGTGGGATGCCCAGATCGTGGTCCCGGTCTCGGCTTTCAACGGCCCGAAAAAGCTGTCAGTTGCGGCGTTGTCGTGACATGAGCCCGTTCTTCTCATGCTCTGCCGAAGACCCGACTCCCGTATGAGAGTGGGGTATTCGCGTGAGGTGTATTCCGGACCGTGATCCGAGTGCGCCATGCGGCCCTCCTTCGGCCCGCCTCGGGCGGCGGCCATCCTCAGCGCGTCGATGACGAGCCCGGCCCGATGATGGTCGGCCATCGCATAGCCGACGACCTCGCGGGTGGCCAGGTCTATCACCGTGGCGAGGTACCAGCAGCCGGCCGGCGTGGGCAGGTAGGTGGTGTCGGAGACGAGTTTCGTGCCGGGCTCGGTGGCGGTGAAGTCCCGTCCGACCAGATCCGGTGACGGGGCCGCTTTCCGGTCCGGCCGGGGCAGGCCGCGATGTCGGCGGCGGGTGATCCCGCGGATGTCGTGCTCACGCATCATCCGCTCGACCCGCTTGTGGTTGGCCTGGTGCCCGTTCCTTCGCAGCGCGGCTGTTCCTCGGGGCTCGGTAGGCCCGCCGTGACACGTCATGGATGTGCCGGATCCCGGCGACCAGCTCGTCCTCCTGGCGGGCCCGTTCCTCGGCCGCCGGACGGGCGGCGAGGCAGGCGTAACAGCCCGAGCGGGCCACGCCCAGCACTCTGCACATCAGGGCGACACTGTGACCACCGGGGTTCGTCCCGGTAGCCTTCTGCGCGTCGATGAACGCGTGGCGCACGGCTACTTCGTCGACTCCCTCGCGAGGAAGGCCGCGGCTTTTTTCAGGACCTCGATCGTCTGCTGCTGTTCCCGGTTCTCCCGCCGCAGACGACGCAGTTCTTCCTTCTCATCGCTGGTCAGAGCACCCGCGGCCCCCTGGCCCCGATCCGCCCTGTGCTGGTTCACCCGGTTCCGCAGGCCCTCCGGGCTCACCCCGATCTCCCGGGCAGCCTCCGTCACCGTCTTCCCCGACGAACGGACCAGCGCGACCGCGTCCCGCTTGCACTCGGCCGTGTACCGCTTGCTCGTGTTGCTCTTCTTGCCCACTACCTGGAACTGCTTCCTCCGGGACCAACCGCCCCAGAATCAGGCCGTCCAGCCCCACGGGGGAACTTCAGGGTGATGACCGGTAGGTTTTCTCACCGAAGGTTGAGTGATCGTTTAGGGCTGGCTGTCCGGGGACAAAGTGCGGTCCTGATCAACTCGACATCGCGCGGTCCGCGGACGAGTTGACGGCTGCTGACGGGATCGTGAAGAAGGCCAGTGCTGAGAGAACCGCCGCACTCGCTGCGAGTGCCAAAGTACCTGGAAGGGACCGGGTCATGACCGGTCCGGCAACCGCTGCCCCCAGGGCGAATCCGGTGATTTTCAAGCTGGCGCCGGTGGTGAAGATCTGGGCGCGGAGGTGTTCTGGGGCCTCCCGGTGGCGGATGGTGAACAGGGCGGACAGTTGGGGTCCTTCACCGATCCCCGCGATGAGTACGGCCACGATGAGCACGACTGGCTGACGCCACGTGGCCAAGGCCAGCGCGGCAGCCTGGACGAGAGCACTGGCCCAGATGATCGTGTCGGGGGCGACTGAACGCGGAAACCGGGCGAGCACGGCGTTGGCCACAAGGGCGGAGATCGCCGCGCAGGAGAGCAGCACCGCGCCGCGGCCGGCTCCGCCCAGGACGCGCTCGCCCAGGAGTGGGATGCACGCCGTCAGTATGCCCTGGGCGACACAGGAGACGACCGAGGTGAGGGTCGCTCGGGCCAAAGACGGCCGTCCGACGATGACCCGCATTCCGGCAGCGAGGTCGCTGATCAGTGAGGTTGTCCGAGCGTCCCGCGCGCGACCGGGGCGGGCGGGCAGCATCCACGCGGCGGGCAGTGCCAAGGCGATGAGCGCCACGGAGACCACCACGGCCGTCGGGGCTCCCAGCGCCTCTGCCACGCCGCCGGCGAGAGCCGGACCGGCCAGACTCGCCACGCTGAACGTCATGGCATCGAGCGTGTTCGCCCGGGGCAGGTGGTCGCCCAGCACCACACGCGGAAGCTGGGCCGTCCAACCGCCCGACAGGGCCGGCCCCAACAGCCCCGTCAACACTGCGATCAGGATGATGACAGCGAACGGCAACCGGCCCAGTCCCACGAGAACCATCCCCAGCCCCGCCGCATACAGGACGAGAGCCGCGGCCAGCAGGCGTCCCGGCCGTCGTGTTCTGTCGAGGAGCGTCCCGAGCACCGGCCCCCCTACCGCGGCAGAGATCGTGATACCCGCGAGCAGCGACGACGCGTCGGTAGTCGATCCGGCCAGGGCGAATCCCGCCAGCATCAGCGCCGGTCCCGACATCTCGTCCCCGGCACGAGCTGCCACAGCCCCGGCCAGATAGAAGCGGAGCGAGTAACGCTTTTTCATCGCCAAGACGTTACGGAGGTAACTCAAAACTCGGCAAGATGCGTTACATTGCGCGCGTGTCCTCCAACAGCGACGACTGGTCCACCCGGCACTCTGTGCTGACCACGGCTCGGCGGACCGCCGCACTGATCAACGCTCTCGCTGACGACTGCCCCGACCCGGCCGAAGTCGCCGACGTGCTCCGCGCATACGGTGAGACAGACCCCATCGACCTCACCACCCGCGATGTTGCCGGGATGCGCGCAGCCGCCGCCCTCTTGCGGCAAGTCTTCGCCGCCGAGCACGCCGATGACGCCGCAGCCACCCTCAACCGTCTCCTGCAGGAACACACCAAACCCCTCCGTCTGACCTCGCACGGCGGCAGCAGCCCCTGGCATCCCCACCTCGACCACGACGACAACGCCCTCTGGGACGAGTGGCTCCTCGCCTCGTCCTGCATGGCCCTGACTGTCCTCGTCTGGGACCGTCAACGTCCGCCCGGCAGGATCTGCGCATCACCCACCTGCCAGAACGCCTTCATCACCCAGGGCAGCGGTCCCGAACGCCGCTACTGCTCCCGCCGATGCGCCACCCGCGAACGAGTCGCAGCCCATCGACGCTCCCACTCCGCCGAGCTGAAGTTCCCCCGTGGGGCTGGACGGCCTGATTCTGGGGCGGTTGGTCCCGGAGGAAGCAGTTCCAGGTAGTGGGCAAGAAGAGCAACACGAGCAAGCGGGACGCGGTCGTGCTGGTCCGTTCGTCGGGGAAGACGGTGACGGAGGCTGGCCGGGAGATCGGGGTGAGCCCGGAGTGCCTGCGGAACCGGGTGAACCAGCACAGGGCGGATCGGGGCCAGGGGGCCGCGGGTGCTCTGACCAGCGATGAGAAGGAAGAACTGCGTCGTCTGCGGCGGGAGAACCGGGAACAGCAGCAGACGATCGAGGCCCTGAAAAAAGCCGCGGCCTTCTTCGCGAGGGAGTCGACGAAGTAGCCGTGCGCCACGCGTTCATCGACGCGCAGAAGGCTACCGGGACGAACCCCGGTGGTCACAGTGTCGCCCTGATGTGCAGAGTGCTGGGCGTGGCCAATCCCCTCATCGAGCAGTCCATGCAGGAGTGGGACCGCGTCGGTCAAGGCGTAGCTCCTGCGGGGTGAGCCAGGATTTGGACCGGAAATAGACCGGAAGAGCTGGTCGGGGGCGGGACAGGCGTCGAAGGAGCTGGGAGTTATCGTGCAGACCGGACCTAGCGCTGAGTGAGCCGCGCGAATGGCGCCTGAGGGGGAAGCCCAGCTCAGGCGCCATTTCTTGTGCCTCTAGAAGAAGCCCAGCTTCTTCGGTGAGTACGACACCAGCAGGTTCTTGGTCTGCTGGTAGTGCTCCAGCATCATCTTGTGCGTCTCGCGGCCGATGCCGGACTGCTTGTAGCCGCCGAACGCCGCGTGCGCGGGGTAGGCGTGGTAGCAGTTCGTCCACACCCGGCCCGCCTGGATCGCACGGCCCGCGCGGTAGGCGATGTTGATGTCGCGCGTCCAAACGCCGGCCCCGAGGCCGTACAGCGTGTCGTTGGCGGTCTTGATGGCGTCGTCGAAGTCGTCGAACGACGTGACCGAGACGACCGGGCCGAAGATCTCCTCCTGGAAGATCCGCATCCGGTTGTCACCCTCGAAGATCGTCGGCTGGACGTAGTAGCCGCCCTTCAACTCACCGTCGTGCTCGACACGTTCGCCACCGGTGAGGATCCTGGCGCCTTCCTGCCGACCGATGTCCAGGTAGGAGAGGATCTTCTCCAACTGGTCGTTGGAGGCCTGTGCGCCGATCATCGTGTCGGTGTCGAGCGGGTGGCCCGGCTTGATCAGCTCGGTGCGGGCGACCGCCGCCTCCATGAACTCGCCGTAGTGACCGCGCTGGACGAGTGCCCGTGACGGGCAGGTGCAGACCTCGCCCTGGTTGAGGGCGAACATCGTGAAGCCCTCGAGCGCCTTGTCCCGGAAGTCGTCGTTCTGCGCCCAGACGTCGTCGAAGAAGATGTTCGGGGACTTGCCGCCGAGCTCCAGCGTGACCGGCTTGATGTTCTCCGAGGCGTACTGCATGATCAGCCGCCCGGTCGTGGTCTCACCCGTGAACGCCACCTTCGCCACCCGCGGGCTGGACGCGAGCGGCTTGCCCGCCTCCACGCCGAAGCCGTTGACGATGTTGACGACGCCCGGCGGCAGCAGGTCCGCGATCAGGCTCATCCAGTAGTGAAGGGACGCCGGGGTCTGCTCGGCGGGCTTGATGACGACCGCGTTGCCCGCCGCCAGCGCCGGGGCGAGCTTCCAGACCGCCATCAGGATCGGGAAGTTCCAGGGGATGATCTGCGCGACGACCCCGAGCGGCTCGTGGAAGTGGTACGCGACGGTGTCGTCGTCGACCTCGCCGAGCGAACCCTCCTGGGCACGGATCGCCCCCGCGAAATAGCGGAAGTGGTCGATGGCCAGCGGGATGTCGGCGGCCAGGGTCTCGCGTACCGGCTTGCCGTTCTCCCAGCTCTCGGCGACCGCCAGCTTCTCCAGGTTCGCCTCCATCCGGTCGGCGATCTTCAGCAGTATGTCGCCTCGCGCGGTGACGGAGGTGCGGCCCCAGCCGGGCGCGGCCGCGTGCGCCGCGTCCAGCGCGCGCTCCACGTCCTCGGCGGTGCCCCGCGCGACCTCCGTGAACGGCTGTCCGTTCACCGGACTCGGGTTCTCGAAGTACTGCCCACGAGCCGGCGGCACGTACTCGCCGCCGATGAGGTGGTCGTAACGCGCCTGGTAGGAGACGATCGCGCCCTCGGTGCCGGGCGCCGCGTAACGGGTCATGCTGGTCTGCCTCCCGGAGAAGCGCTGCCCGCCGTTGGACAGCTCTCGCCGCGAGGCTAGGAGCGCGGACGTTGCAACGACGTTGCGGACGCGGCAGGCCGGCCCTGCCCGGCAACCGACCGACGCCGCGCCGCGAGCGCCGCGGGATACGGTCGGCCCGGCGGCGCGGCCTGTTCGCGCTCCAGCGCCTCCAGTCGGGCCCGCACCGCCGCCGTCGGGCGTACGGCGGCCAGCGCCCGCCACACGTCGAGGTCGTCCTCGCCCCACGGCGCGCGCGCCCAGTCCGCCAACAGGTCGGGGTCGCGACGCGCGATGAGCGCCGTACGCAGCCCGTCGGCGAGGCGGCGCCGCAACCGCACCACGGCCGGGGCCCCCGAACCCGGCAGCAGCGGACCGGCGTACGCCGCCGCGGCCGCCGTGACCGCACCGGCAGCGAGCCGCCGTTCGACGACCGCCACGTCGGACTCGACCGGCCCCGTGAGCCGGTAGGGCCGCGAGCCCAGCAGGCCGGGGCCGAGCAGCCGGCGCAGTCGGGTCAGCTCGGCGCGCAGGGTCACCGGCGTCACCGACTCCTCCTCGTACAGCGCGCACAGCAACTCGTCGCCCGAGAGTCCCTCCGGGTGTCTTGCCAGCAGCACCAGGATCTCGCTGTGCCTGCGGCTTAGCCTGACCTTCCGCCCGCCCGCGACCAGTTGAGCCTCGTCGCGGCCCAGCGCGGTCAGCTCGACCGTGTCGGCCGCTGCTTCCGCCGGTACGAGCAGCGCCAACTGGGACTCGGCGGCCCGCGCCACCGCCTGCACGAAACCGAGACTGTGCGGATGCGCGAGCCCGTCCCCGCCTGTGATGTCCACCGCGCCGAGCACCCGCCCCGTGCGCGGATCGTGCACCGGCGCCGCCGCGCACGTCCAGGGCTGGACCCGGCGGATGAAGTGCTCGGCCGCGAACACCTGCACCGGTCGGTCCACGGCGACCGCCGTTCCCGGCGCGTTGGTGCCGACCGAGGTCTCCGACCACCGCGCGCCCGGTACGAAGTTCATCCGCCCAGCCTGCCGCCGCGTCGCCGGATGTCCCTCGACCCACAACAGCCGGCCTTGCGCGTCGCACACCGCGAGAAGGTGCTGGCCGTCCGCCGCGAACGTCCCCATGAGCTCCCGGAAGAGCGGCATCACCCGGGCCAGCGGATGCTCCGCCCGGTAGGAGCCCAGGTCGCCGTCCGTGAGCTCCACCCGTGCCGTGCCGTCCGGTGCGACACCGGCCCGTGCCGATCGCCGCCATGAATCGGCCACCACGGAGCGCACCGGTCGCGGCACCGTGCCCGCCTCGGTGAACGCCTCGTGCGCGCGGCGCAGTACCCGCACCCGCTCGACGGGATCGGCTCCTGGTTCGAGGGCCACCCACGGTTCGGTCAACTCGGCCTCCCGGTAGGCGATGCGGCTGAGACCATCGTCACTCCCGGTGCGGGCGCGGACAAGCATCGTGACGGAGCTCCTCACGTGGCGCTCACATCGGCGTGGGTCGTCGGGGAGCCGCGGCGGGCGCTCCGTCAGGCGAAGTTGACGAGCTTCATGTACCGCGTCCAGTCCCAGTTCGGCCCCGGATCCGTGTGGTCGGTGCCTGGTACCTCGTAGTGGCCGATGATGTGAGCCCGGTCCTTGGGGATGCCGTGCTTCGCGCAGATCGCGGCCGTGAGCTTGGCGGACTCCTCGTAGAGCGCGTTGGTGAAAGAGGCGGGCCGGTCCACCCAGCCCTCGTGTTCGATGCCGATGCTGCGGGTGTTGTAGTCCCAGTTCCCCGCGTGCCAGGCGATGTCGCGCTCCCTGACACACTGGGCGACATGCCCGTCGGCTGATCGCACGAGGTAGTGCGCGGACACCTTCTTCTGGGAGTTCTGGAAGATGGCCACGGTCGTTGGAAAGGTCTCCTGCGTGACGTGAATGACCACGTAGTCGAGCGGATAGGCCGTCGGCCGGGTGGACGCCGTGTAGTTGGAGGTGCTTGCCGCTGCCCATTCGGCGAGCGGATAGTCGACGACCGCCGTCTCCGCTGTTGCCTGTGCGCCGGGAAGTAACGCGTAGGGGAGGGCGGCGAGGGCGGCGCCGCCCTTGAGCAGGCGCCGCCGACTCGGGAACGATCTGGCCCGTTCCATGGGGGAGTTGCCTTTCGGGGATGGGGGGATGAGGGTCAGCCGCGCTCAGCGTCGCAGCGTCGCGGCGGTGTCACGCAGTCGCGCGTGCAGGCCGCGGTGTGTCTCGCGCGCGGGCAGCCACTCCTTGCGGATCTTGGCGACGCACGTGTAGTTGGTGTCGCAGACATTGGCGAGCGGCGATTCGACCGCCTGGGTCGCGAACTGGTAGGCGTCGAGTTCGCTGAACCCGTAGTCGCGCACCAACCACTGCACCAGGTCGAGCTGCGATATGCGGAACGCGTCCTCCAGCGGGCGTGCCGAGCCGGTCGAGATGATGTGTGTGTCGGACTCGATGCGTGGCCAAGGGGTGGCGACTCCCTTGAGCAACTCGACGATCACCACCGTGTTCATCGCGCACTCGACGGCCACACCACATGTCTCGCCCTCGCCCTGTCGGGCATGCCCGTCACCGAGGCTCAACAGCGCGCCCTCGACGTTCACTCCGAGGAAACAGGTGACGCCCGCCCGCATCTCCGGAGTGTCCATGTTCCCGCCGTGCGCGTCGGGCACCAGCGCGGAGCGCACCTCGAGGTTCGCGGGCGCCACGCCGACGGTGCCGTGCATCGGGTCCATGGGCAACTCGATCCGGATGTCACTGTCCCGGGCGCTGAACAGGGCGGTGCGCCGCTCCCGGTCGAGCTGCCAGATCCACACGGTCTCCGGCAGCGGAGGCTGCAGCGTGGCCGTGGTGTGCGTGGAGGTGAGCGCGCCGAACAGCGGGACCGTCGTCGAGGCCGCCCAGTCGCGAGCGGGCTCGATCGACACGAAGTGCACCGCCACGGTGTCGCCCGGCTCCGCGCCCTCCACATGGAAGGGGCCGGTCTGCGGATTGAGGAACGGGAACTCGCACACCTCGGACACCAGGTCCTTCTCCGAGCGCACCCGCCCGGCGAAGCAGTCCTCCGTGTACAGATCGAGGACGGTGCCCGGTGCGATGCGTGCCACGGGCGGCGCGCCGCCGAACGTCCAGGCGTACTCGCCCGGTCCGGGGCGCACGGTCAGGATGCGTGGGTCACTCATGGCTGCACGGCTCCGCTCTGCCGAAGGTCGGGGGACTCGGGGGACGAGGTCTCGTCGAGGTGGACACGGGCGGTCTCGGCTATGCGCCCGGGGTGGCGGCGCGACAGGACGATCAATACCACGACCCCGGCCGTCATCCAGGCTCCGACAACCGGTCCCGCGTACGAAACGGGCGCGGTGAGCTCCGAAACGAAGTCGAAGACGGGCAGGCCCGCGGCCGTCAGCAGCGCGGGCACGAAGGCGACGATGCCCAGCAGAGGGAAGAGCAGATGCCGCACCGGTTTGAGCAACTCGCGTCTGCGGCGCAGGAAATAGCCCGCACAGGCGAGGTTCACCACGATGTACACGCCGATGACGACCGTGACGATGATCGTCGCGAGCAGCAGGAACGCCGTGACGGGGTCGTAGTACAGGCCGAGGCCCAGCGCAGCCGCGACCGCCACGCCGCACTGCGCCGCGACGCCGGCGACGGGGGAGCGGTGCCTCGGATGCACCTGCGCGAAGAGCCGCGGGAACACCTTGATCCGGGCCAGGGCGAAGGCCGTGCGAGTGGAGACCGTCGCACAGGCGTTGGCGTTGGCGATCGTGGAGTTGACCACCGCCAGAAACACCAGCACCCAGAACACTCCGAAGGAAGTGCGGGCCACGCCTTCCCAGGACGCCGCGCCGGAGGCTCCGAAGCCCCCGAAGCGGTCGGGGCCGAAGTACACCGACATGGCATACGTGGTGAGGACGTAGAAGAGACCGATCCCCAGCGCCGCGCCGAGGACCGCGCGGTGCATGGTCCGGCGGGGATCCTTCGTCTCCTCGGCGAGCGGTGCCGCCGCCTCGAATCCGGCGAAGGCCAGCACCGTGTAGACCGATCCCGCGAACACACCACTGACGCCTTCGTATCCCTCGGCCGTGTGAGAGGTCCCGAACACCGACAGCGTGTTGCCGCCCCCTGCCTTGACGATCAGCCATATCGCGAAGACGAGGAAGACCAGCACCTCGAAGACGCCGAGGACGGTGCCGAAGCGGGCCGAGGCGCGCACTCCGAAGTATCCGGCGACCGCGATGATCGCCGCGCCCGCGAGCGACCACGGCCACCACAGGTCGTCCGGGTAGGAGGACCATTCCTGATGGAGTGTGCCCGCCGTTGTGAACCCGAGTTGCAGGAGCAGCAATGGTGGCACCAGCGCCTCGACGAACACATAGCCCCAGCCCACGAGGAACCCCACGGCCGGGTGCAGTCCCTGGGCCGCGTACGTGGCCACCGAGCCCGCGGCGGGCAACTGTCGTGCCAGCTCGGCCACACAGGACGCGGTGAAGAGGCAGGCGACGAGGGCTATCAGCACGGAGAGGGGAAGACTGCCGCCCGCGAAGGCAGCGCCCGACGGAATGGACGCGGCGACCGCCGCGGCCGGCGCCATGGCCGTGATGCTCTGGAACAGGACCTCCCGCAGCCCAACGGCCTCGCGGCGCAGTCCTGGAACCGTCTCCCCCGACATCTGAACCCCCGATCCCCAGATTCGCCCGGACAACCAGCCATCGGCCCGACTGCTGCGCCTCGCGTGAATTACGGTACGGCGCTTGCCGGTTGGGCGGGAGGGGCATGGCGTTCGTCAGTGGACAACTCCGGGACTGTGGACAACTCGGTCACCCGTGAGGGGGAAAGGGACCCTGAGTACCGCGCCGTCGACCGCGATGGCGATGACTGCAATGGCGGTCATGACCGTCAGGACCGTGCTACGCCCGCTCCGCGAACCCCGCCGGATCGTCGAGCACCGCCCGCACCACCGAGTGGGCGGCCCCCAGCAGGGGCCCCTCGGGCCCCAGGGGTGACACGGACACGGTGCAGGCGGGGCCCGCCGTGCGCCGGGCCAACTCGCCCTTCAGCGAAGGCAGCAGCCACGGTGCGAGACCGGACAGCGCTCCACCCAGCACGACCGTCTCCGGATCGAGGAGGTTGACCGCGCCCGTGAGCGCGATACCGAGCGCGGTCCCGGCGTCGCGCAGGGCAAGCCGTACCTCCGCGTCGCCCTGGGCGGCGCGCTCGGCCAGCAGCCCGACCCGGTCCTCACGCGGCTCCAGACCGGCCGCGCGCAGCACGGCCTCCTCACCCGCGTACTGCTCGAGGCAGCCCCGTCCGCCGCACGGGCAAGGAGGCCCGTCCGGCCACACCGGCACATGCCCCAGCTCGCCCGCGAAACCGCGGGTTCCGCGCAGCAACCGTCCGTCCACGACCACGGCCGCGCCGATGCCGATCTCCGCGGACACATGCAGGAAGTCACGTGGGGTGGCATCGCCGAGCCACAGTTCCGCCAGACCACCGAAGTTGGCCTCGTTGTCCACGGTCAGCGGGAGGTCCCCCGGCAGCAGCGCGCCGAGATCCGTGTCATGCCAGTCGAGGTTGGGGGCACGGACCACGGTCCGGTCGTCGCGGGCCACCAGACCGGGCACCGCGACCGCGAGGCCCGCGGGCCACAGCCCTTCCCGTTCGGCCTCGGCGACGACCTGCCGCACCAGCGCGGTCAGCTCCTGGAGCACCGGCTCGGGCGGCCGCCCGCGGTTCGTGCCGTGCCGCACCGCCCGTGCCCGTACGTCACCGCGCAGATCGACGGCGCACACCGCCAGATGGTCGACGCCCACCTCCGCGCCTATCCCGGTGGGGCCGTGCCCGCTGACGGCGAGTGCCGAGCCCGGTCGCCCCACCCGTCCGGGCCGCTCGGGGCCCAGCTCTTCGAGGAGCCCCGAGCGGATCAGCTCGTCCACCAGCGTCGAGACCGCCGCCCGCGTCAGACCGATGCGCGAGGCGACTGCGGCACGCGACAGCGGCCCCTCCGCGCTCACGGTGTGCATGACACGGGAGAGGTTGCGGCGGCGCATGCCCTGTTGGGTGTCGGGCAGTCGACGGCCGGAACCGGTCGGGTGGGCCTCGTGCAGTGGTGCGGTCATGCCTCCGTCAGTCCTCGTCCGGCCGGTCCTACTAGGGGCTGTCCTCGTCCGTGCTCGCTCAGCGTTCGCTCAGTCCTTGTTCGGTTCCCGTTCCAGGAGCGGGGCCGCGTCGGAGAGTACCCCGGCGATCCTGGCGAGCGTCTCCTCGTCCCGGTCCACGGCATCGAGCACCGGCCCGTGGGCCGTTCCCCAGCGGCGGGCCACCGCGGCCGGGTCCTCGCCGGTCAGCAGGCCCGCGGCCTGCGCGGCGGCGCCCAGCGCGACCAGTTCCTTGGCCTCGGGCACCTGAACCGGACGTCCCGACAGCCGGCGTACGGTCTGCTGCCAGGCCGTTCCCCGGGCACCCCCGCCGATGAGCAGCAGCGGCGCGGAGCGGTCCGCGTCCGGGTCGAGCACCAGGTCGAGGGCGCCGAGGAGCGAGTGGACCGCGCCGTCGTACGCCGCCTGCAGCAGCTGGCCGCCCGTCGTGTCGTGCCTGAGGCCGTGCAGCAGCCCCGAGGCATGGGGCAGGTTCGGGGTGCGCTCGCCGTCCAGGTAGGGGAGCAGTGTCACGCCGGCGCCCGGTTCGACGGCCTCGCGGTCGAGGCCCAGCAGCGCGGCGACACGATCGACGGCGAGCGTGCAGTTCAAGGTGCAGGCCAGCGGAAGCCAGTCGCCGCGGGCGTCGGCGAAGCCCGCGACGGTGCCGGTCGGGTCGGCGGGGCGTCGCGTCGAGACGGCGTACACCGTGCCGGAGGTGCCGAGGCTCAGTACGGCGGTGCCGGGGCGCAGTCCGAGGCCGAGCGCGGCGGCGGCGTTGTCGCCGGTGCCGGCGGCGACCAGCGTGCCCTTGGAGAAGGGCAGATCATCGCGGGCGTGCACGGTTCCGGCCACCTCGCCGGGCCGTGCCATGCGGGGGAGCAGCGCCGGGTCGAGTCCGACGTGCGCGAGGACTTCTTCGTCGTACCTCTCCGTACCGGATGCCCACCAGCCGGTACCGGAGGCATCGCCGCGGTCGGTCGTGCCCTCTCCCGTGAGGCGTTCGGTGAGGTAGTCGTGGGGCAGCCGTACGGCCGCGGTCGCGCGGACGGCGTCGGGTTCGTGCTCGGCCAGCCAAGCCCACTTCGTGACCGTGAAGGAGGGGCCGGGCACGCTGCCGGTGCGCTCGGCCCAGGCCTTCGGGCCGCCCAGCTCCTCGACCAGCCGACGGGCCTGTGGCGCCGAGCGCACGTCGTTCCACAGCAGGGCCGGGCGTACGGGATCGCCCTGGGCGTCGAGGGTGACGAGCCCGTGCTGCTGGCCGCCGATCGACACCGCGGCGGCCTCGTGGGCCGCCTCGCCGCACTGGTGCAGCGCCTCGCGGAGCGCGTCCCACCACTGCCGCGGGTCGCTCTCGCGGCCGGCCCCGGTGGAGACGGTGTGCGGCGCCTGCCCGCTCGCCACCACCTGTCCGGTCGACGCGTCGACGACCAGGGCCTTGGTGGACTGGGTGGATGTGTCCACCCCGACGACGAGCGGACCCTCGGCTGCTGACATCGGGCTCTCCCTCTTCCGCGGCTCCGCGGGATCTGTCCGGTCTGTCTTGGTGATGGGGCTCCCGGACCGGTGTGGCCCAGGTTTCGCATTTCGTCTCTTCCCAGAGATGCCTCCGCATACTAATTTGTTAATCGCCATGACGAAATAGTCGGAGCTAGCAAGGAGCTGCAGCATGAACTACCAGCCCACCCCCGAGGACAGGTTCACCTTCGGCCTGTGGACCGTCGGCTGGCAGGGAAGGGACCCGTTCGGCGACGCCACCCGGCGGGCCCTGGACCCGGTCGAGTCGGTACAGCGCCTGGCCGAGCTCGGCGCCCACGGTGTGACCTTCCACGACGACGACCTGATTCCCTTCGGGTCCTCGGACAGCGAGCGCGAGTCGCACATCAAGCGCTTCCGTCAGGCCCTGGACGCGACCGGCATGCGGGTGCCGATGGCCACCACCAACCTGTTCACGCACCCCGTCTTCAAGGACGGCGCGTTCACCGCGAACGACAGGGACGTGCGTCGCTACGCGCTGCGTAAGACGATCCGCAACATCGATCTCGCGGTCGAACTCGGCGCGCAGACGTATGTCGCCTGGGGCGGCCGTGAGGGCGCCGAGTCCGGCGCCGCCAAGGACGTGCGCGTCGCACTCGACCGCATGAAGGAGGCCTTCGACCTCCTCGGTGAGTACGTGATCTCCCAGGGTTACGACCTCAAGTTCGCGATCGAGCCGAAGCCGAACGAGCCGCGCGGCGACATCCTGCTTCCCACCGTCGGCCACGCGCTCGCCTTCATCGAGCGCCTGGAGCGCCCGGAAATGTACGGCGTCAACCCCGAGGTGGGCCACGAGCAGATGGCCGGGCTGAACTTCCCGCACGGCATCGCGCAGGCCCTGTGGGCCGGCAAGCTCTTCCACATCGACCTCAACGGCCAGTCCGGCATCAAGTACGACCAGGACCTGCGCTTCGGCGCCGGTGACCTGCGCTCCGCGTTCTGGCTGGTCGACCTCCTGGAGAGCGCCGGGTACGCGGGGCCGAAGCACTTCGACTTCAAGCCCCCGCGGACCGAGGACTTCGACGGGGTGTGGGCGTCGGCAGCGGGCTGCATGCGCAACTACCTGATCCTTCGGGAGCGTACGGCCGCCTTCCGTGCCGACCCCGAGGTCCAGGAGGCGCTGCGCGCGTCGCGCCTCGACGAACTGGCGCAGCCCACCGCGGCGGACGGCCTGACGGGGCTGCTCGCGGACCGTGCGGCGTTCGAGGAGTTCGATGTGGAGGCGGCCGCGGCGCGCGGGATGGCCTTCGAGCGGCTGGACCAACTCGCCATGGACCACCTGCTGGGCGCGCGGGGCTGATCGTGCCCCAGTGAGGTCTGGCCCGTCTCCTGGCGGGCCGGGTCTCACATCTCGCTGCGCGGATCCTGCGGGGAATGATCCGGAATCATGCGATCCATGGCATGAGTCCGTATCAACTTCGGCACAGGGGTCGCGCCATGACCGGTTCGAGGCGAGTCTTGACGGTATGGCCACCCCGCCCTTACCGCCCCAGCCTCCCCGGCCGCCAGGAAACACGCCCCCTCCGGGAAACGGTGGCTTCGGCCCGCCGTCCGGAGGCTACGGGCCTCCTCCGGGAGACCAAGGTCCCCCTTTCGAGGGCTACGGTCCCCCTCCGGGGGGTGACGGTCCCGAGCCTCCCTCTGGATTTCCCGCTGGTCCGGGAGGCCCTGGTAGGGGGCGGCGCCGTAGCCCGCTGTTCCTCGCGCTCGCCGCACTCGTGGTCGTTGCGGTTGTCGTCGCCGTGGTGCTGATGGCCCGCGGCGGCAGCGACACGCCCGAGAAGAAGGGGTCGACCGAGAGTGGCGGCACTCAGGGATCGTCTTCCCCGTCGCTGAGTATTCCGTCCGAGCTGCCCAGCGAGCTGCCCTCGTCGCTGCCTTCGTCCTTGCCTTCGTCCTTGCCCTCGGAGCTGCCGAGTGATCTGCGCAGCATTCTGCCGAGCGACCTGCAGTCGCTCCTGCCGACCTAGGGGGGCGGTGCGCTGCCGTAAGCCGCCGAGATGATGGGCACGCGCGCGTGGACGCCGATGCGCGACTCACGCACGCGTGCCCGACGAAAGGATCCTGAGGTCAGATCCCGTGCGGCAGTCGTACGTACGTGACCGTCGTCTCGATACCGCTGTCCACCAGGCGGCCCTGCGCGTCGAACGCGCCCGCCCCGTCGGTCATCCCGAAGTCGTTGTCGTTGATCAGCGCGAGTGTGTCGTGGTCCACGCGCGCGACGCCCTCGATCTTTCCGGGTACCCCCGCGACCGTTCCCAGGTCCACGACCAGACGCTTGGCGAGCACCGGGACGCCGGAGGCGGCCGGGTCGTCGAGCTGTTCCAGAGAGGGGGACGTCGTGTCGCTGTCCCAGGGGCCGCCGAGGATGTTCACGCCGCGCGTGAGTTCCACCACCTGCAACCGCGCCGCCTTGTCCGTGCGTTCCTCCACCAGCAGTCGATCATGGCCGACGGCCACCACGGAGGAGATCTTCAGCTCCGACGTGTCGTCCTCGGTGGGGTCGACCACGTTCACCGGGTCGAAGCGGTAGGCGTACTCGGCGGTGACGGCCCGCTTCTTCGGGGAGAAGCGCAGCAGCCGCGTCGTGCGCGAGGCGTCCGCCGCGTTGCTGTCCGGCAGGGAGAGCGGGCTCTGCACGGCCAGCACCAGGTCGCCGCCGGGAAGCTGGGCGAGCCCTTCGAAGCCGCGATTGATCTTCCGGTGCAGCAGGACGGCCGGCAGCGCCTCGACCACCGGGTAGTCGGTTCCGGTCAGGTTCAGTCCCTTGGGCACATAGCGGGTGAGGACCTTCCCGCGCACGGAGACATGGATCAATGAGGGTCCGTACTCGTCGACGAGCCAGAAACTACCGTCGGCGGAACGGACGATGCCTTCGGTGTCCACACCGTTCGGGTCGTACGTGAGGGGGGTCTGCGCGTCGTAGGAGTACGGCGCCTCGTCGCGCCCCGCCTGGTTGGACAGCCCGGTGACGGGCTTCCCGGAGGACGTGGTGATCGGGAGCGCGTCCAGCACCTTCACGGTGTCACCGGACACCTTGATCTTCACGATCGCCGGGTCGAAGCCGGGCACCGGGAACGTGCGGCGCTTCTTGCCGTCGACCTTGATCTGCCCATTGGGGCCGCGGTCGGTGACCGTCCAGAACTCGCCCCGGCGCCCA
Source organism: Streptomyces sp. NPDC096311 (assembly GCF_044763085.1). Taxonomy (NCBI): domain Bacteria; kingdom Bacillati; phylum Actinomycetota; class Actinomycetes; order Kitasatosporales; family Streptomycetaceae; genus Streptomyces; species Streptomyces sp. NPDC096311. The sequence continues at coordinate 366,468 of NZ_JBIWFN010000001.1, forward strand.
GCCGGGTAGATGTCGCTGCCGATCCCACCGAGGTCCACGTCCCGGTCGTCGCCCACCGTGCCGGGCAGCAGCGCGTTGCTGAACATGCCCAGGGGGATGTCGCCGAGGGTCGCGGTGCGCGTGACCCTCGGCTGCGAGGGGTGGCCCTGAGCGTTCGCGGTGCCGACCGCCACGAAGGCGGCCAGCATCGCGAGCGGTACACCCGCGGCGACGGTTCGGTGGACGTGACGCCGACCGACGGCATGCGGGGACATCGAGCCTCCTGAGGCACAAGTTCGTTGACAGCGGCCAGAGTTGGCCGCCGCGCCGAACGTCGTACGACTTACTGATCGTTTCAGAATGAAGTTCGGAGTCGTCTCAAGCAGATGATGCTGCAGGCGAGTTGGAGCAGGCTGAGGTGGATGTCGGCGCGTACGGATGACGCTCGCTCGCGCCGTGCCCGCGCTGATCGACCGCGACGACCCGATACAGGGCAACCAGCCGCGAGGCCACCACCTCCCACTCACCCGCATGACCGGCCAAGCCGTGCAGCAGCACGACCGGCTCCCCCGGCCCGCCCCGGTCCCGGCAGACAAGCCGAACCCCGTCGCGCACCACCACACGCTCGGACCACATCACGACCGCCCCCAGGAATCGTCTCGCCCCGATCATGCCCCGACAGCCACGAGCCGCGCTCAAGGCCGCCCTTCTCGAAGGCGCGCCGCCATGAAACACCGGCCACGTCCGCGGCGACGGTGCCCTGCGACCGCAGCGGGGCAACTGCCACTGTCAGACCCAGGTGGCAGCATCACCGAAGTGAACGCCCTGAGGCGTCCTCAACTCACCTCCGTAGCAAACGAAGAGGAGCATTCCCCTTGCGACTGCATCGCGTAGCGCCCGGCATCGCCGCGGGCATCCTCGCCCCGGCCCTCCTGCTCGCCACCCCGTCCTTCGCCGCCACGGCGGCACCGACCGCGGTGACGGTGCCCGCGGTGTCCTCGTCCGCGGACGAGCCGGACGCCGACGACCTGAGGGTGGCCATAGTCCGGATCCTCGCCGATCCGGACAGCGGCCGGCGTGTGACACGAGAAGCCAACGCCCTCCTGGACGCCAACGACCCCGAGGCGATGCGCGCCTGGCTGGAGACCGGCTACCGGATCGCCCAGGCCGAGGACGACCGCGTCGCCATCGCCCGCATCCTCGCCGACCCGTCCATCAGCCCGGCCCTGCGCGCGGCAGCCAACGCCGCCCTCGACGACAACACACCCGAAGCACTGCGCCACTTCCTGGAAGTCGGCAGGTACCAGGTCGCCTGACCGGCACGGCGCCGCACCACAGCGAGTCGCCCGGGTGGCACCCCCTGCCGCACGCACGGTCGCCGGAACGCCGAGAATCCGGGCGGGGCCGCCTGCACCTCTGTGTGCCGGCGGCCCCGCCCGGCAGGCCCTGTGCCGGCTCGGCGCCCTCCACCGCAGAGCTCTGTGGTCTCGCCGCCTGGTGCGGCATGGGCCACTGACACCTCCGACAGCAGAAAGCACATTCTTCGATGACCACACAACCTCTACGCACCGAGCGCAGCGGTCCGCAGACCGCTTCCGTCGTGACCGACCTGCCGTTCAAGCCTCAGCTCGTCAAAGCGGTGTTCAGGGACGTGACCTCGTTGCACGTCTCCCGGCCGGCCGCGTGGGCCGCCGCGTCGGTGACGCGGACCGTGCTGACGGAGATCATCGACGGCGCGAGAAGCGCGGCGGCCGAGGAGGCCAGGAAGAGGCTGATTCCCAAGGACCTCATCTCGGCGATCGACCGGAACGTCGAGGTGGAGGTGGGATCGGCGTGGTACCTGCACAGCCCGACCTTCCACGGCCTGATGGGCGAGGTGCGCAACGCCGATGGTGCGCTCGTGTCTCTTCGTGAGCGCCGCGGGGCGCGTACACCGAGTGGTGTGGCCGGCGCCCACCGGTTCGAGGCCGGGGTGAGACGGCTGCTGGGGAGCCGGGGGGTGAGGGCGGTCCCGGCGATGGTCCGCGACCTGGACGGAATCGCAAGCGTGTTCCTGACGGCCCTGGCCCGGGACGCGGCCAAGGTCGTCCGCGAGGGCGGGGTCAAGCGGTTCGGGACGGTCAGTCTGGTGGTGCCGGGCGAGCCAGCCCCGGCCCCGCTGCTCAAGGACCCCCTCCTCGCCCTGTCCACCCGCCGCGGGGACGGGCGGACTGTTGGCGGGGACGACGTCCTGGCCGCCGTCACAATGCAGCTGTTCGGCGATCTCAAACAACGCGCCATCACCGAGGCAGCCGAGATGACACGGAACACGTCGGCCAACTGATCGGGCCCGCCCCTGCGCTCTGCCCACTGCACACGGTTCCCACGTGTGCGCGGCTCCCGGAATCTGCCGCCCGCATTCGGCTCCGGTCGGCTCGCGAGAACGGGCTCGTCGCATGGGCGCGGACCGCCGGCCGCCGGACCGCCGGCCGCAGGCACCCCACGGGGAAGACCTCCCTTTACTGATCGTTTCAGAATGAGTTGAGCTCGGATCTTGTGCTCGGCGATCTTGGTCGGCAGGGTGTCCGGAGTGCGAGCTGATCTTGTTCCTGACGACCTGTGGGAGCGGGTGGCCCCGCTTCTACCGCCCGCCCCTGAGCGCCGCCGCCGCTACCCCGGGCGGCTGCGGGTTCCCGACCGGGCCGCACTCGCCGGCGTCATGTACGTGTTGCGAACCGGTGTCGCGTGGCGCGATGTCCCCGCAGAGGCCGTGGGCTGCTCCGGGGTAACGGCCTGGCGCTGGCTGCGAGACTGGACCGAGGCCGGCGTCTGGCCACGACTGCACGCCGCTCTGCTGGCCGAGCTGCGCCGCGCCGACCTGCTGGACTTGGACGACTGCTCCGTGGACGGGTCGCACGTCCGGGCCCTCAAGGGGGGATCACGTCGGTCCCTCGCCCGTAGACCGCGCCCGTTCCGGCTCCAAGCACCACCTGATCGTCGACCGCCACGGAACCCCGCTCGCCGTGACGCTGACCGGCGGGAACCGGCACGACGTCACCCAACTCCTGCCCCTGCTGGACGCCGTCCCATCGATTCGCGGTCGGCGGGGACGCCCCCGCCGCAAACCCCGGCGTCTGTATGCAGACCGGGGCTACGACTTCAACAAGTACCGCCGCCTGCTGCGCAACGCGGCATCAAGCCGCTGATCGCGCGACGCGGCGTCGCCCACGGTTCCGGACTGGACAAGGTGCGCTGGGTGGTCGAGCGCACCTTCGCGTGGCTGCACCAGTTCAAACGGCACCGCATCCGATACGAACGACGCGCCGATCTCCATCAGGGCCTGCTCGAACTGGCCTGCAGCCTCATATGCCTCCGCCGCATGCGAACCTCATCCTGAATCGATCAGTTGGCTACGCTGAACCACCCCGGCCGCACCTCGGTCAGAAGCGGTTGCAGGGACCGCACTGCGGACCGCAGGTCCTGATCCGTGACGTCGAGAGGCTCCGGCAGGCTCAGCCCGTAGCAGCGCAGCCGCCAGAGGTCGAAGACTTCGCTCCCGTCGGCTGCGAAGTCCACATCGACCTCAGTGCCGTTGTCGCTGACGAAGCGGCATCCTGCCCCGTGAACCGTGAAGGAGTAGGTGCCGATGTGCCCACTCCGGCTGATTTGGCGACGCGAACGGGCCAGGCCGAGGACATCTGCCAGTCGCTCCAGCGAGGGGATCGTCACCTTCATGGCCTCGTCAATCGCGTTCAGAGCGTGGACGTAACCGAGCACGAGGTCTCGCGCAGCCCCAACCCGTTCCATACGGCGTAATCCCCCCTGAGCCCGTGGCTGAAGGGATTGTTCCATGGGCCGCCAGCGTCTCCGCAGGACGGCATTCTGAAACGATCAGTTAGAGGTGAACGTGGGGCGTCAACCACTTATCGGGCCGCCGCCCGGGTCTGCCTGCGCCGTCGCGAAGGCGGTGGCCGGGTCCCCTGCCGCCGGCCCCGCGGGCGTCCAACGGCCCCGCTCCTTGCGGTACGGCCACCATCGGCCGTCACGCCCCAGACGCAGCTGGGCAGGTGCGCCGACGGCGGTCCAGCGGTTGCGGGTGGCACGCAGTCGCGGCCACTCGTCCACGTCCCAGGCCGCCTCCAGGGCGGCACGCGCGCGTGCGAGTACCTCCGCTTCCACGGTCCACTCGTCCTCCAGCACGGCCAGAGCGACCACACCCCCGTGGTGCCAGGCGCGTACGGCGAGCGCCAGTTCCTGCCTGTCGCGCCTCGATCCGTCGGCCAGCCGCTCCACGATCGCACCCTCGGGGGCCGCCGCCGCAAGCCGGACCGCGTCCTGCTCGACCGTCAACTCCGCCGCCGGTGCTTCCTGCCCGTGAGTCGGTCTGAGCGCCTCGGCGAGCAGCCGGTGCGCCTCGGCCGCGGTCGCGGTAGCGAGGAACTCCAGGGCGGCCGGGTCGACGCCGGGTGCGGGCGCGGCCTCGGTGTCCAGGGAGTGCGACAGACCGGGCACCTGGGGCAGTATCGGAGGAGCGGGCAGGGGCGGCAGGATGTCCCCGGCCGCGTACGCCTCGCCGGCGTCCACGTCCTGCTGAGCGGATTCCTGGGCGTCCGGCCGATTCTTCGCGGTCGCGCTGCCACGCGACTGAAGCTCGTCCAGCAACGTGCGTTCGGCGCGGCCGCGCATCAGCAGCAGGGCGAACGGATCCTGGTCGAGCAGCCGCGCCATCTGATAGCAGAGCGCTGCGGTGTGCCCGCAATGGTCCCAGGCCCCGCAGTCGCACTCGGCCTCCAAGTCACCCAAACCCGGAAGCAGCTCGACTCCCGACGCCGCCGCGTCCTCCACCAGATGCGGGGGCATCTCGCGGTCGAGCAGTGCCGCGACATGCCCGGCCCGCTCGACGGCCATGTCCAGGAAACGGTCCCACTGCTCCTCGGACAGTTCCTGAAGCAGCACGTCCGAGCGGTGTGCGGTACCGTCCCGGTCCCGAACGACGGCGGTGACGCGCCCCGGCCGCACCCACACGGCGCCCACCGCCCCCGTACGCGCGAGTCTGCGGCCCGTCTTCACCGCCTTCGAGTCCAGCGCCGCGTCCTCCAGCGCCTTCAGCCAGGCCCGGCCCCACCACGTCTGCGCGAAGCCCTGCCCCTGTGCGGGCGGCAGCGCTGCGAACGTACGCTCCTCGTTCCCATCCGTCATCGTGCGTCCCCTCGAAGCTCCACTAGGTCGGCCAGTTCGGCGTCGGTCAGCTCCGTGAGCGCCGCCTCTCCGGCGCCGAGGACCGCGTCGGCCAACTGCTGCTTGCGCCGCAGCATCTCGGCGATGCGGTCCTCGATGGTCCCCTCGGCGATCAGTCGGTGCACCTGCACGGGCCGGGTCTGGCCGATGCGGTACGCGCGGTCCGTGGCCTGCGCCTCCACGGCCGGGTTCCACCAGCGGTCGTAATGCACGACGTGCTCGGCCCGCGTCAGGTTCAGGCCCGTGCCCGCGGCCTTCAACGACAACAAGAAGACCGGGATTTCGCCCTCCTGGAAGCGCTCCACCATCGCCTCGCGCTCATGGACGGGCGTTCCGCCGTGCAGGAACTGCGTCGCGACGCCGCGCACCGCGAGATGGCGCTCGATGAGGCGCGCCATCCGCACGTACTGCGTGAAGACCAGAACGCTCGCTCCCTCGGAGAGGATGGTGTCGAGCAGCTCGTCCAGCAGCTCCAGCTTCCCGGACCTGCCCGGGATCTTCGGCCGGTCCTCCTTGAGGAACTGCGCCGGGTGGTTGCAGATCTGCTTCAGCCCGGTGAGCAGCTTCACGATCAGACCGCGCCGCGCCATGCTGTCCGCGCCCGAGATCTCCGCGAGGGTCTCGCGCACCACCGCCTCGTACAGACCCGCCTGCTCCTTGGTGAGCGAGACCGCACGGTCGGTCTCGGTCTTCGGCGGCAGCTCGGGCGCGATGCCGGGGTCCGACTTGCGCCGCCGCAGCAGGAACGGCCGGACCAACTGGGTGAGCCGCTCGGCTGCCGCAGGATCCTGAGCGCCTTCGACGGCCTGCGCGTAACGCGTCCGGAAGGAGCCGAGACTCCCGAGCAGGCCCGGCGTCGTCCAGTCGAGGATCGCCCACAGCTCCGAGAGGTTGTTCTCCACCGGCGTGCCGGTGAGCGCCACGCGCGCGCGTGCGCCGACGGTGCGCAGCGCCCGCGCCGTCGCCGAGTAGGGGTTCTTCACGTGCTGCGCCTCGTCCGCGACGACCATGCCCCACGACACCGCGGCCAGTCGCGGCGCGTCGAGCCGCATCGTGCCGTACGTGGTGAGCACGAACTCCCCGTCCACCAGGCCTTCCAGACTGCGCCGCGAGCCGTGGAAACGGCGCACCGGCGTGCCGGGCGCGAACTTCTCGATCTCGCGCTGCCAGTTGCCCATCAGGGAGGCCGGACAGACCACGAGGGTGGGGCCCGCCGCCGACGTGTCGGTCTGCCGGTGCAGATGCAGGGCGATCAGCGTGATCGTCTTGCCCAGCCCCATGTCGTCGGCGAGACAGCCGCCCAGTCCCAAGGAGGTCATGCGGGCGAGCCAGTTGAGGCCCCGCACCTGGTAGTCCCGCAGTGTCGCGGTGAGCGCGGCGGGCTGCCCGACCGGTTCCTGTCCCTCCGGGTCCGAGAGCCGCTCCCGCAGCGTCGCCAGCCACCCCGTGGGCCGTACGGCGACCCTGCGGCCGTCGACCTCCGTGGAGCCCGTCAGAGCGGCGCTCAGCGCCTCGACGGGCGTGACCTTGCGATCCTGTTGCGCCCGGGCTCGGCGCACCTCCTGCGGGTCGATGAGGACCCACTGGTCGCGCAGCCGCACCATGGGGCGGTTCGCCTCCGCGAGGTGGTCCAGCTCCTGTCGGGTGAGTCGCTGATCGCCCAGCGCGAACGACCAGTTGAAGGCAAGCAGCGCGTCCGCGGACAGGAAGGAGGGTGCGGCCGACGCGACCTTGTCCGGACTCCGCTCGTCGTCCGGCGGGCCGATGACGGCGCGCGCGGTCAGCTTGCGCGCCAACTCCTTGGGCCAGTGCACGTCGACGCCGGCGGACTCCAGCATGCGGGCGCCCTCGCGGAGGAGTTCGGTGACCTCCTCGTCGGCGAGTTCGACGGCGTCCGGCACCGTCGCCGAGAGCAACGGGGTGAGCGGGGGCCAGGCGCGGGCCGCACGGCGCAGGGCGAGCAGGACGTCCATCCGCGCGCGCGGGCCGAAGGCCGCCGATCCGGCCCAGACGGCGGAGGCGTCCGCGACAAGGCCCGGGTCGTTCACGCTGTGCACCTGCAGCACCCCACGGAACGGGAGCGGTGTCTCGTCCGCCCCGGCCGACGCCAGCCCAGGGACCTCGACGCGCAGCGAGACGCGTACGCCCGCGTCGTGCCCCGCTGCCACGTCGGCGGCCCAGGCGCGTTGCTCCGGCACATACTGCGGCTCCGGCGCCGCGAAGGCCACGCCACCCGCGGCCTGCGACGCGGCGGGGGAGCGGGGCAGCGCGTCGGCGACCGCGTCGAGGAAGGCTCGCAGCAACCTCTCCGGGTCGGGCAGCCGCACCGGCTCACGGCCGTCCACCGGTACGGCATGCGCGTCGGGCGGCATCGCCGCGGCGAGTTCGCGTACGCGCTCCAGGTCGTCGGCCCGCAGTGGACCGGCACGCCACGCGTCGTGGTCGCTCGCCGTCAGCCCCGGCAGCAGCAGCCCCCGTGCGGCGAGTTGCAGGGCGAGCACGGCGGCCGCGCCCCAGAACGAGGTCGCCCGGTGTGCGTGCGCGGCGGCACGCGCGCGCGTGAGGACCGGCAGCGCGGCGCGCACCGGGAGCAGGACGGCGGGCACGGTCACGAGCTCGACACCGTCGTCTCCGGGCAGTGCGACGGTCAGGTCGTCCAGGGCGCCGGGCGCCACCACAGGGGGCACGTCGCCGTCGGGCCGCCAGAAAGCGACGCTTCCGGTACGGGACGGATCGGCGGGCATGAACACGGCACAGCATGGGGCCAGTTCGGAGATCTCGGCGGGCGTCGCCGCAGGAATTCTCTGCACAGCGATGGCGCATTCCTCAAATTTGACTACTGGGTCGGAGTCGCCGAGGGTACAGCACCGCGTGCACCGGGCGGGGATGCCCGGACCGTGAGGTGGCTCCCCCCGGGCTGGGGGTGTAAGTAACCCCCCTCGATGGACGGGGAAAGCCTCAGTACGGACGCGGGTGGTGGCGTCATGGTCGCCGAGGGTCACTGGTTCGTACGTTTCATCAGGTCAGTCCCTTGCCTGAGAAACCGGAGACCCGCCATGCCCCAGACCGCCACAGCCGTCGTGGAAGACCTTCCAGGGGTGGGTGCCGGGCAGAACCCCGGAAGCGACTTCGCGCCCCTCCTGCGCACCGTCAGGGCCCGGGGTCTCCTGGACCGGCGCCACGGCTGGTACGCGCGCGTTATCACCGTGAACGCGCTGGCCCTGGCCGCGGTCGTCACGGGGGTAGCCCTGATCGGCAACTCCTGGTGGGAGCTCGTCCTCGCCCCACTGCTCGCCGTGTTCTCCGCCCGCACGGCATTCATAGGCCACGACGCGGGCCACACGCAGATCACCGGCAACAAGTCGGTCGGCCGTGCGATCGGCCTGGTTCACGGCAACCTGCTCCTCGGACTGAGCTATTCCTGGTGGAACCACAAGCACAACCGCCACCACGCCAACCCGAACCACATCGACAAGGATCCCGACGTCGTCGCCGACGTCCTGGTCTTCACCGGTGAGCAGGCCGAGGTCCGGGTGGGGTTCCGGCGCTGGCTCACCCGCAACCAGGCCTGGCTCTTCTTCCCGCTCACTCTCCTGGAAGGCGTCGCCCTGAAGGTCCACGGCTTCCAGGACCTGCGCCGGCAGCCCCCGCGTGAGCGGGTGGTGGAGGCACTGCTGCTGGTGACCCACGTCGTGGCCTACGCGACCTTGCTGCTCACTTCCATGTCCCTCGGCAAGGCCCTGGTCTTCGCCGCTCTGCACCAGGCGCTGTTCGGCCTGCACCTGGGCATGGCCTTCGCGCCCAACCACAAGGGCATGGAAATGCCCGACCCGGACGGCGAGCGCTGGGGTCATCTGCGCCGCCAGGTGCTCACCTCCCGCAATGTTCGCGGTGGCACCCTGGTCGACTGGTTCCTCGGTGGCCTCAACTACCAGATCGAGCACCACTTGTTCCCCAGCATGCCCCGGCCCCATCTGAAGCTCGCCCAGCCGCTGGTGCGCGCACACTGTCGGGAATTGGGTATCCCCTACGTGGAAACCGAGCTCGTCGACTCCTACCGGCAGGCCCTGCGTCACATGCACGAGGTCGGCGAACCCCTCAGGGCCGAGGAGCCGCAGAAGGTCTCAGGGGGTGAGTGAGCCCGGACGATCTCAGGGGTGAGTCAGGGGAGCGCCTCAGGGATGTCTCAGGGTCGCGCACTGGAACCGTGAGAGGCGCGGACCCGTTTTCAGGACAGAGAGCGGCAGCAGCCGCGAAGGAGGCGACACATGTCGAAGAACGCGAAGATCGCCGCAGGTGGTGTGGCGGTCGGCCTCATCCTGCTGATCTGGTTGCCCTGGTGGGTCTCCTTCCTGATCGTGGTGGGAGTTCCGGCGGCCGCGTACCTGACGCTGGACCCCTCGCAGCGGCGCAGGCTGCGCCGCATCACCCGCAAGGAACTCGGCCGCTGAGGCGCTGCCGATCGGGTGCGCCTCCCGGCATGCGGGAGGCGGCTCGGTCGCCGCTCGCGGACCGTGCCGTCGGCAGGGTCCGCGAGCGTGCGCGTGCCCCGCTTCGTCCGGGGTGAGAAGCGACCCGCTGCGCGTCCGCTCAACTGGGGCGTACGGCCATCTTGTCTAGGGCCTCCAGGAGACCGGGCAGTTCCGGGCCCCGGCCGACGGGCAGGACCTCTCCGGGTTCCTCGTCGAGGAGGACGAAGGCGATGTCGTCGGTCCGGGCGACCATGGACCAGCCGGGGCCGTCCGCGCGCAGGGTCCGGGCATCGCCGGTGGCGAAGGACGAGCGGACGCGGCCCAGGGGCGGCGGGGTGTCCACGTAGGAGCGCGCCTCCGCGAGCACACGGCGGATTCCGCCGCGGGTCTCGCCGCTGTCGCCGTCGCCGTCGGTGCTCTCCGTCTCGTCCGGGTGGGCGTCCTCGGGCTCGGCGGTGTCCTTCGACGTGACGAAGTCGCCGTCGTCGATCTGTTCTCGCCAGATCGCCCACTGGAGGGCGATCTCGTCGGCTCCGAGGCGCCGTTGGGCCGGTCCCCAGACTGCGGTGTTCGGTGGGGTGAGCGCCGGCCGATCCGTGAGCTCGGGCGCGGGATCGTGCGGGGCCGGCACCCCAGGAGCCGCGACGGCGACGTCCAGGGGCCAGCCGGGCAGTGCGGAGACGACCGTGCGCTCGTCGGGCGACAGCTCGTGCTCCATCCCGCAGTCCCAGGACGCGATGGCGACGGCGACCAGCGAGACGTCGTCGATCACGACCGTCCACCGTGCACCCTCGCCATCCTGGCCGAGCACGAGACCGTACCCGTCGGCCAGGGGGGCCAGGTCGAGCGCCGCGCAGGCCTCCGGGTAGTCGTCCCCCAGCACGCTGGGGAACTTCGCGGGCGTCAACAGCACCGCTGTCAGCACATACAGCGCGTCGTCGTCCCCGGTGGCGACGGCGCCATCGTCCGTCCCGGCCATCCCAGCCTCCCGATCGCTACGTTCGTCGGCGCACCATAATGCGACCCGAAGGCGCTTGTCACGAGCCCGAAACAGACGCGGAGCTGCAGTTATCCGGCTGGACGGGGGCGAAACGCCCGGCCCGCGCCCACCGCGGTCAGGCGGCGGGCAGGCCGAGCAGCGTCCGCGCCACCGTCCGAGGCGACTCGTCGCGCTCCCGCGCCAGAGCGATGACGGCACGGCAGGCCAGCTCGTTCACCCCGAACGACAGCGCCTCGGGCGACACCCAGGCCGCGGCTTCGTCGATCCGCTCCTGGTCGTCCTCCGCGCAGGCCGACACGTAGGCCGCGGCCGCCTCGAAAAGATTGTGTGTACGTTTCTCCGGTCGCCGTTTGGCGGGCTGCTGCGCCTCGGCCTCGTCGGCCGCCTTCCGGCGCCATATCTCGCGGAGTCTGCCGAACATTCCGGTCATCGGGCCACCTTCCCCCTGCGCGGTTGCCATCGCTGATCGTTCACCTGCTGCTACTCAACGTAGGGTTGAAGGTCCGGCGGCAGAAGAGGGACGACCCGGTGAAGCGTCGCGAACGTTCCCTTCGAGTGAGTCGATCGTGGCCCGCAGCCAGGTGAGTTCGGCCTGGCTCGTGGCTCGGGCGATGGTGAGAATGCCCTGCCGGAAGGGATCGTCGAGTTCTTCGGCGCGCAACGGCCGGTCGCCTTCGTAGAAGAAGCTCGCCGGCTCCTCCAGGAAGGCGAGCCTGCGGCGCAGTACCGCGGCCTGCGCCGCGGGGTCGGCCAGGTGCCTGAGGAAGGCGAGCACCGTGAACCAGCGGTTCTCGTCGGTGATGTCGCGCTGTACGGGGTCCGCGAGTCGGCGGCGCAACTCGCTTCCCCCCTCCTCGGTGAGCGTCAGGACATGACGAGGGGCGGCCACGGAGCCGGGCTGCGTCGCCCGCGCCAGCAACCCCGCCTTCTCCAGCCGCTTGATCGCGGGATACAGCGTGCTCTCTGCGACGGGCTTCACATGGCCGGTCAGCGCGGTGATGCGCTTGCGCAGCTCGTAGCCGTGCAGCGGGGCGTCGTACAGAAAACCGAGGATGGCCAGCTCAAGCATGCCCCGCATTCTGCCGCACCAGCGGTGTACATCACTGCCTTGGTACATCGCTTCCTCTATACATCGAACCCGATGTATTGTCCTGGGGCACGAGAAACGATGAGGCAGACCTGAGGGAGAGCGATGAGGCAGGCCGAGTTCGACAGCAAGGGAAGCTGCATCCGCTGGACGGAGGCGACGGGCGCTGAACCGGCCCGGGTGTACGTACACGGACTGGGGTCGGCCTCTACGGTCTACAACGCCCACATCGCGGCCCGGCCCGAACTGGCAGGGCGCCGGACCCTGTTCGTCGATCTGCCCGGTCACGGCATCAGTGATCGGCCCGCGGACTTCGGCTACACCCTGGAGGAGCAAGCGGACGCGCTAGCGGCCGCCCTGGACGAGGCCGGTGTCACTGCGGCCGAGCTGGTCGCGCACAGCATGGGCGGCGCGGTGGCCATCGTGCTCGCCCATCGGCGTCCCGAGCTCGTGTCCAGGCTGGTACTCGTGGAGGCGAACCTCGACCCGTATCCACCGGTCAAGGCGGGCAGCAGCGGCATCGCCTCGTACACGGAGGAGGAGTACGTCGAAAACGGTGGCCACGCGCGCGTGCTCGACAAAGTCGGCCCCTCCTGGGCGGCGACCATGCGGCTCGCCGACCCGCGCGCGCTGCACCGCACCGCGATCGGCCTTGCGCGCGGCACGGTCCCCACGATGCGCCACCTGCTCGAAGAGCTGTCGGCGGACCGTGTCTACCTTCAGGGGGCACTGAGCGGTGAACTGGCGAACAGGGAGGGGCTGGAGGCCGCCGGAGTCCGGGTGGTGACCGTTCCCGGTGCCGGGCACAACGTCATGTTCGACAACCCCGACGTCTTCGTGGCCGAGGTCGCCGGTAAGGTCTGAGCCCTCAGCCCCGCCGTGTGGCCAGCGCCAGGAAGCGGGCGTCCTCGTCGACGTATGAGGTCATGTCCCAGCCGGAAGCGGCCAGCAGAGGGCGGAGATTGGCCTCCGCCCTCAGGTCGTCCGGTGTGATCCGGCGCCCCTGGCGCGCGGCGAGGCGGGCCCGGCCGATCGGATGGAACAGCGCCAGCGTGCCACCGGGCCGCACCACCCGCCACAACTCCCTCAGATTCTCAGCGGGGTTGGGCAGATGCGCGATCAGCCCCGCCCCGAAGGCGGCGTCCAGTGATTCCGTGCGCAGCGGCAGCGCAGTGACGTCGGCCAGCAGCAACTGCCCGTCGCGGTGCCGTCCGGCCCGTACCGCGGCCGCCAGCATGGCCGGGGTCAGATCGGCTGCGACGACCACTCCGGAGGGCCCCACGGCCGCGCGCAGCGGCGGCAGCGCCCGCCCGGTACCGCAGCCCGCGTCGAGAACGCGGTTCCCCTCGTGCAGCCCGAGTTCGCCGACCGCCGCCGCATAGGCCGGCCCGTCGTCGGGGAACCGCGCGTCCCAGTCGGCCGCGCGCGCAGTGAAGAACTCCTGGACGTGTGTGTGGTCGTCGCTCATGTTCCGCATGATCTCTCACCGACACGAAGGACGACGCTGTGCACACGTTCGAGCGTCACGCGATCGGTCACGTACCTGTCTGCGTCATATTTCAACACCTTTCGAAATGCGCCCCCTTTGCGCGCCCCTGACCGGGCTAGCGTCCCTGGGCCATGGGACACCTGGACCACGCCGCCTTCGGCTGGCTGACCCCCGTGCTGTCGTACGTGATGGCCTGTATAGGCGCCGCCCTGGGGCTGCGCTGCACGGTCCGCGCGCTCGGCGCCACCGGGCGCTCGCGCCGCAACTGGCTGCTCACCGCGGCCTCCGCGATCGGCACCGGCATCTGGACGATGCACTTCGTGGCGATGCTCGGCTTCAGTGTCAGCGGTACGGAAATGCGTTACAACGTGCCGCTGACCATCCTCAGTCTGCTCGTCGCGATGGTCGTCGTCGGCGCGGGCGTCTTCGCCGTCGGCTACGGCCGCGACCGGGGCCGTGCGCTCGTCCTCGGCGGGCTCACCACCGGACTCGGCGTCGCGAGCATGCACTACCTGGGCATGGCGGCGCTGCGGCTGCACGGCGCCGTGCGCTACGACCCGGTGCTCGTCGGGCTCTCCGTCGTGATCGCCGTGGTCGCGGCCACCGCGGCCCTGTGGGCGGCACTCAACATCAGGTCGCCCGTCGCGGTCGCCGTCGCCTCCCTCGTCATGGGTGGGGCGGTGAGCAGCATGCACTACACCGGAATGATGGCGGTGAGTGTGCGTGTCAGCCCCTCCGGGGAGGCCCTTCCCGGGGCCACGGCGATGCAGTTCATCTTCCCCCTCGCCGTCGGCCTCGGGTCCTATCTCTTCCTGACCTCGGCATTCGTCGCGCTGTCTCCGACGGCCCGCGAGCGCGAGGCATCCGCATCGGCCCAACGGCCGGTCGAGGGCGTCGCCCGCTAGTGGCGGGTCCGAGCCGCGACGGCTCGGACGACACGCCTCGAACCACTCCGAGCGAGGAGGCCATGCGTACACCCCGTAAGACCCCATCAGCCGGCGCCGAGCCGTCGGCCCCACCGCCGCAGCGCGGCCGCCGCGCTCACGCGGGACCGCCCGCGGACGAGTACACCGACCCCGACGAGGACGCCACAGGGACGCCGCCAGAGGCATCCGCGCGCGCGGGACAATGGCGCATACGTCCTCGTACGGTGCGGGCCAAGATCGTCTGTCTGCTCATGGTGCCGGTCGTCTCGCTGCTCGCCCTGTGGGCCTACGCCACGGTGAGTACCGCCCAGGACATCGCGCGGCTGCGGCAGTTGCAGCGTGTGGACTCCACCGTCCGAGCCCCGGTCGACGACGCCGTCGCCGCGCTCCAGGCCGAACGCGCGGCCGCCGTCCGCCATGCGACCGACCCGACCTCCGAGCCGCAGAGCGATCTCAAGACACTGGCGGAACGCACGGACCGCGCGGTGGCGAAGCTGCGACTGGGCGGCCGCAACACCGTCGCCGACGGCGCCGACCTGCCCGCCGGAGTGGCCGGACGCCTCGCCGCCTTCGTCAACGGGGCCGAGAGCCTGGGGCCCCTGCGCTCCGCCGTACTGGAACGCCGTACCGGATGGGACGAGGCGTACGGGCAGTACACCAGGACCATTTCGGCAGCCTTCGCGGTCGGCGGCGCCCTCACTGGCATCCAGGACGCCGACCTGGGCTCCGACGCGCGCGTACTCCTCGAATTCTCCCGGGCCGGCGAAGCGCTGGCCCAGGAGGACACCATGCTGTCCGGTGCCCGGCTCGCCCACACCCTGGATGGTGAGCGACTGCGGCAGTTCACCGGGGCGGTCGCCACCCGCCGCGCCCTGACCGACGCCGCAGTCCCGGATCTGCGTGGACCCGAACAAACCTCCTGGCGCGACCTTGTGACGGGGAGCGCGTACGTCGACGTACGCGCCGTCGAGGACAAGGTGCTCGCGTCGAGGCCCGGCGGAAACGCCGTCGACGCCGCGCCGGAAGCCGACTGGAACACCGCCCACGCGCGCGTGCAGGACGCCATGCGCGCCATCGAGGCGAAGGCGGGCCGGGGTGTCGCGGACCGGGCCGACCCCTTGACCCGCGGTCTGCTGACACCCGCCGGCGCCGCTGTCGTGTTCGGCCTCGCCGCCGTCGCCACCTCCCTCGTGATCTCCGTACGTATCGGACGCGGCCTCGTCGTCGAGCTGGTGCTCCTGCGCAACAGCGCCCTCGAGATCGCTCGACGCAAGCTGCCCGAGGCGATGCGCAAACTGCGCGCGGGGGAGGAGATCGACGTCCGCGCGGAGGCTCCGCCAGGACCACCGTCGGAGGACGAGACCGGACAGGTCGCGGAGGCCCTGGGCACCGTGCACCGGGCCGCCCTGCGCGCCGCCGTCGAACGCGCGGAACTGGCCAGCGGGATCTCGGGGGTCTTCGTCAATCTCGCCCGGCGCAGCCAGGTCCTCGTGCACCGCCAACTGAGCCTGCTGGACAGCATGGAGCGCAGGTCCGAGGACCCGAACGAACTGAGTGACCTCTTCCGGCTCGACCACCTCACCACCCGGATGCGGCGCCACGCGGAGAGCCTGATCATCCTTTCCGGCGCCGCACCCGGCCGGGCCTGGCGCATGCCGGTCTCGCTGACGAACGTGGTCCGCGCGGCCGTGTCCGAAGTCGAGGACTACGCGCGCGTGGAGGTACGACAGCTGCCCGAGGCATCGGTGGGCGGCGCCGCCGTGGCCGACCTCACCCACCTCCTGGCGGAAATCGTCGAGAACGCCGCCCAGTTCTCCCCGCCGCACACCCGCGTCCGCATCACCGGCGAACCGGTCGGCAACGGCTACGCCGTGGAGGTCGAGGACCGAGGGCTCGGCATGGGCAAGGAGACACTCGACGAGGCCAATCGGCGCATCGAACAGTCCGAAGCGCTCGACCTGTTCGACAGCGACCGGCTCGGCCTCTTCGTGGTCAGCAGGCTCGCGGCCCGGCACGGCATCAAGGTGCACCTGCGCACCTCGCCCTACGGGGGCACCACCGCTGTCGTCCTGCTGCCGACCGCCCTGCTGCACGGAGGCGCGGTGGAACGTTCCCCCCGCAAGACAGACGACGAAAGGCCCGACGAACGCGAGTACGCGCGTGTGGCGGCCGCTCCGGAGCACGACTCCGTCCAGGCTCCCATTGAGCGGCCCGCCCTCGTGCCCCTCGTGCAGACCGCTGTCGAACCCGCACCGCACGGCTTGCCGGAAGCGCCCGTGAACGTCTCGTCCGAAACTCCTCTGAACGGCTCGCCGGAAACGACACCACCTGGAGTCACCACTTTGCGGCTGCACCGCCCTCCGGACGACTCCGAGGGGTCCGACGACCTCCCACGGCGCGTACGGCAGGCGAGCCTCGCGCCCCAACTGCGCGCACAGCGAACCGAGGAGTCGGCACAAGTGGCGGCCCACCAGCACGACGACACACGCACCCCCGAACTCGTACGGGACCGTATGGCGGCCTACCGCGACGGCTGGGCACGCGGCGGCGGCAGATCATCCGGTCGCGGCGCCACTCCAGACCCCGACGCGGGCAGCGACAGCAGTGAAGGAGACCCCGCATGATCCAGGACCCGGGCATGAGGGCAGCCCAGCGATCCGGCGAACTCGACTGGCTGCTGGACGACTTGGTGCTGCGCGTTGCCGAAGTGCGGCATGCGGTGGTGCTGTCGAACGACGGACTGGCGGTGGGTTCCTCCACCGGCCTCAGGCGCGAGGACGCCGAACACCTGGCCGCCGTCGCCTCGGGCTTTCACAGTCTGGCCAAGGGCGCGGGCCGCCACTTCGGCGCCGGGGGTGTACGCCAGACGATGGTGGAGATGGACGACGGCTTTCTGTTCGTCGCGGCAGCGGGCGACGGCTCGTGCCTCGCCGTCCTCACCGCGGTCACGGCCGACATCGGTCTGGTGGCTTATGAGATGGCGCGGCTGGTCAAGCGCGTCGGCGAGCACCTCTACACGCCGCCGCGGGTCGCCGCGCAGCCGCCCGCCGCCGGATGACCGAGGGCGGGCGGCGCAGATGACCGAGGACCTCGCGGGCAGCCAGTGGTACGACAGCGAAGCGGGACCGCTCGTCCGTCCCTACGCGATGACGGGCGGCCGCACCAAACCGGGCCCTACCGGAGTGCGCTTCGACCTGATCGCCCTGGTCACCCTTGACAAGGGTGCACCCGGAGTCGACGAGGACTCCCTGCTCGGGCCGGAACACCGGGCCCTCATCGACCTGTGCCGCACGGAGACGCAATCAGTGGCCGAACTCGCCGCGGGCGCGGATCTGCCGGTGGGCGTGGTCAGGGTGCTGCTCGGCGACCTGCTGGAACTGGGCTGCGTCACCATCAGCCGCCCGGTGCCGCCCGCACAACTGCCCGACGAGCGGATCCTCCGCGAGGTGATCGAGGGACTGAGGGCGCTCTAGATGAACGACGCGACTCCACACATCCAGGGGAACTACGCGACTCCGCACACCCAGATGAACCACGCGATTCCACACACCCGCACCGACGCACACCCGGCACCGTTCGACCGACGCCGACCGCTGCCGCCACTCCCGAGAGAAGTGATCGATGGTCTCCGAGAACTCCGACGCCTCGGCCGACGAAACGACCGCCCTGGCGTTGAAGATACTGGTCGCCGGCGGGTTCGGCGTGGGCAAGACCACCCTGGTGGGCGCGGTCAGCGAGATCAGGCCGCTGCGCACCGAGGAACTGCTCAGCGAGGCGGGTCAGTCGGTGGACGACACCGACAGAGTGACCCACAAGGTCACGACGACCGTCGCCATGGACTTCGGACGCATCACCATCCGGTCCGGCCTCTCCCTCTACCTCTTCGGCACGCCGGGCCAGGACCGGTTCTGGTTCCTGTGGGACGAGCTGTCGCAGGGCGCGTTGGGGGCCGTCGTCCTCGCGGACACCCGCAGGCTCGAGGACTGCTTCCCCGCGGTGGACTACTTCGAGCACCGGCACATCCCGTTCGTGGTGGCCGTCAACTGCTTCACGGGCGCCCGCGCCTACGGCGCCCAGGACGTGTCCCGCGCCCTCGACCTCGACCGTGGCACGCCCGTGGTGCTCTGCGACGCCAGGGACCGCGACTCCGGGAAGGAGGTACTCATCCGGCTCGTGGAGTACGCCGGGCGGGTACACACCGCCCGGCTGCTCGACTCCGTCGGTTGAGGCCACGGAAAAATCGGGCCGAGGCCTCCGAAGGAGAGACCTAGTCCGTCATCGAGGCCCTAGCCACGACCTTCTCGATCCTCACGCGGACGAGGAGTTCACCGGGGACGCCGTTGCGCTTCCCGAACTCCTCGGCCCGGTCCTCACCCATGTAGCGTGCGCCGATCCGAGCTGCCCAGTGACGCAGCTCGGCCGGATCCTCCGACAACTCGGCACGACCCTCCAGAACCACGAAGTCGAACGGTGGCCGGTCGTCGTCCACGCAGAGGGCGACTCGCCCGTCGCGGGCCAGATTCCGTCCCTTCACAGTCTCCTTCGCGGTGTTGAAGAGCACATGGTCGCCGTCCAGCAGAAACCAGATCGGCGCCACGTGCGGGCTTCCGTCGGCGCGGACGGTCGACAGCTTTCCGGTGCGGGTGCCCTGCGAGACGAAGGCCCGCCATTGCTCATCGGTCATCTTCTGTGCCATGCGCCCATCCTCCTTGCCCGGAGGGCGGCTGTGGGGAAGGCTGGCTGGTCGGATCCTCCAGCCAGGGGGAAAAGCAACACGGGGAGATGGAGCATGGCGCAGAACACGGGGCTCGGCTGGCTGCTCGACGATCTGACCGAGCGCGTCGAACACGTACGGCACGCGTTGGTGTTGTCCAACGACGGGCTGGTGACCGGCGCGAGCGCAGGACTTCGACGCGAGGACGCCGAGCATCTCGCGGCGGTCTCGTCGGGGCTGCACAGCCTGGCGAAGGGGTCAGGTCGGTACTTCGGCGCCGGTCAGGTGCGCCAGACGATGATCGAGTTCGACGACGCGGTACTTTTCGTCACCGCGGCGGGCGCGGGCAGCTGTCTGTGTGTCCTCAGCGCCGCGGAAGCCGACATCGGCCAGGTTGCCTACGAGATGACACTGCTCGTCAACCGTGTCGGCGAACACCTCGGCGTGGACGTACGCCAACCGGAACGTTCGTCTTCCGTAGATCTCTGACCTGCGGACACGTCATCGCGGTCAGAGTTATCCACAGGCTGGCCGCGAGATCCGCCGAACCGGCTACGGTTTTTCTCGAAGCAAGCGCCCGACGGCGCGAGCACCTCACTCCACGGGGGAGAACCGTCATGTCCGGCAACACCATCACGCAGTCCACCACGCCGCAGTCCACCGCATCGAGGTCCGCCACATCGTCGCTCGCACGCGCCGCGCGAGAACTGGAGCTCAAGCGCGGCGAGTTCGACCTCGCCCTGCATCTCGGACGCGTCCGCACCGTTCCCGACGAGGGCGGAGGCGGACGCCGCGTCAATCGTGCGGAGATCGAGCGGGTGCGCTCCGAGGACGGCTTCCCCGAGGCATTGCGGGAACGTGTCAAGGCCGTCGGCACCACGGAGGGCGCGGCACTCATGGGCGTGACGGCCGCCAGGTTCACGCGCCTCGCGCGCCTGGGCCTGGTGGTGCCCGTGAAATTTTACCTGAACCGGTACAGGGCTGTGGTCTGGCTGTACCTGGCCGAGGAACTGCGCCAGTTCGGGGCGGACGAGCAGAACGCGCCGCTGCTGAAGGGCCGTACCCCCGAGGGACTCCGCGACCAGCTCGAAGCCGGCCTGGACCTCCGCCCCCGCAACTGGCGGGGCCGGCACATGGGATTCCTGCTGCGGCAGACCGAGGACCCCTGGGCGCGGGCCGCGATCGTGGCCTCCCTGCTCGACCCCGTTCAGGTGGCCGAGATCGTCAGGGACCCCTACGAGCGCGCGTATCTGAACCGCTTCCGGCCCGAGCGGGCTGCCCACGGCGCCGCGCCGGACACGCCCGCCGCGCACCTCGTCTCGCGCATCATGACGGCCGAGGATCCCGACGAGATCAGCTGGCTTCGTGCCGATCTGGGCCAGGCGCTCGTCGAGGCCCGAGAACTCCGCCCCGCGCCCCGCCCGACGCCGAAGGCATCGCCGACGTCGGTCTCCGCCTTGAGCGGGGCGGCTCCGGCGGTCTCACGACCGCGGGAAGCCACCCTCGACGACCCGGCCCCGAGCGTGGAGCCCGAGCGGCCACGCAGGCTCCTCGGGTGGCTGCGCCGCAGAAACCCCTGACCCTTTTCCTGCACCCCTACTGCGACCCTTTTCCTGCATCCCTACAGCGCCCGGAAAAGCCCCTCCTGGACGACCGAGACGAGCAGGCGTCCCTCCAGGTCGTAGATGCGCCCGCGGGCCAGCCCGCGACCGCCCGTCGCGATCGGCGACTCCTGGTCGTACAGGAACCACTCGTCCGCGCGGAACGGCCGGTGGAACCACATCGCATGGTCGAGCGAGGCCATGTCGAAGCCGCGCTGACCCCACAGCGGCTCCACCGGGATGCGGACGGCGTCGAGGAGGGTCATGTCGCTCGCGTAGGTGAGGGCGCAGGTGTGCACCAGCGGGTCGTCGCCCAGTGGCCCGACGGCACGCATCCACACCGCGCTGCGCGGCTCCGCGTCCTTTATCTCCTCCGGGGTCCAGCGCAGTCCGTCCACGTACCGGATGTCGAACGGCTGGCGGCGTGCCATGCGCTCCAGCGACTCGGGAAGCGCGCCCAGATGCTCGGTGATCTCCTGCGAGACCGTCGGCAGCGACTCCGGGTGCGGTATCTCGCGGGCCGGCGGCAACTGGTGCTCAAAGCTCCCATCCTCAGGCTTGTGAAAGGAGGCGGTCAGATTGAAGATCGTGCGCCCCTGCTGCACGGCGGTGACGCGACGGGTGGTGAACGACCGCCCGTCCCTGACCCGTTCGACCTGGTACACGATCGGCACGCCCGGGCGGCCCGGGCGCAGGAAGTACGCGTGCAGTGAGTGCACCGGCCGGTCGCCCTCGGCGGTGCGCCCGGCCGCCACCAGGGCCTGGCCCGCCACCTGGCCGCCGAAGACCCGCTGCAGTGATTCGTCTGGACTGCGGCCACGGAAGATGTTGACCTCGATCTGCTCCAGGTCGAGCAGGTCGACGAGCCTCTCGGCTGGGTTCGTCATGTGTGGGATTCTCCTGTGCTCACAGCTGGCCGACGTCGGTGACCTTGACGACCGCGCGACCCTCCGCGTCGGAGGCCACGAGGTCGACCTCCGCGCTGATGCCCCAGTCGTGGTCACCGTTCGGGTCGGCGAAGGTC
The DNA here is from genome assembly GCF_044763085.1 of Streptomyces sp. NPDC096311. Lineage (NCBI taxonomy): Bacteria > Bacillati > Actinomycetota > Actinomycetes > Kitasatosporales > Streptomycetaceae > Streptomyces > Streptomyces sp. NPDC096311. The sequence goes on from NZ_JBIWFN010000001.1 coordinate 387,977, forward strand.
TGACGGACGCGCCACAGACTGTTCTGCGGCTCCTCCACGATCGAGAGCAGCTTGGGTCCACGGGCGTCGGGGCCCGTGCCGAGGTCCTCGTACTCGTCCCAGTACTTGTCCATCGCCTCGCCCCAGGCGTCGGCGTCCCAGCCGGATTCTCCGTCCATCTCGCCGAGCTCGTCGACGTTGTCGAGTGCGGCGAGTTCGACTCGGCGGAACATCGCGTTGCGGACGAGGACACGGAAGGCGCGGGCGTTCGACGTGACCGGCTTGACCTGGTCGGCCCTCTCCTGGGCCTCCTCGGCCGTCATCTCCTCGGGGTTGGCGAGCTGCTCCCACTCGTCGAGGAGGCTCGAGTCGACCTGGCGCACCAGCTCGCCCAGCCAGGCGATCAGATCCTCCAGGTCCTCGGACTTGAGGTCGTCCGGGACCGTGTGTTCAAGCGCCTTGTAGGCACTCGCGAGGTAGCGCAGGACAATGCCCTCAGTACGGGCGAGCTCGTAGTAGGAGACGAACTCCGTGAAGGACATGGCCCGTTCGTACATGTCACGGATGACGGACTTCGGCGACAACGGATGGTCACCGACCCACGGGTGGCTCTTGCGGTAGGTGTTGTAGGCGTGGAAGAGCAGCTCCTCCAGCGGCTTGGGGTACGACACGTCCTGGAGCCGCTCCATGCGCTCCTCGTACTCGACGCCGTCCGCCTTCATCGCCGCCACGGCCTCGCCGCGCGCCTTGTTCTGCTGGGCCGCGAGGATCTGCCGCGGGTCGTCCAGGGTGGACTCCACGACGGACACCATGTCCAGGGCGTAGGAGGGGGACTCGGGGTCCAGCAGCTCGAACGCGGCGAGCGCGAAGGTCGACAGCGGCTGGTTGAGCGCGAAGTCCTGTTGCAGATCAACGGTGAGGCGCACGATGCGACCCGTGGCGTCCGGCTCGTCGAGTTTCTCGACGATGCCGCCGTCGAGGAGCGAGCGGTAGATCGCGATCGCCCGCCGGATGTGCCGCAGCTGTTGCTTGCGCGGCTCGTGGTTGTCCTCCAGCAGATGCCGCATCGCCTCGAAGGCGTTCCCGGGCCGGGCGATCACCGCCAGGAGCATGGTGTGGGTGACGCGGAAGCGGGAGGTGAGCGGCTCGGGATCGGAGGCGATGAGCTTCTCGAACGTGTTGTCCGTCCAGCCGACGAAGCCCTCGGGAGCCTTCTTGCGGACCACCTTGCGGCGCTTCTTCGGGTCGTCGCCCGCCTTGGCGAGCGCCTTCTCGTTCTCGATGACGTGCTCGGGCGCCTGCGCCACCACGAAGCCCGCCGTGTCGAATCCGGCGCGCCCGGCGCGGCCGGCGATCTGGTGGAACTCACGGGCACGGAGCGTGCGCACCCGGTTGCCGTCGTACTTCGTCAGTGCGGTGAACAGCACGGTGCGGATCGGCACGTTGACGCCGACACCGAGGGTGTCCGTGCCACAGATGACCTTCAGCAGACCGGCCTGGGCCAGCTTCTCCACCAGTCGCCGGTACTTTGGCAGCATGCCCGCGTGGTGCACGCCGATGCCATGGCGTACGTACCGGGAGAGGTTGCGGCCGAACTTGGTGGTGAAGCGGAAGTTGCCGATCAGCTCGGCGATCTGGTCCTTCTCCTCGCGCGTGCACATGTTGATGCTCATGAGCGCCTGCGCCCGCTCCACGGCCTGCGCCTGAGTGAAGTGGACGATGTAGACCGGAGCCTGCTTGGTCGCGAGCAGCTCGGTGAGCGTCTCCGTCAGAGGGGTCAGCACGTATTCGTAGGAGAGCGGCACGGGCCGGGTCGCCGAGCGGACCACCGACGTGGGCCGTCCGGTGCGCCGGGTGAGGTCCTTCTCGAACATCGAGACGTCGCCGAGCGTCGCCGACATCAGGATGAACTGCGCCTGCGGCAGTTCCAGGATCGGGATCTGCCACGCCCAGCCGCGGTCGGCCTCCGCGTAGAAGTGGAACTCGTCCATGACGACCTGGCCGACGTCGGCGTGCTTGCCGTCCCGCAGCGCGATGGACGCCAGCACCTCGGCGGTGCAGCAGATGATGGGAGCGTCGGAGTTCACGGAGGCGTCGCCGGTCAGCATGCCGACGTTCTCGGTGCCGAAGATCTTGCACAGCTCGAAGAACTTCTCCGAGACCAGTGCCTTGATCGGCGCCGTGTAGAAGGTGACCTCGTCGCGGGCGAGCGCAGCGAAGTGGGCGCCCGCGGCGATCATGCTCTTGCCCGAGCCGGTGGGCGTCGAGACGATCACGTTCGCACCCGAGACCACCTCGATCAGCGCCTCCTCCTGATGGGGGTAGAGCGTGAGACCGCGTTCCCCGGCCCACGACTCGAAGGCTTCGTAGAGGGCGTCGGGATCTGGGGTCTGCGGCAGCTGATCGATGAGGGTCACGCCCCCATCTTGCCTGTCGACCCGCTCGATGGGGGAATCGGATGCTCGTCCAAAGATCACGACCGTTACGCTGTGGCGCCGACGAAGCGTCAGCGTATGCGGGCAACTGGACAGCGGCTAAAGAAGAATGGGGCGGGGAACGGTCATGATGGGACCAGCACACTCACTCTCGGGAGCCGCGGCCTGGCTCGGTGTCGGAGCGGCAGCGGCCGCCACCGGTCACACGATGCCCTGGCCGGTGCTCCTCGTCGGCGCCCTGATCTGCGCGGGAGCCGCGCTCGCCCCCGACCTGGACCACAAGGCGGCGACGATCTCGCGGGCCTTCGGGCCCGTCTCACGGACCCTGTGCGAGATCGTCGACAAGCTCTCGTACGCCGTCTACAAGTCGACCCGCAAGCCGGGCGACCCACGGCGCAACGGCGGCCACCGCACACTGACGCACACCTGGCTGTGGGCGGTGATGATCGGCGCGGGCACCGCGGTCCTTGCGATCACAGGTGGCCGCTGGGCCGTCCTGGCCATCCTCTTCGTGCACATGGTGCTCGCGATCGAGGGACTGCTGTGGCGGGCCGCCCGCGGCTCCAGCAGCGACATCCTGGTCTGGCTGCTGGCCGCGACCAGCGCCTGGATCCTCGCCGGAGTCCTGGACAAGCCGGGCAACGGCTCGGACTGGCTGTTCACCGCACCCGGCCAGGAGTACCTGTGGCTCGGCCTGCCGATCGTCCTGGGCGCCCTGGTGCACGACATAGGCGACGCGCTCACGGTGTCCGGCTGCCCGGTCCTGTGGCCCATCCCGATCGGCCGCAAGCGCTGGTACCCGATCGGCCCGCCCAAGGCGATGCGCTTCCGGGCCGGCAGCTGGGTCGAGCTCAAGGTGCTCATGCCGGTCTTCATGCTGCTCGGCGGAGTGGGCTGCGCGGCAGCGCTCAACGTCATCTGAGCGAGCGCGTCAGCCCCGCATGCCCGAGGAGGAGTGTCAGCTCCTCGTGCCCGAGCGCGGGGGGCAACCCCTCACGCCGTCCCGTCCTGGCCCGCTCCCTGCCCCGCACCCCCGTACCGCCTCTCGAACTGTGCGATCCGGCCCTCCGAGTCCACGGTCCGGGCCTTGCCCGTGTAGAAGGGGTGGCTCTCCGAGGAGATCTCGACCTCGACGACCGGGTAGGTCTCGCCGTCGTCCCACTCGATGGTCTGGTCGCTCGTCGCGGTGGAGCGGGTGAGGAACGCGTACCCGGCGGCGCGGTCGCGAAAGACGACGGCGTGGTAGTCGGGGTGCTTGTCCTGCTGCATGGGTGCTCCTTGGGGGAGAGGGGCGGGGGCCGGTCAGCCGGACGCGGTGTCCTCGTCGACGATGTGCATCGCGGCCTCCTCGGCCGAGGCCGCGGCCCCGTCGATGCCGACGTCGGTGGCGATCAACCCGCTCTCGTCGTCCTCGTGCGCTCCTTCATTGGGGGCGACGAGACGACCGGAGCGGCTGGCGCCCACTTCGTTGTCCCAGGCTTCGCCGTCGGTGCCCTGGCAGTCTCCGATGCCGTCCCCGTCCGGCTCGGCGACGTCGGGCATCTCCTCCGCGAGGCGCTGGTCCAGGCTCTCGCCCTGTCGGCGCTCCGCGGCGGTCACCCCGGAGTGCTCCACCGCCCACGGCCGCTCCGGTGGGGACCAGCCCCGGTCGAGCGGGTCACCGACACCGTCGGAGAGCAGGGTGTCCTCGGAGTCGAGCAGCCCCGCGTCGTCCTGTACCTCGGATCCGTCGGGCTGGTAGACGTCGTCTCCCCATCCGTCGACGCTGTTCACGGGTACCTCCAGGTGATGCGGGCGAGCCCGATCCCACCGCGCTCGACGGCGGGCGCGCGGGCCACTCGACACAGGCTTCGCCCTTCGCGAACCGGGTGGTTCCCGGGCGTTCCCCGAGCCGGTGCCGATATCCAGCCTTCCACTCCGGTTCGGCACTGCGCAACGCCACAAGGTCCGAGGCGGTACGGGCCCGCCCGCGCAGGCAGGTCCAGGGCGCCGGTGCGACCGCTGTCGCACACGAGCCCGGACCGCACCGGCAGGGCACCCTCACCCGTGCCAGGACCTCCACAGCGCCGCGTAGGCGCCGTCCGCCGCGACCAGCTCGTCGTGACTGCCCAGCTCACAGATCCGGCCGTTCTCCACGACGGCGATGACGTCCGCGTCGTGGGCGGTGTGCAGCCGGTGGGCGATGGCGACCACGGTGCGTCCCTCGAGGACGCGGGCCAGCGAGCGTTCCAGGTGACGGGCCGCGCGCGGGTCGAGCAGCGAGGTCGCTTCGTCCAGGACCAGGGTGTGCGGATCGGCGAGGACCAGCCGGGCCAGTGCGATCTGCTGAGCCTGGGCAGGGGTGAGCGCGATCCCGCCCGAGCCGACCTCGGTGTCCAGACCGTCGTCCAGCGCCCGCGCCCAGCCCTCCGCGTCGACCGCCCCGAGCGCCGTCCACAGCTCGGCGTCGACCGCTCCCGTCCTGGCGAGCAGCAGGTTGTCGCGCAGGGAGCCCACGAAGACGTGGTGCTCCTGGTTGACCAGGGCCACGTGGGAGCGGACCGCCTCGGCGGGCATCCGGGACAGTTCGGCCCCGCCGAGCGTGACGCGGCCGTCCCGGGGCGCGTAGATCCCGGCGAGCAGCCGGCCAAGGGTGGACTTGCCCGCACCGGAGGGTCCGACCAGCGCGAGTCGGGTACCCGGGGCGACCTCCAGAGAGACCTCGCGCAGCACGTCCACCCCGGCCCGGTAGCCGAAGCGCACCTCGTCCGCGCGCACGTCCCGCCCGTCCGGGATCATCTCCGCGTCGCCCGCGTCCGGCTCGATGTCCCGGACACCGACCAGCCGGCCCAGCGACACCTGGGCGACCTGCAGCTCGTCGTACCAGCGCAGAATCAGGCCCACCGGATCGACGAGCATCTGCGCGATGAGCGCGCCCGTCGTCAGCTGCCCCACACCGATCCAGCCCTGAAGGACGAAGACCCCGCCGATCATCAGGACCGAGCAGAGGATCATCACGTGCGTGACACCGATGACCGGGAAGAGCACCGTGCGCAGCCAGAGCGTGTAGCGTTCCCAGGCCGTCCACTCCTTGATCCGGCGCTCCGACAGGTCGATGCGGCGCTCGCCCAGGCGGTGCGCCTCGACGGTGTGGCCCGCGTCCACGGTCTCGGCGAGGGCGGCGGCGACGGCGGCGTAACCGGCGGCCTCGGAGCGGTAGGCGGACGGTGCGCGCTTGAAGTACCAGCGGCAGCCGATCAGCAGGATGGGCACGGCGACCAGTACGGCGGGGGCGAGCGGCGGGGCGGTCACGGCGAGCCCGCCGAGCAGCAGAGCCACCCACACCACGCCGATGGCGAGTTGCGGTACGGCTTCGCGCATCGCGTTGGCGAGCCGGTCGATGTCCGTGGTGATGCGGGACAGCAGGTCGCCCGTGCCGGCCCGCTCGAGGACACCGGGCGGCAGCCCGACCGACCGTACGAGGAAGTCCTCGCGCAGATCGGCCAGCATCCGCTCGCCGAGCACGGCCCCGCGCAGCCGCACCTCGCGTACGAACACAGCCTGCACGACGAGGGCGACGGCGAACAGCGCGGCGGTGCGCTCCAGATGGAGCTCGCGCGCGTGGTCCGCTACCCGCTCGACGATCGAGCCCAACAGGTAGGGGCCGGCCATCGAGGCCACCACGGCCACCGTGTTGGCGGCGATGAGCAGCAGGAAGGCCCGACGGTGCCGCCGGAAGAGTTCGGTCACGTAGGCGCGTACGGTCGCAGGGGCGCCGACGGGCAGGGTGTGCGCCGTCGTCGGGGCCGCCGGGTCGTAGGCCGGTGGGGCCAGGCCGATCATGCGGTCTCCTCGATTTCTTCCAGTTCCTTCAGTACGCCGCCCAGGTCGGCCTCGTCTTCTTTCCGCACGTGGCTTCGCGCGGGTCCGTCCTCTTCCCGCGCACCGCTTCGCGCGGCCTCGTCATCGGTCTCCCGGGTCACCACGGCCCGGTACCGCGGCTCACCGCGTACCAGCTCGCGGTGGACGCCGACCGCCGCGACCTCGCCGTCGTGCACCAGAACGACCCGGTCCGCGTGGTCCAGGAGTAGCGGCGAGGAGGTGAGGATGACTGTTGTGCGTCCGGCGCGCAGGGCGCGCACCCCGTCGGCGATCCGGGCCTCGGTGTGCGAGTCGACCGCGGAGGTCGGCTCGTCGAGGACCAGCACTTCAGGGTCCGTGATCAGTGACCGGGCCAGAGCCAGGCGCTGGCGCTGGCCGCCGGAGAGGGAGCGTCCACGTTCGGTGATGCGGGCCTCCATAGGGTCCCCGGCGTCCAACGACCCCTGGGTGAGCGCGTCCAGGACGTCGCCGCACTGCGCGGCGGTCAGTGCGGCCTCGGCGCTGACAAGACCCGAGGAAGGCACGTCGAGCAGCTCGCGCAGCGAGCCGGACAGCAGCACCGGGTCCTTGTCCTGGACGAGGACGGCCGTACGGGCGGAGTCGAGCGGCAAGTCGTCGAGGGGTACGCCTCCGAGGAGCACTGAGGTGCCCCCCTCCGTGGGGTGGCCACCCAGCCGCGCGGCGAGCACACCCGCCGCGTCCGGGTCGCCGCACACCACGGCGGTGAGCCGCCCGGCGGGCGCGAGCAGCCCGGTCGCGGGGTCGTACAGATCACCGGCCGGCACCTCGGCCGAGCGCGATCCGCCGCTGTCCATGGCCCGTTCCAGGGACAGCACCCGGGCGGCGCGCTTGGCGGACGGGCGGGAGAAGGAGTAGGCCATCGCGATCTCCTCGAAGTGCCGCAATGGGTACGTGAGCAGCATGACCGCGCTGTACACGGTGACGAGTTCGCCGACCGTGATCCGGCCGTCGCGGGCCAGGTGAACGCCACGCCAGATGACGGCGATCATCAGCAGGCCGGGCAACAGCACCTGGATGGCCGAGATCAGCGACCACATACGGGCGCTGCGCACGGCCGCGCGGCGGACCTCCTGGGAGGCGCGGCGGTAGCGGTCGAGGAACAGTTCCTCGCCGCCGATGCCGCGCAGCACGCGCAGGCCCGCGACCGTGTCCGAGGCCAGCTCGGTGGCGCGGCCGGCCTTCTCGCGCTGGAAGTCCGCGCGCCGGGTGGCACGGGGCAGCAACGGCAGTACGGCGAGCGCCAGGACGGGCACACCCACCGCGACAAGTATGCCGAGCGCGGGCTGGTAGACGACCAGGCCGGCACAGACCAGCACGACGGTCAGGGCGGCTGCCGCGAACCTCGACAGGGCCTCCACGAACCAGCCGATCTTCTCGACGTCGCCGGTCGAGACCGCGACGACCTCGCCGGCCGCGACACGTCGCGTCAGGGCGGAGCCCAACTGGGCGGTCTTGTGGGCCAGCAGCTGCTGGACGCGCGCGGCGGCGGTGATCCAGTTGGTGACCGCGGCGCGGTGCAGCATGGTGTCGCCCAGCGCGATGCAGGCGCCGCACAGCGCCAGCAGCCCACCGGTCAGGGCGAGTCGGGTGCCGGAGCGGTCGACGACTGCCTGGACGGCGAGGCCGACGCAGAACGGCAGCCCGGAGACGGCCACGAAGTGCAGCAGTCCCCAGGCAAGGGCCTTGAACTGCCCGCCGAGCTGATTCCGGCCGAGCCACCACAGGAATCGGGGACCCGAGCGCGCGTCCGGCACACCCGGGTCGGGATAGGGAAGGTCTTGAATCTGCATGACGTCCCAGTGGCTCGTGTAAGGGGTGGGGTCAGGGGGTGGGGCCGGGGCGATGCCGTGGCGTTCCGGCGACCGGCCGACCGTGGGGGGTCGGCAGCAAACCGTGAAAGGTTCGCGTCACGGCGCTACCGGAGGCAAACGGTTTTTCATCCCAGGACATGGATTCAGGACAGAGAATCGGGACACGCGTTCGGGAGACAGGAGTTGGGTCAGGGGCTCCGAGACAAGGCTGGGACCGCTTCCGGCCCATCGAAAGAGTGCCCGGAAAGGCAACACCTGACCGAGAAGTCGGGGGGGTAGGCGTTATTCGTCCGATACGTGATGCAACGATGGGCCGCATGCGAAAAGACGGTGCGAGGCGTACGGGGTTCACCGCTGTGGCGTGCGGTGTCCTCGCTGTGTTCCTGTCGGCCTGTGGTGGTTCGGAAGGGGGGAACGGTGCGGCGAAGGGCCACGGCGGAGCCGGTGCCAAGGGAGAACACGCCCCCGCGCGCACCGTCGATCTGACCCGGATACCCGAGGTGGGCAACCGTCTGCAGGCCCGGATTCCGTCCAACGCCCACCAGGTGGTGGCGGTCTACGGCGAGGGCAGGGACTCCGCCGACGCCACGGTCGTGCTGTACGCGAAATCCGGATCCACCTGGGACGAGCGGCGTTCCTGGCACGCGCACAACGGGACGAAGGGCTGGACCACCGACCATCATGAGGGCGACAAGCGCAGCCCCGTCGGGGTGTTCTCGCTCACCGACGCGGGCGGAGTGCTCGACGACCCGGGCGCCCTGCTCCCGTACGACCACTCGGCGGCCTATCAAGCTCCCCGCGACTGGGCCAGGTCGCACTGGCACGACTTCGACTACGTCGTCGCCATCAACTACAACCGCCGTGTGGGAACCCCGCCGGACGACCCGGACCGTCCCCTGGGTCAGTCGAAGGGCGGCAGCATCTGGCTGCACATGGACCATGGCAGCGGTACGTCCGCGTGTGTCAGCGTGCCCAAGCCGGCCATGGAATACCTCCTGCGGACGCTCGACCCGCATCAGCACCCCGTCATCGTGATGGGGGACAAGGCCGATCTGAAGGTGTAGCGGCCGCGGCCGACCGGGCCGTCCCGCGTGGCGCGGTGACCGAGTGCCCATTGCGGGCGGGCCGACTCCCCCGTAGAACACCGCACATGAGAAGACGGATCGTCATGTCCATGCTCGCCGGAGTGATCCTCTCGGCGAGTACCTTCCTGGGAGCGGGCCCGGCCCCGGCGGCAGTGCCGGCGGACGCAGCCCGGCCCGCCGCCTCCCCCGCCCGGTCGACGGACCGGGTCGCCGCCACGCCCCGCGACGCGCCCTTCGATGCGCCCGCCGGGACTGCCGCTGACACGCCCGCCGAGTTCGGCACCGACTGGCACGACCCGCTGACCGCCGCCCCGCCGGTGGCGAGACCGGCCACCACGTCCTGCGCGGTGACGGTCGCCGAGGCGCAGTTCCGTGACTTCACGCCGTACCGGGGCACGTACACACCGCCGAGCGGCTGCGGCGACCGCTGGAGCAAGGTCGTCCTGCGACTCGACGGCAACGTCAAGGGGCGCCAGTTCGACCGGCTCGGCTATCTGCACATCGGCGGCGTGGAGATCTTCCGTACCTCCACCCCGGAGCCTTCGCCCGACGGCATCGAGTGGTCCGTCGAGAAGGACGTGACCAGGTACAGCGACACGTTCCGGCGCGGCGGCGACGTCGAGATGCTCATCGGGAACGTCGTCGACGACACGTACACCGGAGTCCTCGACGTGAAGGTGACCCTGACCTTCTACGCGCAGGGCGGCGCGGTGAAGTCCGCCGCGACCCCCGACCGTGTCCTCACCCTCCAGGACGGCACCCTCACCACCCCGCGCAACAGCGAGCGCATCGTCGCCGAGGTGTACGCGACCGGCTCCGGTGGCGGCTGCGAGGAGTACTGGTACCTGACGGTGCCCGACCCCGCCCCGTACTCCTGCAAGGCGGACAAGGGCCCCTATCGCGAGGTGCAGATCAAGGTGGACGGCCAACTCGCGGGCATCGCGGAGCCGTTCCCGACCGTGTGGACCGGCGGCTGGTCCAACCCCTTCCTCTGGTACGTGATCCCGGGCCCACGCGCCTTCGACATCAAGCCGATCGAATACGACCTCACGCCCTACGCCGGTGTCCTCAACGACGGTCGCCCGCACCGGATCGACGTCTCCGTCGTGGGCGTCCCCGCGGGCCAGTCCGGCTGGAGCGCCCCGGTCGACGTCCTCGTCTGGCAGGACGCGAAGCGCGCGCACGTGAGCGGCGCGCTCACCGAGGTCAGGGCGGGCGACCTCACCAACTCCTCGACGTACACACCTGGTTCACAAGAGCGGCTCGACACCGTGGGCGGACACTGGCTGACGACCGCCGGATACGTCGACACCTCGCACGGCCGGGTGTGGACCACCGTGCGCCGCACACTCGCCAACACCTCCGCGCACCACTGGACCGACGGCGAGAACACGGACGCGCTCAAGGCCACCTGGACCGACGACGAGACGGTCACCGTCGATGGGCGCGGACCGGTCGGCGTGCGGCGCACCCACCGCACGTACACCATGGACGGCACCACGACGCTCGCCGCGGACGACCGGTTGCGGACTGTGCTGACGCTCGGCGACCGGGCCGCGGCCGACGAGACGCGCGGCGGCCGGCGCATCACGTGGTCCCGGCTCGACGACACGTACGCGGGAGACGCGACGTACACCGCGAACGTGCCCCGCGACCAACGGCATGCGGTCGGTACGACAAGCGAGCGGTACCGGCTGTACGGCTCGGACGGCTGCTACGACCGCGTTCTGGTCACCGCGCAGGGAGTGCTGACGCGCGATCGCGGCGACTGCTGAGCCTGCTGGGGCCCCGCGCGCGGAACGGCACGTCTGTTCCAGGATTTACATGGACGTGACACAGAGGTATCCGGCGGCACCGGCAACTCCTCAAGAGTGATCGCTGCGGAAGGAAGTTTCCGCATACCAGAAGTCCCCTCTGGAGGAGTGCCCGTGCCGCCGTCCGTACCGTCCCCGCGACGCGTCGCACGCATACTGCGTACCTCACTGTTCGCGCAGGTCGCCTGTGCGCTCGTACTCGGAATCGTCGTAGGAAGGTTGTGGCCGGACACGGCCACGACCTTCCAGCCGCTCGGGGACGGTTTCGTACGCCTCATCAAGGCGGTCATCTCACCGCTCGTGTTCTGTGTGGTGGTCGTCGGCATCACCAAGGCCGGTGACCTGAAGGCCTTCGGCCGGATCGGGCTCAAGGCCCTGGTCTGGTTCGAGGTCGCGTCCACCGCCGCACTGCTCCTCGGTCTGATCGCGGCGAACGTCGTCGGCCCGGGCTCGGGCATGCACGCCGACCCCTCGAAGCTCGACGCCTCGGCGGTCGACGGCAGGACCGGCGGCGGCTCGCTGCCGTCGACCGGCGAGTTCATCCTGAACGCGCTGCCGCAGAGCGCGGTCGGGGCCTTCGCCGAGAACTCCCTGCTCCAAGTCCTCGTCCTCGCCTGCCTGGTGGGCGCGGCACTGCTTCACCTCGGCAACTCCAAGGTGCCCAAGGTGCTGCCGGCCGTCGAGCAGGTCCAGGACGTCGTCTTCGCGATCGTCGGCTTCCTCATGAAGCTGGCACCGCTCGCGGTGTTCGGCGCGATGGTCCATCTGGTGGGGGAGTACGGGCTCGGCGTCATCAAGACGTACGGCAAGCTGATCGTCCTGTGCTACGCGGTCGCGCTGGTGTTCCTCGCGCTCCTCGCCGTCGCTCTGAAGGCGGTCACGGGGCTCAGCCTGTGGAAGTTCGTCCGTTACACCCGCGAGGAGATGCTGCTCGCGCTCGGAACCGCCTCCAGCGAGACCGTCATGCCGCGCATGATGCAGAAGCTGCGCCAGGCGGGCTGCCGCGACGACGCCGTGGGCCTGGTCCTGCCCACCGGCTACTCCTTCAACCTCGACGGCGCCTCGATCTACCTGTCGATCGGCACGTTGTTCATCGTGCAGGCGGTGGGCGTGGATCTGAGCCTGGGCCAGCAGATCACGGTCGTCCTCGTTCTCATGCTGACCAGCAAGGGCATGGCGGGTGTGCCGGGTTCCGCCTTCCTCGCTCTGTCGGCGACGGCCTCCTCGCTCGGTGTCATCCCCGCCGGAGCCGTCGCCCTCCTCCTCGGCGTGGACCGCATCATGGACTCGATGCGCGTCGCGACCAACCTCCTCGGCAACTGCGTCGCCGTCTTCGCGGTCTCCCGCTGGGAGGGTGCGCTCGACACGGAACGGGCGAAGAAGATGCTGGACGGCGAGATCGCGTTCGTGGAGGAGGATGACGAGCCGCCGACGCGGCAGTCGCCGACGGAAGAACCGGGGCCCGAGTCGACCAAGGCGGAAGCCCCCGGCCGTTCGACCAAGGCGGAAGTCCCCGCCCACTCGGTCAGGCCGGAAGTCCCCGTCCATTCGGTCGAGCCGGAAGTCCCCGCCCGGTCGGCCAAGGGGCCTGCCCCCGAGGCCGGTTGACCGACCCGGGACGGGGCACCGCCCCGGCGCCTCCGGAACGGGCCGCGCGCACGCACTCCAGTCGTACGGAGTGGGGCCGCGGCCCGTCGCGTTGTCCGCCGCGTGACGAGGCCGCCCGCGGCAACCCCCTCAGCAGCGGTGCTCAAGCCTGGGCATGCCGTCCACCAGCGTGTCCAGCAGCCCCCCGAGCACCTCGCGCTGCTCGTCCGTCAACGGCGCCAGGATCTCCTCCGCGGCCGACCGGCGTGCGCCGCGCAGCTCGCGCAGTGCCTCGCGCCCCTCGTCCGTGACCTCGATCCGGATCACCCTCCGATTGGTGGGATCGGGGACCCGACGCACCTTCCCGCTCGCCTCCAGGCCGTCGACCAGCGTGGTCACGGCCCGGGGCACCACCTCCAGGCGCTCGGCGAGATCCGCCATGCGCGGCGGTGAGCTGTAGTGCGCGAGCGTGCGCAGCAGCCGGGACTGGGCCGGGGTGATGCCCAGTTCGCGCTGCTCCAGGTGCCGCTTCTGGATGCGGTGCACACGTCGGGTCAGCCGCAGCAACTGCTCGGCGAGCAGGCCGTCGGCATCGGGGGTGGTCATACGGGAACAATAACAGGATGCGGTTCATTGTGAGTATAGGTAACAATGAGCTAAGCTCCGCCAGTCATTGTTTCCCTGCCCTGTGTCACCGTCGTCTCACCTCCCGTAGGAGCCCATGCGTCCCGACCAATCCACCTGGACCCCGTCACCCGCCGAGGGCGAACAGCCACGGCAGGTGCGCCGCATCCTGAAGCTGTTCCGGCCCTACCGCGGCCGCCTCGCGATCGTCGGCCTGCTGGTCGGCGCGTCGTCCCTCGTCACCGTCGCGACCCCCTTCCTGCTGAAGGAGACCCTGGACGTCGCGATCCCCCAGGGCCGCACCGGTCTGCTGAGCCTGCTCGCGCTCGGCATGATCCTCAGTGCGGTCGTCACCAGCATCTTCGGTGTCCTGCAGACCCTGATCTCCACGACCGTCGGCCAGCGCGTCATGCATGACCTGCGCACCGCCGTCTACGGCCGGCTGCAGCGCATGTCGCTCGCCTTCTTCACCCGGACCCGCACCGGCGAGGTCCAGTCCCGCATCGCCAACGACATCGGCGGCATGCAGGCGACCGTGACCTCCACCGCCACCTCGCTGGTCTCCAACCTCACCAGTGTGGTCGCCACGATCGTCGCGATGGTCGCCCTGGACTGGCGGCTCACCGTGGTCTCGCTGCTCCTGCTGCCGGTCTTCGTGTGGATCAGCCGACGCGTCGGCAACGAACGCAAGAAAATAGCGACCCAGCGCCAGAAGCAGATGGCCGCGATGGCCGCCACCGTCACCGAGTCGCTCTCCGTCAGCGGCATCCTGCTCGGCCGCACCATGGGCCGCGGCGACTCGCTCACCAAGGCGTTCGAGGCCGAGTCCGACAGCCTGGTCGACCTCGAGGTGAAGTCGAACATGGCGGGCCGCTGGCGCATGTCCGTCATCGGCATCGTCATGGCCGCCATGCCGGCCGTCATCTACTGGGCCGCGGGCATGGCCCTCCAGTTCGGCGGCCCGTCCGTGTCGATCGGCACGCTCGTCGCCTTTGTCTCGCTCCAGCAGGGCCTGTTCCGGCCGACGGTCAGCCTGCTGTCCACCGGCGTCCAGATCCAGACCTCGCTCGCGCTCTTCCAGCGCATCTTCGAGTACCTCGACCTGCCCATCGACATCACCGAGCCGGAGCGCCCGATCCACCTCGACCAGGTCAAGGGTGAGATCCGTTTCGAGGACGTCGAATTCCGCTACGACGACAAGAGCGGCCCGATCCTCGAGGGCATCGACATCACCGTCCCCGCGGGCGGCAGCCTCGCCGTCGTCGGCCCGACCGGCTCCGGCAAGTCCACGCTCAGCTATCTCGTGCCACGGCTGTACGACGTCACGGGCGGCCGCGTCACGCTGGACGGCGTCGACGTACGGGACCTCGACTTCGACACGCTCGCCCGCGGGATCGGCGTCGTCTCCCAGGAGACGTACCTCTTCCATGCCTCGGTCGCGGACAACCTGCGCTTCGCCAGGCCCGACGCCACCGACGAGGAGTTGCAGGCGGCGGCGAGGGCGGCCCAGATCCACGACCACATCGCCTCACTGCCCGACGGGTACGACACGGTCGTGGGTGAACGCGGCCACCGGTTCTCCGGCGGCGAGAAGCAGCGCCTCGCCATCGCCCGCACGATCCTGCGGGACCCGCCGGTCCTCATCCTCGACGAGGCGACCAGCGCCCTGGACACCCGTACGGAGTACGCCGTGCAGGAGGCCATCGACGCCCTGTCGGCCAACCGGACCACGCTGACCATCGCGCACCGGCTCTCCACCATCCGTGGCGCCGACCAGATCGTCGTCCTGGACTCCGGCCGTGCGGTCGAACGCGGCACGCACGAGGAGTTGTTGGAGCGGGAGGGGCGCTATGCGGCGCTGGTCCACCGGGACGCCGAACTGGAGCCGACAAGATGACGATATGCCGGGTTTGTAGGCTTTAGCGGGTTACCGTGCCCGCATGCAGATGAACACTCCGCCACGGAGCACGATTCGACTGACGCGCCGGGGCCGGGTCGCCCTCATCGCGACCGGAGCCGTCGTGGCGGCCACCGCCGTGACGGTGCCGCTGCTCACCCTGACCACGGAGGACGAGGAGACGCGACCCACGTCCCTCGTCATCCCGGAGGGCTGGCGCACCGGCCAGGTCTACGAGGCTGTCGACAAGGCCCTCGCGCTGCCCCTGGGATCCACCAAGAAGTCCCTGGCCAAGGCCAACCTCAAGTTGCCCAACGACGCGGAGGGCAACCCCGAGGGGTACCTCTATCCGGCGACGTACCACCTCGACAAGACGGTGACCCCCGAGTCCCTGCTGGCGCTCATGGTGAACACCGCGAACAAGAAGTTCAGCGGCAGCCCCCTCACCGCGGGTGCCCAGCGCAACGCGATGAACCTCTATCAGGCGATCACCATCGCGAGCATCATCCAGGCCGAGACCTCCACCAAGGCCGACATGGGCAAGGTGGCCCGGGTCATCTTCAACCGCCTGGAGCGGGGCATGCCGCTGCAGATGGACGCGACCCTCGACTACGCGCTGAACCGCTTCACGCCGACCACGACCACGAACGACACGAAGCTCGAGAGCCCCTACAACTCGTACCAGCGCATGGGGCTGCCACCCACACCGATCTCCAACCCCGGCCAGGCCGCGATGCGTGCCGCGATCAACCCCACCCCGGGCAACTGGCTGTACTTCGTCACGGTCAAGCCGGGCGACACCCGGTTCACGGCCAGCTACGAGGAGCAGCAGAGGAACGTCGCCGAATTCAACCGGCTCCGGAGGAGTGCCTCACCCTCGACCTCGCACGCACCCTCGACCTCGATTTCGACCCCGGTTCCGGGCTCGCCCTCCGCCTCCGCCCCGAGCTGAGGCCCGCTGCCCGCCTCGACACCGCCCACCAGGTCTCCGAGCCGGCCACGGGGCATCAGGCGCCGACGGTCACTCCCGCCAGCAACCGCCTGATGTCCCGTACCGCCGCGCGCCCGGCCCGGTTGGCGCCGATCGTGCTGGCGGAAGGCCCGTACCCGACCAGATGGATCCGGGGATCGGCGAGCGCGCGCGTCCCCTCGACGCGGATGCCGCCGCCCGGCTCACGCAGCCGCAGCGGCGTCAGATGATCGAGGGCGGCGCGAAAACCGGTCGCCCACAGAATGACGTCCGCGTCGACGTGACGCCCGTCCGCCCACTCGACACCGTCCGGGGCGATCCGGTCGAACATCGGCTGCCGGTCCAGCACGCCGTCGGCCAGCGCCTGCCGGATCGCGTCGTTCAGCGGCAGCCCCGTCACCGACACGACACTCTTGGGCGGCAGTCCCTGCCGTACCCGTTCCTCCACGAGCGCGACGGCCGCGCGCCCCACGTCCTCGGTGAAGGGTCCCTCACGGAAGACGGGCGGCCGCCGTGTCACCCAGGTGGTCGCGGCCGCGTACGGGGCTATCTCCATCAGATGCTGAGTGCCGGACGCGCCGCCGCCCACGACGATCACCCGCTGCCCGGTGAACTCCTCGGGCCCCGGGTACTGCGCCGTGTGCAACTGCCGCCCCCGGAAGGTCTCCTGGCCCGGATAGCGCGGCCAGAACGGCCGGTCCCAGGTGCCCGTGGCATTGATCAGCGCCCGCGTCGACCACGTACCGTCGGAGGACTCGACCAACAGCCGCCCGCCGGCACCCTCCCGCACGGCCCGCACGTCCACCGGCCGCCTCACCCGCAGGTCGAAGGTGCGCTCGTAGGTGTCGAAGTACTCCGCGATCACCTCGGAGGACGGCCGCGCCGGGTCGGCGTCCTCCAGCTCCATCCCGGGCAGGGAGTGCATCCCGTGCACCTTGCCGTACGTCAGTGACGGCCACCGGAACTGCCAGGCGCCGCCCGGACGCGGTGCGTGATCCAGCACCACGAAGTCCCGTTCGGGCTCGAAACCGCTCCGCCGCAGGTGATAGGCGCTGGACAGTCCTGCCTGCCCAGCGCCTATGACGACGACATCGACCTCGCGGACTTCACGCGCCTGCGCCCCGGTGTTGTTCACGCTTCCACCAACTCGACCGGGGTGCGGGATCTTCCCGAACGGCGACGCCTGTGAGCCACTCGACGCGCGATCTGCCGGCCGGGAACCTGGAGGGACGGTCCTCAGGAGTCCTTGTCAGACGCGGGGCGTGGTGGTGGAGGGGGGCAGGCCGCCGTTGAAGCGCGTGTCCACGAAGGCGGCGAAGTCGACCTTGCCCGGGATCAGCTTCAGCTCGGTGAAGGTGTCCGCGATCTGCTGCTCCGACGCGATGAGCGGCTCGTCGACGGCGACCGCGATCCGGCTGGCGTTGGTGCGCTTCACCGAGGCGAGCGCCACCTCGTACGGCAGGCCGGTGTCCTTCGCCCACACCTTGGCCCAGGCGTCCGGATGCCGGTACACCCAGTCCTGGGCGCGCCGCAGCCGCTCCAGATAGTCCTTGACGGCCGCGGCCTTCCTGGTGTCCTTCAGTGCACTCGGCGCCGCCACCTGGAAACTCAGCCCGTTGACGACGCCGTCCCCGTCGGCCAGGATCCGGCCCTGCTTGGTACTGAGGACCTGTGAGGTGTACGGGTCCCACACCGCCCACGCGTCCACCTTGCCGCCGGTGAACGCGGCGAGCGCGTCGGCGGGCTGCAGATACGTGACCTTCACATCGCTCAGCTTCAGACCGACCTCCTTGAGCGAGGCGATCAGCTGGAAGTGCGCGGACGAACCCTGCGCCACGGCGATGGACCTGCCCCTGAGCTCCTCGGGCGTCCGCAGTGACGAGTTCTTCGGTACGAGGATGGCCTCGCCCTTGGACGTGCCGTGCCAGGCGGCCGCCACCGAGACCTTCGAGCCCGCGCCGGCCGCGAAGACGGGCGGGGTGTTGCCGACGCCGCCGATGTCGACGGCCTTGGCGTTGACGGCCTCCAGGAGGGGCGGCCCGGAGGTGAACGTCGACCACTTGATCTTGTAGTCGAGGTTCTTGAGTTCTCCGGCCGCCCGCAGCACCGCCTCGGAACCTCCCTTCTGGTCACCGACGTTGAGCGTGAGGGAACCCTTGCCATCCGTTCCGGCACCAGCGGTGTCGGCGGCCGAGTTCCCGCCGCAGGCGGCCAGGAGCAGGGTCAGAGGCAGGAGCAGAGCGGCGGGGACGAGGTGTCGGCGCATGACGATTCCGTTCGATTGGTTCGGGCGAGGTGAGGTGAGGCGAGGTGAGGCGAGGTGACGGTGAAGTGAGGGTGAGGCGATGGCGAAGGGCGACTGAGAGGGGAGGAGGAGCTCAGGCGACGGTGTCCACGCCCAGGCGCTCCAGGAGGCCGGCACGCAGGTCGGCGAAGCGGGGGTCGGCGATGTCGCGCGGGCGGTCCAGATCGACCTGCGTCTCGTACGCGATGACACCGCCGTCCATGACGAGGACCCGGTCGGCGAGCAGCACGGCCTCCTCGACGTCGTGCGTGACCAGCAGCACGGCACAGCCGCGGCGCCGCCACAGTTCGCCGACCAGCCGCTGTGCCTTGATGCGGGTGAGGGCGTCCAGCGCGCCGAACGGCTCGTCTAGCAGCAGCAGATCGGGTTCGCGGACCAACGCACGGGCCAGCGAGGCGCGTTGCGCCTCGCCGCCGGAGAGCGTCTTGGGCCAGGCGTTCGCGCGGTGAGTGAGTCCGACCTCGGTCAGCGCTTGCTCGGCGACGGCGCGTTCGGGCTTGCCGGGCAGCCCCAGCAGGACGTTGCGCCACACCTTCTTCCATGGCATCAGCCAGGGCGCCTGGAACGCGACGGCCTTGCGCCGCGGGACCAGCACGGTGCCCTCGATATCACGGTCGAGCCCGGCGAGGATGCGCAGCAGCGTGGACTTGCCGCAACCGCTGCGGCCGAGCAGGGCCACGAACTCGCCCGGACGCACGTCGAGTTGGAGGTCGTCGATGACGGCGCGCCCGTCGAAGGAGCGGGTGAGCCCGTGCACGCGTACGGCGGAGGCCTGGGCGCTCGGGTGTTGCCGGCCGGTCGCGGTCTTCTGCTGGGCGGTGGCGCCCTTCTGGAGGGTCACCGGCCCGTGAACGTCGGTCGCCATTGCAGCAGCAGCCTTTCCAGGGAGCGGACGATGAAGTCGGCGAGCAGGCCGAGGAAGGCGTAGACGATCAGGCAGGCCACGATCACATCGGTCCGCAGGAAGTCACGGGCCTGCACCATGAGGAAACCGATTCCGGCGTCCGCGTTGATCTGCTCGGCGAAGACGAGCGCGAGCCAGGCGATACCGAGGGAGTAGCGAAGACCGGTCATCGCCCCAGGTAGCGCGCCCGGCAGTACGACATGCCGGACGAGCCCCCACCGCGAGAGTCCGAGGGACTCCCCGGCCTCGATGAGCTGGGAATCGACGCCGCGGATACCGGCGTACACGTTCAGATAGAGGGGGAAGGACACCCCCAGCGTGATGATCGCGATCTTCGGGGCCTCGCCGATCCCGAACCAGATGATGAACAGCGGGATCAGTCCCACGAAGGGCACTGTCCGCAGCATCTGGACGCTCGCGTCCACGAGGTCTTCGCCGATCCGGAAGAGCCCGGAGACGAGCGCGAGTCCGGTACCGACGAGGGTTCCGAGCAACAGCCCCACCGCGACGCGCTGCACGGAGACGCCCATCGCGTTGGGCAGCGAACCGTCGGCGATCAGATGGCCGACGCCCCGCGCGATGGTGCCCGGCGAGGCGAGGATGTCTGGGGTCAACACCCCTGTGCTGCTGAGGAGTTGCCACAGCGCGAAGAGCAGGAGCGGGCCGGAGGTGCGGCGCAGCCAGCGGGGTACACGGGTGCGGCGGGTGGAGAGGGGGACGATCGGAACGAGCTCGGGTGGCGCCGGCTGGGCCGCACCACTCCTGGAGATGTCCGAAATATCGGGCTCGGAGGGGGTGGGCGGGGCGTGGCTGATGCTCATGAGTGCTCCACGGGGAGGAGAGCGGCCGGAGAGGAATACGCCATGGCTCCGCCGCGTCAGCGGCTCAGGCGGAGCCGCGACGTGCGGGTGGAGCGGAGCGAGGGCGGGGCGGAACGGGGGAGTGAAAGGGCGTCAGCGGCCGCGGTGACACGCGGCGGAGGCCACCCGCAGCAGGTCGATGTGACCGCGCGTGGTGAGCATGGCTGAACGCAACATGCGGGTGAAAGTAGCCAGGTGGTCCATGCCCGGTCAATGGTGTCTCGCGGAACGGAACGCGTATGCAGTGCAATCGGACGCGTGGGCACGGGCGCGAGCTGTCGGTCGTGTGCGGAAGCCGCGGGCGGGTGAGAATCGGGTCATGCCCGATGCCTTCATCACCCGAGTCCTGAACGTCACCACCGGTTCGGCGGAGACGGTCTTCGACCTCACCCGCGACTGCGAGGCCTTCCTCCGAGAGGCGGCGGCGGGCCGCGACGGCCTCCTGAATGTCTTCGTGCCCCACGCCACCGCCGGTGTCGCGATCATCGAAACCGGCGCCGGAAGCGACGACGACCTCCTCGCCGCGCTGCACTCCCTGCTGCCCGCGGACGACCGCTGGCAGCACCGCCACGGCAGCCCCGGGCACGGCCGTGACCACGTACTCCCCGCCGTCGTCCCGCCCCACGCGACGCTTCCCGTGCTGGGCGGGAGGCTGGAACTGGGGACGTGGCAGTCGGTGTGCCTGGTGGACACGAACCGGGACAATCCTCGGCGGCAGGTGCGGTTGTCGTTTCTGGGCTAGAGCGTTCCTGGCCGACGTGTGTGCGGGAGTTCGGCGTCGGTCGTGGGAATCAGCTGTCCAGGCGGGTGGCCCGAGCCTTCAGCTCTTCCACGAAATGATCCCAGTCGGGTCCGAAAGAGAGGAGATCGGCCGCTGCCTCGCGCAGCAGTTCGGGATCGTCCGGGCGCTGCAGGCAGGCCAGCCGGTACGCGAGATTGCGGGCCCAGACCGGCATGGCCATCCAGTCCTCGGCCCATGCGCCGCGCAGCGCCGGGAGGATTTCTTCAGGAGTGGCGAACGTGATCTTCTCGATGAAGTCCCGGACCGGGGCCGGGATGCGCGGCGCATCCTCCGCGTAAGTCGAACTGATCAGTTCTTCTGTCGGCTGCGTCAGTTCAGGCATGATCCATCTTCGTTCACGGGTTGAGCCAGTATGTGGCCAGACGGTACACGGAGTCGGGTGTCTGGGAGACGCGGTAGCCGATGTCATGGCCACCGATCTTCACCGATCCGTCCATGGGACCGGTGAAGCCCGGCCCCACACGGGGCATGGTCCCGCCGTTCATCATGTGGTCGTAGACGGAGTTGACGATTCCCTGCTCGATCTGGTCGGGGGACAGGCCGGTGGTCCGCAAGTCGTTCGGGAACGCCGTTCGCGCCCGTGTGCGCCCGGTCGTATCCGCGCAACTACTTCCGGCATTACGACCCGGGCGCAGGGGGTGTACGTGGTCGCGCTCGCGTTCCACGTGGTGGTGCCCCAGAGGGTGCTTCGGGTCCGCCATGCGATGTCGCCGTGTTCGTCGACGAGTTCGCGTGGGGTGCCGACGAGGTCGGTGACGATGGCGAAGAACCGGGAGTCCAGGTGAACGTCACGCGCTCGACGACCGTCGTGGCGTCCGCCGCCATGCGGAGTTTCGCCGTACGCCGCCCCTTCGGGGCGTACGTGTAGCGCCACACCGTCCCGTCGGGAGTGGTGACCTGGGTGGGAGGCGGGCCAGGTGGCCGTGGTCTGGTTGCCTGCCGCGTCGTAGGCGTAGGTCTCGGTCCAGCCGGTGGCACGCACGGGGGTTCATGATCCGGCGGAGTCCCCCGTGGGCGGACGGGGGTACGGTGGCGCTACCCAGCGCACCTTGCATGCCGTCATCCGTATTCCGTCCCGCGCCCCGCGTTGACGGACTCCTTGGTTCTCACGCCTGGGCGACCATGAATCACTGGAAACGCCATCGAAATTCGCGATGGCGTGATCCAGAATCCGAAGACCCTCTCCTTCCAGCACCGGTCGGCGCTGTATCCCCACGACCTCGAGGTCCCGGCGCCCCGCCCCGCCGCTCGGGTGGCCTGACGGCGCCTGGGAGAGCCCGCTGGGCAGGCCTGCGTGGGCTCGATCGGCCGGCCTGCCGGTCGGGTAATGGTACTTTTCGTGTCCGGACGCGCGTGCCGTGCTAAAGTTGAGGCCAGTTGTGGTTCGCGTAAAATCCAAGTGCCTTTGATGACTTTATGTCGTCGGGCATTTTTGCATTTCGCAGAGCGTGGACCCCTGGGTACCGCCCGGAAGTCGGATTCGGTTCGTTCTTGCAATTCATTCGGTTCATCGCTGCCGAGAATTCCTCGATACGTGCCATATCGAGGAAGGTTCTCCATGAACCGCTCAGCTCGCACGAGTGACCGTTTCGCCAAGCCCCGTCGGCAGGGCGCCCAGGGTCGCCCCGGCGCCCGTTCAGGCGGCGACGGCCGCCGTCCCGCCGCACCGCAGGGCGAGTTCGCGCTGCCGGAGACCATCACCCCGGCCCTTCCTCCGGTCGCGGCCTTCGGTGAGCTGGATCTCCCCGTCGAGTTGCTGAACAAGCTCACCAGCCTCGGAGTGAACGAGCCCTTCCCGATCCAGGCCGCCACGCTGCCGAACTCCCTCGCGGGACGCGACGTCCTGGGTCGCGGGCGCACCGGATCGGGCAAGACGCTCGCCTTCGGCCTCGCGCTCCTCGTGCGCACGGCAGGACAGCGGGCGGAGGCCCGCAAGCCGCGCGCCCTGATCCTCGTTCCCACCCGCGAGCTGGCCCAGCAGGTTACCGACGCGCTCACTCCGTACGCCCAGCTGCTCAAGGTGCGACTGGCCACCGTGGTCGGTGGTATGTCGATCGGGCGGCAGGCCGCCGCGCTGCGGGCCGGGGTCGAGGTCGTCGTCGCGACCCCGGGCCGGCTCACCGATCTCGTCGAGCGCAATGACTGCCGCCTCGACCGGGTGAGCATCACCGTCCTGGACGAGGCCGACCAGATGGCCGACATGGGTTTCATGCCCCAGGTCACCCAGCTGCTGGACCAGGTGCGCCCCGACGGTCAGCGCCTCTTGTTCTCCGCCACCCTGGACCGCAACATCGACCTCCTGGTCCGTCGATATCTCCATGACCCGGTGGTGCACTCGGTCGATCCCTCGGCGGGCGCGGTGACCACGATGGAGCATCACGTACTGCAGGTGCATGGCGCCGACAAGTACGCCACCGCCACGGAGATCGCCGCCCGCGACGGGCGTGTGCTCATGTTCCTGGACACCAAGCACGCTGTCGACCAGTTCACCAGGCACCTGCTGGGCAGTGGGGTGAAAGCCGCGGCACTGCACAGCGGCAAGTCACAGCCCCAGCGCACGCGCACGCTGGCCCAGTTCAAGACCGGTCACATCACGGTCCTTGTGGCGACCAACGTCGCTGCCCGCGGTATCCATGTCGACGATCTCGACCTCGTCGTCAACGTCGACCCGCCCAGCGACCACAAGGACTACCTGCACCGAGGCGGCCGTACCGCCCGCGCCGGGGAGTCCGGCAGCGTCGTCACGCTCGTGGTGCCCGCCCAGCGCCGCGACATGATCCGTCTCATGTCCGACGCGGGCATCCGGCCACATGTCACCCAGGTCCGTTCCGGCGAGGCGGAGTTGAGCCGTATCACCGGCGCGCAGGCTCCCTCCGGTGTTCCCATCGGCGGCAGCCGGCCGGCCGCGGAGCGACCCGAGCGCGGCGGTGCCCCCTTCCGGGGCCTGGGCACCCGCCCGGGCCGCGCCGGTGGCGAGTCCCGCCGGGCCGCCGAGGCACGTCAGACGGCCGAGGCCCGCAAGGCCGCTCGGGTTCGTCGTGGCGCATAGGCCGAGGCGTGGCAACGGAACCTGTGCGTGACGAACTGTGTCCCTCCCGCGCCGAGGTTCACACGCAAGAGGGACACGCGAGTGACGCGGTGACCTGTCTGGAACGCCTCGAACGCATCTCCGGCTGGATGGGCAGCGGAAGGAAACGGCTGAGGTTTCTGCTCGCGATCCTGATCGCCGAAGGGCTGACCAACCGCTGGACGGCCAGGGTGCTGCGGCTCAGCGAGGAAGCGGTCGCCGGCGGCGAGAGCGGCCAACTTCCCACGATCGCAGGCCACATGGCGGTTCGGGCGCACTAGCACATGAGTCGGCCCGGGAAGCACATGTGTCGCACATATCTGCGCGACAGGAGCATCCGGTTCCACTCGTGCGTACTATCTCTACACTGCTGCAGGCCGTGGCAGTTGTGTCCTGCGAGTGATTGGCCCATGTCATGACTGAAGTCAGCTCCCCTTCCCACTCCACAGAACTCACGTCGCAGTACATCGCCCAAGTGACGGGCGACCTCGACCGCAATGCCAAGGAGCAGGAGCGTGTCGCTGCGGAGATCGAGGCCCTGCAGGAGCAGTTGAGTGCCCTGCAGCACGATCACACCGTGCTGGTGAACATGCAGGACGCGCTCGGTGGTCCCAGCCCGGACCCCGGGGCGGAGGCCGCGACTGCGCCCACCGTGCCTCACCAGGCCTCTGCCGAACCCAAGCAGAGCAAGGGCAAGAAGGCGGCCGCCGCGGGCGCCAAGAAGACGGCGTCCAAGAAGCCCGCCGCCAAGACCTCATCCGTGAAGGCGTCCCCGGCCGCCGCCAAGCCGACCCTCGTCGAGCTCATCCGAGGACACCTGGAGAAGCAGAGCGAGCCGCGTTCCGCCGCCGAGATCACCACCGCGCTCACACAGGCCCACCCCGACCGGAGCGTGAAGACCACGGTCGTGCGCACCACCCTCGAAGGACTCGTCGCCAAGAGCCACGCTCACCGCACCAAGCAGGGTTCGTCGGTCTTCTACACCACGGCAGTCACCTCGGAGCCCGCGTCGGCCGAGCCGCAGCAGGAGACGGTGTCCGACTGAGCATCCGCAGGAGCACGTGACACCTGGCAACTGGTAGCCGGCAACTGGGAACTGACACCGGCATCGGGCCGCAGGTCGGTCCGCGAGCAGGGCCGTGCCGCCAGGAGAATGCGCGCCGTACGACCGAGTAGTCGCCCTCTTGGGCCGAGGCGGCGCACAGGTGGTGGCCGTGCATCGAAACGGCGAGGGGCTCGGGGGAGCCCGTCACCGCGGCGATGCGTGACGGCAGGTGCTCGCCCACCGGGTCCGTGACTGCCACCCAAGCGCAGTGGTGCCACTTCTCGTCCAGCACACGGAGATCACAGCGCTCCAGGTGGGCCGGCCTCGGGGGGCGAAGGTTTCGTCGAGGTAAGGGCCGTACGCGGTGTCAGAGACATCGACTCCTGGCTGTAGTCCACGCCGCCGTACGCGCTGGGTCGTCGTACCGCTCGGTCTCGTAGTAGGGGCCCGCGGACAGTCCGCTCCTCACCGCGAACCCGTTGCCCACTCGCGTGCCGCCTCGCCGTGTGCCACGGCGTAACGGGCCAGTGCCCGTTCGTCGGAGAAGGCCAGGGCGAAGCGGATGCCCTTCGGATCGGCGGTCAGGAAGCCGCGCCATGGTCCGGACCGGGCCCGTCGTCGACGCTCCCGCGAAGACGTCACGGGCTCCGGCACGGCCGGTCGGCCCGCCCTTTCCGCGTAGTCCGCAAGCCGTGACCTCGGAATTCGCGGCTCCCCTGCCCCGTCCCCCTGCTCAGACCTGCGTCCCCTCGTCACGACCGCACACAACACGTCGCAATGGCGCGCGCGGCACACCCCTGTCGCAACGGAGCACGGACCAAATAGACGGGGAACAGGCACTGGCCGGGGGCTCCGTGGTGCGGGCTTTGTCGCTCTATACGATGAGGCGTCCTGGGGGGGGGATTGGGGGAGAGACCATTGGGTTGGGCGGTCGACGAGCGTCGCGGTGATACCGGAGACGCTCATGCGTACGGCGACGGGCTCGACGACGACCGGTCGCCGTCCGCCGCGAGTGACGACGCGGGCGCGCGGCCGCGCGACCCGCTACGCCGGTTCGTGTCGTTCGTCGGGCGCACGCTGTACGGCGAGTGGCACGGCATCGTCGTGGATCCGGTACGGCAACTCGTGCGCCGTGGGCTGTCCGGACTCCTGCTGGCGTTCGTGGCCGTCTTCGGGGTCATCTTCTTCCACGCGCTCGCCCAACATCCCACCGGTGCGGTGATCGTGCGGCTGACCGGCGGAGTGAAGGCCTGTCTGCCGCTGCCCCTGGCTCTGCTGCGTACTCCGGTGTCGCTGTACGTGCCCGCTCTCGACCTTCCCGTGTGGGCGGGCATCACCCAGCTGTTCTTCGCCTTCGCGCTCGCGGAACTCGCCCTCGGCCGGGCCCGGACACTGTTCATCGCGTACGCCACCACCCTGGCCGGCACGCTCACGGTCCGCGTGATGATCGCGCTCGGCCCGGGCTGGTGGGGGCTCGGCCTGCCGCCCGAGATCGGGCAGGTGCTCGACACCGGACCCTCTGCCGCGGTGGTGGGACTGTTCACCTACCTCTCGGTCATCCGGCGCGCCCCCATCGTGTTCGCGCTCACCGGCGGCTCGATGGTGTGGGAGTCGATCGTCAAACCCAATCTGGCAGGCCGTGAGCACCTGATCGCCGTGGGCGCCGCGATCGTCCTGGCGGTGCTGCACGGGCGCTGCCGAAGACTGCGGGAATCCCTCGGCGCCCTGCTTTTCTCGGCATGGTCACGCAGCGGCCTGGAGCGGCTGTTCCCGCCCCGTGGTGAGGGGCGTACGCAGGGCACGAGGACTCAATCGCGCTGAGGGTCCCCGACCGGGGACGGCCGTCCCCGGTCGGGGAGGAGAGGCGTGTTCAGAGGGCGCGCTCGAAGAGGTCGAGCAGGGCTGCCCAGTGGCGTTCGGTGGCCTTGGCGTCGTACACGGCGGTGTCGGCCATGGTGTAGCCGTGGTGCGCGCCGGTGTAGACCTCGCTGCGGTGGCGGACACCCGCCTCGGTGAACGCCTTGTCGAGGCGCTCGATCTGCTCGGGAGGCAGGGAGGCGTCCTGGTCGGCGTGGCCGAAGTACAGCTCCGCGGTGATACGGCCGGCGAGCAGGTGCGGGCTGTCCGGTGCGTCGGTCGCCAGCCGGGCGCCGTGGAAGCCGGCCATGGCCGCGACCCGCTCGGGGTAGGTGCCGGCGGTGCGCAGGGCCAGGCCTGCGCCCATGCAGTAGCCGGTGGTGCCGACCGGTCCGTCGGCGGCCTGCGGGCAGGCCGCCAGCCAGGACAGATAGGCGTCGGCATCGCGCATGGCCAGGTCGGGGGTCAACTCCTGGATGAGCGGCATGAGTTGCCCGAACAGCCCCGGACGGTGGGCCGCGTCGATGAAGTCGGGCAGCTCCACCACCGGGGCAGGACCGTGGCGGTAGAGGAGGTTGGGAACCAGCACGGTGTAGCCGGCCCCGGCGAGCCGGTCGGCCATCTCCTTCAGCCGGGGGCGCAGTCCGATGGCGTCCATGTAGAACAGCACCGCCGGGTGGGCGGTGTTGTCGTCGGGGTGGGCCAGATAGGCGTCGGCCGAGCCGTCCTGGGTGGGGATGTTCACGGAGGTTCCGCGTACGTCACGTACATCGGTCATGGGCGTCCCTCTTCCTTCTTCTCTCGGGTGTCTCCGGGGCGTCTTCCGGGTGTTTCGGGGTGCCGCGCGGATCTCCGCGGCCACCTGATCGCGGCGGTCCCGTCGTGCAGTCTGGCACTCGTGGTGCGGTCGGTTCGGCAGGGCCCCGCTGTCGTTCCCGTGCCCGGAGCCGCCGTCGTGCGCGGACGGATTCCTGGCGCGCCGCCGGACGCGTGCGAGCCTGGTACCGGCAGTCCCAGGAAGACCGGGCTACTGGCTGCGCACATCGTCCGGTCGCAGGGTGGAGTCATGACGACCACACTCATCACCGGAGCGAACAAGGGGCTCGGCCATGAAACCGCCCGCCGGCTCGTCGCCGCGGGCCACACGGTCTACGTCGGCAGCCGGGACGCCGAACGCGGACGCCGGGCCGCCGAACAGCTGGGCGCCCGGGCCGTCCAGCTCGATGTCACCGACGACGCGTCGGTGCAGGCCGCCGTGAAGGCCATCGAGGCCGAGGGCGGGCTTGATGTACTGATCAACAACGCGGGTATCGAGTCCAGGGGCGAGGGCAACTCCGTGATCGGCGCCGCGGAGGTGACCGCCGATGTGATGCGGGAGACGTTCGAGACGAACGTCTTCGGCATGGTGCGCGTCACCCACGCCTTCCTCCCGCTGCTCCAGGCCTCGGCCGCCCCGGTGGTCGTCAACGTCAGCAGTGGGCTGGCCTCGCTGGCCCGGGTGAGCGATGCGGGCACTGCGGCGTACGCCTACCCCGGCGTCGCCTACCCGGCTTCGAAGACCACCGTCAACATGATCACCGTGCAGTACGCGAAGGCGTTCCCGAACATGCGGATCAACGCGGTGGAGCCCGGCTTCACCAAGACCGACCTGAACGGGAACACCGGCATCCAGACCGTCGAGCAGGGCGCCGAGATCATCGTACGGATGGCGCAGATCGGCCCCGACGGTCCCACCGGGGGCTTCTTCGACGCCGAAGGCACCCTTCCCTGGTAGTCCGAGCCGGTACGCCACCACGTACGCGTGCCGGATCCCGCGACCGCCACTCAGCCCCACCGCCCCATCGCCCCACCGAACGATCAGGAGCATCGACATGACCGTGCAGTCACTTCCCGGCGGAACGTTCACCATGGCCAAGGACCTGACGGTCACCCGCATGGGCTACGGAGCCATGCAGCTCGCCGGTCCGCACGTGTTCGGGCCGCCGGCCGACCGGGACGCCGCCGTGGCCGTTCTGCGCGAGGCGGTCGAGCGGGGGATCACACACATCGACACCTCCGACTTCTACGGCCCGTACGTCACCAACCAGATCATCAAGGAAGCGCTGCACCCCTACCCGGCCGGCCTGCACATCGTGACCAAGGCCGGAGCACTGCGGGACGCCGAGGGAGGCTGGCCGAAGGCGCTGTCGCGCGACGAGCTGCGCCAGGCCGTGCACAGCAACCTCGAGAACCTCGGCCTGGACGCACTCGACGTCGTCAACCTGCGGGTCGGAGGGCTGGACGCTCCCGAGCCGGGTTCGCTCGCCGAACCGTTCACCGTGCTTGCGGAGCTCCAGCAGGAGGGGCTGATCAGGCATCTCGGTGTCAGTACCGTCTCCGCCGAGCAGATCAAGGAAGCCCAGTCCATCGCGCCCGTCGTGTGCGTGCAGAACTTCTACAACCTCGCGAACCGCGCTGACGACGCGCTGATCGACTCCCTGGCCGAGCAGGGCATCGCCTACGTGCCCTACTTCCCCATCGGCGGTTTCTCCCCGCTGCAGTCGGACACCCTGCACGCGGTCGCGGGCCGGCTGGAGACCACTCCGGTCGCCGTCGCCCTGGCGTGGCTGTTGCAGCGTTCCCCGAACATCCTGCTCATCCCCGGCACCTCCTCGGTGGCGCACCTGCGTGACAACATCGCCGCTGCCGCCCTGGTCCTTCCCGAGAAGGAACTGGCCGAGCTGAACGGGATCGCGGTGTGAGGAACGTGGGATCGTCACGCCCGGGGTACGGGCGTGGCGGCCCCATGGCGGTGTCCGGCGCGCCGGGTGACCGCACCGTTCGATACGAACTTGTTTCTCACGAACATGTTCGTTATCCTTGTGCGGCATGACTCCAGAGAAGCCCGCTCCGGTCAGCCGACGGGAACGCCCGGCGAAGCCCGCCCTGACCAGGCAGGGAATCATCGACGCCGCGCTGGCGATCCTTCGTGACGAGGGACTGGGCAAGGTGACGATGCGCCGCATCGCGGCGGCTCTCGACACCGGCCCCGCGTCGCTCTACGTCTACGTCCGCAACACGGGGGACCTGCACGCGCAGATCCTCGATTCCCTGTTGGGGCCGGTGAAGGTGCCCGCGCCGGAGGCCGGGACCTGGCGGGACCGGTTGAAGGCGCTGCTGGTCAGCTATGGAGAGGTGCTCTTCCTGCACCCGGAGATCGCCCGGATGGCGATGTCCACGCAGCCGAGCGGCCCGAACTACCTGGCGCTGGCCGACGCGCTCCTCGGTCTCCTCGACGAGGGCGGGGTGTCCGGCAAGGAAGCGGCCTGGGCCATGGACCTCCTGCTGTTGTATCCCACCGCCGTGGCCGTCGAACACAGCTCCCCGAAGTCCGCCACGCAGGAGGCCGACGAGTTCTCCGCCCTGGCCGCGAAGATCGCCACCGCGGACCCGGCGCGCCACCCCCACCTCACCCGGCTCGGCGACACCCTCGTGTCGGGAGACGGCCCGAGCCGCACCGACTGGGCTCTGGACGTCATCCTGGACGGAGTCCTCGCCGCGGCCTCTCGCGCGTCGGCCGAACAGCGTGGCGGGTGAGAGTGGGGTGTGTGTTTCCCCTGTGCGGCAAGTCGCGCTCGAATGTATGTCTAGGGTTGATCCGTAAGCGCGGGAAAGCAGCGAGGGCCGTGACCAGGCCCTCGGAACATGTCTCCGGCGGTACGGACAACGCGAGTTCAGTGCCTCGCACCTGAGAGTGGTTGTCGTGGCGGCAGGCGATTGAGTGCCGGAGCCCGCGGAGAACCGCCCGCGGTCTGTGCCGCGGGTGAGGGAACGACAAGGGGTTTTGATGGAAGGCGCGGATCTTCCAGTGGGGGACCGGTGCGCGCCGGTCCGTGGCGTCGCCGATCAGTTGGCGCGGTAGGCGCCTGTGCGGTGGGACGAGGGCCGCGAGGGCGCGGGGGGACCGACACAGGCGCAGGACCCGGAGCAAAGTCACCGCGGAACCGGTGGCCGCCCCGCGGGCCGGGCCGTCCCCTGGGTCATGCGACAGGAACGCAAGGGCATACGACCCCATATCGTCGTCCTGGCCGCGTGGACGTTGCTCTGGTTCCTGCTGGTCCAGAGACACGGGGGGATCTCCTGGCACTACCTGCGCACCGGGGGCCAGCTGCTCTTCGGCGCCGTTCCGGGTGGCGGGCTGGCCATCTACGCCAACCATCCGGAGTTGCAGATCGGCCCCGTGAGCTTTCTGGCGGCCGCACTGTTCGCCCCGCTGCCACCCCACATGGCGGAGGTGCTGGCGGAGGCGGTGATGTCCGCGCTCGGCCTCTACATGCTGGTGCTGGTCGGCCGCAGTGCGGCCGACCACAACCGCGGCACAGGACTCAACCACCGCCGACTCCAGCAGCGGGTGCTCGTGGCAGGGGTGGCCTTCATTCCCATGTGGGTCGAAGTGGCGGTCCGCTTCGCCCACTTGGACGACGTACTCGCGCTGTTCTTCACCACTCTGGCCGTACGTGCCCTGGTGCGGGGCCAAGGGCGCACGGTGGGCATCATGCTCGCGCTGGCGGTGGACTCGAAACCCTGGGCGCTGGCGTTCGCGGCACTGCTGCTCGCCCTGCCGGCCACGCAACGACGCAACTCCGCGCTCTGGACGGTCGGCCTGGTGGCCGTCGCGTGGCTGCCGTTCTACGTCACCCACCTCAACTCGGCCGCCGCCGCCAGATTCACCATCGCCAACCAGCCCGCCTCGGCGCTGCGTTGGCTGGGCGTCCTGGCCCCGGCCACGCCCTGGTGGGACCGCCCGGCCCAAGTGCTCCTAGGACTCGGTCTCGGCGCGCTGGCGGTACTCAGAGGCCGCTGGCCCGCGGTCGTGCTGCTCGGCGCCGATGCCCGCATCGCACTGGATCCGAGTGTCTACACGTACTACAGCGCCTCGATCCTGCTCGGCACCCTGCTGTGGGACGCGGTCGGGCAGCGTCGTCTGGTGCCGTGGTGGAGCTGGATCGCCCTGCTCTCCCTGTACGGCAGCACCTTGCTGGTGCCCTCGGACCGTGTCTGCGGTCTGATCCGGCTGGCCTTCGCCGCCGGTTCGGCGGGCTACGTCCTGCTGGGGCCC
Organism: Streptomyces sp. NPDC096311; assembly: GCF_044763085.1. Lineage (NCBI taxonomy): Bacteria > Bacillati > Actinomycetota > Actinomycetes > Kitasatosporales > Streptomycetaceae > Streptomyces > Streptomyces sp. NPDC096311. The sequence continues at coordinate 419,999 of NZ_JBIWFN010000001.1, forward strand.
GTGCCACGCCGACGGCGAACCGTGACGGAGGCTCGTTCTCCGGCGTCCCCTCAGGTGTGACCATCCATCCGCAGGGATGAATGGGTTGATGAATGTCACACAGCCAAAAACCTCCTAATTCGGACATATGCCTTTTACTGCGCACCGGGGTCTCTTCTGTCCCTGTAGCGTCGCCGTCATTCGGGAATCGGGATGAGCCCGCACATGGGCTCCCGTTGTGACCGCAGACACAGAGCAGGGAATCTTCATGCCGGACATGCACGCACTGCGCCGCGCGCGGCGTGGACTGGCCGCTACCGCGGCGGCCGGGTCCGCGCTCGCGGCGCTCTTCGCCGCCACCCCGGCCCAGGCGAGCACCGCCGACGCCGCCTCCGAAGCCACCGCCACCGTCGGCGGCTCCCAGGTGAAGTGCACCTCGCAGCGGCCAGAGCTCGCGGCCCGGCTGTCCAAGGACATCGCGGGTGCCCTGCACGGGCGGGACCACGCCGCGGCGCTCGCGCTGTACGACCGCACCACGGGGACCTCGTGCGGCTTCCGGGCCGACACCGCCTTCGACTCGGCGAGCGTGGTCAAGGTCACGATATTGGGGGCCCTGCTGCGCCAGAGCATGGAGCAGCAGCGGGCCCTGACCGCTCACGAGGTGGAACTGACCACCGCCATGATCACCAAGTCGGACAACGACGCGACGAACGCCCTGTGGCACCAGATCGGCCACACCGGCATCCAGCACTTCCTGACCCTGGCCGGGATGGGGGACACCGTCCCCGGGCCCAAGGGTTACTGGGGGCACACCCAGGTCACGGCCGGGGACCAGCTGAAGCTGCTCCGGCTGCTCACCTCGGACAACTCCGTCCTCGACCAGGGCGCGCGTACCTACGCCCTCCAGCTCATGAACCAGGTCGTCCCCGAGCAGCGTTGGGGAACGCCCGCCGGAGCCCCCGCGTCGGCGACCGTTCAGGTCAAGAACGGCTGGCTGCCGCGCGACACCCACGGCTGGCGGGTGCACAGCGTCGGTGTGTTCACCGGCGGCGGCCACGACTACGGACTGGTCGTGCTCTCCCAGGACAACCGCACGATGGCCGACGGCGTCGCCACCATCGAGAGCGCCGCCCGTGCCGTCAACCGGGACCTGAACACCTCAACTGCCGCGTAGGTATTCCCCTTTCGCGCCGATCAGTCGGACGTTAGGGTGCGGGCAGCGAGTGTGATCCCCGAGGAGTCGAGACATGGTCGGTCGTCCGGGCGCGCGTTGACGTCGTAGGCCCTCAGCGGCCCGTCATCGCGTGCTGCCCTTGATGCGCGGCACAGCGAGCCTTCCCCCACCCGAACCGTCGGCGTCCTCGACGTGCGCCGGGTGGCGGGCTCTGTCTTGCGCGACCCAAGGGGTTTCCAGTGCCGGACGCTTCCTCCTGTCAGCCCTCCTCGTCATCCCCGTCCTCCTCGTGCTCCTCGTCATCTCCGTCCTCCTCCGCGTCCGGCCCAGGGCGTCCGGATGCGCCGGCCCTCCGGCGCGACGCCGACTTCCGCCGGCTGTGGGTGGGACAGACGGCCTCCCAACTCGGCGAACACGCGAGCCTGGTGGTCCTTCCGCTGATCGCGGTTCTCACACTCGACGCCGATGCCGGCCGGCTGGGCGTCCTCCGCGCGGTGGGGCAGGCGCCGACCCTGCTGCTCGCGCTCCTCGTCGGCGCGTGGGTGGACCGATGGCGGACCCGCACGGTGATGGTGCTGGCGGACCTCGGCCGGGCCCTGGTGCTGGGCGCCGCCGCCCTGGCCGGACTCCTCGGCGGGCTCGGCCTGTCGGCACTCCTTGTGGTCGCCTTCACCGTCGGGGCCCTGTCGGTGTTCTTCGACGTGGCGTACCAGGCCTCTCTCGTACGACTGGTGGAACGTGACCGGTTGACGCTGGCCACCAGCGCGATCGAGGGCAGCCGCTCGGCGGCACAGATCGTCGGCCCCGCCCTGGGCGGCGCGCTGGTGTCCCTCCTGTCGGCGCCGATCGCCGCCGCGTCCTGCGCCCTGTCCTTCGCGGGGTCGTTCCTTTCGATCCGGCGGATCCGGCGCCGCGAAGCGGTCCCCGAGCGGTCGGGACCGGCCCCTCGGGTCTGGCGCCGGATCCACGAGGGCCTGCGCTTCGTCGCCGGGGACACCTCGCTGCGGACCGTGGGCCTGGCCTCGGCCGCCTTCCAGTTCTCCTTCGCGGCGACGATGACCGGCTATCTGCTCTTCCTGCCACGGGACTTGCACCTGTCGGGCAGCGTCGTGGGGCTGACACTCGCCGCCACGGGGCCGGGCGCGCTCCTGGGTTCTGTGCTGGCCGCCCGGCTCCCGAGCCGGTTCGGTCACGGCGTGGTGCTCGTGTCGGCGGCGGCGCTCGGCGACGGCGTGATGCTGTGCGTGCCCGCGCTGAGCGGCCCCTCCGCGGTGACGATCGCCTCGCTCGTCGCGGTCAACTTCGTGTTCGGGACCTTTGGCCAACTGGTGAACGTCACGGTCATGGCCGTGCGGCAGGCCGTCACCCCGGACGGGATGCAGGGCCGCGTGGCCGCGACGATCACGTTCGTCGGCATGGGGGCCGCCCCGCTCGGCTCACTGCTCGGCGGCTTTCTCGCGGGGGAGTGGGGGCTGCGCACCAGCCTCCTGGTGACGGCCGCCGGCATGATGCTGTCCCCGGCGCTGATGGCCCTGTCCCCACTCGCCCGCCTGGGACGCGAGCTGCCCCCGCGGGAGGCGCCGCCCGGCCATCGCCCCCTCTCGTCCGGCCATCGCCCCCTTCCGCCCGGCTGAGCGGTCGCGGGAGCGGTGATCGGCCGCCGGGGCAGCTCACCTCTCCGTCTTCGACCCGTTCGGGTAGCGGTCGCGCATGGCGGGGCTCGCCGCCGGGCCTGCCGCGAAGACGAAGGCGTCGCTGTCGTCGAGCCGGTGGCCGGTCCTGGCGTCGACGACGACGGGCTCGACCTCCTCGCCGCTGTCCGCGTCGACGAGGATCATGCTGCGGTCCTGCGGCGCCAGCCGGGAGTTGCCCCAGGCGGCCAGGGCGACTATCACCGGGCGGAGCGAACGGCCGAGCTCCGTCAGGACGTACTCGTGGCGTACAGGGTTGGTCTGGTACGGCCGACGCTCCAGCAGTCCGTCCGCGACGAGGCTCTTGAGCCGGGCCGTGAGCATGCTGGAGGAGATTCCCAGGTTCTCCTGGAACTGGTCGAAGCGGGTGTAGCCGTCGAAGGCGTCGTGGAGGATCAGCAGCGTCCACCACTCGCCCACGTGTTCCACCGTCGTGGACAGCGGGCACTCCCGGTCCTCCAGCCTGATGCGGCTCGCCACGGCGACCATCCCCTCGGTTACTGCTAAAGTCGAAGTTATTAGCTTCTATTTTAGCAGTAACGGGGCGGCGGTGTTCGGCATGCCCGCACCCGGGAACGGAGCGCACCATGGCCATCCACCCCGGCGAATCCCTCGCGGGCCGTCGAGCCCTGGTCACCGGCGGCACCAAAGGCACCGGAGCGGCCATCGCCCGACGCCTCGCCGAGGCCGCGGCGACCGTACTCGTCACCGCCCGCAGCCGTCCCGACGAGGTCGACGAGAAGACGTTCATCGCCGCCGACCTGTCCACGGCCGACGGCGCCGCACGGGTGGTCGGTGAGGTGGAGGCCCGGCTCGGAGGTGTCGACATCCTGGTCAACACCCTCGGCGGCTCCGAGGCGCCCGCCGGGGGCTTCGCGGCACTGGGCGAGGACGACTGGGCCAGGGAACTGAACGTCAACCTGATGGCCGCCGTCCGCCTGGACCGCGGACTGCTGCCCGGCATGATCGCGGCCGGAAAGGGCGCCCTCGTGCATGTCACATCGATCCAGCGCCGCATGCCGCTGTGGAACGGAACCCTCGCCTACGCCGCCGCCAAGGCCGCCCTGACCACCTACAGCAAGGGCCTCGCCAACGAGGTCGCCCCGCACGGCGTCCGCGTCAACACCGTCTCGCCCGGCTTCGTCCAGACCACCGCGGCCGACAACCTCGTCGCCAGGATCGCCCACGACGCCGGCATCACCCAGGACGCGGCACTGGCCCAGCTCATGGACTCCCTCGGCGGCATCCCCCTCGGCCGTCCCAACCGTCCCGAGGAAGTGGCCGAACTCGTCGCCTTCCTCGTCTCCGACCGCGCCTCGGCCATCGTCGGCGCCGAGCACGTCATCGACGGCGGCACCACCCCCACGGTGTGAACCGCCCTCACCGACAGCACCTGAAAGACGCCACCACCGAGAGGCCCGTCATGCAGCACGACCAGCCCCAGGCCATCGCTCCGGACACCCTGCCCGAGGTGATCACCCGCTACCTCGCGGCGCACCGCGCCCACGACACCGCCGTGGCCGTCGCCACGTTCACCCAGGACGCCACGGTGATCGACGACGGCAACACCTACCAGGGCACCGCTGCCATCGAGCGGTGGCTGAACCGGTCGGCGACCGAGTTCACGTACACCATCGATCTCACCGGGGCCGAGCGCACCGACGCGAGCCACTACACCGCCACGCACCACCTCGAAGGCGACTTCCCCGGCGGAACCGTCGACCTGCGCTACCGGTTCACGCTCCGCGGCGGCCTCGTGGAACGCCTCGTCATCGAACCCTGAAGCCACTCCAGCCCCTAGCGCGAGGCCAGTTTTCGGAGTATCAGGGCGCAGAGCGGCGTGGGGAGAGCGCGCAGGGTGCGGACCAGGGCGGTCGTGGTCCAGGGGAAGTACGCCTGTGCCGGTTCCCTTTCCAGGGCGCGTACGACGTGTCGTGCCGCCCGGTTCTGGCCGACCTGGAAGGGCTTGGGGAGACCGTCGGCGCCGACGCGGTCGGTTGCGACGAAGCCCGGGTGGATGCTGGTGAACCGGATGCCGTGGGGCGCGAGTTCGACGCGTGCGGTGTCGATGAGGGTGCGGGCAGCGGCCTTCGCGGCGGAGTAGGGGCCCTGGCGGGGGATGCCCATCAGGCCGGCCAGCGAGTTGGTGTGGGCGATCAGGCCTCCGTCGCGCTGGGTCTTCATCTGCGCGATCAGCGGGACGAGGTAGTGGACGACGACGTCGTAGTTCAGGGCCGTGATCCGTGCGATGTCGGCGACGGTGACCTGGTCCATGGACATGTCCGGGCCCTGGCCGGCGTTGAGGAGCGCGATGTCGACGGATCCGTACTCCGCGACGCACGCGGCCACCACGGCGGAGGCCGCCCCCGGGTCCAGGGCGTCGGCGGCGATGTCCAGACAGGCGCTGCCCGCGGCTCGGATCTCCTTGGCCACGGAGGCGAGTTCGGGGGCCCGCCGCGCCGTGATGACCAGCCGGTTGCCGTGGTGCGCGAGTCGGCGTGCCACCTCCGCGCCGATGCCCGAGGAGGCACCGACGATCAGCACGGTTCGGTCGGTGATGCGGGTCATGGTGTCACCTCGCCCGGAGGACGGGCCGTCACAGGAAGTGCCGGCCCTCGCCCCGGTACGTCGGTACGGTGTCGACCACCTCGCCGCCGCTGACCAGGTGGAGTTCGCCGACCCGCTCGCACAGTTCACCGGCCTTGGCGTGCCGCAGCCACACCCGGTCTCCGATGCGCAGGACCTGCGCGGGCTTGCCGAGCAGTGGGGTCTGCACCTCGCCCGCCGCTTCGGTGGCGGTGACGCGCAGGCCGGGGGGCCAGGCCAGGGTGGGCAGCCGGTCCTTGCCGGGCGGCCCCGACGCGATCCATCCGCCGCCCAGGAGCGTCGCGATCTTCGGGGAGGGGCGGCGTACGACGGGCAGCACGAAGTACGCGGCGGGGGCGGGCCGGAAGGACCGGTAGAAGTCGAAGAGCCCGGGACCGTACAGGCCGGAGCCCGCCGCGAGCTCGGTCACGGCGTCCTCCCGCGTGGTGGTCTCCAGGCTGCCGGTGCCGCCGCCGTTGACGAACCGCAGCGGGGTGACGGCACGTACGGCGGCGACCGCGGCCTCCCGTCGGTGGCGCAGTTCCTCGACGGAGGAACGCTGCATCGCGCGCACGACGGCCCGCTTGAGCAGCGAACCGGGCTGGTTGTCGCCGAGGCCGGCGACCTGGCCCTCGTACCCCATGATCCCGGTCAGTTCGAAGCCCGGACGGGCGGCGACCTCGCGCGCGAACGCGGCCGCCTCCCGCGGCGTGTGCACCGGGGACCTGCGCGGCCCGAGGTGGAGACGGCCGCCCGCCAGTCGCAGGGCGGCGTCCAGTTCCAGGCAGACCCGGACGCGGGTCTGCCGGGGGCCGGTCGCCGCGTCCACGAGGTCGAGGTGCTCGACGGAGTCCACCATGAGGGTGATCCGGGAGGCGAGCCGTTCGTCGTCGGCCAGCCGGCGCAGCGCGGTGGCGTCGGTGGTGGGGTAGCCGACGACGACGTCCTCGCACTCCTCGGCCAGCCACAGGGCTTCGGGCAGCGTGAAGCCGAGGATGCCCTGGAAGCCGGGGCGGGCGAGAGCCCGGCGGATGAGGGCGCGCGAGCGCAGCGACTTGCTCGCGAGCCGTATCGGTTTGCCGCCCGCGCGGCGTTCGAGGTCGACGGCGTTGGCGTCGAAGGCGTCCAGATCGATGACGCCGAAGGGCGGCTCCAGGCCCGCGGTCGCCGTCCGCAACCGGTCGAAGCGCCCCTGTTCCGTGGGGGCGGACCGGGCCGGCGTGGTGGCGGTGTCGGTGGTCATCGGTTGTTGTCTCCTCGCTCGCGCACCACGGCCGTGGCCGGGGCGATGCTCCTGCTGCGGCGTTCCGCCATGGCCGCCACCCTGGGGATCACGAAGCGCATCAGCCGGGGGAACACCCCGGCGACCCGCTGAACGCGTCCGCCGACGGCGGGGTGGACGACTTCGACCGGCTTCTTCACGATCGCGTCGACGATGACCGAGGCGACCTTCTCGGGGGTGAGCGGCTTCTCGGCGAAGGTGATCACCGCGCTGGGGTCGGCCATCTCCTGCTCCAGCATCGGCGTCCGGGTGCCGGGCGGGTGGATGATGCTGAACGTCACCGGCCCGCCCCGTTCCTCGATCGCCACGCTGTGGTGGAAGGCGCGCAGCCCGTGCTTGGTCGCGCCGTAGGTGGTGTAACCGGACAGCGGCAGGAACGAGGTCATGCTGCAGACCGTGATGATGTGCCCGTGCCCCTGGGCGCGCATCCGGGGCAGCGCGGTCAGCGTCCCGGTCATCGGGCCGAGCAGGTTGACCTCGACCATGTGGCGGTGCTGTTCCAGGGACAACTGGCGTGCGTATCCGGTATGGATGATCCCGGCGTTGTTGACGAGAACCTCGACGGGGCCGAGCCGGGACGCGACGGCGTCGAAGGCCTCCTCCCAGGCGTCCTGGTCACGGATGTCGAGGGGGATCGCGCAGGCGGCGGGGCCGAGTCGGTCGGCGAGGCGGGTGGCACCGGTCAGGTCGATGTCGGCGAGGGCGACCCGGTGGCCGCGGCGCACCGCCTCGCGCGCGGTGGCGGAGCCGATGCCACTGGCCGAGCCGGTCACCAGGACGACGCTCATCGAGGCCTGCCCTGACATGTGCCGCCGCTGCCGTACGAGGTGTCGTCGTCGCCGTACGAAGGGTCGTCGTGGGCGCGGTACGAGGTGTGGTGGGCGCCGTCGCCCGTTCGATGTCCGTGCATGTGAACTCCCAGGAGGCGGACGGGGGGTGGCCCCGTGGACGGAGTGCCGCGTGTCCGCGAGCGGAGGGGGCGGGCCGACTGTCGGGGCGGGCCCGTGCGTCCGCGGTCAGGACGGCAGGACGTACGCCTCCAGGCGTGCGCCGCCCAGCTGTGCCGCGCGCTCCGGGTCGTCGGTGGGGACGGTGGCGGCGTACAGGGTGTCGCCGCGCGGGCCCGCGACCAGGCAGCTGAGCGTACGTTGGCTGGTGGCGACGCGGTCCAGGACCGTGCCGCCGGGGCCGACCCGGACGCACTCGCCGCGCAGCGCGTTGGCGACCCAGGCCGTGCCGTCCTGGCCCGGTGCGATGCCGTCCGGTGCGATGGGGGTGTCGGAGCGGTCGGCGATCGCCTGGTGGTCCAGCAGGGACGAGACCCGCCGGGTGATCCGGCCGCGCAGCCCGGGACTGTTGAGGGACTTCCACAGCCAGGCCGGGACCAGCGGAGCCCAGGGGCGTGGCGGGCCGAGCCGTCCGTCCGGCAGGACGGGCAGCGCGGTGAGCCGCATCGCCAGTGTCTCGGCGACCAGCAGGGTCCGGCCCTCGTCGATGAGGAAGCAGCCGTTGGGGAACACCAACGGCTCGCTCAGGCCCAGCAGTTCGCCCTCCGGTGACAGGCAGGCGAGCGGCGCCCTGGGCGGGCCCGGCGGTGCGTAGAGCATGGCGTTGGGCCGCTGTCGGACGAAACCGTGGTAGTCGAAGCCGAAATTGCCCACGTAGGCGCGGCCCTGCTCGTCGACGAGCATGTCGTTGACCGGGCCGCCGGCGATGTCCCCGAGGTCCGCGTGCACGACCAGGGAGCCGTCCGGTTCCTGGCGGTGGACGCGGCGTCCGTCCATCGAGACGACCAGCATCCGTCCGTCGGGCAGCCAGCCGAGGCCGCCGGCCCGGCCGGGGACCTCCAGCACGGTCTCCGGCTCCCCGCGGGTGTCCCAGCGGTGCACCGTCCCGTGGGCGAAATCGCAGAACCACAGCGCGCCGTCGTGCCAGCGCAGGGACTCCAGCGTGCCGAATCCGTCCAGAACGACAGTGGCTTGCGGTCGCACTTCCGCCTCCTGAGGGGGCTCGTGCCAGGCGTCGGGTTCCGCTACGGTCGCCCACCGCGTAGAAGTAAGTCAAGAGTCTTGGACGCTTGACTTACTTCTACGCGGATCCGAACTCCGAGCCGACGCGCGGCCCGTGGGTCTGGCTATCCTGGCGGACGAACCCGCAGGTGAAGAGGGGAGATCGTGTGTCCCGTATGGCGGCGAGCGACCGGAGGGCCGAGCTCCTCGAGGCCGCGATCCGGGTCATGACGCGTGACGGCGTGGCCAAGGCCACCACCCGTGCGATCGTCAACGAGGCCGGTATGACCCTCGGGGCCTTCCACTACTGCTTCGACTCCAGGGCGCAGCTCCTCGAACGCGTCACCGAGACCCTCACCGAGCGCTACGTCGCCGAGGTCCGGGGCCTGTTCGCGCCGCACAGGGACATCCGCGACAGCGTCCTCGACAGCCTGCATGCGTTCTGGAAGGGGTTCGAGGCCAACCCCGGCGAGCACCAGATCAGTTACGAGCTCACCCAGTACGCGCTGCGCAATCCCGGCTTCGAGAACATCGCCCGGAGACAGTACGAGATCTTCCTGGCCGCCTTCGCCTCCCTGCTCGAACTGGCCGCAGACAACGCCGGGATCGAGTGGACGCAGCCCGTGCCGATCCTCGCGCGGTACGTGCACTCGGTGATCGACGGCCTGAACATGACCTGGCTCGTCGACCGCAACAGCGACCACAGCCAAGCGGTTCTGCACCTGCTGGCCGACCACCTTCTCCAGTACGCCCGGCCGTCGGCCGTCTGACGCGTGCGCCGTCGGCGGCTTGGAATGCGCTATGATTGATCTTGAGCAGACCGCTGGAAGTCTCGGCGGCAGGCCTCGCGTTGGTGGTCCAAGGAAAGACGCCCCGCTTCCTGCGGGGAGATGCAGGTGCAAGGCCTGCCCGGCGCTCCACAGAACCCCGCCCCCGGATACCGGAGGCGGGGTTCGCTCGTTGCGGCCGGTGCCGTCAGCGGTCCCGGAGGGGCGCGTTCGGGGTGCGGGTCCAGGAGAGGACACCGGTGAGCGCGATCCGCAGGAGGGCGCGCAGTTCGACGTGCAGGGGGGCCCTGCCGTCGGCGGCCTGCGTCCAGCGGTAGAGAAGTCCCAGGTAGGCGTCGCGCAGCATGTTGCCCGCCACCACCGGGTCGATGTCGCGGGCGATGTCCCCGCGGGTTTGCCCCATCGTGATGACCCGGGTGAAGACGTGTCCCGCGTAGTCGGGCTCCTCGAGGAGGGGCTGGCCCGATCTGACCCAGGCGGTCAGCATCACCCGGGTGAGGTCCGGCTCGGCTTCGTTGAAATCGGCCAGGGCGGCCATGCACCGCTCCAACTGGACGGTGGCGTCGTCGTCCCTGTGCGAGAGCGACTTGTCCATGAAGGCCCGCAGGTCGTCCTGGCGCTGCTCCGCCCATGTCGTGACGACGTCTTCCTTGCGCTGGAAGTGATTGAAGAACGTTCCCCGGGCGACATCGGCGCGTTCCGCGATCTGGTCGATCGTCGTACGTTCGTACCCCTGCTCGGCGAAGAGCTCCAGAGCTGCCGTGTACAGGCGGTCGTGCATGCGCTGCCTGCTCCGTTCCCGCCGGCCGGGGGGACGTACGGGCTGGGAATTCTCAACCGTCATCGGCTCTCTCATTCTCTCGGCTCCGACCGGACGTCTCCGCGAACCTTCGGAGTCGACGACGGGCATCCCTACCGTCGTGCCAAGAGACCGGGTCCACGGCGACCGTATCGGTATACCGTAGTCCATTAATGCATCGCGGTTCTAGGTGCGGTACGTGACGCGTTGAACGCCGGAGCGGTCGTACCGCGTGGAGTGCGGTACGACCGCTCCGGCTGAAGGCGACCTGGTCGCCCCTGGGCAGGCCTCAGCGGCTCCGGGGCTCGGGCGCCGCCTCCTCGCGGAGGTCGGCCGCGATGGCGGCGGCGCTCTCGTTGCCCAGCAGACGGCTGGTCGGGAGATCCACCCCGAGTTCCCGGTGCAGGATGCGCCTGAGCTGGGTCGCCATCAGCGAGTCGAGGCCCAGGTCGCGCAGTGACCGCCGTGGATCGACCCGGTCGACGGTGGTGCCGAGCATCGTCGCGGTATGGATGAAGAGGCGCTCCGCGGGCGGACGGGAGGCGTGCGACCGGCCGGCCCCCGGTTTCGGCAGTTTCGGCAGGGGAACCCGCTCGACGGGAGGAAGCGCCGCGCCGGCAGCCGTCATCGCGTCGGATTCGTGGTGTGCCGCGTCGGTGCGACCCGGCGACCGGACCATCGCGATGCCCTCGAACTCGGCGAGCACGCGCCCGTCCGGCGCGGTGAGCAGGACATCGCAGCGAGTACGGTCCCGGTCGGCTTCGGGGGCCGAGCGGGCCGTGCTCCAGTACTCGCCGCCGGGTGCGTCGGCCAGCAGGACGCGGGCGAAGGAAAGGGGCAGATGGGCCCGCGTCGGGTCGTCCGCCGCCGTGGAGTGCGGCCAGGCTCCCAGCATGGCCAGCAGACCGGCCTCCAGAGCGCCGCTCACCGCACCCGAGGGCGCGTGCAACCGCGCCACCGCCTCGATGGCCGTCTTCAACGCCTGGTGCGACCGCGTACCGCTGTTCGTACTCGGCGGCAACGGCCCCGTCGACGCCGGCAAGCGCCGCCCGTGGATCGACTGGATCCACACCTCGCAGAACATCGAGTCCGTCGTCAAGGACTACGTGAAGTGGTGCGACCAGCCCATCGGCCAGCGGGCCACGGTCGAGTCCCTTTACCGCGCCTTCAAGCTGATGAACACCCCCGATGCAGGCGCCGGTGTTCGTGGCGCTCGACTTCGACGTGCAGGAGCAGCCGCTCGAGGACGGCGTACGGCTGCTCCCCGCGCGGGCCACCGAGGCCGCCCGGCTGCCCGCGCTGAACGGCGCCGACCTCGACGACCTGACCGGGCGACTGCTCGCCGCCCGACTCCCGGTCCTGGTCGTCGACTTCTCGGGCCGTGACCCCGGTACCGTCGCGCAGCTGGTCGCGCTCGCCGACGCACTGGGCCTGGCCGTCGTCGACCGCGGCAACCGGCTCAACTTCCCCAACACCCACCAGCTCAACGTCAGCCACACCTCGGGCACGCTCCTGTCCGACGCCGACCTCGTCCTCGCCCTCGAGGTGCAGGACCTGGTCGGCGCCCTCGGCTCCTTTCTCACGCTCACCGACCAGGGAGCGCCCGCGAACGGCGCCGACATCGTCACCGTCGGCTTCAACGAACTGCTCACCAGCAAATGGGCCGCCGACTACCAGCAGTTCGTGCCGGTCACCCGCGCCGTCGCAGCCGACACCGCGGACTCGGTGGCCGCGCTGCGTACGGTCGTCGAGGACCCGGCCGGTCCGTTCGCGGCGCCCGCGTTCACCGAGCGCCGCGAACAGCGCATCAAGGCCCTCACCGACCTGCACACCGAAGCCCGCGCCGACTGGGCGCGCCAGGCCGAGGAGGCGAAGGGCCGCGACGGTATCCACGTGTCGGCTGCCGTCGACGAGATCCACCGTGCGGTCCGCGACGAGGAGTGGATCCTCACCAACACCGGCAGCCTCACCATCGACGGCTGGGTGAAGAAGCTCTGGCCGCTGGAGCGACCCGGCAGTTACCTGGGCCTCAACGGCGGCGGCGGCCTCGGCTACGGCCTCGGCGCGTCGATCGGCGCGGCGCTCGCCCACCAGAGCGACGACACGCTCTGCGTCGACCTCCAGGCCGACGGCGACTTCCTCTACACGCCCAGCGCGCTGTGGACTCTCGCCGCCTACGACGTGCCGCTCCTGGTGATCGTCATGAACAACCGCCTCTATCTGAACTCCACCCAGCACGCCGAGCGCATCGCAGGCAACCGCGACCGGGACATCGACCGCGCGCACATCGCCACCAGTTTCTACGACCGGCCCGTCGACTTCGTGACACTGGCCCAGTCGTTCGGTGTCCACACCCTGCCGCGGGTGGAGCGCGTCGACGCCGTCGCGCCGACCGTGCGCGAGGCGGTCGCCCACATCAAGGAGCACGGCAAGCCCGTCCTCGTCGAGATCCTCATGGAGTGACCGGACCGGCCCGCCCGGACCGGGCCACCGCCTTCCCAGCCCGCGACTTCCCAGGAGGCACCCACCATGACGGTGGTCTTCGAATGCATCTACGACGACGAGCGGCACTTCGGACTGGGCGTGCCGGAGGCCGGAGCGCCCCTGCGCCTGTATCCCCTATCCGGTGACACCCTCGCCGCGCTGCTCACCACGGCGGTCGGCGAGGGGGCGGACACCGCCGCGCTGCTCACCCTGGGCCGGGCGGCCGTCGACGTACCGGCCGCGGAACGTCACCGGGCGCGGCTGCTGCCGCCGCTGCTGCCCGCGCACGTGGGGGACGCGCTGGTCAGCGGCTTCATGATGACGCACAACGTGAAGGTCGGCGCCGAGGTCCCGGACCAGCCCAACTGGTTCGTCAAGGGGCTCGGGGACGTCCTGAAGGTGCCGGGCGAGGCGCTGTCCGTACCCGGCGACGCCGTGGCCGTGTGCGAGGAGGCCGAGGTGGTCCTCGTCTACGTGGGCGACGAACGAGGCACGCCCCGCTACGCCGGCTACACCTTCGGCAACGACGTCACCGACATAGGCCGCTTCAAACAGCACGCCGGACACCTGTCGTACGCGAAGCTGTGCGATGCCGGGGTGTCCCCCTGGCTGCACCTCGGCGAACCGCCGCGCTCGGTGACGGGCGAGGTCACCGTCGAGCGTGGCGGGGCACCGGCCTGGAAGGGCCCGTTCACCACCGGTGCCGACGCCCTCCACTACGACCTGCCCACGATGATGTCGCGCCTCTTCTCCTACGAGGCCCTGCACCGCCCCGGCCGGGTGCACTACGTCTACATCGGCGCCGACCGCAGCAGCTTCCACGCCGGGTTCCGGACCGCGGACGGCGACCGGGTCACCATCGACGTCGCGAGCCACGGTGTGCGGCTGTCCCACCCGCTGGTGTGGACGCGCCGCCCCGGACAGGACTGACGCCGTGACCCCGCTGCGCCGGCTCAGTGACGTCGAGGCGGCGTTCGCCCGCACCCACGCGCTGATGCACGGCACCACGCAGGTCACCACCCATGTCACGGTGCGCGGCGACCTCGACCCCGAGCACTTCCGGCGCGGCGCCGGGCGGTGGGCCGCCGAGCTGCCGCTGCTGTCGTTGCGCATCGAGGAGCGGCCCGACGGTCTGTGGTTCACCACCGGCCCCGGACCCCGGACCGGACAGATCCGGCACGACCCGCTCGGCGCGCCGGACTTGCCCGACGACGTACTGCGCCGGGAGCTCAACGGCGTGCTGGAGACCGGTGGTCCACTGTGGCGGCTGCGCCTCGTCCGCGACCCGGGCGCGGGGGTGTCGCACCTCTACTTCACCCGCAACCACGCGATCTCGGACGGCCACTCCACCGGTGCCGTGGTCCGCGCTCTGCTGGACGCGCTGTTCGCCCCGACCGAGGGGGTGAGCGGTCACGACGTCCGGACCCTGCCGCCCAACGGCGACGCGTTGACGTACCGTCCGCCCGCGTCGCCGGACGCCCCGGTACGGAAGCCCGTGCCGGGGCCCGATCCCCTGCCGTTCGAGGCGCACCGGCCGTGGGACGAGCGGGCCGCGGACTTCGTCCCGCTGGCGTTCACCCGGGAGGAGAGCCTGGCCCTCAAGTCCTGGTGCAGGGAACGGGAGGTGACGGTCAATCAGTTCTTCGCGGTCGCGCTGGCCGAGTCGTACGCCGAGGCCACGGGCCGTTCGGAGGTGACTCTGTGCACGGCCGTGTCGCTGCGGCGACGATACGAGGAGAGCGCCGAACTGCCGGACGTGGGCTGTTTCATCAACGTCCTGAACGTTGCCGTGCGGGTCGGCCGGGGCGATCCGGCCGACGAAGCCCGTGACTACGCCGCGGCGCTGGCGCGGGCGGACTCCGCGTGGCGCCCGCCCCGCCGGGACCACGCGGTGATCCGGCGGGCGGTGGAGGAGACTGCCGCCGCCCGGTCGGCCGCCGGTATCTGCATCACCAACGTCGGTGTCGTCGACCCGGCGCTCGGCCCGCACACCGCGCGGGTCACCGGCTATCGCACCGTGGTCAACCGCGTGGGCGCCAACTACGGGGTGGTCCTCCATCTCGCCACCCTCGGCGGGGCGTTCACGACGGCACTCGCCTTCGGTACCCCCAGCACCGACCCGGACACGGTGCGCGCCGTGGCGAAGGCACTGCGCGAGCGCGTGCTGCGCCCCGCCGCGGCGGCACGGGGACTGTCGGCGGGAGCCTCCCGATGAGGTGCTCAGGCCTTGTTCTCGGTGTCCTTGGTCTCCCAGGCGTCCTCGGTGCGCAGGACCAGGGCGAGGAGGCCGGGGAAGCGCTCGTCGAACTCGGCGCGGCGCAGCCGGTTGAGTCTCTTGGGTCCGGCGTCGCGCTGCTCCAGGAGGCCGGCCTCGCGCAGTACGGCGAAGTGGCGGCTGAGGGTCGCTTTGGTGACCGGCACGTCGAAGCTGCCGCACGACCGTTCCCAGTCGGCGGCCCCGGCCAACTCCCGTACCAGGGTCTGGCGGACCGGGTCGGCGAGGGCGAGCAGCGCCGCCTCCAGCTGTACCTCGCCCGGGGGAGTGTGGATCGGTGGCGTCCGGTGACTCGAGGCTGCCGTCGGCTGTCGGCTTTCCACGGTCGACCGCCCGCCCCGTGTCGTCGACTCTCGGCTCTGTGCCGTCATGGCTGGTTGCTCCGTCCCGACTCGCTTGGTCCGTGAGGCGTGCCGTACACGGATTGCAGAGTGTTCGATGATCTGCATACACTCGGACTGTTCGCTTGTAGACGAACAGTCTACCGGAGCCCGCTGCGTATCGCCCGGCTCCGGCCCCCCACCGCCCTCCGGCACGACGGAAGGAAAACCGTGCCTCAGACCCAACCCCACAAGACCCGGCCGGGACTGACGCTGTTCGCGGCCTGCCTCGGTTTCGTGGTCGTCATCCTGGACGTCAGTGTCGTGAACGTCGCCACCAAGGCGCTCGGCGCGGACTTCGGCGGCAGTCTGTCCGGTCTTGAGTGGGTGATCAACGGCTACACGCTCACCTTCGCGGCCTTCCTCCTGACCGCCGGTGCCATGGGCGACCGTTACGACCCCAAGCAGATCTTCATGGCGGGCTTCGCCCTGTTCGCCGTGACGTCCCTGGCCTGCGGCGCCGCCCCCTCGTTGGTCGCCCTCATCACCGCCCGTGTGGTCCAGGGCGTCGGCGCCGCGATGATCGTGCCGTCCTCGCTGTCGATCGTGAACACCAACTTCCCCGACCCGGCGGAACGCACCCGCGCCGTGAGCCTCTGGGCCGCGGCCGGCGGACTCGCCCTCGCGCTCGGCCCGGTCGTGGGCGGCCTGCTGGTCGACTCGCTCGGCTGGCGCTCGATCTTCTACGTCAACGTCCCCATCGCCGCCGTCGGCATCGTGCTCGTGCGGGCCCACGCCCGGCCCGCCCCCGTGCGCGATGCCTCGGTCCGCCGCTCGCTGGACCTGCCCGGTCAGCTGCTCGCCGTCGTCGGCCTGGGCGCGTTCACCGGAGCGATCGTGGAGGCCAACGCGCAGGGCTGGTCCTCGGCCATCGTCCTGACCTGCCTGGCCGTCTTCCTGGTCGCGCTGGTCGGCTTTCTCGCGGTGGAGCGCCGCAGTGGCGACCCGATGCTGCCCCTCCACCTGTTCGGCCGACGGGCGTTCAGTTCCACGTCCCTCATCGGAGTGCTGCTGAACTTCGCCTTCTACGGCCTGATCTTCGTCTTCAGCCTCTTCTTCCAGCAGTTCTGGGACTACTCGCCCATCGGTGCCGGACTCGCGTTCCTCCCCATGACGGCCGCCATCATGATCGCGAACCTGTCGTGCGGTCCGCTGGTCAAGCGCTATGGCGCCCGGACCGTACTGATCACGGGCAACACCCTCGCCGTCCTCGGCTACCTGGCCACGGTCCCCGTCGTCGACTCCGGGGCGTACGCGCAGATGACCGCGCAGTTCGTCGTCGCCGGATTCGGCATCGGCCTGGTCGTCCCCTCCATGACCAACGCCATGCTCGGCTCCGTGGACCCGGCCAACGCCGGTATCGCCTCCGGCGTGCTCAACGCCTCACGTCAGCTGGGCGGCCTCATCGGGGTCGCGGTGATGGGTCTGCTCGTCGGCCAGGCCGCATCCGACCACTTCCTGTCCGGCCTGCGCGCGGCCCTGCTCTGCGCCGTGGTGGCCCTCGCGATCAGCGCGGTGCTCAGCGCGGTCGGCCTGCCCAGGCGTCGGGCGACCACGGCGACGGCCCCGGCGGACGCCGTGTCCAAGGCCGGGTCCGAGCCCGAGCCCTCTCTGAAGACCGCCGACGCGCGTTGACGGCCGCCGCCCGGTCGCCCTACCCCAAGGAGTCCCCGTTCCATGCCTCACCTCGTGCTCGAATACTCCGGCAACGTCCGGAAGCGCATAGACCCGGTCGCCCTCTTCGGGAAGCTGCACACCGAACTGGCCTCCGTCGGAGGCTTCCGCATCCAGGACTTCAAGAGCCGTGCCGTCCGCATGGACCAGTACTTCATCGGGGACGGCGCCCGCGAGCAGTCGTTCGTCAACCTCGACGTACGGACGTTCGGCGGCAAGTCCCCGGAGGCCAGGACGGCGGTGAGCGAGGCCGCCCTGAGCGTGCTCGCCGACGCCTTCGAGGCGACCCTGCGCGAGACGGCCTGCGACATCTCCGTCCAGATCACCGAGCTGGACCGCCCGAGCTTCGCCCGGACCCGGTCCGAGGACCACAGCGGCCGTCCCGCGGCCTGACCGGCCCCGCCCCCTCCACGTACAGGAGCAGAACCAGTCATGAGCGCATACGCAGACCAGCGCGTCCTGGTCGTCGGCGGCACCTCCGGTGTCGGCCTCGCCGCCGCCCGGGAGTTCGTCACGCAGGGCGCCGACACCGTCATCGCCTCGCGCAGCCCGCAGCGGCTCGACGCGGCCCTCGCGGTGCTCGGCGGGCTCACCGCGTCCGGCGGCGGGGCGGTGAACGGGCAGACCCTGGACATCCGTTCCGAGGAGGAGGTGGAGAAGTTCGCCGCCACCGCCGGGGAGTTCGACCATGTCGTCGTCTCGGCGGGGGAGACCCCCATGGGGCGGGTCGACGCCCTGCCGCCGGCCGACGCGTACGCCGCCATGGACAGCAAGTTCTGGGGCGCGTACCGCATCGCCCGGTCCGTCCGCGTCCGGCCCTCCGGGTCGCTGACACTGCTCGCCGGCTACCTCTCCCAGCGGCCGGGCCGGGCCTCGGCCCTGCAGAGCGCCATCAACGCGGCCCTCGAGGCCCTCGTGCGCGGCCTGGCCCTGGAGTACGCGCCGCTGCGCGTCAACGCCGTCTCGCCGGGGCTGCTGCGGACCCCGCTCTGGGAGGGGATGGACGTCACCGCCCGCGAGCGGATGTACGAGGCGGCGATGCAACGACTGCCCGTGGGGCGCGTGGGGGAGGCGGCCGACGTCGCCCAGGCGGTGCTCTTCGTCACCGGCAACGCCTACGCGACGGGCACCACCGTGTACGTCGACGGCGGCGGAACCATCGCCTGACGACACATGACCTGACGCCCCTCGCCGTACCGCGGCGGGTGCGCTGTGAGGCCCCGTCTCCGGTACTCGGGAGGCGGGGTTTCCCGCAGATGTGACAGATCTCTTCTCCAGCGACCTACCGGCCGGTATACAAGCGATGTTGAGCCTGCAAGCAACGCCGCGTCAGTGTCGACGGAGGAGAGATGATGAACCATCACGTGGTCCGGGACGACGTCACCCGAAGACGACGGCACGCCTCCGCGCTGGGAGCCGCCCTCGGTAGTGGTGTCCTGCTCCTCGGCGTCGCCTCCGCGTCTCCCGCCGTCGCGAGCGGACCGCACTCCCATCGGGGAGCCGACTACGTGGCGCTCGGCGATTCGTACACCTCCGGACCCCTGATCCCACGTCAGGTGGACGCCAACTGTGCCCGGTCCGACCAGAACTACCCCTCGCTCGTCGCGACGCGGCGGCCGACCAGAACGTTCACGGACGTGAGCTGCGCCGGTGCGACGACCGACAACATGTGGAAGGCGCAGGGAACCAACGGACCCCAACTGAACGCCGTCGAGCGCTCCACGGATCTGGTGACCGTGCAGATAGGCGGCAACGACATCGGCTTCGGCTCCATCATCGGCACCTGCGCCGCGCTGAGTTCCAAGGACCCGTCGGGCAACCCCTGCCAGCAGTACTACAACTCCTCGGGCTTCGACCAGCTGACTCGGAACATCATCGAGACGGCTCCCAAGATCGCGCGGGTGCTGCGCGCCGTGCACGACAGGGCCCCGCACGCCCGCGTGCTCGTGGTCGGTTACCCGGACCTCCTGCCCGACGACGGCAGCGGCTGCTATCCGTCCGTCCCGTTCGCCGCCAAGGACTTCGCCTACCTGCGTGACGTCGGGAAGCGGCTCAACCTGATGATGCGCACGATGGCCCTGTTCAGCCGTGCCGAATACGTCGACACATACAAACCAACTGTCGGACACGACATGTGCAAGGCACCCGCCGACCGGTGGATCGAGCCGCTGCAGCCCGCTTCACCCGCCGCCCCCGCACACCCCAACGCCAAGGGCGAGGCGGCCATGGCCGGGGCGGTGCTCCGGCGGCTGTAGCTCCTGTGCGGTGCGCGATCTCCATGGATCCCACGAACTCCACGAACTCCATGGACCAGGCATGTTTACACGATCCGCCCAGGGTCACACGGGTCAGTGAGCACCTGATCCGAGAGCACCGAGAGGTGAGTTCCATGGCTCGCGACCAGAAAGCCAAGGCCAAGGCCGAGCAGGCCAAGGGCAAGATCAAGGAGACCACGGGTCGTGCCGTGGGCAACGAGCGGATGACGGCCGAGGGGCGTGTGGAGAAGGCCAAGGGTGACGCGCGTCAGGCGAAGGAGAAGACCAAGGACATCTTCCGCGGCTGATGCCCGGCGGGTTGATGCCCAGCCGGTTGATGCCCGCCCGTGGGGCGCACGGCTTACGCGGAGCAGGGGGCCCGTCGCATGGAGCGACGGGCCTCCTGCTCCGCTCCGCGCGCACCCGCGCCGAGCGGTGGAGGTTCGTAGGCTTTCCCCGCCGAAGATCGTAGGCTTGCCCCTCCGGAGACTGTGTGGGGGAGCCATCTATGACCACGGCCAGGGACCTCTTGATCACCGCCATGGACGTGGACCCGGACCGCCCCGTGGGCCAGGGCGACCTGTCCCTCGCACTCGCCGGAGCCGAGGTGATCGACCTCCTGGCCGCTGACGCCGTCCACCTGGACGGCGACCGCCTCGTGCCGGCCCCGGAGCCGACGACGGAGGACGGCCTCCTGGCCGAGGCCGCGTCCTCACTCGTACGGCAGGTGCCCTACGAACCGGTCGAGGACTGGCTGTGGCGCAGGGGGCGCGGCCTGGCCGCGGTCCATCTCGCCGCCCTCGAGGCGGACGGTCAGCTGACCCGGCAGCGCCAACGCCGGCTGCTTTTCGGGGCCGTCCGGATGGTCGTGGTCGACTCGCCCGCCCGGCGCCGGGCCCTGCACCGCTGGGCCGCCGACGAGCCCGTCCTCGTCTCCCTCGCGGCGGCCGTCGGGATTCCGGCCGAGCAGGGCGCGGACGTACCGGTCGTGACCGACGACGCGGTGACGACCGTGCTGGCCGCCGTCAACGACGCGGTCATGGAACTGGAAGCGGTACGCCAGCGCCGGTCCATCGAGAACGCGGCGTTCGCCAATCTCTGGCGAGGCGCGTGACACGAGCGGGCACGCCGCGTCACGCTGGTTTCAGAGGGTGGCCTCGGGGCGGCGCCGGTTTCCGGTAGCGATCACTCGCCCTTGCCGGGCCCGTTCTCGGGCGTGCCGGTGCCTGTCCCAGTGTCGGTGCCCCTGCCCGTGGCCCGGTCCGGGCCGTCGTCGCGGGCCGTGCGCCGTGCCCGTACGGTGCCCGCGACCCGCTGGAACGTCCGCGTCAGCTGGTGCAGCGGGTTGCCCTCCTGACCGGCGGACGTCTCGTGCGCACCGGACGCCGTCGTCCGGAGGTCTCGGAGCTCGGCCAGCGCCGCATG
Organism: Streptomyces sp. NPDC096311; assembly: GCF_044763085.1. Lineage (NCBI taxonomy): Bacteria > Bacillati > Actinomycetota > Actinomycetes > Kitasatosporales > Streptomycetaceae > Streptomyces > Streptomyces sp. NPDC096311. The sequence goes on from NZ_JBIWFN010000001.1 coordinate 440,800, forward strand.
CGCGAGTTCGGTCGCCTCGCGGTACTGGTCGCGCGACTTCGTCATGGTGTCGAGTGCCTCGGCGTAGACAGCCACCAGCGCCCGCGCCTCCTCCAGCGTCAGCAGCTTCCAGTCCTCCCGGAGGCCGGTGAGGGCGTCCTGTGCCGTTTCCGGCAGCGGCCGGGGCAGCGCCGCGTACCGTACGACCTTCTCCAGGAGCTCCGTCGGCTCCGAGCCGTCGAGGAACACACTGCGTACGGTGCAGTCCTGCTCGTCGTACCCGGGCCGGGCCGGGGAACCGGGCAGGATCACGGCGCCGCCGCGCGGCACCCGTACGCCCAGGTCGTACAGCGCCCAGTTGACCGCCTGGAACTGCTCGGGTGCGGCGCGGTGTTCCACGACGCGGTGACGCAGACCGGGCGGGAGCAGCCGGGCCAGCGGGAGGCGACCGCGTTCGTCGGTGGTCATCGCCTCGTGGATGACGACGTTGATGCTCCAGCTGTGCTGCGCGGCCTCCTTGAGCAGGCGGCGCAGTGCCTTGTCCTCCTGCGGGAGCGGGTTGATGTCCCGCAGGCGGAGCCCGGCCACGATGTCGTGGTCCCAGGGGACCTCGTGTCCCTCGGGCCAGAACATGGTCGCGGGAGAGGGCCACGCGAGGTCCCAGGGCCGTTCCGCCTCGGCCACCAGCGTCCAGCGGGTTCCCTCGGCGGCGTGTTCGCGTCCGTCCGTCGTGAGCCGTGCGCGAACCGTGACGGCGTCGTCGACCAGCCAGCGCGCCTCGAAGACATGTCCCTCGGAGTCCGAGGAGTTCTCTGCGTCCAGGAAGTCGTGGATCGTCTCGTCGGCCTTCAGCCTCCACAGGTTCTCCCTGAGGATCTCCTGCGGGGCGGGCCCGACGTGGCGCCCGCCGGCCAGCCAGACGGTTTCCGGGGCGGTGGCGCGGGCGGTGGAGGGCTTGGGCATGAGTCACTTTGCGGTGGGAGGCGGCGTGGCCTCCCAGTATGGTCAGCGCGGGTGGCCGGTCGGGCGGCGAGGCCCGCGTGGATCACGTACATCCCCTCTTGCGGAACTTTGACCGCTCCAGTGCCTTATGTGTGCTTTGAGGCGCCGGAGATGTCGCTGCGTCCGTCACGCCGGGCGCAGCGCGCTGTGAATCGCCTTCTGTCCGGCGAAGAAGAGGGACTCTTCGCGTATCGAGGCACCCGGGCTGGGGGCGTGGATCATCATGCCGTTGCCGGTGTAGAAGCCGACGTGGCTGACGTTGTCGTAGAAGAAGATCAGGTCGCCGAACTGGATGTCGGTCAGAGGAATCGCCGCACCGGCGGTCGCCTGCCCGTGCACGGTACGCGGGAGCGCGACCCCGGCGGCCCTCCAGGCGGCCTGGACGAGGCTGGCGGAGTCGTACGAGTCCGGTCCGGTCGCGCCCCAGACGCACGGCTTGCCGATCTGCTCGCGGGCGAAGGCGAGGGCTTTGGCGGCCTTCCCGCCGTACGCCGACTCCGCGGTGCCGACGGCCGTGTTGACCGCACCGGCGGAGACACCGGTGCCCACGGGCATACCCGCGGCCAGGGGCATTCCCGTGCCGAGGGACATGTCCGCGCCGGGAAGCATGCCCGTGGTCAGGGGCATCCCGGTGCCGAGGGACATGTCGGCAGCGAGAGGCATCCCCGCACCCATGGTCATGTCCGCGGCCCGCGGTAGGCCTCCGCCGAGGGACATGTCCGCGCCGGGAAGCTTGCCCGTGGTCAGGGGCATCCCGGCGCCGAGGGACATGTCGGCACCGAGCGGCATCCCCGCACCCATGGACATGTCCGCACCGGGCGACATGCCCGCGGCCAGAGGCATCCCCGTGCCGAGGGACATGTCTGCGCCGAGCGGCATTCCCGTACCCATGGACATGCCCGCACCGAGCGGCAGCCCGGTGCCGAAGGACATGTCCGGGCCGAGTGCGGTCGACTGCTGTCGCTGCCACTCCTCCGCGGCCTGCCGGCGAGCCTGATCCTCCGGGGTGGGCCAGACGGCCTCGGCCGGACGTGACTCGATCGCCGCGGGCCCGGGGTTCCAGCGCGCGGCGTGCTGGGACACCAGATCACGGGCCAGCGCCAGCTTGCGCTGGATCTTCTCCTTGGACGTCTTCAACGAGGACTGCCCCGGCCCGGCGGGCAACGCGGGCAGCAGGGCCGTGGCGGCCTCCAGTGCGGGTTGCGGCGCAGGCTCCGGCGCGGCCGGCAGTGCGGCGACGGCCCTGGCCGTCAACTCGGCCACGGGCCCGGCGGCCGCCTCGGCGGAGGGACCCGCGGTCAACTCCAGAACGGGGCGGGCGGTCAACTCCCGCCCACGGTTGGTGAGCTCGTCCTCCAGCCGCTTCGCCGGGCCCGTGGGCCGCGCCTCGGCCGGGCGGTTCGGCATCCGGTCGGCCGGCAGCCTGGCAGGCGCGGACGGACCCAGCTGCGCGCGCGCCGCGTCGAACCAGGTTCTGGTGATGTCGTCGAGGGCGGGGTCGCGGCGCCCGCGCGCGGTTCCCGGTGCCGGGTTGACGCGGCTTCGGCTCCCCGTGGTCATCGCGCGGGTCCCGTTGACGAACCCGACGGCGTTCTCGGCCTGGTCGTAGAGGGAGCTGATCCGCTGCTGCACCTCCTCGCGGCTCGGACCGTCCGCGCCACTGAGGGCGGCCGCCGCGCGTGCGGAGTCAGGCATGCCAGGGAGGCTGTTGCCTCCAGGGCGCGGGGTTCGTTCCGGCGCCATGGGAGCCGTACTCCTTCCGTACTCCGCCTATTGGGTCGGCCGTCGGGTTCGGGCGGAGGATTCAGGAAGGCTGCCCTACAGCCCTTGCCCGATCGGGCAGTTGGGCCGATTCACCCCAAGGTCGGTTGGGTCCAGGTTCCGGTTGCCACGGGGGCACCGGATTCGGCGGAGGTCGCGCGACCCGGCGAGGTTCGCCGGAGGGAGTCGTGCGGCCTACCGCCAACTTAGCCAATTTGTGTGCCTGATGTGAAGATTGGAGCGCGAACTGTCCGATATGTAATTGTGACCTTCGTCTACGTGTCCCGGCCACGACCAGGATGTCGTACGACCGCCGTGCGCCCCACGGTCGCCGCGAGCGTGCGCAACCGGCGCCAGTCCAAGGGGGGTTGGGCCTCCGGTACACCGGGCCGTTCCTTGGGGACGCGGACGCGCAGGGCGCCGGGTTCGACGCGGCAGCGCACCGGGACGGGCAGGACCAGGGCCTCGCCGTCGATGCCGGCCTCGATCTCCGCGCGGTCGGCGTCGATGACCACCTCACGGGTGGTCAGGACCGCGAGTCCGTCCGGCGCGGGGTCCAGTACGAGCGCGGCGGCCTCGGCCGCGCTGTCCACCGTGATGCCGAGGACACCGAGCAGCCCGGAGTCGAGCCGTTCGCGGCGACCGAGACCGGCCGGATCGTTGGTGCGGTAGGGGTTGTTGCTCACCAGTACGGCCTGCGGGGCGTCGAGCGTCGTGTCCGCGGCGCGAGCGGTCAGTCGCGGCCCGCGCTGACGGGTGAGCAGGTCGGGCAGGAGGTCCAGGATGGTGCCGATCTTGTCGTCGCGGTACGCGGGACTCTGCACGACCGCCGCGTACGCGCCGAAAGAGGCGTTGTTGACGAACGGGTGGCCGCCGGCGAAGCCGAGGTCCACGCGGAGTTCGACGCCGTCGGTGAGGGCGTCCAGGCAGGTCGCCGGGTCGTCGCGGTCGAGGCCGAGGTCCATCGCGAAGTGATTGCGGGTGCCGGCGCAGACCACCAGGAACGGCAGACCGTGTTCGGCGGCGACGGCCGCGACCAGTGCCTGGGTACCGTCACCGCCGGCGACGCCCAGCAGATCCGCGCCGTCCGCGACGGCGGCCCGGGCCAGCGCGGTGACGTCCTGGTGCTGGTCAGGGTCGAGGAGCACGACCTGCGCGCCGAGCCGCTCCGCCTTCTCCCGCAGTCCGAACTTCGCCACCTTGCCACCGCCGGAGTGCGGGTTCATGAGGAGGAAGGGGCGCCGCGGCGGCGGTGCCCTGCGTTCCTTCGGGCGCGGGGCGCGCGTCCGGTCGCTCCGCAGGGCGTACCGGCCGCTCCAGACGGCCACGGTCCACAGTGCCAGGGACACGGGAACGGCCCAGAGCAGCCCGGCCACGGCGAACAGGGTGAGCACGGCGCCGGGCACGACGGCCGCCAGCACGGCCGCCACCCAGCGCAGCGGGCCGCGCCGGGTCAGCGCCCACCACAGCGCCGCCGCCGTGACGGCCACGCCGAGGAGCGCGACCAGGAGCAGCAGTACGCCGTCCACGCCTCCGTAACCGAGCGGCAGCAGCACCGCCAGCGCCGCCGCGACCAGCGCGCCCCTGGCCGCCCACCGTTTCCCGTGGCCGACCCGCGCGCTCGTGTCCACACCCATCGCTCCTCCACGGACGTCGTAGAAGTCCGGCCCTGGCGGGTCCGGCCGCACGGAGGCCCGGTTCGGCGGGCCGTTGGCTGTGTGCGGGGTCGGCCATCGACGACACAGTCGTATGCAACCGTCGGGTCAGGCCCCGCGCAACCGCCACGCTCCGCCTGGCCCGCGCCGACCGGGGCCGGCCCGGACGGTTCTCACCGAACCCTTGGTCCACCCCTCGGGGCCGGGACCGTCGCGGCTGATGCACGATGGGCGGCGGCGGGCCCCGGCAGGACGCCGGGTGTGGCGGGGAGGGTCAGTGGTGAAGAGTGGGCAGCGCGGCCGTGTCCTGGTCGTGGACGACGACGCGGCGATCCGCCGCTCGCTGGAGCGGGGCCTGAGGCTCGGCGGATTCGCCGTGGATCTCGCCGACGGGGGCCGGCCGGCCCTGGCGGTGGCCCGGCGGACGCCGCCGGATGTGATCGTGCTGGACATCTCGATGCCCGACCTCAACGGCATCGAGGTGTGCAGGGCACTGCGGGACGAGGACAACGACGTACCCGTGCTGATGCTCTCCGCACTCGACGAGACCGCCGACCGGATCGCGGGCCTGCAGGCGGGCGGCGACGACTACCTCGTCAAGCCCTTCGCCCTGCAGGAGCTGGTCCTGCGGCTGGAGGCACTGCTGCGGCGCCGGCCGCCGCGGGACAGCGGCACCGTACGGGCCGGCGGGCTGCTCCTGGATCCCGCCGCCCGCAGGGTGAGCCTCGACGGGCGGCCGGTGGAACTGACCCGGCGCGAGTTCGAACTCCTCCACTTCCTCGCCCGCAACGCCGGCATCGTGCTCAGCCGGGACCAGCTCCTCGATCGCGTATGGGGCTACGACTTCGAGGTGCGCACCGACGCGGTGGACACCTTCGTCAGCTATCTGCGCCGCAAACTGGAGACGTCGGGGCGCTCCCGGATCATCCACACCGTACGAGGCGTGGGCTTCGTCCTACGCGACGACGACCCGCAGGAGCGGCCGTGAGACTGTCCACGCGGATCGCCCTGGCCGTAGGCGCCACCGTGCCCGTACTGGTACTGGCCACCGGCTGGCTGCTGCTGCGGCTGGTCGCCGCGGATCTGCACGATCAGCAGGACACGCATCTGCGTGAGCGCGCGGTGGCCGTCGCCAAGGACGCCCGGGGGCTGCTGCGCGCGAGCGCCGCCGACCGGTCGGCGGCGGTGGAGCAGGCCCGCGAGCGCCGGGTGTTCACCTCGGCCCTGGACGTGGGCGTACGGCTGATCGGCCCCGAGGAGACCTTCACCGGCGGCCCGCAACCGGCGGCGGACGTGGCGCTGCCCGCCAGGGCGCCCGTGCCGGTCACCCTCCGTGCCGACGGCAGGAGCTGGCGGATCCTGTCGACCCGGGTGACCGGGGCGCGCCCCGGCGTGCGCGGCACCCTGTGGCTGTTCGCCTCGGACACCGCCGCCGACACCCAGGTGCGCCTGGTCCGACGGCGCGCGGTGACCGTCGCCCTGCTCGCCGCACCGCTGTCCGGGCTGCTCGCCTGGGCCGTCGCCACCCGGGCGAGCGCACCGCTGCGCCGTCTGCAACGCCGGGCGAGCGGCCTCGACCCCCGCTCCAGTTCCACCCGGCTGGACCACAGCCCGACGCGGATCGTCGAGGTCGACGACCTCGCACACACCCTGCAGACCGTCCTGGCGCGCTACGACGAGCAGGCGCTCAGGACCGCCGAGGCACTGGCCACCGCCCGCTCCTTCGCCTCGGCGGCCTCGCACGAACTGCGCACCCCGCTGATGAGCATGCAGACCAACCTGGAGATCCTCACCGAGCATCCGGAACTCGCCGGACCCGACCGCGACGAAGTGCTGCACGACCTGAGCCGCGAACACGCACGCCTCCTCGGAGTCCTCGTCATGCTGCGCGACCTCGGCCGCGCAGACCTTGTCGAGGCGGACGCCTTCGGCCCGGTCGACCTCGCCGATCTCGTCGAAGCGAGCACGGAGGAACAGCGGCGACGCCATCCGCACGCACGGGTGGCCGGCCACTGCGCAGCGGGGCTGCGCGTACACGGCTGGGAGGCGGGACTGCGGAGCCTGGTGGACAACCTGCTCGTCAACGCCCTGGTCCACGGACACACGGACGGGCAGCCCCCGCAGGTCGAGGTGACCTTGCGCGCGAGCGGCGCCGAGGCGCTCCTGGTCGTCGAAGACCGGGGCCCTGGCATCCCGCCCGCGCTGCGCACCGAGGTCTTCGAACGCTTCCGCCGCCGACCGGACAGCCCTGGCTCCGGCCTCGGACTGACCCTGGTCGCCCAGCAGATCGCCCTGCACCGAGGTGGGATCCGGGTACTGGACCGGCCCACGGGTCCGGGTACCCGCGTCGAGGTCACCCTGCCGCTGGGCGACGGCACCGGGGACACGGGGGCCACGCTTCCGCTCCCGCGCAACTGGATGATCACGGCCGCCGACCGGCCACAAGAATTCCACAAAGACGGCTCCTAGCTTTCCCGGCGACAGGGCAGTCGCCCGTGAACGCGGAGGAGTTCGTCATGCCAAGCACCAGGAAGACCGTGATCTCGGTCGTCTCGTTGGTCGCCGCCGGATCGCTGTTCGGCGCCGCCGGCGCCGCTACCGCCGACGCCGCGACTCCCGCGCCGTCCGGCACCCCCACGGGCGACGGCGCGGCGGCGCTCTGCAAGCGCGCGCCGAAGATCGACCGGCGGATCGACCGGATCCTCACCCGGCTGCGCGCGGACGCTTCCCAGCGTGGCTCCATCGCCCGTCTCGAGCAGCGGGTGGCGAACGCCAAGTCCGCGGGGCACACCCAGATCGAGACCTACCTGAACGACCGGCTCACCGCCCGGCGCTCCCTGGTCCCCACCCTGGAGACCCGCCAGAAGGACCTGGCCGACGTCGAGAAGTGGTGCGGCGCCCACGACAACGGTCGTACGAACTGATGCGCGCGCGCCACACCGTGCCGGCTGTACTGGCCGCCCTGCTGTTGCTGGCCGGATGCGGCCATGGCGGGAGCACAAAGAGCACACAGAGCACGCAGGGCACACAGACCGCTCAGGGCACGCAGACCACTCGGCAGCCCGCACCCTCCTCCTCCGCGGACCTCGGTCACCTGCGGAAACTCGTCGACGACGCCGATTCCGCGGCGAGCGTGGCGGAGTCGGACATGGCCCGGGAGTGAGGTCAGCGTTCCGTCGACGGGGGCGATCCGGTGGGATGGAGCCGGTGGTGGCCGTCGACGGAGCGGGTGGCGAATTGCGGTCGATGCGGGTGGTGGGAGGTGGTGCGTTCGATGACCAGGAGGGCGGCGTCGTCGCCGGGGTGGTCGCCGACATGCTCGAGGAGGTCGTCGTGGATGTGCCGCAGCAGGGCGTCGGGGCTGGAGACGGGAAAGGAGGCGACCCGATCGAGGAGCGGGTAGAAGGCGCCCGACGGTGAGCGGGCTTCGATGACGCCGTCGGTGTAGAGCAGGAGGATGTCACCGGTTTCGAAGGTGAACGGGTCGGGTCGGTGGCTCGCGGCGGGCAGTTCGCACATGCCCAGCGGGGGGAGGGGGTGGCGCGGGTGCAGGACCGTGACCTCCCGGTTGTGCAGCAGGATGGGTGGTGGATGACCGCAGGTGATCATCCAGGCGTCCGGCCCCTCGTCGGGGATGTCGAGCACGAGCGCGGTGATGAAGTGCTCGCCCGGGTCGTGCTCGGTGTCGGCCACGTCCTCCAGGTCGCGGCACACGCTGACCTCCAGCGCAGCCGTGAGCTCGGGCAGGGTGGCGTACCGGTGAGCGCCCTCCCGGAACGAGCCGAGCACCACCGAGGCCTCACCGATGGAGGCCAGACCCTTGCCGCGTACGTCCCCGATGATCACCCGCGTGGAGGGCTGGGCGGCGCGGGAGACCGCGAACAGGTCGCCGCCGATCTGCGTCTCGTCCTCGGCGGCCAGATACAGCCAGGCCACGCGCAAGGGACCGATCCGGCGGGGCGGCGGTCGCAGCAGGACCCGCTGAGCCGTCTCGGCCACCGACCGTGCCCGGCTCAGCTCCCGGGCACGCCGCTCACGTACATGGCAGACGAAGACCACCAGCGCGGAGAGCACGGTCAGGGCGATGATCTGCGCGACGTGGTTGGAGGTGGTCAGCCCGCCGTGGAACACCGCGATGAAGACCTGGGCGGCCACGGCCAGCACCCCCACGGCCGCAGTCAGCCGTGGCCCGGCCAGGGAGGCGGTGAGGGCGGGGGCGATGACCAGCAACGGACCCAGGTGCACATCGGTCGGGGAGTGGAGGTCCACCACCGTGATCACTACGATCAGCGCGAGTGGGATTGCCACCAGTCCGCGGCCCGACGGCTGCTCCACGAGGCGGTCCACTGACACACGCCGGACACCCACAAAGCCTATTTTGCCCCCGATTCCGAGGCCTGTGCTCCCCGGCGACGAGTCATAAGATCGGCTTATGAGGTCATAGATCCCACCCGACTACTGACTAAGGTTTGCCTTAGTTTAGGCTTCCCGACGAGCCACCCTGCCACCGTTCGAAGGGAACCTGATCATGCCTCGCCCTCTGCGGGTAGCCATTGTCGGAGCCGGCCCCGCCGGGATCTACGCTGCCGACGCGCTGCTGAAGTCCGCAGTTGCGGTCGAGCCCGGTGTGTCCATCGACCTCTTCGAACGGATGCCGGCCCCCTTCGGTCTGATCCGTTACGGCGTGGCCCCCGACCACCCGCGGATCAAGGGCATCATCACGGCCCTGCACCAGGTGCTCGACAAGCCCCAGATACGTCTGTTCGGCAATGTCGACTACCCCGGGGACATCAACCTCGACGACCTGCGCACCTTCTACGACGCCGTGATCTTCTCCACGGGGGCGACGGCCGACCGGGCCCTCGACATACCCGGCATCGGCCTCGACGGCTCCTACGGTGCAGCGGACTTCGTCTCCTGGTACGACGGCCACCCGGACGTGGCGCGGACCTGGCCGCTCGAAGCGGAGAAGGTCGCCGTCCTCGGCGTCGGCAACGTCGCGCTCGACGTCGCCCGCATCCTCGCCAAAACCGCCGACGAACTGCTGCCGACCGAGATCCCGCAGAACGTCCACGACGGCCTCAAGGCCAACAAGGCCCTGGAGGTCCACGTCTTCGGCCGCCGCGGTCCGGCGCAGGCGAAATTCAGCCCGATGGAGCTGCGGGAACTGGACCACTCCCCGAACATCGAGGTCATCGTCGACCCCGAGGACATCGACTACGACGAGGGCTCGATCGCGACCCGGCGCGGGAACAAGCAGGCCGACATGGTCGCCAAGACCCTGGAGAACTGGGCCATCCGCGACACCGGTGACCGCCCGCACAAGCTGTTCCTGCACTTCTTCGAGTCCCCGACCGAGATCCTCGGCGAGAACGGCCAGGTCGTGGGCCTGCGCACCGAGCGCACCGCACTCGACGGCACCGGCAACGTCAAGGGAACCGGCGAGTACAAGGACTGGGACCTCGGTGCGGTCTACCGCGCCGTGGGCTACCTGTCCGACGAACTGCCCAAGCTCCCCTGGGACGCCGAGTCGGGCACGGTCCCGGACCAGGGCGGCCGGGTGATCGAGGAGACCGGCGAGCACCTGCAGTCGACGTACGTGACCGGCTGGATCCGACGCGGCCCCGTGGGTCTGATCGGCCACACCAAGGGCGACGCCAACGAGACCGTCGCCAGCCTGCTGGACGACCACGCGAACGGACGTCTGCACGCGCCCGGCTCGCCCGACCCGGAGGCCGTGGACGCGTTCCTCGGCGAGCGGGACGTCCGCTTCACCACCTGGGAGGGCTGGTACCGCCTGGACGCCGCGGAGAAGGCGCTGGGCGAACCGCAGGGCCGGGAACGCGTGAAGATCGTCGAGCGCGAGGACATGCTCGACGCGAGCGGCGCGTAGGCTTCGGGGGCTCCTCAGGCTCCTCAGGCTCCTCAGGCTCCTCAGGCCCCTCAGGCCCCTCAGGCCCCTCGGCCCTTCGGCCTTGGAACCCGCTGGCCTCAGGACCCTTTGCTCGCGTTGATGGTGTTGATGACGGCGTCGGCCATACCGCGTTCGCCGCGTGCGTTGGGGTGGACGGGCGCGGCGGGGGCGAGCGGCACGAGGGGTTCGACCCAGCGGGTCTCACGCGCGGAACACGCCTCGTGACCGTTCGACGGGGCGTAGGTGTCGACATACCCGGCACCTGCGGCTTCGGCGCGTTGCCGCAGGGTGGCGTTGAGCCGCTGCTGCTCCTGGTGGAGGAAGGTGACGTCGCCGGGTGCGAGACCCATGTCGCGGCCGCAGTCGCCGGCCGTGGCGGGCAGGATCGCCGGGTACCCGACCACGTAGACGCGTGCCCGCGGCGCGCGGCGTCTGACCTCGGCCAGGGTGTCGGCGAGGCGGTCGCCCACGGTGTTGACCTTCTGCCGGACGGCGTCGGTGGTGCCGTCGACGTACTGGCTGCGGCAGGGGGCGTGGTCGCCGGTGTACTTGCCGCTGCCGGTGGCGAAGTAGAGGACGCCGGATGTGGCGCACCGTGTGATCAGTTCGCTGAAGCCGATGTCGTTGCCGCCGATGCCGAGGGTGACGAGGGCGGTGCGGGTGGTGAGGGCGGAGAGCTGGGCGGGGTTGGTGCCGTGACCGGTGGTCTGGGGTGCCGTGAGGTCCTCGACGGTGGCGCCGGTGCAGCTCATGTCGTGGAAGTCGGCTGTTTCGACGCCGAGTTCGTGGGCCACCAGGGTGGGGTAGTTGTGGTCGGAGCGATCGCATCCCGTGGGGGTTCCGGTCCCTGAGGGGATGCCGGCGCCGGCGGTGTAGGAGTCACCCAGCGCCACATACGGACCGGGACCTGCCGATGACCCGGAGGCGGGCGTACTCTCTGGCGCCCCGGAGACCGTCGAGTGGCTCGGCTCTCCGGAGACGGCCGCGCTTTTCGGGGCGGCGGTGGCCGAGTCGTCGTTGTCTTCCAGGCTGGTGGCGGCGAAAAAAATGCCGCCCGCGGCCATGACGGCGAGCCCGGCTCGTGCGGAAGTCCTCATGTGTCAACGATCCCGGCGCGGGCTCGCCGTCACGAGAGAGCCCACTCCCGAACCGATGGTGTAGCGGGCTACACCATCGGTTCGAGCGACGCCCTTCAGTCCACGTAGTCGGCGACCAGAGTCGCGAACTCGTCGGGGGTGACCAGCCGGATGCCGAGGTCCTCGGCCTTGGCGCGCTTGGATCCGGCGCCTTCGCCGGCGACGACCAGCGTGGTTTTCCTGGAGACGCTGGAGGAGGAGCGGCCACCGGCGCGCTCGATGAGTTCGTTCATCTGGTTGCGGCTGAGCTTCTCCAGCGGGCCGGTCATGGCTCCGGTGACGACGACCGCCATCCCGGTCAGCGGCCCGCCCGCCGGCTCCGCGCCCTGGGCGCCAGTATCGGTGTCGGTGTCGTCGGCGGTGACGGGCGCAGTGGCACCGGGCTCGGTCATGTTGACCCCGGCCGCGGCGAGCTTGTCGATGAGCGGGGCGAGTTCGGCGAGTTCGGCCACGATGGACGGGGCCTTTTCCGTGCCGATGCCCTCGACCCGCTGCATCGCTTCGGCGTCGGCGGCACGGATGTGGTCCATGGTCGCGAAGTACCGGGCGATACGACGGGACATGGAGCGGCCCGTGCCGCGGACGCCGAGCGCGCACAGCACCCGCGACAACGGCTGCCCCTTGGCCGCGCCGATCGCCGCGAGGAGATTGTCGGTGCTGGTCTCGCCCATCCGTTCCAGGGCGAGGAGCTGGTCGCGCGTGAGGGCGAACACGTCGGCCAGATCGGCGACCAGGCCGGCCTCGACGAGCTGGACGACACGGGTGTGGCCCAGGCCCTCGATGTCGAGCTGGTCGCGGCCGGCGGCGTACGAGAGGGCGGCGACCAGGTGGCAGTTGCGGCCGTTCTCGCAGCGCCAGCGCTGCTCGCTGGTGTCGATGGTGGAGCCGCACCGCGGGCACACCTCGGGGAAGACGATCGTCCGCTCTTCTCCGGTGCGCAGATGGGCGACGGGGGCTTCGACGCGGGGAATCACGTCCCCGGCGCGGTGGACCATCACGTGGTCGCCCAGACGCAGGTCGCGGCGGGTGATGTCGGCAGGGTTGTGGAGGGTGGCGTAGGTGATGGTGGAGCCGTCGATCTCGACCGGTTCGAGGACCGCGCGCGGAGCGATGATGCCGGTGCGGCCCACGTTCCACTCCACCTCCAGCAGCCGGGTGATCTTCTCCACGGCCGGCAGCTTGTAGGCGATCGCCCAGCGCGGTGCACGCGAACCGGATCCGGCGGCCTCCTGATCGGCGGCGAGGTCGGCCTTGATGACTATCCCGTCGATCCCGAACGGCAACTCCGGCCGAAGCGCGGCGATCTCCTTGACCCGGGCCAGGACCTGCTCGGCGGTCTCCGCCGTGGTCCCGGGCACGGCGGTGGCGGTGGTCGTGTTCACGCCGAGTTCGCCGCACCGGGCCATCAGCTCGCTGTGCGCGGCCTCACCCAGCCGTGTCGCGAGGGTCTCCTCGGTGCCGGGCAGTGGCAGCAGGGCATAGCCGAAGAAGGTCATCGGCACGGTGTAGGCGCGGTCCTTGGCGCGCAGCGTGCCCGCCGCGGCGTTGCGCGGGTTCGCGAACGGCTGGCCGCCGTGCGCGGTGCGCACCTCGTTGGCGTGCTCGAACTGGGCGGTGGTCATCAGGACTTCGCCGCGCACCTCCACCGTGACCGGCTCGGTCAGTTCGGCCGGGAGGCCTTCGACGGTGGCGATGGCATGCGAGACGTCCTCCCCGGCCGTCCCGTCGCCACGGGTGATCAGCCGGGTGAGGCGACCACGGGTGTACCGGGCGGCGATCGCGAGCCCGTCGAGCTTCGGCTCGACACCGAACCGTGTGACGTCATGGCCGATCCGCCGGGCCAGTGACGCGGTCCAGGCGGTGAACTCCTCCGGCGAGAAGACGTTGTCCAGGCTCAACATGGGCACCGTGTGCGGGACATCGCCCTCCGCGGCGCCACCGGCGACCTTCCCGGTCGGTGAATCGGGCAGCACTTCGTCGGGATGAGCGGACTCCCACGCCGCGATGCCCCGCACGAGCCGGTCGTAGGTGTCGTCGTCCAGTACCGACGTGCCGCCCGCGTAGTAGGCGGCCGAAGCCTTCACGGCGTCCTCGACCGCCTGCGCGTAGGCGGCGGCATCCACGATCACTGCGGCTGGTGTTGTCATACCCGCCATCCTGCACGCCACCACTGACAACGCCCCGGTACGCGTCTGGCGCACGCGGGAAACCAGGTGACCGCGAGGGCGGTGACCACTACGGTGAACTCGTTCAGGTGCGAAGGTTTCGGCTACTTCTCCTGTCAAGAGAGAGACGCGGGTTCGAATCCCGTCGCCCGCCCCGGCGGGTGTCGTCCAGCGGCCCAGGACACTTACGTCGCCGACACCGATCCCGATCTCTGAACACCGCGACACGAGCCGTCCGCCACGGGGGAGTACAGGCGGACGGCTTCGTCGTGCGCATAGGAGCGGCTGTCGGTGACGACGGGCCGCCGCTCCCGCTCCCGCCCGCAGTCCGCAGGCCGCGGCTCGGCTTACTCGGGCGGCGCGGAGCCCGGCGCGCCCACCCGTAGACCGTCCATCACGAGGTCCAGAAGGCGGGTGGCGCGCGGCTGCCAGTCCCCGTCCGCGTCGATCTGCCAGAGACCGGCGATGAAGAGGAAGAAGTCCTCCGGGGTCACTCCGGGGCGGATGGTGCCTGCCTTGTCGTTCGCCGCCAGGAGCAGCGCGATGGCCGCGGACATCCCGCTGTGCCCCAGCCGGGTCAGGGTGCCGTGCGCGAGGGTGGTCGCGCGCAGGGCCTCGGCCAGGCCGACCTTGGTCATGGCGAACTGGGCGAGGCGGTCCATCCACTCCCGCAGGGCCCGGTCCGGCGCACGCGTCTCGAGCAGCTGCGCCGCGGTGTCGGCGACCTGCTGCACCTCGTGGCGGTAGATCTCCAGGAGGAGTGCCTCGCGATGGGGGAAGTTGCGGTAGAACGTCCCTTGCCCGACCCCCGCCTTCTTGGCGATCGCGCTGAGCGGGGTGTCGGCCGACCTCGTCAGCTCGGCCAGGGCCACCTCGAGAATGCGCTCGCGATTGCGTTGCGCGTCCGAGCGCAGCGGGGTGGCCTTCTTCTGCTGCACTCGGGCCTCCTTCGTCCTTCGCCCGCCCAGGCGAGTACCTTGCTAACCGGACAGCTGTCCGGTAGGTTCGGGATGAACGGACAACTGTCCGGTTAGAGGTTCACCTTACCGCCGGATCCGGCCAGTGTGGACCATCGGTGCCCCCTTTTCCCGGCCCTCTCGCGACTTCCTTTCCCCCTCAGACAGGCGAAAGAAGGCTGATCATGGCCCCCACGACGTCCAGCGCCACGACCTCGACGTCCAGCACCATCACCCTGCACGTCAACGGTGAGAAGTACACGCTGCCCGTCGACCATCGCACCACCCTGCTCGACGCCCTGCGTGAGCGCCTCGATCTCACCGGTACCAAGAAAGGCTGCGATCAGGGCCAGTGCGGCGCCTGCACGGTGCTGCTCGACGGACGCCGGGCCGTCTCCTGTCTGCAACTCGCCGTCGCCGCCGAGGGACGCGAGATCACCACCATCGAAGGGGTGGCGGACGGTGAGCGGCTGCATCCCGTGCAGCAGGCCTTCCTCGACCTCGACGGCTACCAGTGCGGTTACTGCACGCCCGGCCAGATCTGTTCGGCCCTCGCGGTGATCGAGGAGCACGCGGCGGGCTGGCCGAGCGCCGTGACCGCGGACGTGCGGCCCGAAGCGGGGGTTCCGCAGCTCACGCCCGAGGAGATCCGTGAGCGGATGAGCGGCAACCTGTGCCGGTGCGGCGCGTATGTGTCGATCGTCCAGGCCGTCGCGCGGGCGGCGCAGTCGTCCGATACACGGTCGTCCGAGACCAAGGAGGCGGCGGCATGAGGGAGTTCGACTACGAGCGCGCCTACGACGTCACCGGCGCGGTCGCTCTGCTGGGCGCCGACCCGGACGCACGCTATCTCGGCGGTGGCACCAATCTCGTCGACCTGATGAAGAGCGGGGTGGAGCGGCCCGCCCGGCTCGTCGACGTGCGTGAACTCCCCCTCGACCGCGTCGAGTTCACAAGGAGCGGCGGGCTGCGGATCGGCGCGACCGTGACCAACAGCGACCTCGCCGCCCATCCCGACGTGCGGCGCCACTACCCGGCATTGACCCAGGCCGTGCTGGCCGGAGCCTCCGGTCAGCTGCGCAACATGGCCACGGTCGGCGGAAACCTGCTCCAGCGCACCCGCTGCGGCTACTTCGCCGATCTGGCGAAGCCCTGCAACAAGCGGGTCCCCGACAGCGGTTGCCCGGCCGTCGAGGGCGAGCACCACAACCACGCCGTCCTCGGTGCCTCCGCGCACTGCGTGGCCACGCACCCCTCGGACATGGCCGTGGCCCTCACCGCCTTCGACGCCGTCGTCTCGTACGAAACGGCGGACGGGCCGGGGGAGTTGCCGCTCGCGGAGTTCTATCTGCCGGTGGGTGACACCCCGCACCTGGAGACCGCCCTGCCGCCCGGCGCGCTGATCACCGGCGTCACCCTGCCGGCCGCCCCGGTCGCCGCCCGCTCCCGCTACCGCAAGGTGCGCGAGCGCGCCTCGTACGCGTTCGCGATCGGCTCGATCGCCGCCGCCCTCGACGTCCACGACGGTGTCGTACGCGAAGTGCGCCTCGCCTTCGGTGCCGTGGCCTCCCGGCCGTGGCGGGCCCGCGCGGCCGAACGGGCGCTGACCGGGGGACCGGCGAGCGCCGAGGCCTTCGCCGCCGCCGCGGACGCCGAGCTCGCGGCCGCCCGGACGCTGCCCCACAACGGATACAAGGTGCCCCTGATGCGCAATCTCGTCGTGGCGATGCTGACCGAACTCACCGAGGAGGCAGCCCGATGACCGGTACGACCGCGACCACGACCGCGACGACGGCGGCGACCGCGACGTTCGGGGCCGTCGGCGCCGCCCACACCCGCGTCGAGGGCGTGGCCAAGGTCACCGGGGCAGCGCGCTACGCAGGCGAGGTCCCGTATCCCGAACTCGCCCACGGCTGGCTGGTGTTGTCCACCGTGGCCCGTGGCCGGATCCGCGCGGTGGAGTCCGCGCCCGTCCTCGCGATGCCGGGCGTCGTCGCCGTCCTGCACCACGAGAACGCCCCACGTCTCAACGGCGACTACACGAACGCCTTCGGGGCGCCCGACCCGATCGCCCAGATCTTCCAGCACGACCAGGTCCCGTTCGTCGGCTGGCCGGTGGCGCTGGTCGTGGCCGAGACGCCCGAGCAGGCCAGGGAGGCCGCCGAGGCCCTCGTCGTCGTGTACGACGAGGAGCCCCACGACGTCGTGTTCGCCGCCGGGCTCCCCGGGGTGTACGCGCCGGAGAGCGCCCCCGCCGCGCAGAAGGGCGACCTGGAGGCCGAACTCGCCGCGTCCGCCGTCGTCGTGGACGCCGAGTACAGCACTCCGGAGGAGCACCACAGCCCCATGGAGCCGCACGCGGCGATCGCACGCTGGGACGGCGGCCGGCTCGAGGTCGTCGACTCCAACCAGGGCAGCAGGTTCGTGGCGGACGAGCTCGCGAAGCTGTTCTCGCTCGACCCCCAGTCGGTGCGGGTGCGCTCGGAACACGTCGGCGGCGGCTTCGGCTCCAAGGGCACCCGCCCGCACTCGGTCGCCGCCGCGATGGCCGCGACCGTCCTGCAGCGTCCCGTGCGCGTCGTACTGACCCGCCGCCAGATGTTCTCGCTGGTCGGCTACCGCAGCCCCACAGCCCAGCGGGTCAGGCTCGGCGCCGACGCGGACGGCCGGCTGCGCGCGTTCGACCACCGGGCCGAGTGCCTCACCTCGACCGTGTACGAGTTCGTCGAGCGGTGCGCCGAGTTCGGGCGCGCGATGTACGACTCCGACGCGCACTACTCGCAGACCCGAGTCGTACCGCTCGACGTGCCGACCCCGAGCTGGATGCGGGCGCCGGGCGAGGCGCCGGGCTCGTTCGCGCTGGAGTCCGCACTCGACGAACTCGCCGAGAAGTGCGGACTCGACCCGATCGCGCTGCGCGCCCGCAACGAACCGGCCGTCGGCCCCGTCTCCGGGCTGCCGTTCAGCGGCCGCAACCTGCTCGCGTGCTTCGAGGAGGGGGCCCGCCGGTTCGGCTGGGCGGACCGTGACCCGCGTCCCGGTATCCGCCGCGAGGGCCGCTGGCTGCTCGGGACCGGCACCGCCGCCTCCACGTTCCCCGTGCTGTCCGCCCCGTCCACGGCGGCCGTGACGGCCGAGCCGGACGGCAGCTTCACCGTACGGATCACCGCGTCCGACATCGGAACCGGGGCCCGGACCGCGCTCACCCTGATCGCCGCGGACGCGCTGGAGGTGGCGCCGGAGCGCATCCGGATGCGCATCGCGGACAGCGACTTCGGCTTCGCGATGATCGCCGGCGGTTCGATGGGCACCCGCTCCTGGGCCTGGGCGATCAGGGTCGCGGCGGACGAGCTGCGCGAGCGGCTGGCCCTGGGCGGCGGCATTCCGCCCGAGGGGATCACGGCACGCTCGGACACCTCCCAGGCGGTCGGCGCGCTGGAGCAGAAGGAACGGCACTCCTTCGGGGCTCAGTTCGCCGAGGTCGCCGTCGATGTCACCAGCGGGGAAGTGCGGGTGCGGCGGATGCTCGGCATCTTCGCGGCCGGCCGGATCGTCAACCCGCTGACCGCGCGCGGGCAGTTCGTCGGAGGCATGATCTGGGGCCTGTCCATGGCCCTGCACGAGGAGGCTCACCGGGACCGGGCGAGCGGCGGCCATGTGGGCGCCGACCTCGCCGGCTACCACTTCTCCGCACACGCCGACGTACCCGACATCGAGGCGGACTGGGTCGACGACCCCGACCCCGGGGACCCGGTCGGCATCAAGGGCATCGGCGAGATCGGGGTCGTCGGAGCGGCGGCGGCGATCGCCAACGCGGTCTGGCACGCGACGGGTGTACGCCACCGGAACCTGCCGATCCGCCCGGACCGGGTGCTCCTGGCGGGCACGGGAGGGGATCGGGATGCTTGACATCGCCGACG
The DNA here is from genome assembly GCF_044763085.1 of Streptomyces sp. NPDC096311. Taxonomy (NCBI): domain Bacteria; kingdom Bacillati; phylum Actinomycetota; class Actinomycetes; order Kitasatosporales; family Streptomycetaceae; genus Streptomyces; species Streptomyces sp. NPDC096311. The sequence continues at coordinate 459,288 of NZ_JBIWFN010000001.1, forward strand.
AGCTGAACCGGTGGGCCGAGGAGGGCCGGGACTTCGCCGTCGCCACCGTCGTGAGCGTCGGCGGCAGCGCTCCGCGCGGCCCGGGCGCCGCCCTCGCGGTCGACAGCGGCGGCACGGCCATCGGCTCGGTCTCCGGCGGCTGTGTGGAAGGCGCCGTGTACGACCTGTGCGTCCAGGCGCTCCAGGACGGCCGGACGGTGCTGGAACGGTTCGGCTACAGCGACGAGGACGCCTTCGCGGTGGGGCTGACCTGCGGCGGGGTCATCGAGGTCCTGGTCACCCCGGTGCGCGCGCAGGAGCCTGAGCGGCCGGTGTACGCGGCGGCCCTTGCGGCCGCGTCCCGGGGTGAGGCGGCGGCCGTCGCCCGGGTGGCCCGGGGACCGGCGGAACTGCTGGGCAGGGTGCTGCTCGTCCGCCCCGACGGCTCGTCCGACTCCTCCGAGGCGTCCACGTCGTACGCGGGAGGCCCGGACGTCCTGCACGAGGGGAGTCTCGGCGGTCGCCCGGAGCTGGACCGCACGGCGGTGGCCGAGGCTCGTGCCCTGCTGGCGGCGGGCCGCACCGGCACCCTCGAACTGTCGGAGGACGGCGCGCGCTGCCCGGGTGGCGTGACCCTGCTCGTCGAGTCGAGCGTGCCACCGCCCCGAATGATCGTCTTCGGCGCCGTGGACTTCGCGACGGCGCTGGTACGGGTGGGCAGGTTCCTCGGCTATCACGTGACCGTGTGCGACGCCCGCCCGGTCTTCGCCACCCGGGTCCGCTTCCCCGACGCCGACGAGATCGTGGTCGACTGGCCGCACCGCTACCTCCGGCGCACCGCGACCGACGACCGCACGGTCCTGTGCGTGCTCACGCACGACGCCAAGTTCGACGTACCGCTGCTGGAGTCGGCCCTGCGGATGCCGGTGGCGTTCGTCGGCGCCATGGGGTCACGCCGCACGCACGAGGACCGTGAGCGGCGGCTGCGCGAAGTCGGCCTCGGCGAGCGGGAGCTGGCCCGCCTGAGATCCCCGATCGGGCTCGACCTCGGGGCCCGTACGCCCGAGGAGACCGCGCTGTCCATCGCGGCGGAGATCGTCGCGGCCCGGGAGGGCGGGACAGGCGCTCCGCTGACCGGCTCCAGAACACCGATCCACCGCGACGGGGGCGGACGGGGGACCGGTGCGCAGGGGGCGCGGGAGGCTGCCTGAGAACGGCGCGTGTGGTCGAACGACCCGAGCGGGAGGTGCACGGGTCGACCACTCTGGAGGTACCGCCGGTTCCCGGCCGGCACGACCTGGGAGGTTGGAATGGACACCATGCACGCGGTGCGCGGCCACCGGCGGGGCGGCCCCGAGCAGCTGACCTACGAGGTCGCCCCGCGTCCGGCGCCAGGCCGGGGAGAGGTCCTGGTCGAGGTGCGGTCCGCGTCCATCACACCGGACGAACTGGCCTGGGACGCGACCTGGACCGACAGCCTCGACGACAGCGGCAGCGAGCGGGTGCCCATCGTGCCGTCGAAGGAGGTGTCGGGTGTCGTCGCCGAGCTCGGCCCCGAGGTGTCGCACTGGGACGTCGGCGACGAGGTGTACGGGCTGATCCCGTTCACCCGGGACGGGGCCGCGGCGGAGTTCGTCGCCGTCCCCGCGGCCGTACTCGCCGCCAAGCCCGCCAGGCTCGACCACGACCACGCGGCGGCGCTGCCGCTGGCCGGGCTGACGGCCTGGCAGGGTCTGGTCGAGCACGGCGGCCTGCGCCCCGGTGCCCGGGTGCTGGTGCAGGGCGGCGCGGGCGGGGTGGGCTCCTTCGCGGTGCAGGTCGCGGTCTCACTCGGCGCCTCGGTCACCGCGACGGCCGGCGCCGAAGCCGCCGACTTCGTACGCGAGCTGGGCGCCGAACAGGTCATCGACTACCGGAGCGAACGCTTCGAGGAGCAGGTCAAGGACGTCGACCTGGTCTTCGACACCGTCGGCGGCGACACCCAGGAGCGCTCCTGGAGGGTATTGCGTCCCGGCGGCCGTCTGGTGAGCATCGTCGCCCCGCCCGACGCCACGAAGGAGGGCGGCAGGTTCTTCATCGTGGAACCGGACCGCTCCGGGCTGGAGGAGCTGTCCCGCCTGGTCGCGGACGGCGAACTGGCCCCGCCCGTCGACCGCGTCTTCCCCCTCGATCAGACCGCGCAGGCGTATGCGGCACTGGAACAGGGCCACCGCCGGGGCAAGATCGTGCTGCACGTCTCCTGAGCCCACACCGGACACGCAGGTCGTCGAGCCGTGGCCGCGGCTCAGGAAGCCGAGGCCGAGCGAGTGAGCCAGTCGTACGCGGTCTGTGCGGTGAACTCGCGCTGACCGCCGCGCAGGAGCAGACCCGCCGTGGCGAACTCCCGGTCGTCGGCCTGTGCGGCGACGTACGGGACGGCGATGCAGCGCATCCCGGCCGCGTGTGCGGCGGCGGCGCCCGGAGCGGCGTCCTCCAGGACCACGCAGTCCGCCGGGTCGGCGTCCAGACGGCGCGCCGCTTCCAGGAAGACGTCCGGGGCGGGCTTGCCGTGCGCGACCTCGTCGGCCGAGACGACGGTCGTCAGATGGGCGGCCAGGCCGGTGCCCGTCAGGATCGCCTCGATCGCGGCGGGTGCGGAGCCCGAGGCCACGGCCGTCGGAACGCCCTCGGCGGCCAGCAGTTCCACGAACTTCCGCATCTCCGGGTACACGTGCGTGGCGGCGCGGGCCAGCTCCAGATAGCGCCGGTTCATGTCGGCGAGCAGGGCGTCCAGCGGGGGCCGCAGGCCGTAGCGCTCCCTCCAGAGCGCCACCGTCTCCCGGGTGCTGATGCCGACGTAGCGCTCGTGCTCGGTCCAGGTGAAGCCGGTGATGCCCTGCTCGGCGAGCGTCTGGCGGCCGGCCTCGAAATAGTTCGGCTCGCTGTCCACGAGTGTGCCGTCGAGATCGAAGATGACCGAAGTACGGCCGAGAGTGCTCATGGGATCCAGGATGCCAAGCGAGGACCGGGCGCGGCCGATCACCCCTGTGCCACCCGTCAGCTTCTGGTCGCACGCCCGATCGACTCAACCAGCGGCAGCACCCGGTGCGGAACCCGCTCGCGCAGTGCCACCTCGGTGCGGGTGCGGACGACACCGGGCATGCTGATGAGCGCCTGGATCACGTCCTCCAGGTGGGCGTTGTCGCGCGCCACGACCCGGGTGAGCAGATCGCCGCCGCCCGTGATCGAGAACGCCTCGATGATCTCCGGTACGGCGGACAGCGCGTCGCCGACCTCGTCGAGGTGGCCCTGCGTGACCTCGATGTGCACGAAGGCGAGGACAGGGTGGCCGAGCGCCGCGGGGGACAGCGAGGGGCCCGTACCGGTGATCACCCCGTCCCGTTCCAGCCGGTCGAGGCGGGCCTGGAGCGTGCCGCGGGCGACGCCGAGCATGCGGGCGTACTCGCGCACGCTGGTGCGCGGCTGCTCCAGCAGGAGCCGCAGGATGCGGGTGTCGAGTTCGTCCACGGCCATGATCCACCGGCCTCCCTGCCGCCTGGGCTGATCTTCTTCGACCGTACCAATGGCTCAGCCCGCCGAGAGCCCGGTGGGCCGGTTCACCTCCTCCCGCTCAGTTGTCCGCCGCGCCGCGTTTGCCGGTGCGCCGCCCACCGCGTTACCTGGAGAGGTGGCGCAGGGCTCGAGGAGCGGCGAGGAGCGACGATGATCACGCAGGAGCAGGTCGACCGCATTCTCCGGCTCGGCGGGAGCGGGCTCCCGTTCGTCTCCCTCTACCTTCCGGTGCAACCGGACCAGCCCGGCCGTCGTACGTACCGGGCCCGGCTGGCCGGCCTGCTGGAGGGCATCAGGCCGCTCGCGGACGACCGCTCGCTGGAGCACGCCGTACGGCTCTCGCTGCACGACGACATCGCGAAGATCGAGCAGAGGCTCGGCGAGGAACCTCAGCGGCCCGGCACCGTCGTCGTCTTCTCCTGCAGTGGCCACGGCGTCTACGAGGAGGTGTGGCTGCCGCGCGCCACCCACGAACGCGTCGTGGTGGACGCGGACCCCTATGTCCGTCCGATGCTGGCGGTGCTCGACGAGTACGACCGCACCTGCGCGGTCGTCGTGGACGAGGTCACCGCACAGGTCTGGGAGTACCACCTGGACGAGGTCCGGGAGCTGGAGGCGATCCGTGACCGGATGCTGCGGGAACCCGAGCACGCCGAGGGGCTCGACGAGGTCCGGGTCCGCGACAGGGCCGACGAGCTGAGCAAAAGGCACTACCGGCGGCTCATCGGCGAGCTCAAGCGCCTGTTCAAGGAGGGAGGCTTCGATCTGCTGGCCATCGGCGGGCACCTCTACCAGGTACCGGCCTTCATCGAGTTCCTCCCCCGTGACCTGCACGACCGGCTCGTCGGCCGCTTCACCGTCGACCGCGGCACCGCGACCGCCACCGACATCCGGGACAAGGTTCGTGTCCTCGTCACCGACCGCGCGTACCAGGAGCAGGAGCGGCTGGTGGGCGAGATCCTCGAGTCCGTCGCGACCAAGCACCACGCGACGGTCGGGCTCGACGACACCCTGTGGGCGGGCTCGCTGGCCGCGATCCGGACGCTGGCCGTGGACGCGGAGGCCGTCGCTCCGGGAGTCGTCTGCGACCGCGACGGGCTGCTGGCCCGCACGGGGGAGCGGTGCCCCCTGTGCGCAGACGCCCTGCGCGAGGTCCCCGACGTCATCGAGGAACTGGTGAAGAGCGTCAACGAGGACGGCGGCGAGGTCCGCCACATCGAGAGGGAGACGGACCTGCACACGCACCTGACCGGGGCCCTGCTGCGCTTCGAGCTCCCCGCGCACCCGGTCGACACGGAGTGATGCCAATGGCATCCACATGGCTCCCCGCACCGCTCGTGTGACTGTGCCAATGGTCCAGTCATGCGGAGTCCACTTGAGCCGACAGCCCCGATGATGCTGTGATGGGCGGGTCGATGGCGCTGCGGGACCCCCGCGGCGCCTTTTGCATGCCTGAAGTACAGGCTGAGCTCAAGGGGCGGGGAAACAGTGCTGAAGAGGGTGTTCGTGGCACCGGACCCGGGCCGGCTGCGGCTGCGCGGCGCCATCCGGGCCGTCCTCGGCATCGGCCTGGCGGTGGCCCTGTGCGGCGTCACCGGTTCCTCCCTCGCGGGTGCGGTCGCGGGAGGACTCGCGGCGCTGCTCGCCCTCTTCACGGTCACCGACGCCACGGTGCGCGGACAGCTGGCGACGACGGCGCTGCTGCCCGTGGCGGGCCTTCCTGTCCTGGCTCTCGCGGCCACCCTGCACGACCATCCGACGGCGCGCGGCGCGGCCTTCCTCGCCGTCGTCGGCGCCGGTGTGTACGCCCGGCGCTGGGGCGCGCGCGGCCATGCCCTCGGCGTCTTCGGGTTCATGGCCTTCTTCATGGCGCAGTTCCTGCACACCGTGCCCGCGCGACTGCCCGAGCTGTACGGCGCCGTACTGCTCGCCCTCCTCGCGTCCTCGGCGGTCCGATTCGGACTGTGGTGCTACGAGCGCCGGATGCCGCCCGCCGCCCCGCCCGTCCCCCCGGCCGGCCGGGGCCTCACCCGTCCCACCACCCGCCAGGCGGTCCAGGCCGTCGTGGCCGCCGCCTTCGCCCTGGGCGTCGGAAGCCTGCTGTCCCAGGAGCGCTGGTACTGGGCCGTCGGCGCCGCCTGGTGGATCTTCGTCAACACCACCTCGCGCGGCGAGACCCTGATCCGCGGCTACCGCCGGGTCCTCGGAACGGTGATCGGCATCGCCCTCGGGGCCTCGGTCGTCGTCCCCCTGCACGGTGCGCCCGTACCGACCGTGGTCCTGCTCGCCGTGTGTGTGTTCGTCATCTTCTACAGTGCCGCGGTCTCGTACACCTGGATGATGCTCGCGGTGACGGTGATGGCCGAGCTGCTGTACGGGATGTTCGGCGTGCTGGACCAGCACCTGGTCGTGCTGCGTCTGGCAGAGACCGGCATCGGGGCGATCGGCGCCGCGCTGGCGGTCCTGCTCGTGCTGCCGGTCACCACGCACGCCACGACGGACGCCTGGATCGTACGGGCGATCCAGTGCGTCCACGCCTGCACGACCGAGGCCGCGGCCCGTCTGAACGGCTCCTCCACCGCCGACCCCGCGGCACGCGTCGCGGAGCTGGAGACCGTGCTGAACAAGGTGCGGCTCTCGCTCACACCCCTTCTGCACCCCCTCAATCCCCTGCGCGCCCGTGGCCGCAGGGCGCGCCAGGTACTCGCGGCGCTGAACACCTGCGCCCGGGAGGTACGGGGCCTCGCCGCCATCGCGTCGGACCCCGTGGCCTCCTGCGACAACCGCCTCACCGTCGCGTGCGAGCGCGTCGAGAGGGCCGTCGAGGCACTCACCTCATCCGAACCGCGTCGGATCACGGTCCAGGCCGGAACACCTCCCCTGGAAGAGCCGGTACTCGCACACCTGCACGGACTCGAGCGGGCACTCGCCGAACTCGCCGCGCCCCTTCTGCACCCCCGCGCTTCGAACCCCGTGCGCGTCTGACACGCGCGAGGCACGTGCACGGGCCACGTAGAGGGTGGATCACCGCCCGGGCGGGGTAACCCCGCGGCTATCGGACGCACGGAACCCGCGGACCGTGCGGGAGCGGCCCGCGGGCCAAGCCGCTTGGGGGTGGCACCATGCGGGACTTCCCGCGAGGAACCGGACAGGGAGAGCGCTTCGGCGAGGACGGGAGCGCGCGGCACCCGATGCCGTGGGCCGACGGGCCGGGCGGCTGGCTGGACCGTGTTCCGGCAGGTCGCAGCGCCCGCGCAGCGACCCCGACCGCACTGCCTTACGCCGGCGGTGCCCGGCGGACGCAGCCGTCCGTCCCGGGTCTCGGCGGGCGCCTGATACCCGTGCCGGGCCGTTTTGACGCCCCGACGTCGCACGACGACTCCCCGCCGTACGCACTCCTGCGCGCCGCCGCCGAGTTCCTCACCCTCCGCCACACCGAGGAGCGCCTCGGCGACCCGGCCCGGCGCATCGCCGCCGCGCGGGCCGAGATCGCGGAGACCGGCACCTACCGCCACACCACCGAGGAACTCGCCTTCGGTGCCCGGGTCGCCTGGCGCAACGCCAACCGCTGCATCGGGCGCCTGTACTGGCGGTCCCTGTGCGTCCGTGACCGCAGGGACGTGCGGACGGCCGAGGACGTCGCCGAGGCGTCGGCGGACCATCTGCGGGAGGCCGGCGGCGAGGGCAGGATCAGGGCGCTCATCACCGTCTTCGCGCCCGACCGGCCGGGCCGCCCCGGGCCACGGATCTGGAACGAACAGCTCATCCGGTACGCCGGCTACGCCCGCCCGGACGGTGGCGTGACCGGCGATCCGCGCAACGCGGGGCTCACCGCGCTGGCCCGGCGGCTCGGCTGGCCCGGTGGCCCCGGCACCCCGTTCGACGTCCTGCCGCTGGTGATCCAGGGTGCCGACGGCAGGCCCGACGACCCACCCCGCTGGTTCACGCTGCCGCAGGACGCGGTGCTCGAAGTGGAGCTCGCCCACCCCGAGTACACCTGGTGGCGCTCGCTCGGACTGCGCTGGCACGCCGTGCCCGCGCTCGCCAACATGTGCCTGGAGATCGGCGGCATCTGCTACCCGGCGGCCCCGTTCAACGGCTGGTACATGGGCACCGAGATAGGCGCCCGCAACCTCGCCGACACCGACCGCTACAACCTCCTGCCGTACCTCGCCGACCGCCTCGGCCTCGACACCCGCACCGACCGCTCGCTGTGGAAGGACCGCGCCCTCGTCGAACTCAACCGCTCCGTCCTGCACTCCTTCGACCGCGCGGGCGTCACCGTCACCGACCACCACACCGAGTCCCGGCGCTTCCTCACCCACCTGGGCCGCGAGGAGAGCAAGGGCCGCCGGGTCGGCGCGGACTGGTCGTGGATCGTGCCGCCCATCTCCGGCAGCGCCACCCCCGTCTTCCACCGCACCTACGAGACCGTGGAACGGCATCCCGCGTACGTCCACCACCCGCAGGCGCGCGCACGGGCACTCGGGGAGACGGGCGGGCCCTTGGTCTAGACCGTTGGTCGCCGACTGCTACCGTCGGCCCCGGACAGCGCGGGACCGAGAGGGGAACGGCAGTGGCAGACGGCGGCACGCGGGAACAGCGGGCGTTCATCGGCTCGTTCACGGCGGCGGGAGGCCCCGGCGTCCTCACCGCGGCCGTGGACCGCGGCAGCGGCGCACTGACCCTCCTGAGCGCGGTGGACGGCGTACCCGATCCCTCGTACCTCGCCCTGTCGCCGGTCCACGACATGCTCTACGCGGTCAGCGAGACGGCCGACGGCGCGGTGGCCGCGTACCGGGTGGACGGCGACGAGCCGAAGCCCGCCGGGCCGTTGGTCTCCGTCGGAGGCAGCGGCCCCACGCACCTCAGCGTGTGCGCAGGACACGTCCTGACCGCCAACTACGGCTCCGGCAGTGTCACGGCCCTGCCCGTGCGCGACGACGGCACGCTCGTCGGCGCCGCCTCCAGCGTGCTCCAGCACAAGGGCCGCGGCCCGCACCCCCGGCGCCAGCAGAACCCGCACGCCCACCAGGTGCAGCCCGACCCGAGCGGGCGCTGGGCCGTCAGCGTCGACCTCGGCACGGACTCCGTGCGGGTGTGCGCGCTGGACGGCGGCCGGCTGACACTGCACCGCGAGATCGCGCTGCGCCCCGGCTCCGGGCCCCGCCACCTGGCCTTCCACCCGCGCGGCGAACACGCGTACGTGCTCAACGAACTCGCCCCCACGGTCACCGTCTGCCGCTGGAGTGCCCAGGAAGGCTCTCTGCGTACCGTCGGAGAGACGCCGGTGCTCTCAGGGGTTGCGGACGGTGACGCGTACCCCTCGGGCATCGTGGTGTCGCCCGACGGGCGCTTCGTGTGGACCGCCACCCGCGGCCAGGACGTCGTCTCCGTGCTCAGGCCCGACGCGGTGGGCGAAGGGCTGCGGCTGGTCGCCACGGTGCCCTGCGGCGGCACCTGGCCGCGCGCGCTGGCCCTCGACCCCTCGGGGCGCTTCCTGTACGCCGCCAACGAGCGCTCGGGGGACGTGACCTGGTTCGCGGTCGACCCGGACACGGGGGTGCCGCGACGGGGCGGCTCGGTGGAGGTTCCGGCGGCGTCCTGCGTGGTCCTCGGCTGACCCGCCCGGCGGTGGCCCGCTGCCGCGGCGGGAGTCGCCGACGTACGACCCGCCGACGTACGAGAGAGCCGACGAGAGAAGGGCCCGCTCCGGTGAGAGGAGCGGGCCCTTCGACGTGCGAGGGGTGGTGCCTGGGCGGTCAGCGGGCCGGCGCGCCCTGCGGCTGCTGCGGGGCGATGCCCAGCGCCGTCGTGTACTTGGCCAGCGCGAGCTTGCCGATCGCCGGGTACGGGCCGAGCGCCTCGGCGGCGGAGCAGCCCGCCTCCTTGGCGGCCGCGTCCAGCAGACCGGCGTCGATCTCCGGTCCGATCAGGTACGGAGCCAGGGCGAGCTGCTGAGAGCCCGAGCCGCGCAGCTGCTCGGCGGTGGCCGCGATCGCGCCCTCCTCGTCCAGCGCCGCCGCCATGACCGGCACGGCGAGCCGCGCGGCGAGGAGCATGCCGGTGATCCCGGCCGCCTGTACGGCCTCTTCGCCGCCCACGGAGGCGAGGATGATGCCGTCGGCGGCCGTGGCCACGGTGAACAGCCGGGCACGGTCGGCGCGCGCCAGACCCGCCTCGGACAGACGTACGTGCAACGCCTCCGCGAGCAGCGGGTGGGGGCCGAGAACGTCGGTCAGGTCGGCCGCGATCCGGCTCTCCATGACGGCCTGGCGGACCCGGCGCAGCAACGCGTTGTCCGGGCCGGCGAGCAGCGGCACCACGACGGCGACGGGGCCGTCGGGCTCGGTCACATCCGCACCGGCGGCACGAGCCTGCTCATAGCGGGCGGTGCGCTCCTCGGCGGCACGCGTGAGCACGGACTGCAGCGTGGGGAACTCGGCGTCGTCCCCGTCGAGGTACCCGATCCGGGCGTCGAGGCCGGGCAGCTCGGAGCGCGCGATGCTCACGACCTCCTCGGCGAGGCTGCGCGTGGCCGCGCTGGAGGTGCCCGGCACCGCGAGGACGAGCGCAGGCGCGCCCTCGGGAGCCGCCAGCGGCTCGGGTCGGCGGTGCCGCCCGGGCTGGCGAGGCCGCGGCATTCGTACTGGCAGGCCGGACGCGGGCCCAGTGGGGGAGCTCATGGCGACGCATGTTACTGGTTTCTTGGGCTCCCCTGTTCGGGGAGGGTGCAGGTGAGCGGTATCCGTCCCCTTTTGTCTGATGAGTTACGCGTGGATCAGAAATGATCAGTGTGGCCGGACTCTCCGGTGCGGTGGTGCTCCCGTCACGACCGGCGCGGGAGCCGACTTCACTTGTCCGACAGGGTGGATGAATCCCCCTTTCGGGGGACGGATGGCGAGGTCGTGCCCTTTTCGGTCATCACATAGAGCATGTGTACGTCTCGGGGGAGCGTGAGCCGGTCGCCCGCCAGGTCGACGGCGATACGTACGGCGCCGTCCAGCGGGGTGCCCGCGGCAGGTACCTGCCGGGCGTGCGGCAACCGCTCCGTCAACTCCGCGCGCAGCGGTACGAGGAGAGGGGCGCCCATCTTGAACAGCCCCCCGGTGAGAGCGACCCGGTCCTCCCCGGTGTCCGGGCAGACGGCGGCCGCGGAGTCGGCCAGGTGCCGGGCGGCGGCGCGCAGCACGTCGCGCGCGACGGGGTCGCCGACGGCGGACGCGGCGCATGCGGCCACCTCGGGCGCGAAGGAGGCGAGTACGGCGGGCCGGTCGGTGCGTGGATACAGCTTGCCCGGCAACCCGGCCACCGGCCCGAACATCTCCTCGGCCCGCGCCAGTAGCTGCGTCGACCCGCCTGGGCGCCCGTCGAAGGCCCGCAAGGCCGCCTCGAGCCCGGCGCGGCCGATCCACGCCCCGCCGCCGCAGTCGCCGAGCAGATGGCCCCAACCGTCCGCCCTTCGCCAGCTGCCCAGATCGGTGCCGACCGCGATCATGCCGGTGCCCGCGGCGATCACCGCGCCCGGCCGGGGGCCGAGCGCGCCGACGTACGCGGTCACCGCGTCAGCGGCCAACGCGAGCCGCCGCACGCCGAGTTCGCGCTCCAGTGCGGAGGGCAGCTCGGCGCGCAGCGCGTCGCCGAGGGTGGCGAGACCCGCCGCTCCGACGGCGACGGCCCCGAGTTCCTCCGTCCCGTTGGCCGCCATCAACTCCCGGGCCATCGGGAGCAACTGCTCCAGCAGATGTGCGGCGTCGATGCCGCGCGGGCCGGTGCGGACCGGCTCCTTGGAGGTCAGCGGAACGCCCACGACATGCCCGCGCACGGCCAGCGCCGCCCGCAGCCCCGAGCCACCCGAGTCCACCGCCAGCACACCGGCCGACACGTGGGAGGGACGCAACAGGCTCCCCTCCTCTCTGCTGACCGGCCGCCGGTCGATCGGTTGGGTGATCGGCTCGATGATCTCGGCGCGGAGGAAGACTAGCGCCGAGAGGCGGGTCCGCGCGCGGCGCTCGTCCGTATGAATCCGTAGGAATGTGTCACGGCGTGTGCCAGTAGAGTGGCACGTCGTGGCACCACGACCCTTGCATGAACTCATCGAAGCAGGCTGGGCGAAGGCTCTGGAACCTGCGGCCGAACGCATCGCCGCCATGGGGGACTTCCTCCGGGCCGAGATAGCGGCGGGCCGGACCTATCTCCCGGCCGGGGCGAATGTCCTACGGGCCTTCCAGCAGCCTTTCGACGACGTCCGCGTGTTGATCGTCGGCCAGGATCCTTACCCCACGCCGGGGATGGCCATCGGGCTGAGTTTCGCCGTGTCGCCCGAGGTGCGTTCACTGCCGGGCAGCCTGGAGAACATCTTCCGGGAACTGCACACGGACCTGGGGCTGCCGAGGCCCTCCAATGGCGATCTGACGCCCTGGACCGAGCAGGGGGTGCTGCTGCTCAACAGGGCGCTGACGACGGCGCCCCGCCAGCCCGCGGCGCACCGGGGCAAGGGCTGGGAAGAGGTCACGGAGCAGGCGATCCGGGCGCTCGTCGCGCGGGAGAAGCCGCTGGTGTCGATCCTGTGGGGGCGTGACGCCCGCAATCTGCGGCCGCTGCTCGGGGATCTCCCGGCGATCGAGTCCGCGCACCCCTCACCGATGTCGGCCGATCGCGGCTTCTTCGGCTCGCGTCCGTTCAGCCGGGCCAACGAGCTGTTGGAGAGGCAGGGCGTCCAGCCGGTGGACTGGCGCCTGCCGTAGAGCGGTCACCGGATCTCGTGCCACCCGCGAGGGTTTTGGGGTTCACGGCGACGATCCACCCTGCGGTCACGAACACCGTCCGCGGGGTGGGCGAGCGCCTCGCCGTGGGGGCAGGCGCTGGGCCAACTGGCGTGCCCGGCCGACGACTTCGCGTGGGGCGCGCTGGTCACCGTGTACTCGGAGCCCCTGGCCGATGACCGGGTGCCTCGAGGAACTGGTCGCGGGATGCCGCCGGTTGGGGCGCGATCGCCACGGAGCTCCCCGACGGCCTGACCGGGCCGGCGGCCGAGGCGGTCCACGTTTTCGGGCGGCATCGTGCAACCCCGCCATCGCCGAGCGCGTCGACGTGCACGAGACTGTGCTCCGCGACTGCGTTCCGCAGCTCGTCCGCACCGGCCCGGGAGGGACCAACAGCATGATCATTTTTGGCACCAGGGGATACCTGTACCAGCTCGCGATACTGACGCTGGTGTGTGGCAGCTGCGGCAATCCCTCGGCGCACACGCTCCGCAAGCGTGTCACGAAGTTCACGCTGTTCTTCGTGCCGCTGTTCCCGATCTCGTCGAAGTACGCGACGCAGTGCACCTTCTGCGGCGTGGAGCAGAAGGCGACCAAGGAGCAGGCGGAGCAGCTGCAGGTGCAGGCCGCGAGCGCGCACGCCGCCCAGCAGTACGGCCAGCCGCAGCAGCCCCAGCAGCCGTACCAGGCCTGAGCCGGGGGCGGGGGCCGGCGCGGCGGTTCGTCGACGGCGCCGTGCCCCCCGCGGACGGCGCCGGTCCGCCGCCGACCCCTTCCGCGCGAGTCGTCCAGGCCACATTCCGTGCCGCATCGGTCGGAAATGTCCCTTGTCGGGCCATGATGGACTACTTGGACATGGCTTCTCGACGGAAGGGAACCCTCTCATGGGTCTGATCGGATCGATCGGCCTGATCCTGCATCCCCGGCGCAATCCGGGACCGGTCATCGAGTCGGTCGTGCAGTGGGCCCGCAAGAACGATGCCGAGGTGCTGGGGCTGCCGGACGAGGTGGGCCGTATCGACTGCAGCGCCGTGGCCGTACCGGATGAGGACCTCGTCGCCCGGGCTGACCTGGTCGTCAGTCTCGGCGGGGACGGGACCATGCTCCGTTCCATGAGGCTGCTGTCCGGAAGCGCCACTCCGGTGCTCGGCGTCAACCTGGGCCGGCTGGGCTTCCTCGCGGAGATCGATGTCGACGAGCTCCAGTCGGCGCTGGACCGGATCGACAGCGGCCAGTTCACCACCGAGGCCCGGATGGCCGTACGAACGCGCCTCCCGGACGGGCGCGAGGTCCGTGCGTTCAACGACATCGCCCTCGTACGGGTACCCGGCAGCGGCATGGCCGCCATCGCGATCCGGCTCCAGGGCGAGGAGTTCATCCGCTACGCCGCCGACGCCGTCGTGGTCTCCACCTCGACCGGATCCACGGCGTACAGCTTCGCCGCGGGCGGCCCGATCCTCTCGCCCCGGGTGGAAGCCATCCTGGTTGTTCCCGCCAGCGCGCACTCGTCGTTCGACCGGGCGCTCGCCCTGCCCGCGGACGAGGACGTCACCCTCGAACTGCTCCCCACGACCGGGCGACTGGCGGTCGAGGTCGACGGCGAGGTGCTCGGCTACCTCGACGCGGGCGACCGGGTCACCGTGTCAGCATGCCCCGCGGCTGCTCAGGTCGTACGCCTGGGCGGTACGACGTTCTACCAGCGAGCACGCAGAAAACTCGGCATCAAAGGAAGTATCGAAGCGGGCGCGCGCACCTCCCAGGACCCCGCAGACCCCATGGCAGGGCCCTGAAGAGCGGGCCGAGGAACGCGTCGTGAGCGGCACAGCGGCCGACCCGGGGAGGCCCGGGCACCGCGACCCGACTCGGCGACCGGGGCTCAGTCCTGCCGGCCGACCCCTTCAAGCGCCGCCCGTTGCCGCGCGGCGCGCACCGCCGCCGACAGCGAGGCGATGTCGTAGGCGCCGTAGTGGCGGCGGCCGTTGACGAAGAACGTCGGGGTGCCCGAGACACCGCTGAGGTCGGCGGACTCCACGTCCGCCGCGACCCGGGCCGTCCCCGTGCCTTCGCGGAGATCCTTGCGGAAGCGTTCGGTGTCGAGGCCGATCTCCTCGGCGTAGCGGAGCAGGTCCTTCGGCCGCAGGTCACCCTGGTGCTGCATCAGCAGATCGTGCATCTCCCAGTACCCGTCCTGGTGGGCCGCGGCCTCGGCGGCCTCCGCGGCGAACTGGGCGTTCGGATGGACGTCGGTCAGCGGCAGATGCCGCCACACGTAGCGCACGTCGCCGAAGTCGGCGAGCAGCTCGCGGACCACGGGCTCGGCCAGGCCGCAGTACGAGCACTCGAAGTCCCCGTACTCGACGAGCGTCACGGGCGCCTTCAGCGGGCCGCGTACGTGGTCGCGGTCCACGTCCACGGGGTCGCTGAGGTCGACGATGGTGGTGCCCGTACCGAGGAGGGCCCGGATACGGGAACGCTTGGGAAGGGCGCCGATCACCGAGGTGACCAGCCAGGTGAGGAGGAACGCGCCCACCACGGCGGCGAGGATGCCGACCTTCGCCTCCGCCAGCCGGGCCCCGTCGAAGGCGAGCGTCGCGATGAGCAGGGACACGGTGAACCCCACTCCCGCCAGGGTGCCGCCCGCGGTGACGGCGCCCCAGCCGACCGGCGGGTGCAGCCGCCCGCGGCTGGCGCGTGTCGTGAGCCAGGTGGCGCCGATGATGCCGAGCGGCTTGCCGAGCACGTAGCCGAGGAGGATGCCGAGGGCGATCGGTGAGGTGAAGGCATGGGCCAACTGGTCGGCGCTGATGGTGATGCCGGCGTTGGCGAGGGCGAACAGCGGCACGATCACATAGCTCGTCCAGGGGTGGAACATCCGTGTGAGCCGGTCGTTGGGCGAGAGCGTCGAGGCGATCCCGCGCCGTACGGAGCGCTCCAGTTCCGGCGTCGGCTGCTCGCGGAAGCGCCGGAAGAGATGGCTGGCTCGTTCCAGGTCGACGCGCTCGGCGGGGTAGGCGTAGGTGAGCAGGCCCATCGCGAGCCCGGTCACGACCGGATCCACCCCCGACTTGAGCAGCGCGACCCACACCGCCGCGCCCAGCACCGCGTACAGGGCGGGAATGCGCATCCCGAGGGTGCGCCGCACCAGCACGACGGCCGCGAAGAGGCCGAGCGCCGTCAGCAGCGCGGGCAGGGCCAGGGCGCCGCTGTAGGCGACGGCGATCACGGCCAGCGCCAGAAAGTCGTCCACGACGGAGACGGTGAGGATGAAGACCCGCAGACTGTTGGGCAGCCGTGCCCCGAAGAGGGCGAGCATGCCCAGGGCGAAGGCCGTGTCCGTCGACATGGCGGCGCCCCAGCCGTGCAGGGAGTCGTGGCCCGCATTGAGAGCGAGGTAGATCGCGATCGGCACGACCATGCCGCTGAGCCCGGCGAGCAGCGGCAACGTGACCCTTCTGCGCTCCCGCAACTCGCCCAGGTCGAACTCCCGGCGCGCCTCGAGTCCCACGACGAAGAAGAACAGCGTCATCAGCCCGCTGTTCACCCACTCCCGCAGGTGCAGGGAGACTCCGCCCGCCCCGATGCGGACCGACAGCTCGGTGCTCCAGAAGGCCTCGTACGTGCCCGGCCCCAGGTTGGCCCAGGCGAGGGCCGCGAGCGTGGCGGCCAGCAGAACCGCGGCACTGCCGGTCTCGGTCTGCAGGAAGGAGCGCAGCGGACCGCGCCCGCCCTTGCCGCACACGGTCTGCCCCGACATGGGCGAGGTCTCAGCTGGCACAGTCACTCCCTGATTCTCGCCCCGCGCGTGGTCCGGCACGCGACGAAACGGTGTCGGGGAGGAGATCCGCTCAGTGGTCGGCGACGAGGTCCCTGATGGCCTTGACGACGTCGGCGGGGGCCTCCTCGGCCATGAAGTGACCGCAGGAGACGGTCGTGTGCCGCAGGTCGGGTGCCCAGGCGCGCCACCGCGCGGCGGCGTCGAAGCCGAGGGCCGCGCCCCAGTCCTGCTGGAGAACGGCCACGGGCATCCGCAGCCGGTTCCCGGCAGCACGGTCGGCCCGGTCGTGTTCGACGTCGATGCCGGCCGAGGCGCGGTAGTCGGCGACGATGGAGGGGACGGCCGCGCGGGAAGCCGCCAGGTAGGCGGCGCGGATCTCGTCCGGGATCGCCCTCGGGTCCCGCGTCCAGATGTCGAGGAAATGACCGAAGAAGACGTCCGCGGCGGCGTGGATCATCCGCTCGGGCAGACCCGGCGGCTGGGCCATCAGGTAGAGGTGGAAGCCGACGGCCGCGCCGGTGCCCTGCATCACGTCCCACATGTCCAGCGTGGGCAGCACGTCGAGCGAGACGAGATGGGTGATCGCCTCGGGGTGGTCCAGGCCTGCGCGGATGGCGACCAGCGCGCCCCGGTCGTGTCCCGCCAGCGCGAAACGCTCGTGGCCCAGGGCGCGGGCGAGCGAGACGACGTCGGCGGCCATGGTGCGCTTGGCGTACGCGTTCCCGTCGGCGCTGGTGTCGGCGGGCTTGTCGCTGGCACCGTAGCCCCGCAGGTCGGGACAGATGACGGTGTGGTCGGCCGCGAGGTCGGCGGCCACGTGCCGCCACATCAGGTGGGTCTGCGGGAAACCGTGCAGCAGCACGATCGGACTGCCCGATCCGGCGACGGCGACGTGGAGCGCGACCTGGTCGGCGACGGGGACGCGCCGGTAGTCGAAGCCGGGGATGGTCGGTGCCATGGTTCGCCCTTTCTGGAAGGCGGAAGCGGAAGGTGTCGGACACGACGAGCCTGCCGGGCGCGAATCAGCAGATGATCAGCGCGTGATCAGTACGGGGTCAGCACGTCGTCGGCGCAGTACCGTGGCGAGGGTGTCGGGAGAGGCGAGAGGGGTGCGGGTCGCGTTCGGTGTGCTCGGACCGACCGTGGCCGAGAGCGACGGCCGCGCGCTCGCGCTGAAGGGACCGAGGCACCGGGCCGTGCTGGCTCGGCTGGTGGTGGCCCGCCGCAGGGTCGTCCCTGTTGCCTACCTGGTCGGCGACCTGTGGACGGATCCCCCGCCCGGCGCCGTGGGCGCCGTACAGACCTTCGTCGCCGCGCTGCGACGCGTCCTGGAGCCGGACCGGCCGTCCCGGGCCCCCGCCCGGCTGCTGGTCACGGACGGCCCCGGGTACGCGCTGCGCCCGGAGCCGGACGCCGTGGACGCCTGGTGCTTCGAGACGGCCGTCGGCGCCGCCGCGCGACTGCCGGCCACGCAGGCGCTGCCGCGACTGGAGGAGGCGCTGGCACTGTGGCGCGGGCCCGCCTACGCCGAGTTCGAGGAGGAGGACTGGGCCCGGGGCGAGCGCTCCCGCCTCGCCGAGCTGCGGCTCCAGGCGGTGGAGCAGCGGGCCCGGACGCAGCTGGACCTCGGCCTGGCCGCCGAGGCGGTGCCCGACCTGGAAGTACACCTCGCCGCTCACCCCTGGCGCGAGGACGCCTGGCGGCTGCTGGCGCTGGCGCTCTACCGGCAGGACCGCCAAGGGGATGCTCTGGGCGTGCTGCGCAGAGCCCGGGCGGTCCTGGCCGACCAGCTGGGGGTGGACCCCGGGCCCCGGCTGCGCCACCTGGAGGCGGACATCCTCGCCCAGGATCCGGGGCTCGATCCTCCGGCCGGGCCGACGGCGACCGCGGCCCGGCTGTGGACACGGACGGCGGCGGCCTACGACCGTACGGTCGCCGCCGGTGCCCGGGCCCGGTTGGAGACGACGGTGAGCCTGATCCGCAACCTCGCGGTCACCGGGGGCGGTGGGCTCGCGGCCGCCAGGCAGCACCGTATGGAGGCCGTCGCGGCGGCGGAGGAGTTCGGCGACCCGGACCTGACCGCCCGGGTGATCGGCGCCTACGACGTCCCCGCGATCTGGACCCGCAGCGACGATCCGGAGCTGGCCCGACGGATCGTCGAGGCCGCCGAGCGCGCCCTCACCGCTTCGCCGGGCGACGCGCACGAGGCCGCGCGGTGTCGCCTGCTGGCCACGATCGCCCTGGAGACGCGCGGCAGCCGAGCACCACGCGGCCCCCAGGCCGCCCGCGAGGCGGAGGAGATCGCCCGTCGTCTCGACGATCCCGCGCTGCTGGCGTTCGCGCTGAACGGCGCGTTCATGCAGTCCTTCACCCGCGCGGGCCTGGCCCCACGGCGTGACGAGATCGGCGCGGAGCTGGTCGAACTGGCCGCCCGGCACGACCTGGTGACCTATGAGGTACTCGGTCACCTCATCCGGCTCCAGGCACGCGGCGCGCTGGCCGACTTCGCCGCGGCCGACCGTCATGCCGCCGCCGTGGACCGGCTGGCCGAGCGCCACGAGCTGCCGCTCGCGGGCGTCTTCACCCAGTGGTACCGGGCGTTGCGGCGGGCCGCGTCCGGGCAACCGGCGGGGGCCGAGACCGCCTATCGGGATGCCGCCGCACGGCTGGACGGCGCCGGGATGCCGGGCCTGGCACGTGGGCTTCTCCCGTTCGCCCTGCTGTGCCTGCGGGTGCGGCACAGGAGGACGTGGTCCGACACCGGTCCAGGGGGTACCGATTCGGGGGGTACCGGTCCAGGGCCGGTCGAGATCGACCTGGGGGAGGACTGGGGCCCGTACCGCCCTTGGGCCGCGCCCTTCGCCCTGCTGGCATCCGGACACCGGGCCGAGGCACGGGCGGCACTGCGCGCGCTCCCGGAGCCGCCACGCGATCTGATGTACGAGGCGTGCTGCTGCCTGGAGGCCGTGGTCGCGCGGGAGGTCGGTGACCGGGACGTCCTGGAGCGGGCCCGCACCCGCCTGCTGCCGGCCGCCGGGGAACTCGCCGGCGCGGGCAGTGGCCTGATCACCCTCGGCCCCGTCGAGGACCACCTCGCCGACATCACCACCGCGCTGCGGACACCGACGAGTCCAGTTCCGCCCAGATGATCTTTCCCTCGTGTGTGTGCCGGGTGCCCCAGCGGTGCGCGAGCTGGGCGACGAGGAAGAGGCCGCGTCCCCCTTCGTCGGTGGTCCGGGCGTGCCGCAGCCGCGGGGAGCTGTTGCTGGTGTCGGTGACCTCGCAGATCAGACGGGATGCGCGCAGCAGCCGCAGTCGCACGGGGCCCGGTGCGTAGCGCACCGCGTTGGTGACCAGCTCGCTGACGACGAGTTCGGTCTCCATGGCCAGCTCTTCCAGTCCCCATGCACGGAGTTGGCGGGTGGCGAGGGCGCGGGCCCCGGCCACGGCGGCGGGATCGCAGGCCACGTCCCACGAGGCGACGTGGTCGGCGCTGAGCGCGTGCGTGCGCGCCACGAGGAACGCGACATCGTCGGACTGCGGCGTGGAGGTCAGGCCCCGCACGTTGGCGCAGAGCGTCTCGAGCGGGAGATCGCAAGGGCGCAGGGCGTCCCCGAGGTGGGCCATTGCGACGTCGACGTCCCGCTCGCCGCCTTCGATGAGGCCGTCGGTGTAGAGGCCGATCAGGCTGTTCTCGGCGAGTTCGATGTCGACTGCCTCGAACGGGAGTCCACCCAGCCCCAGTGGCGGACCGGCCGGCAGTTCCGGGAAGCTGACCCGGCCCTCCGGAGTCACGAGGATGGGCGGCGGATGGCCGGCCCGGGCGAGCGTGCACTTCCGTGTGACCGGGTCGTAGATGGCGTACAGGCAGGTGGCACCCATCACCGCGGTCCGGATCAGGTCGGCCGACGCGTCATGGGACTCCTCCTCGCTGAGGCGGAGCACGAGGTCGTCGAGGTGGGCCAGGAGCTCGTCGGGCGGCAGATCCATGTCGGCGAGCGTCTGCACCGCGGTGCGCAGCCGGCCCATCGTGGCGGCCGCACTCAGACCGTGGCCGACCACATCGCCCACGACCAGGCCGACTCGGGCTCCGGACAACGGGATGACATCGAACCAGTCCCCGCCCACACCGTCCTTGGCGTCCGCGGGCAGATACATGGAGGCCACGTCCACGGCCATGCCGCCCTCCAGCGTATGGGGCAGAAGGCTGCGCTGGAGCGTCAGCGTGGCGTGGTGCTCCCGTGTGTAGCGGCGGGCGTTGTCGACGCAGACGGCCGCTCGTGCGACCAGTTCCCGGGCGAGCAGGACGTCGTCCGAGGTGAAGGGAGCCGGGTTCTGCGAGCGGACGAAGGTGGTGAGGCCGAGGACGGTGTCCCGGGCCCGCATCGGCACGGAGATGAGTGAGTGAAGTCCGAACTCGCGCATGCTCGATGTCCTGGACGGCTGTTCGACGACCCATTGAGGGTTGTCGGGGTTCAGCACCGGTATGAGGACGGGCTCGCCGTTCACGAGGAGGTCGAGATCGTGCGGGGGAGGGATGAAGTCCACCGGATCGCCGACCTGGGCGATCGCTTCCGGACACCCCTCCCGGACGGAACTCATGCCCGCCCGCCGCATCACCGGCCCCGTCACCGCCGGACCCGCGTCGGACAGCCAGGTTCCTCGCCCCTCGGTGCCCTCGGTGCCCTCGGTGCCCTCGGTGCCCTCGGTGCTGAAGACCGGCTCCAGCAGATCCACGATGGCGAAGTCGGCGAACCGGGGCACGGCGAAGTCGGCCAGCTCCTGAGCCGTCTCCATGACGTCCAGGGTGCTGCCCACACAGGCGCCGGCCTCATTGACCATGGAGATCAGTTGGCGGGCGTTCCACCGGTCGGTGACGTCGAGCACCATGTAGCAGATGTCCGTGACGGCGCCCTCGACGTCCACCAGGGGAAAGAACGACGTGGAGTAGGCGTGCTGCCGATGCGGGTCGGCCCAGCTCCAGCCCAGGTACTCGAAGTCGCTGACCGGCTCGCCGGTCCGCAGTACCTTGCGCATCACGTCCTCGATGGTCTCCGCGTGGAGGCCCGGGAAGAGGTCGGTCAGGCGCCGGCCCAGACGCTGCTCACGCGGTATGCCGCCGATGCTCTCCAGGGTGTTGTTGACCCAGGTGCAGCGCAGGTCCATGTCCACGATGGCCATTCCCACGGGCGAACGGATCAGGAACCCGTCCAGCACGGACTGCCCCATGGCCCAGCGCGTGATGCGCTCCCGTGCCGAGAGGAGAAAACACTCGTCGTCGCCGACCTGGAACGACGCGGAAACCCGCAGGTTCACCGCGACACGACGGCCGTCGCGATGCGACAGCGTGACCACACCGCTCCAGGCCCGGCCCCCACGGCAGCGCTCCATGATCGCCGCTACGCGGCAGGGGTCTTCGGGCACCGCCAGCAGACGGCCGACGGAGCCCCCGACGACCTCGCGGGCCGAACGGCCGAGGAGTTCTTCCGCGCTTCTGGTCCAGCCGATCACCATGCCGGCCAGGGTGACGATCGCCGCCGCGTCCGAGGCTGCTTCTTCCACACCGATACAGGGCTCTGTGCCGGGACCTTCGCCCGATTCCGGAATCGCAGGTGTCACGTCTTCACCGCCATCCCCATACCTCCATGCTCGCGCCTCCTGCAGCGGCGCGCCAGCGGCACAAGGGACCGTTCGACGCGGTGAATTCGCTACCGGTCGGGTCGGCACCACCACGGCGGGTGACCGACGCCGGATGTCGTCCCAGGGGCGGCTCCCGGGCCTCAGCCGACGACCGCGGCGCGTACGCACAGCACGTCCGGCAGATGAGAGGCCAGTTGCCGCCAGCTGTCCCCGTCGTCCGCCGACGCGTACACCTCGCCGTTGCGATTGCCGAAGTACACACCCGCCGGGTCCGCGCCGTCCGTGCAGAGCGCGTCGCGCAGCACCGTGCCGTAGTGGTCCTCCGTGGGCAGCCCCGCCGTCAGCGGATCCCAGGTCCTGCCGGCGTCCTGCGTACGGAAGACACGACAGCGCCGGTCGGCAGGGACGCGGTCCGCGTCCGCGTTGATCGGGAAGACGTACGCCGTGTCGCCGCGGTGCGGATGCGCGGCCACCGCGAACCCGAAGGTGGACGGCAGGTCCGCGCCGATGTCGGTCCACTCACCGCCCGCGTCGTCGCTGCGGTACACACCCCAGTGGTTCTGGAGGTAGAGCCGGTCCGGGGTCGACGCGTCCTGTGCGATCTTGTGCACGCACTGACCGAACTCCGGGTTCGGATCCGGCAGGAACACCGCGGAGACACCGGAGTTGGACGGCTTCCAGCTCGCCCCGCCGTCGTGCGTACGGAACACCCCTGCCGTGGAGACGGCGACCGTGACGGCCGCTGGGTCGCGCTGGTCGGTGAGGACGGTGTGCAGGCCCTCGCCACCGCCGCCCGGCACCCACTGCGACCGGGTGGGGTGCTCCCACAGGGCCCGGACCAGCTCGAAGGACTCGCCCCTGTCCTCGGAGCGGTACAGTGCGGCCGGCTCCGTGCCCGCGTACACCACGTCCGGCTCGGCCGCCGCCGGGTGCAACTGCCACACCCGCTCCAGCGAAGCCCCGGTGTCCTTGGGGAACTTGACGGCCGGCTGGGCCGGTTCGGTCCATGTCCGCCCCAGGTCGTCGGAGTGGAAGACGGACGGACCCCAGTGCGCGCTGTCCCCTCCGGCCAGCAGCCGTGGTGTCTCGCCGCGGGTGTCGATCGCGACCGAGTACACGGCCTGCGCGTTGAAGTACGGACTGTCGTCGAACTCCCAGGCGGCGGCGCGCCGCCGTCCGATGAACAGCCCTTTGCGTGTACCGACGGTGAGCAGTACTTCGGCCATGCCGATCACCTCCGCGACGACGTCGTCTCAGACATCGGCCAGTCTGCACCCCGGCACTGACAGTCTCCCCTGTGCGCTGAATTTCCGCAGGTCAGCCGGGTGGCGTCGGTGATCGGCGACGTCTCTTCCCGGCCGGCGCGCCTACGGGTGGTGGATGGCCGGAATCCTGGAACGCACGGGTCGTGGGACTCGTTGTGAGCATCGGAGGGACCGATCCCGTATGGGAGGGCGATGTGGCATGTCCGTGCGGTCGTGAGGAGGACGCCATCGATGGCGGCATTCCGTGGTCCGAAGGCTCCGAAGGTGTGGCTGTGGCGATGGCGGCGCAATCCGCTGCGGCGTCGCAGTGACGCGCTGGAGGCCTGGATCGTGCTCGTCGCCTGGGCGCTCACCGCGCTCGGCGGGGTGCTCACCGGTCTGCTGGCGACGCAGTCCGTGGAGAACGGCCTCGCCAGGCAGCGGGCCGAGTGGCACTCGGTGCTGGCGTTGCTCAACGACGACGTGCCGAAGTCGACCGCGTCGGCGAACGACGCCGACATGGTCTGGGCGAAGGTCCACTGGTCCGCGGCGGACGGCTCGCCGCACGCCGGCCAGGCTCGGGTGTCCGTCGGCAGCCCCGCGGGCACCCCGGTGACGGTATGGACGGACGCCCACGGCCGCCTCGTCACCAAGCCTCCCACGCCCTCCCAGGCCCAAGTGCGTGCCGCGCTGGTGGGCGTTCTGGTGGGGGTGAGTGTCGCGGGTGTGCCGTTCATCGGCGGACAGCTGGTACGCGGACGAATGGAACGGCGGCGCATGGCGCAGTGGGACGAGGACTGGCAACGGGTCGGCCCCCTGTGGGGGCGGAAGACAGGCTGAGGGGAGCGGGGTCTGGGTGTGGAGCGGGGGCCTGGGGAGGGGGAGGGTTACGGGGCCGGGGCGCCGGACGCTTGGCCTCCGCCGCCCCCACCCCGCAGGACCCCCGCGGTCAGGCCGGATCGTGGTTCCCCTCCGGTGCCCACGCGGCCGTGAGGAGGGATGCCGTGGCGGCCGAGGCGTAGGTGGACGACGCGAGCCAGGCGCGGACGTACGCCTCAGGGTCGGCCGGCCGCAGTCGGCCCAGCGCGTCATGGCGCCGGTCCGACGCGGTGTCCACCAGCGCCCGCGCGCACGCGGCCCCCGTGGTCAGACCCACCGCGGCGAGCCGACGGGGGAGTTCGCCGTCGGTCACGCCGGCGGTGACGGCGCGGCCACCCGCGACCGCGCGGTCCACGGCCCGCCGCAGGAGGTCGAGTTCCGTGGGGAGCGCGGGCGCCGGGGCGGAAGGGATGACGGCCGTTCCGGTCCTGGGCAGGTGGGTGCGATTGAGGCGGCGCAGGCCGAGGTCCGCGCGGATCGGGTCGCCGTCCGTACCCTGCCAGGCCGCGGCGAGCGCGCGTACACCGCTCGGCCGGTCCGCCGTGAGCCGCGCGACGAGGCGCAGGGACAGACCGTGGGCCCCCGCCAGAAGCCGGAGGTTCTCGACGTAGGGGAGTTCGGGACGCTCGTCCGGCGCCAGGAGTCGCACGGTGGGGCCACCGTCCACGGCGAATTCTCCGCCGGTGATCGTCCCGGTGAGAAAGAGCAGGTCACCACCCGCGTCCCGGTCGTCGGCGGGTTCGGCCGACCACCGCAGCGCGGCGGCCACCTGGTCGGCCGGGGAACGCCGCCAGAGCGTGCCGAGCGGCTCCTCGTGCCAACGGGCCCCCGACGCCCGTACCGAACGGACCGCGCCGCCACCGCCGATCCGCCCGTCCGGCGAGACGGTCGGGTCGGTGAGGATCGCCCCGCCGTGGTCGCCCAGTTCCCGCAGGGTGAGGGCGCTGCCGCCGGGGACCGCGGAGCCCGCGGCCTGCCGAGCACGGTCGGCGTCGCCCGGCGCCACGTCGGACAGCGAGCGGAGCCGGCCGTCCTGCGCGAGGGCGTACGTGACCGCCCCGGCGTACCCCGAAGCGGTCACCACCGGCTCGGTGAACAGACCGTGCAGCCGCAGCGAACCGTTCGCCGTATAGGCCCGACGTGCGGTGCCGATCAGATCCGGGTCCGGCGCGCGGTCCAGCCCGACGGCGACGGTCAGCAACTCCGCCAGCTCCGAGGCCAGTTCGGGCAGCCGGAACGCGGGGTCCGCGGTGCCCGCCTCGGCGAGCCGTCGCGCCACCCGGAGCGCCGCGGCCGCGGCGCGGTGGAGCCCGGCGACGCGCGCCGAGTGGGCGGCATGGAGGAGCGTGGCGCGGTGCACGGCACCGGAGCCCGTCACTCCGGCTGTCAGTACGGCGGTCGCGGCCGCCCGGAGGGCGTGCACCGCCGCGGACTGCGGGGGAGTGAGGCCGAGGGCCCCGGTCTCCGGAGGGACTGGGGTGGAGGCGCCGGCGTCCGACGGCACGACAGCCGTCGCGGCCGGTCCGTCCGTCTCCTCCGCCAGCGGTGCCAGCGTCAGGACCGCCGCGCGATGCAGACACGCCGGCGCGAGCAGACAGCTGCACACGGCATCCTCGGCGGACGTCACCACCCCGGCTGTGGTGGTGAGCGTGACCGTCGTCGCGTCGTCGACCCGCACCACGACCGTCGCGTCCGTCACGGCGACGGGCCAGTTGGCCGCCTTGGCGGCGGCCGAGTCGGCACGTTTGCGCAGACGCGTCGGGAGCGACTCCAGCGCGGCGGCCGCCACTTCGGCCGTCACCGGGGGAAGCGTGGTCATCGGTGTGTACCTCCCATGCGTTCGCCCACCCAGCGGGCCAGTTCCAGCGGGCTGAGGGCCGCCACCGGCATGCCCGCGGCCACCAACTGTCCCGCCACTCCGGCCGAGTAGCGCGGTCGGCCCGCGTCGTCCAGTGAGGCGCAGCCGAGGACATGGCAGCCCGAGTCGACGAGCGCCCGCACCTCGGACAGCAGTGGGCCCACCGGACCCCCCTCCTCGAAGTCGCTGATCAGGACGACCAGCGTGCGGGAGGGAACCGTCACCAGTGAGCGCGCGTGCCGCAGGCCCCGGGCGATGCTCGTCCCGCCGCCGACCCGCACCTCGAGGAGCAGCCCAAGGGGATCGTCCACCCGGTCGGTGAGATCCACGACCTCCGTCGAGAACGCCACGAAGTGCGTGCTCAGTGCCGGGACCCCGGCGACCACGGACGCGGTGAGCGCCGCCCAGATCGTCGACGCCTCCATGGACCCGGACACATCGACGACCAGCACGAGCCGCCAGTCCGCCGCCCTGCGGGCCCGGGTACGGAAGACCGGCCGTTCGGGCAGCACCGTCACCGCTCCCGTCGCCGGATCCCGGCGCGCCGTCGCGAGGTTCGCGCGCACGGTGCGGGCGAGATCCAGGGGGCCGCCCGGTCTGCGGCTGGGCCGCGGATGCGCGAGACCGGCGAGGGCGGGCCGCAGTCTGTGGGCGAGAGCGTCCGTGAGCTCCTTGACCAGCCGGGCCACCAGGGGCCGAAGCCGCGCCAGTTGCTGCTCGGGCATGCCTCCCGCGTACGAGAGGACCGTCCGCAGGAGCTCGACCGAAGGGCGGGCCGAGGCGGGGTCGAGTTCCTGCAGGGCGTCGACGCGTCCGGCGTCGGCCGCCGCGGCCAGCACCTCTTCCCGTACCCCGGGTCCGAAGAGCGCCGCGAGCTCCTCGGACCAGCTCCGCACATCCGGGAACGACGCCTCGCTCCCGCCGCCGGCACCGTCATCGCCGGGCTCTCCGACCCCCTCGCCGCGCCCGCTCCCGTACAACTCGTCGAGTGCGCGCGCGATCCGGCCGGCCCGCCCCGTCAACTTCCGTGCCCTGCCCAGCAGGAGCCGCCAGCGATCTCCGGGGCCGAGACTGTGGGGTGCGGCGGGATGGTTGGGCACGGCGGGACTGTTAGGTACGGCGGGGCTACTGGGTAGGGCAGGGCTGTTGGTTACGCCGGGGTTGTCATGCGGGGTCTGATGCGAGGTCGGTGTCGGGTCCGTGCCCAAGGGGTCCAACCCCACCGTCGCCAACGCCGTCCGCCCCGCCAGATCCGCCGCCGCCATCCGGGCCAGGAACCCCGGCTCCGCCACCGTGTCCGGCAACTCGCCCACCGCGTGGCCGGTGCGGTCCTCCACCGCGGCGAGCATCCGGGACCGGGCCGCCGGCGCCAGGACGTCGAAGCCGGCGCGCAGGGCCGGCAGGCGGTCGAGGAAGGCCCGGTCGGTGAGGGACTCGACGCGCTCCAGCAGCGGGTCCACGGCCTCGCCCGTCTCGAGCAGCGGACCGGCGGCGAGCAGTGTGCCGCGCAGGAACGCGGCGAGGTCGGAACGGAGTTCGGGAGTCACGGCACCGTCGACACGGGAGGCCAGCCGGGTGCCGAAATCCGTCGCCTCCCGCAGCCCCAGCAGCACCCGGGCGGCTCCCGCGGCGCCGCGGATCAGCGGCGTACCGTCCTCGTCCAGCCGGCCGAGGGCGTCCGCGAGCCGGAGTCCGCCGCCCGCGCCGTCGACCCGGGTGGCGAGGTCCACCAGAGCGCGCGCGTCGGCGGTGTCGGTGGAGCCGGTCAGCCCGTCGAGCGCGCGGACACCGGCGGCGCCCAGCTCCTCGTACGCGGCCTCGATCCGCTCCTTCTCCCAAGGGGCGGGCAGCCCCGGCACATGCCCCGCGCCGATCCGGCTCAACAGGTCGAGCCCGCCCAGGAGTTCGGGCAGGGTGCCGGACGCGGGCAGCAGTTCGGCGACTTCCGTGAGGCGCTCCGAGGCGAGCCCCGGGAGGGCGCAGCGGGCCGCGTCCTCGAGCCCGGCGAGCACCTGGGCCGCGGTCGGACCGCCGTCGCGCCGCTCCGCCGCCCGTCGTCGCGCCAGTACGCCGCCGGCCGCCTGTTCCAACGTCACTCCGTGAACGCCGGTCACATCCAGCATCGCCGCGGTCGAGGGCGTCCAGGTCACCGTCCACCGTGTGGTGAGCGCGGCGCCGTCGCCGACCCGCGCGACGGCGGCCTCCTCGCCGTAGGGAACACGGCAGACCGCCATCCTGCGCAGACAGATCTCGCGCCGGCCGTCGAGTTCGGAGCGCAGCGCGTCGAGCCGCAGCTCACGGCGGGCGGGAGCGGTGGGGGAGGGCAGGGAGAGTTCCGCGAGGAGGCCTTCGACCGCCGGGCCAAGGCCGGAGCGTGGCGTGCCGGGAGCGAGTCGCCCCTGCCGGTCACCGACGAGCACCCGCTCCATGGCCGCGGCCACCACCCGTCCCCGACCCAGCAACCGGCCCTGCGTGAGTACCGTCTGCACCGCCTCGACCAGCTCGCCGCGGCCCGCGGCGGGCAGCCCGCGCAGCGTGGCCAAATCCCGCGCCACCCGCACCACTTCCCGGGCGTCGGCGGGGCCACTGGGATGTCCCGCCTCGCGGACGGCGGCGCAGATCCGCACGGCCGTCGCCGTCAGCAACTCGTCCAGCCGCCCCGGCTCCCCGGCGGCCCGGAACACCCCTCGCTGCCACTCCGGATCACGGATGCCGGCCGGATACCCGGACCTCTCGTCGAGCAGCGGGTACGAGTAGGGCACGAGGGAGGTGATGACCGAGGGGACAGCTTCCGCGGATCCGGCACCCGAACCCACCGGCCCGGCACCCGAACCCACCGGCCCGGAACCCGAACCCACCGGCCCGGAACCAGCCCGCAGCAGGGCGGGCGCGTGAAACGCCCCGATCACCGCTGCCGTACGCCGCCCCGCGTACTCCGCCAGTCGTCCCCGCATATTGGCCTCGCGCCGCAGGTCGTACGGGTCCACGGCGTCCTCTCCGGTGTCCGCCCGCAGCGCCCAGCCGACGAGCAGCGCGGCGCGCCGCAACTCCTCCGCCCCGGCGCCCGGTGCGCCCGACTCCACCAGTCGCGCCCACAGGTCGTCCTCCGTCCGGCCCCCGGCGCGCGCTCGCAGGGCGGCCGCCAGCCGCCCACGCCCGCCACCCGCGCGGCCCGCACCCGGCTCTTCCGCCACCTCCCGCGCCCGCTCCTCCGCGTCCCGCGCGGCCAGGGGCAGGTCGAACGGCACGACCGGCACCCCTGCCTCCCTCGCCCAACGAATCGCCGCGAGCTCCGGGGAGAACTCGGCGAAGGGCAGAAAGACCACCCCGCCGTGCTCCCGGCTCCCCGCCAGCGCCACCGGTGGCACCGTCGCCGGATCCCCCAGGTGTTCCAGCCACGGCGCGAACTCCTCCGGAAGCTCGATGAGGAGCACCTCCGGCGCCGCCGCCGACAGCATCCCCGGCACGGCCGCCGCGAGCGCCGGTGAATGGTGTCGCACGCCGATCAGGAACGGCTCCCGACACCCGGCCAGCGCCTCCAGAGCCACCTCGGGCGACGCCGCCGAGTCGGCCGCTGCCTCACACGAGGTCATCGCGCAGCTCCCACAGCGTCCGCCACAGCGCGGCGCCCTGCTCCGCGCGCCGCCGCACCGGACCGTCCCAGTAGCCCAGCAGTCGTGCGTGATCGGCCGGGTCGTCCTTGCGCACCGTGCCGAGCAGATGGCCGGGCAGGGTGCGCACGACATCCCTGCCGTCCCCGAGATACGCGGCGCCCAGGCCCA
Source organism: Streptomyces sp. NPDC096311 (assembly GCF_044763085.1). Taxonomy (NCBI): domain Bacteria; kingdom Bacillati; phylum Actinomycetota; class Actinomycetes; order Kitasatosporales; family Streptomycetaceae; genus Streptomyces; species Streptomyces sp. NPDC096311. The sequence continues at coordinate 488,762 of NZ_JBIWFN010000001.1, forward strand.
TGGACGTGGCGACCTGCACCGCCTCCGCCGTCGACATCACCGTGGTGGGCCGCTCGACCTCCCAGCCCTCCGCGCTGCGGCCCGAGCGCAGATCCCGGAAGGCCGTGACCAGTGCCTCCAGCACCGCGTCGTCGACGGAGAAACGGGCACCCGAGCGGGCGAGCGCCCCCGTGGCCTGGCCTCGGACCAGCTCCGTCTCCGCGTCGAGGTCGTCGATCGGTCCGACGGTCTCGAAGTTGAAGCGGCGCTTGAGGGCGGCGGACATCTCGGAGACACCGCGGTCACGGAGGTTGGCCGTCGCGATCAGCGTGAACCCCGGCACGGCGTGCACCGTGCCGTCCCCGTCCGGGCCACCGGCCAACTCCGGTACGGCGATGCGCCGTTCCGACAGAAGGGACACCAGGGCGTCCTGCACCTCGGGCAGACAGCGTGTGACCTCCTCGATCCGGGCGACGGCTCCGCGGGTCATCGCCGTGAGCACGGGTGAGGGGACCATGGCCGCTCGGCTTGGCCCCGTGGCGAGCAGCATCGCGTAGTTCCAGCCGTATCTGAGCTGGTCCTCCGTGGTGCCCGCGGTGCCTTGCACGGTGAGCGCGCTGGTGCCGCACACGGCGGCGGCCAGCAGCTCGGAGAGCATCGACTTGGCGGTGCCGGGCTCGCCGACCAGCAGGAGTCCCCGCTCGCCCGCGAGCGTCACCACGCACCGCTCGACGAGTCCCCGGTTGCCCACGAACTTCCGTGACACGACGAGCCGTCGCCCGTCCGCGCCGCTCAGCGTCTCGCCGTCCGAACCGCACACGAACGTCACCACGGCGCGCGGGGTCAGGTGCCAGCCCGGCGGTCGCGGCCCCTCGTCGTACGCCGCGAGAAACGCCAGCTCCTCGGCGTGACGGTCCTCGGGCAGCTCGATCTGCCGCGCGCCGGTCACGTTCGACACGCCTGACACGTCCGTTACGCCCATCGCCTCCGTCACGTCCGTCCTGGCCGTCGCACCCGCTGCCGTCATCCCGCTCGCCGTGCTCTGTCCGCCGCTCATGCCCTGCCTCCGCTCCGGCCGACCCGGCCACCTCTGCCGCCCCGGCCACCGCGCCCGGCGAACTCCTCGAACCCGGGCGCGTCACCCTCGACGACCCGCCGCCAGGCCCGCGCGAACAACTCCGGCACCGGGCGGTCCGGCACCACGAAACCGTGGGCCGTCTCCGGCAGCAGCGGGGTCTTCCAGCTTTCGACGGGCAGCCGCGGCGCTTTGCGCTCCAGCCAGCCGCCGGGCAGGAACTGCGCTCGCCCGGCCCGGGACCGCTTCGCCTCCACCACCAGCCCGGCGGCGGCCAGTTCGGCCCGGGCCCGCTTCAGCCGCGCGGGCTTCCAGCCGGTCCAGGCCGCCTGGTTGCGGTCCGTGGGGTCCGGGAGTGCGAGCAGCATCAGATAGAGCCCGGCCGCGTCCTCGGAGAGCCCGCACCGCTGTGCCGCCTCGGACACCAGCTCCGGCACGCTGTGGGCCGGGTGCTGTGCGGCTCCGGGAGGGCCGTCCGCCGTGATCAGGGCGGTGAACTCCTCGCTCAACAGCGTGCGCAGCGACTGCAGTTGCCCGCTGTCCCGGCTCAGTGCCGCGAGCAGCTGCAGCGCCGGGTGATCGGGTCCGCCCTCCTCGCCCGCCTGCGGCAGTACGGCCGACGGCCGCAGCCATACGGTGTCCCACTCCGAGCGGTGCCGCATCGGCGCCAGCACGATCGCCGGGCCCGCCCGCAGCAGGCCCTCCGCGTCCCCGCCTCCCTGGGCGGGCAGCCCGAACGTCTCCCGTACCCGGGTCGACACCGTGTTGCCGTCATGCCCCCAGGTCACCCCGAGGTCGAGCAGCAGCCCGGGGTCGGTGAGGCGCTCGCGGAGCATGCGCAGGGTCTCGGGCAGCGTCGCGCGCAGCGGATCGCCGTACGGCAGTCGATAGGCGAGCCAGCGCAGCATGCTGACGTACGCGGCCAGGGTGGAACCGGTGAACAGGGCCTGGGTGTCCAGCGGTTCGAGTCCGTTGCCCCGCATCCGCTGCTCGGTGCGACCGGTCAGTTCAGGGCGCGCCTGGGGGTTGAGGACGGCGTCCAGCATCCGGCCCGGCCCGATCTCGCTCACCATCCGCGCGATCAGCTCGGGCGGCGCCGCCCGCCGCTGCCCCCGCCGCTCGATCCAGATCCGTACGACGGGCTCCAGGTCGAAACCGTCGGTCCACAGCCGCTCGATGTGTCCGGGATCCGTGGGGACCAGCGCCGCGGTGAACAACTGTCGTTCCGTGAGGGAGAGTTCGCCGAGGGCGCTCCGGGCGGCCTGCGCCTCCGCGCTCTTCGCGCCCAGCGGCTGGAGGTGCTCCGCGGGCAGGAGCCCGTCCTTGCCGTAGGAGTTGAGCCCGGGCAGCCCGAGGAGCAGCAGCGCTCCGGCCACCGCGCTCACCCCCACCCGCTCGGCGAACTCCCGTGCCTGCTCCGGCCGGTAGGGCAGCGGTCCCCGCTCCCTCACGAGCGCCACCAACCGCCGTACGGCGGGCGCCAGGACCTCGTCCCCGGACGTGCCCCGGATCTCCGACTCGACGATCGCGAAGCCCTCCCAGGGGCCGAACTCGCCCGCCGGGTCGTACTCGACGGCGTTCCAGTACGCGTCGTCCGCGTCGACCTTCTGGCAGGACAGGATCAGCAGCCGCCGGTCGCCCGAGGCCAGCACCTCCCCGACGCGCTCCGGGCGCTCCGACCGGGAGGCCTTGAGCTGCATGACCCGCAGTCGTCCGCGGGGATCGACGAGTACGCCGTCGCCGACCGACAGGACGACGTCGAGGAATTCCAGCAGCCCGGCGCGCCGGCCCTCCGGCGTGGTGGGCGCGGCGGCGCGCAGGGCGGCAGCCGCCGTGCCGGGACCGGTCAGCGAGAGCCAGGCGACGCCCGTGCCGACGAAGGGGAACTTCGCGGGCGGTGTGCCCGGGACCAACAGTGAGCGCAGCGCTTTGAGCTGGTCGACCGCGGTGGTGGCGTGCTGCTCGTTGCCGTAGTAGCCGTAGAAGTGTCCGGGAGCGGTGAGCTCCCGCAGCGCCTCGCGCAGGACGTGGTCGTACGCGTGCCGGACTTCGTCCTCCTCGTCCTGCGGCGCGGCGACCGGCCGCTCGGCCCGCTCGGCCCGCTCGCCGAGCGTGGCGATTCGCTGGGCGCAGCGGGCCGTCTCCTCGACCAACCCGGCCACCCCGAGGGCGAGCCGCTCGTAGGTGACGGCGGGCAGCAGCCGGGCCACGGCCTCCCGGGGGCTCTCGCCGTCCCGGACAGCGGCCAGCAGCGCGGTGGCGTCCGCGTCGGTCACGGCCCGCAGCGCGGCCGAGCCGTGCTCGTCGCGCGGGCGCAGCGCGTGCCAGTACCACAGCGGCGGCAGGAAGCGGGTGCCCGCCGCATGTGCGCTGCCGCGGTCGCCCAGCTGGACGCGGGCCAGCGACAGGCCGTCCCTGTCGCACAGTTCGACGATCGTGCGGTTCCAGCCCATCTGCACGGGGTGCAGGGCGGCGCCGCCCGGCAGCCGCAGGGGCGGGGCCGGAACACCCTTGGTGGTCGCAGGACTGCGGTTCCCGTCGACCGAACAGGCGGTCCAGGCACCGGAGTTCTCGTCGTGCGTCACCCACCAGCCGAGCAGCCCGTCCTTGCTGCCGAACGGCGAGCCCTCCAGACCCGGCTGGACCGGCAGCAGCCGGCAGTCCGTCTGTGTGAGGACGATGCCAGGGCGGGCGTCGGCGAGCGCCGAGTCGAAGAACGCGGGCACCGACATCCGGCCGCGCTTGGCGGAGGCGGGGTCGTACTCGTGCCAGCGGTTCTCGTGCAGCACCCAGTACGAGATGCCGTCCGAGGCGATCTCGCGGTGCTGCTCGGCGAACGTGGTGTCCCCGGCGTGCACGGGCCGGCCGCCGAAACAGCGGCCGCCGTCGGGCAGCGCGAGCGACACCGGGTGGCCGCCGTACCAGCCGCCCGGCAGGCCGGTCGGCCTGAACACGTCGGCGGGGCGCCCGGACCAGACGGCCCGCTGTTCGTTCCCGTACCCCGACGCGACGAGCCACTGGCCGTCCACGTGACGCACCGTCGGCTCGCCGTACTGGCGTCCCTGGGACGGCAGGGTGAGCGTGCGCGCGTCGAGCAGCGCGTCGGGGCCGGCCAGCGCGACCTGGGTCTCGACACGGACGATCAGTGCGGGCCAGGCGTCCGCGTACTGGTACGAACGGCCGTGCTGGTGCGGCCACGGGTGTTGCCCGCTCGTCGGCGGGGCGACCTTGCCGAGGGTGTTCAGGGCCTCTTCGAGGGCGGGCCAGCCCAGTTCGTCGAGGATTCCCGTACGCAGGGTGCGGCCCAGGACCGGCGCCGGATCGAAGCCGACGATCCGCCGAACCGCCTCCGGTGCCGTCGCCAGTACGCCGGGTGCCGAGAAGCGGGAGACCTTGCTCAGCAGCTCGTCGAGCCCCGGCAGGCCGACCGGCTCGGCCAGTTCGGCGGCACGGTCCCGAAGCCAGCCCGCCACGGCCGTGCGCAGCGCCGGATGGTCCGCGAGCCGCCGCACGCGGGCCGAAGGCCCGGACCCGTCCACGATCGACAGGCTCTCCACCGCCCTGCGCAACAGAGGAGCGAAGCGCGGGTCGGTGGTGACCGCGAGCAGGTCCCGGCGGCCCGGGCGCTCGTCGTCCGTCCAGTAGCGCAGCTCCAGGCCTTCGGTCCCCGGCGAGGGGTCGGCGACCGGCACACCCGCCGCCAGGGCGGTGTCCAGGAGGTCGAGATCCACGTAGGAGTTCCAGCCCTGCTCGCGCAGCAGCCGCACCGGCTTGCCGTCGGCGATCAGCCGGGGAGCCAGCCGCTCCACCAGGGCGAGTTCCTCGACGAGCCGCTTGCGCTGCCGCCAGCCACGCTGACGGTGCCGGTCCCAGGAGCTCAGCCAGTCGGCGGCGTCGACCGTGCCGTCGAGCAGCAGACCGATCGCCCCGCAGGCGTCGAGCAGCGCGAGCCACGCCGCGTCGAACTCCTCGCGCTGATCACCGCCCGTGGACGGCATCAGCGTCAACAACCGCTCCCGTACCGCCGGATCCTCGTGCGCCAGCTCCGCCAGAGCGGCCAGCGCGGACTTCCAGAAGCTCCCGGCCGCGCGGTTCATGGCGCCCGAGGGGAGGATCTCGGCGAGCAGTGCACGCTCCTCGGCGCGCGGATCGAGTCCCGCACCCTTCGCCAACCGCCGCAGATCCTCCAGCATGCCCGCGTAAGGAGCGATCCCGGCCGCACAGCGCTGCGACGACAGCGTCCTGAACTGCTCGTAAGCGGCTGCCCCGGACAGTCGTGCCGCCAGCCCCTTGGCGTGGTCGCGCAGCGCCTTCCCGCTCAGCGCGCCCGCCCCGGCGAACTCCAGGAACACCTCCCGCAGCCGGTCCTCGTCCACGGCGAGGGCGTGCCGCTGCTCGGCTGCCCGGGCCTTGCCGAAGAACGACGCGGCGTGCTGGCGCGACTCCGCCGCCAGGAACGACCGGGCCACCTGCTCGTAGTACGTCGGCAGGAAGTGCGGCACCGAGCGGTCCAGCCGGGCGCCGATCTCGTCGAAGCCGTCCTTGGCGTGGCCCGGCTTGCTCGACACCATCCGGGTGAGCCGCTCCATCTCCTTGACCACGGCGAGCGCATGGTGCCCGTTCACCGGGTCGTTGACCAGCGCCCAGGCGGGGAAGCCCAGCGACTGGCGCCTCACCCGGCCCACCGGCGCCGAGTCGGCGGTGCCGAAGCCCAGGTACTCCAGGGCGAGGTCCTCGGCGGGCCCGATCGCCTCGGGAACCAGCCGCACCACCGTGCGCCCCTCCAGCACGGGATGCCCGTACGTCCGCGCTGTCAGCACATCGCCGGGACCCTCGCCCAGCGGCAGTACCGCTCCCGACTCCAGCAGCTGATCCCCGCTCACAGCTCCCCCTCCTCGTCCTCGCCGTTCACCACACGCCCCGCGTACACCAAAGCCGCCATCCGAACCCCCTCCGACCAGGCGACCGGCCCCACCTCCCGCAACGGCAGCCGACGCCCGCCCGCGGCCCGCCACTCCAGGCCGCCGGTGCGGGTCTCGGACTCCGGGTAGTCGGCGCCGATCCAGTAGGCCGCCTCCACCGCGACCCCGTTCTCGATCAGCGGGCACACCGCGTACCCGCCGCGCACCCGATAGCCGTACGAGCCCGCCCGCGCGGTCGCGTGCCGCAGTTCCTCGAACTTCCCGTCCGCGTAGGCACTCCACTCGAAGGCGGCGCCGTCCCTCTCGTCCGGCCGCGGCCAGACCTCCCGGAACAACTGGCCGGCGCCCTGCTCGACACCGAGCTCCGCCGCGAACTCCCGCAGCTCCTCCAGGTCTTCGAGGAGCACCGGATGCGGTATCACCACCGTCCGCGCGGCGAGCCGGACCGAGTCGCCGTCCAGGTCGACCACGCCGAGGCCCTGCTCCGGATCCGCGTCCCGCAGGAACCCGGCGCGCTCCAGCGCGACCGTGCCGTCCGTGTCCACCGGCGCCACCACCAGGTCGCGCAGCGCCGCCTGCCAGGCGGCGTCGGGCCATACCCGGGCCAGCAGGTCCGTCGGCACGGGCAGGGAGCGGACGATCCAGGTGTCCACCTGGGAGCGGCACTCCCGCTCATGCCGCTCCAGCCACTCGGTCAACTGCCGCAGCCGGGCGACCTCCACGTCGTCCCGCAGCTTCGCGGGCACCTGCTTCAGCATGCGTCCCGCCGCGTTGCGGCACCGCACCTGTGCGCCGTCCAACGTGACGGCGTACCCACTGGATGTCTCGATCCAACCCATGACAGGACCCCTCCCGAACCCACCTGCCGACGATGGTGATCACAGTAGGGGAGGGGTCTGACAATGCCTCGACGAGCTGTGCTCAAGCGGCCTTGAGCTGCGGCTTCTACGCGGCGTCCAGGGCGGCGCGGCAGGCACGCAACAGCTGTTCGTCCTCGCCGATGTTGTCGCTCCCGTAGGTGCCGGCCCGTGCCTGGTGCCGCCGTGGCATGGCGAGTTCCGTACGGAGCAGATCGTGGGCGGGCGCGCCCGCCGGACCCATCCTGGTCAGACAGCCGGCGAGGAGGATGCGGGTGTGCGCGTTCTGCTCCCAGGCGGAGCGGAGCGCCGGGAGGACCGGTCCTGGATCCCCGGCGATGTCCCACAGAGCGCCCGCGGCGCTCGCACGCGGCCACACCGTCCCGGAGTCGGCCATGCCGCGCAGTGCCGGCAGCGCGGACCGGGCCGCGGGCCCCAGTCGGCCCAGGGCCTCGGCCGCGTTGCGTGCGTGGAACTGTCCCGCCACCAATTCCCTTCGCAACGTGGGCAGTACGGCCTCCGCGTCACCCTCCAGCGACCAGAGCGCACCGGCCGCCGCCACCGCGCACGACCCGTCCAGCAGCTCACGCAGGGCCGGGATCGCCTCCCGAGCGTCCGGGCCGCACCTGCCGAGCGCGTCGGCGATCGCCCGCACGAGCCACTCCCGGCTCCGCAGCCCCTCCGGCGCCCCGTGCAGCAGCCGCAGCATCTCCGGTACCGCCGGCGCGTGTCCCAGCCTGCCGAGCGCGAACAGGAGCGGCACCGCACGGTCGTAGGTGTCGAGTGCGTTGAGGGGGACCTCGCGGAGCCGCTCGCGCAGCAGCGGAGCGAGTGTGGCCGCCGCCGGACCCAAGTGCTGGACCTCGTACCCGGCTTCGGGGGGCACGACCGGCCCGTCCAGCACCTCGGCGAGCGCCGCCACCGCGCGCGGATCGCCGGCTCTGGCCAGCGCCTTGAGCGGGGCGGCGAGGGCCGGTGCCCCGTGCTCCCACTGGCGTATTCGGTGCTCGGGGCCGACCGCCACCAGGGCGGCCAGGTGGTCGGCGGCCGGGGCGGCCAGACCGAAGAGTGTCTCCAGGACGGAGGCCGCGGCATCGCGCAGCCGCTGCTCCTCGGTGACGACCTGTTCGCCGATCAACGCGACCAGCTCTTCGTACGAGCCCCGCCATTCGCGGAACAGACCCGCCGCCATCCACACGCCGTTGCACCGGTCGGCCGTCTCGTCGCTGCTCAACTGCCCCGTGAGCAGGGCGATCCGGTCGGCGGTACGGCCGCCGAGCGCGGTGTGCAGGGTCCGCAGGAGATGGCCCCCCTCCTCGTCGGCGGGGCGCAGGCGTCGCAGGTGGCCGATGAGGGTGTCGGTGTCGGGTCGCTCGGGCTGGTCCGGCACCCGGGGGCGTGGTGATCTGGCCCGGAGCAGCGCGATGACGGTAGGAACGAGGTCGGCCGGAAGGCGATCGGGTGCGCAGCCGGCGAGTTGGCCGAGGGCGGCGAGCCGCAACCCGGCGTCGTGCGGAGCGGCACCGAGTTCGACCAGGTATTCCACCGCGGGAGCGGCGGACGCGGGGTGCAGACGTGCGAACAGTCCCAGGCCCTCGGCCAGGGCCGGCCGGACCTGTTCCTCCTCTTCCTCCTCCAGTCGTCCCGCCAACAGCCCGAGCACGCGCTCCGGTTGGCCGAGGAACCGCACGAGCGCCGTCGGTGCCGCCCGGCGGACCTCCGGGTCCCGGTCGGCGAGCAGGCCGATGAAGGCCGCGGCGCCCGACCGTACCGCCGTGCGGGCCATGGCGTAGTTGCCCTCGGCGCCGTCTCCGTCTTCGAGCGGGCCGTCGTCGAAGGCGTCCCCGCCTGCGATGCTGACGAGCAGCTCCACGACGCCGCCCCGGTCGCAGAGTTCTTCGTGCCCGACGAGTTCGAACAGGAACGGGATGCACGCGAGCGTCGAGTCGTAGACATCGCCCTGGTGGTGCACGGCTCCGTACATCCCGTCGAGCGCTCTCTCACGCTCCTGAGAGCACGCGGAGGCCAGTCCTCGGAGCAACTCCGGGACGTCCTCGGCGCTTCCGTAGGCATGTTTCATCGAGGCCCAGCCGACCTCGTCCATCCCGGTGAACACGGCATCCTCCCCAGGCGTACGACAACTCATCGTGAGTGTGCACCAAGGTACTGACAGTCACGTGTGCCTTTGGGGGCGTGTTCCGGCGACAGGGCCGGCAACGGCCCGCCGCCCTCGCCCAGGGGATTCGCATCGGGGCGGGGACGGCGGGGAGCCGACGGGACGCGTCAGACGCCGACGCCGAAGTCGGAGGCGATCCCGGACAGACCCGAGGCGTACCCCTGGCCCACCGCACGGAACTTCCATTCCGTGCCGTTGCGGTACAACTCGCCGAAGATCATCGCGGTTTCGGACGCGGCGTCCTCCGACAGGTCGTAGCGCGCGAGTTCGGTGCCGCCGGCCTGGTTGACGACACGGATGAACGCGTTGCGGACCTGGCCGAAGCTCTGTCCGCGCGCGTCGGCGTCGTGGATCGAGACCGGGAACACGATCTTGGCGACCTCGGCCGGTACGCCGGCCAGGTTCACCTTGATCGACTCGTCGTCGCCCTCGCCCTCACCGGTCAGGTTGTCGCCGGTGTGCTCGACCGAACCGTCCGGGCTCTTCAGGTTGTTGTAGAAGACGAAGTGCTGGTCCGAGAGGACCTTGCCCGACTCGTCGACCAGCAGCGCGGACGCGTCGAGGTCGTAGTCGGTGCCCGTCGTGGTCCGCACGTCCCAGCCCAGACCGACCAGCACCGCGGTCAGGCCCGGCGCCTCCTTGCTGAGCGAGACATTGCCGCCTTTGGACAGGGAAACTCCCACGCTGCTCTCCTCCGTGCTGCCGTCGGCCGGGCGAGTGGATGCCCGGCGCTGGATGGATCGACACCAAAAAACTACATCACTGTAGAAATAAAGCGGGAGTTGCCGGCCGAAACGCAGTGGTCCTACGTGCTCCTCGCCACGGTGCCGGGCGGGACCAGGCCCGTTGCGTACGCCGTGACGACCGCCTGGACGCGGTCACGGAGGCCGAGTTTGGCGAGGATGCGGGCGACATGGGTCTTTGCCGTCGCCTCGGCCAGGTGGAGGTGGGCGGCGAGTTCGGTGTTGCTCAGGCCCTGGGCCGGCAGACGCAGGACTTCGAGTTCGCGCGGGGTCAACGGGGCCAGGTCGCGAGAGGTGCGGCCGTGTCCGGGGACCGGCGGGCGTGGCGTTCGACCGGACGGCGGGTGATCGTCGGTGCCAGGAGCGCGTCGCCGGAGCGGACCAGGCGGACTGCGGAGACCAGGTGTTCGGGGGCGACGTCCTTGAGGAGGAACCCGCTGGCCTCGGCGGCCGGCGCCGCGTACACGAGGTCGTCGAGATCGAACGTCGTCAGGATGATCACGCGGGGCGGGTCGGACGCGCCGGCCAGGATGCGGCGGGTGGCCTCCAGGCCGTCCAGTCCCGGCATCCGGATGTCCATCAGCACCACGTCGGGGCGGGTGCGGCGGACCGCCTCCACGGCTTCGGCGCCGTCGGCCGCCTCCGCGACCACGTCGATGCCGTCGGCCATGGGGATCATCCGGAAGCCTGTACGGGCGAGGGTCTGGTCGTCGGCGACCACCACGCGCAGCGGTGACGTCATCACATCACGCCTGCCCTGGGGCGCAGCGCCGGGCTGAACCTGCCCGAGTCCGTCATCGCCGTCTACCGCACGCCCGAACTGATCCTGCCCGCCCTCGGTGGACTGCTGATCGCGGTCCTGGGCGCGCCGCTGCCCGTGGGCCGGGCCGCCCGGACCCGCACCGCCGTCGCCCTGTGCACGGAAGGGCGGCGGAACAGGAGCGGAACGGGAACGAAAGAGGGGCGGAAGAGGGTGCCGGGAGCCGTCCGATCCGCACCCATGGTTGTACTGTTGCGCAAAGCGGCAATCTTCAAGTGGGTGGCGGCCAGTGGGGCGTGCCCTCGACCGAGGCGAAGAAAGGCGGGCGCGCGATGCTCCGCAACGGACTGGAACCCTGGCACCTGCTGATCGTGGCGATCGTGCTCATCGTGCTGTTCGGTTCGAAGAAGCTGCCGGACACCGCCCGGGCACTGGGCAAGTCGATGCGCATCCTCAAGAGCGAGACCAAGGCGATGAAGGACGAGAACCCCGAGTCCGCCGTCACCGCCGAAGAGGGCATGGCTCCGGTGACTCCCACGGCGGTCATCAAGAACTCCGCCGAGCAGGCCGCCCCGCGAGCGACGGCCGAGGCTCCGAGCGCCGCGCACTGAGCCCATGGGGTCCGTGTCCGAGGACGGCGCACACCGCCCCCGGACACGGACACGTCTGAGGACTCAGTCCTCTTCGCCGCCTTCGTCGTCGTCGCCCTCGAAGAAGTCGCCCACCTCGTCGATGACTTCGGCCGCGACCAGCCCGCCCACCACGCCCACCGCGAGTCCGGCCGCGCCTGCCGCGACCGCGGTACCGAGGCCGGGCCCGGAGCGGTGGCCCTCATGACCGGACCCATGGCCGGATTCATGACCGGACCCATAGCCTGGCTCATGCCCGGACCCATGGGCCGAGTGATGCCCGTACCCGCTTCCGGCGGCATACGGATCGGCGTGGCCGTACGTGGCGTGGGAGCCGTACGACGCCCGGTGCTCGACCAACTGCCTGATCCAGCCGTCGACTTCGCCGTTCCAGTCGCGGGCCCCGACATCGTGATGGCTCACCCAGAAGCGGGTGAGGGTGTCCTGCCCGGACTCGAAGAGCCCGCCCCGCTTGTCGGCCTCCAGGACGATCTCCATGCCGGCCGGGGTGGCGAGGAAGGTCAGCTCGATCTCGTTCACCACGTGCGTGTACTGCGGCGCGGGCGTCAACTCGATCTCCTGGTAGAAGGGCAACTGCTGCCCCGTACCTCCGATGTGGCCGAGTTCGAGGTCGGCGGACTTGAAGCCGAAGCCCAGCTGCCCCAGCGCCTCCAGGACCGCTTCCTGGACCGGCAGCGGACGCACCGCGAGCGGATCCAGGTCGCCCTTGTCCCTCGCACCGGCCACCGCGAGCTCGGTGCGCACACCGAGGACGATGCCCAGCGGCTGCCCGTACAGCTCGCTGACCGGTGTCTCCCACGGCAGGGACACGCTGAACGGAACGCTGTGCCGCTCCTGCTCGGCGAGGCGGAAACCGCCGCCGACCGTGAACCGCTCGAAGACGACGGCGCCCTCGCTCTCGCCGTCCTCGTGCTCGGCCTCCACCCGGGCGATCAGTTCGAGCCCGATGTGCTCGATCTCCACGTCCGTGCTGCCACCCTGGAGATGGACCTGCCCGGACAGGATCCCGCCGGGCACCACCGCGCCGCCGTCGAGAACCGTGTCCACCGAGGGGCCGCCTGCGCCCATCGCGCCGAGCAGCCGTTTGAACACCATGTCGGTGTGGCTCCTTCACTGATCGCACTCATCGCTTCGAACCGGCTCGGAGCGAGCCCCGATCCGGTGTGATCAGAACTGACGGCATCGGCAAAGAAGTTCCCAAGTCACCTGGACGGAGGCATCTTTCACGACTTCGTGCGCCCGAAGCAGCGCTCCAGCTCGGCCAGGTCGTAGAACGCGCTGCCCTTCGCCACGGGCGCGCAGCCCGCCTTGAACGCGGTCTCCTTCTCGTTGTAGAGCATCCGCACCAGATAGGTGTCGCCCTTGCGGAACACGTCCCACTGGATGTTCGCGGCCATCGGGGCCACCGAGCCGCCCCGCCAGGGGTTGTCCGTATAGGTGTACGGCTGAGTCGTCGTCACCGGCTTCGTGCTGCCCGGCAGCCGCATGAGAGCGGCGAGCGGGATGATCTCCTCGGCGTGGGTGAAACGCAGCTCCGCCCCGAGGCCGCCGGTTCCGTCACGCTTGGCCTCGGCCTTCTTGAAGAAGTCGTCGAGCAGGACGTCCGCCATCTTGTACGTGATGTCGCTGTCCGCGAAGCCGGGTCCCTTCTCGTAGAAGTCCTCGGCGTCGCTGAGGTAGCCGAACCAGGCGGCGTCGCGCGGGGCGAGGTAGCGCTCCAGGTGCCAGCTGCCCTCGTCGGTCATGGCCGGGGCGATGCTGTAGAGGTTGTAGACCGCCTGGGCCGCGTCCACGTCGCTGCCGATGGAGGCGAACTCCCCGGCCGAGATCCGCCGCACGAAGGCCGGGGTGAAGATCCTCTTCAGGATGTCGCGGGCCGCGCGGTGGGTGGCCGGCTGCTCGGAGACGCTCTTGAGAGTGGTGGCCAGCCGCTGGTCGTGGGCGATGTAGTCGCGGTAGGCGGCACCGCCCGCGGACTTGTGGAAGTAGAGCAGGTCGGGGTCGGTGCGCGCCGGGCCGATGAGGGGTGCGAGAGCCGGGTCGGCGTCGGCGAGGGCCGAGGCGAAGAGGGCGCCGCTGTCGACGGCGCGGCCCTGGCCCGAGCTGACCACGTCGATCGGCTCGGAGTCCTTGGCGATCCGCGCGAACAGTCCGGGCAGCCGCTGCGCCATGCGGGCCGCCGTGCCCTGGATCTCCCGCTTGCCCCGGCCGCTGAGGTTGCCGTATCCGACCTTCTCCATCGCCGCTTGCAGCGAGCGGACCTGCGGGCCGAACTCCGCACCGGCACGGGTGAGTTCGCCCTCGCTCTCGGCCTTGTCCCACAGCTGGAGGATCAACTCTCCGTCCTCGCCGCTCGTCGCCGCGCGCGAACCGTGCCGGGACACGTTCTCGGTGAACACCGGGACGAACCCCTTCGGTGCCCGCTGGTACGTACGGGGGTTCTGCTGCGGCGCGTACGGCGTCTTCGTCCCGTAACTGCCCGCCGCCCCGCCCGCCGCCTGCGCCGGGAGCGGGGACATGAGGAGGACGGAGAGCGCGGAGAGGGTGAGGGCCAGGGCGGGGGCGGCCGCGATGCGTTTCATGAGGGCGTCGATTCGTCCGGGGGCGGGCTCGGTGATCGGCCGCATCGTTTCCGGACGACGTGAACGTCGGATGACCGTGACATGGCGGGCGCCGGGTGTGCGTGCCCCGGCGCCCCTCCCTCGAACAGGCCCGAAAAGTTACCTGGTTGACGAGGTGCTGGTCGGGGAACTGCTCTGCTGTCCGGGGATCTGCCCGCTGCCGTGCGGGGGTTGTGACCGACCTCCCGGCCTCCGCAGGAGCGGGCGGCGGCCGAGCGCGGGCAGCGCGGGCGGAGTGAGGAAGCCCTCCGCGCGGGCGGCGGCGATCCCGATGCGGGGCAGGTCGCTGCTCTTCTCGAACAGGAGGTAACGGGGCTCCCAGACGGGCCGGTACTTGGCGTTGGCCCGGTAGAGAGACTCGAGTTGCCACCAGCGGGAGAGGAACGTCAGCACCGCGCACCACAGACGCAGTACCGGTCCGGCGCCCAGCCGGGAGCCGCGCTCGAAGACGGAACGGAACATGGCGAAGTTCAGTGAGACCCGCTGCACCCCGATCTCCTCGGCGCGCAGCAGGAGTTCGATGACCATGAACTCCATGAGGCCGTTCTCGGAGTCACGGTCCCGGCGCATCAGGTCGAGCGACAGTCCCTTGTCTCCCCACGGTACGAAACTCAGCACGGCCCGCGGTGCGTCCTGGCTGTCGCGGCACTCCAGCATCACGCACCGGCCGTCGCCCGGGTCGCCGAGCCGGCCGAGCGCCATGGAGAACCCGCGCTCGGTCTCGCCGTCCCGCCAGTGGTCCGCCCTGTCGATGAGGGTGGCCATGTCGGCCTCGGGGATGTCCTCGTGGCGGCGGATGCCGACGGTGTACCCGGCCCGGCGGATGCGGTTGTGCGCCTGGCGCACTCCGCGCATCGCGCGCCCTTCGAGGGTGAAGTCGGCGCGGTCCACGATGGCTTCGTCGCCGAGTTCGAGGGCGTCGAGGCCGTGCCGGGCGTAGATGGTGCCGGCCTCCTCGCCGGCGCCCATCACAGCCGGCGTCCAGGCGTGCCGCCGCGCCTCGTGCAGCCATGCCTCGATCGCACCGGGCCAGGCCTCGGGGTCGCCGATCGGGTCGCCGGAGGCCAGGGTCACTCCGCCGACCACCCGGTAGGCGATCGCCGCCTTGCCGCTCGGGGACCACATGACGGCCTTGTCGCGGCGCAGCGCGAAGTAGCCCAGCGAGTCCCGCTCACCGTGCTTGGCGAGAAGGCCGCGCAGACCTCGCTCGTCGTCCTCGCCGAGGAGTTCCCGCCCGCGCGGGGCGCGGAAGCAGGCGTAGAGCACGAGCAGGAAGGAGGCCGCGATCAGGATGTTGACGATCACGTCCACCCAGCGGGGCGCGACCACCGTGTCGAGGCGGTCGGCGAGCGGGCCGACGCTGACCCCACGCAGCAGCGTGTACGCGATCCGGTCGCTCAGGGGTGCCCCGGACACCTTGTTGGTGGCGCTCACCAGCAGCGTTCCGAGGGTGCCGCTGACCAGGAAGCCACCGGCGCCGACGGCCAGCGCCAGCCGGGGGTTGGAGCGGTCCCCGACGGCCTGGAACTCCTTTCGCCCCACCAGCAGCGCGACGACGAAGAGCCCGGTGAACACGGTCGAGAACCAGTTGAAGCCGTGCCGTCGGTACTGCTCCTGCGTGAGGGCCAGGACGTACAGACCGAAGAGCGGTCCCGCCAGCAGCATGTTGAAGATCCATGCGGCCCGTTTGCGGCGCCGCATCACCAGGGCCAGGAACAGCGCGAGCGCGGCCGAGACCAGCCCGGCGGTGGCCAGGTACGGCGTGAAGAACTCGCCTCCGTTGTGCTCGTGCACCTCTTCCCGGAACGGCAGCGACGTGACCGCCACCAGGTTGAGCAGCGCGAGCAGTCGCAGGTACCAGACCGTGGCCGCGGCCGCCCGTGGCCGCAGCCGGTCGCCGATGGCCGGCCGTCCGGTCGGGTCGGTCCGGCGCGACTTCGAGTTCCTCTGTTCCGGGACGAGTACTGGCTGTTGTGCAGACACCGTGGAGCATCACCTTGGGGAGAGGGCGGTGGGGGAGAGCTGTGGGAGCGGGGGCGGGTAACCCTGTGTGTTCGCTGAGAGCGACACAGCGGGGAAACCCTACATGCTGTAAGGAAAGGGTGAGTTGTGGTCGCGGTGAGGATTGCCGCCGAGGGTCTTAACGAGTGGCGGTCGGCGGTGTTGCGGGGAAAGACTGCCTGGTCCCGGCGGTGTCGAGGGGTAAGCAGCTGGTAAGAATCGAAGCGCGGACGGACTCTTCGTGGCCTGGGTGCGACCGCGCCGCCACGCTGTCGCCGTGCACCCCGCGCAGGGACGCGGACACGGGGCCTCTTGTCCGTCGCTCTCGTGTTCCCGCAGCTCAGAGGCGTGATTCTCGCCTTGCGTGGCCCTCGCGACGACTGATCGGCCGATCCGCCCTCGACGCGGCCGACCCGGGCCCGGCGGGTGATCCGCGTCCACTGTGTCGCGATTTGCACGCTCTCTTGACCGTTAGTTAGGCATGCCTACACTAAGCCCCGCCCTTGGCCGTCCGGCCTGGTACTTGCTGCATCGGAGAGAGGCCCGAGGTGTGGGACGACGCGTTTCCCAGCTTTCTGATCGGTCTGCGTGAGGGGCTGGAAGCGGGACTGATCGTCTCGGTTCTGGTAGCCACGCTCGTACGGTCCGACCAGCGCGCCCGACTGCCCCATGTATGGACGGGAGTCGCCGCCGCCATCGGGTTGTCGATGAGCTTCGGTGCGGTCCTCACGTTCACGGCGGCGAACCTGCCCGGGAAGTCGCAGGAGGCGTTCGGGGGCACGCTGAGTCTGGTCGCGGTCGTGTTCGTCACCGCCATGGTGTTCTGGATGCGGCGCTCGGCCCGTACGTTCTCCGGCGAGATCAAGCAGAAGGTCACCGCCGCGCTGGGCATGGGCGCGGGCGTACTGATCGCCACGTCGTTCCTCGCCGTCGGCCGCGAGGGCCTGGAGACCGCGTTGTTCCTGTGGACCACCGCGCAGGCCGCGGGGAGTTCCTCGGGTCCGCTGGCCGGAGCGGCGGTCGGACTGCTGATCGCCGCGGCGCTGTGCTGGGGCCTGTACCGGCGCGTCCTGCACATCAACCTCACGCGGTTCTTCAGCATCACCGGCTCCGTGCTCATCGTCATCGCCGCGGGCGTCCTCGGCTACGGCATGCGCGACCTCCAGGAAGCCACGGTGATCCCGGGCGGCACGTCGTACGCCTTCGATCTGTCGGCGCATCTCGACCCGGCCTCCTGGTACGTCACGGTCGTCCAGGGCACGCTCAACCTCACCCCGCAGATGACCTGGCTTCAGGTCGGTGTCTACGGCGCGTACCTGGCGATCGTGATGACGCTGTTCGTGCACGGCGTCCGCGGGGCGGCCCCGGCGAAGCCGGTGCCTGTGGTGTCCGCCGCCGCCGTGGCCGCCGCGCCGACGGCCGGGGCGTCCGCACCCGCCGAGGGCACGAAGCCCGCGACGCGGGCCGGAAGTGTCGTTGCGTCGACCGCCGTCGAGGCCGAGCGGTCCGCCGCGCCCGCTCCGGCCGAGGGTGCGGCCGGGTCTGTTTCCGCCGACGCCGACAAGGCCGCCACGTCGGCCGCGATCGAGGCCGAGGCCGGCCGGTCCGCCATGTCCGCCGCCGAGGGCGAGCGCGCCTCCGAAGGCGAGCCCGCCGCCGAAGGCGAGAAGTCCGCCGAGCCTGTCTCCTCCGGCCCCGAGAAGCCGTCCGCTCCCGCCGAGGGCGCCGCGGCCACGCCGTCCACCCCCCGCCGCTTCCCCCGCTGGACGGTCCCCGCCGCTCTCGTCGCCGCGCCCGCGCTCATCGCGGGGATCACCATCGCCGCCGGCAGCGGAAAGCCCGCGTCCGGGACGCCCGTCGTCGAGGTGTCCGCGGCCGCCTGCGGCAAGGGCTTCACCGCGCCCAAGCCGGGCCGACAGACCTTCCAGGTGCGCAACACCGGCTCCCGTACCTCCGAGATCTATCTGATCGATCCGGTCAGCAACGCCGTCTACGGCGAGGTCGAGGGCATCGCCCCCGGCACCACCCGCGCCCTGATCGCCACCGTCGGGACGGGCTCGTACGCCTGGCGCTGTGTGCCCAACGGCGGGAAGGCCGTCACCTCGGCGGCTGTCCGCGTCAGCGCGGGCGGCGGTTCCGTCCAGGCCGTGCTGCCGGTCTCCGAGAAGGACCTCGCCGCACCGCTGGCCGCCTACCGGACGTACGTCGACCAGGGTCTGGCCGACCTGCAGACCAGGACGCGCACCCTCCAGAGCGACCTCGACGCCGACAAGCTCGACCAGGCCCGCAAGGACTGGCTGCCCGCGCACACGCGGTACGCCTCGCTCGGCGCCGCCTACGGGACGTTCGCCGACTTCGACGCGAAGATCAACGGCCGTACGGCCGGACTCGCGGGCGGGGCCGACGACCCGGCCTTCACCGGCTTCCACCGCATCGAGTACGGCCTGTGGCACGGTCAGTCCGCCGCCACCCTCGCGCCGTACGCCAAGCAACTCGCCGCCGATGTGGACGCCCTGCGCAAGGACTTCCCGAAGCAGGACTTCGACCCGGCAGACCTCCCGCTGCGCACCCACGAGATCCTCGAGAACACCCTGCACCGCGAACTGAGCGGCAACGCCGACTACGGCAGCGGCACCGAGCTGGCCACCACCGAGGCCAACCTCGACGGCACCCGCGAACTGCTCACCCTGCTCCGCCCGCTGATCGACCAGCGCAACGCCAAGGTGATCCCGGCCGTCGACACGTGGATGCGGCGCACCGAGCAACTCGTGCTCGGCCGGCGGGCCGAGGACGGCACCTGGACGCCGCTGGACAAGCTGTCCGACACCGACCGGCAGCGCCTCGACGGCGCGGTCGGCCAGTTGCTGGAAGAGCTCGCCCCGATCCCGGACCTCCTGGAGATCCGCAAGGCCGCGTGAGCGGCCCAACGCCTGCTTGAGCGACCCCAAGGCCGCGTCAGCAGCCCGGCGCGGCGGCGCCGCCCCGAGACCGTCGGCCCACCCGCACCGAACCACCGCCCCCGCAGTACCGGGACCATGTGCCCACAGGAGAGGACCTCCCCCGATGACGACCCCGAGCCAGGACGACCAGGCCGTGCCGGGCGGCTGCCCCTTCGGCCGCCGTACGTTCACCAAGACAGCCCTCGGCGTCGGCGCGGCCGGAGCCGCCCTGGCGGGCGCCGGGCTCGTCGGGGCCCAGGTGGCCGCGGGCAGCACTCCCGCCGCGGCGGCCGACTCGGGCAGCGGCAGGGTGTCCTTCCACGGCGCCCACCAGGCCGGCATCACCACCCCCGCGCCCACGGCCGCCGTCTTCGTCTCCTTCGACGTCATCGCCGAGGACCGCACCCAACTGGTCACCCTGCTGCGCACGATCACCGAACGGGCCCGCTTCCTGACCACCGGTGGCACCCCGGTCGACCTCGGCGTGGGCGCACCGCCCTCCGACAGCGGTCTGCTGGGACCGGACCTGCCCGCGGACGACCTCACCGTCACCGTGGGCGTCGGGGCCTCGCTCTTCGACGACCGCTACGGCCTCGCCGACCGCATACCGCGCCACCTCAAGCCGATGCGCACCTTCCCCAACGACAACCTCGGCGCCGCCGAGTGCCACGGCGACCTGTCGTTGCAGCTGTGCGCCGCCAACTCCGACACGGTGCTGCACGCCCTGCGCGACATCACCCGGCACACCCGCGGCGCGATTCAGATCAAGTGGCGCATCGACGGCTTCCAGAACCCGTCCCGTCCAACCGGCGCGCAGCGCAACCTCCTCGGGTTCAAGGACGGCATCGCCAACCCCGACACGACCTCGTCCCGCGAGATGGACAAGCTGGTCTGGGTCACCGCGGCCGACGGCGAGCCGGCCTGGGCGGTCGGCGGCAGCTACCAGGTCATCCGGATCATCCGGATGCTGGTCGAGTTCTGGGACCGGGTCTCGCTCACCGAGCAGGAGAAGATGATAGGCCGCCGCCGTGACACCGGCGCTCCGCTGGACGGCGCCCAGGAGACCGACCTCCCGCGCTACACCAAGGACCCCAAGGGCGAGGCGATCCCGCTGGACGCCCACATCCGGCTCGCCAACCCCCGTACGGCCAAGACCGACACCGCCCGGATCCTGCGCCGCGGCTACAACTACGACCGGGGCGTCGACAAGGCGGGCAACCTCGACATGGGCCTGGCCTTCTGCTCCTACCAGCAGGACGTGGTCCGTCAGTTCGAGGCGACCCAGACGCGTCTGATCGACGAGCCGCTCGTCGACTACATCAGCCCCACCGGAGGCGGCTACTTCTTCGCGCTGCCCGGGGTGAAGGACACGTCCGACTGGCTGGGCCGCTCCCTCGTGGAGGGCTGAGGCGAAGGGGGAAGAGGGGGTTGGGCCGGGGCCGGCAGCGGGGGCAGGCACGAGGCCGTCCCGTCCAGCGTGCCGAGCAGAAACGGCATCACTCCCCGCTCCAGCAGGGCCAGTTGCCACTCCTCATGGGCACGCCTCACCTCGGGATCGCGGTCCTGCGAGGTGGGGCGGTCGCGCGTCGCCAGTGACCAGAGAAGGTCGCCCAGCGCCGCGCCCGCCGTCACCGCGGCCAGGATCACCACCACCATGATCAGCCCGTCGTTCAGATGCGGGCGTACGTCGAGGGCGTGCAGGTCGAACCCGCTCAGGACGTACACGCCCGCGGCGACGACACCGAGGCTCGGCACGAGCAGCGCCGAGACGGACACGGAGCCGTCTCCCACACGCACGGTGGCCTTTGAGGGGCCCTCATGCCGTCCGGACGCCCGCACCCGGAGGTACCGGTCGTACTCGACCGCGGCGGTCCGGGAGAGCGAGGGGCGCGCCTGAAGGGCTTCGGCGCGCAGGCGCTCGCGCGTGTCCCGCGCGCCGACGCGTTCCACGGCTGCCATGATCTCGGGGGAGTGGAGGGCCCGGTCCAGGATCCGCTCGAAGGTGCCGTCGCTCGGCGCCGCCGGACCGTCGTCACGTTCCTTCATTTGGGGGTCCCCCGAGACGTAAGAGGCTCACGATGAGGCAAACCCTACAGTATGTAGGGTTTCTGCTCGTCAACCTCTTCGGTGTCGTGTCTCCCTCGGGTCGCGGGATCTTCCCGGGCAATTCGGCACGGGACACGTCGCCCTGCGCCGAGCGTCACGGCCTCCCGGTGGCCCGGTGCACGAAGGCCGGCGGGAGGTTCGGCCACACCACGGGTGAGCGTTCCAACCGGTCGAAGCGGCACGCCAGTTCGGCGGTGAAGTCACGGGCGGGCGGAGTCCAGGCCGCGTGCAGATACGCGAAGGTGGTGAACCGACCGCCGGTCGCCAGGACTTCGCTCACGGCGTCCAGGACGTGCCCGCGCCGCTCTCGCGACATGACCGTCCACGGCAGCCCGGATACCACCGCGTCGACCGGTCCGCTCACCACGGCGGGCAGCTCGGCGGCCGAACCCCGCACCACGGTCAGCCGATCGTCGCGCCGTGCGGCCGACAGCCGTGCCGCGAGCACCGGATTGAGCTCGACCGCGACGAGCCGCGCCTCGGGCGCGAGCCGGGCGAGGATCGCGTCGGTGAACACCCCGGTCCCCGGGCCCAGTTCGACGACGAGCCGGGCTCGCTCCAGACCGATGCCCTCGGTCATCGCGTGGGCCAGCCGACGTGAACTGGCCGCCACGGCACCGGTCATGAGGGGCCGTCTGAGGAACTCGGTGGTGATCGACATGGCGGCCATGCTGGAAGCGCGCCGGGTGGCCGCACGTCGTATCCCCGGCCGGTGCGCGTACGACCGCGGGAGGACCCCGTGACGCCCCGCAGGACGATGCGGCGGAGCGGGCCCCGGTCATAGCGTGAGGCGGTGCATCGGCTGATCGAGACCCTGCTCCGCCGGCGGCGCGGCCACCCGTGGCTGACCGACGTCCTGTTGGTCGTGCTGGTGGCCGTGCCCCCGGTCATCCGCCCGGAGCCGGGCTGGCGGCCGGTCTGGGTACAGGCAGGCGTGTACGTCGCCCTCGTGCTGCCGCTGCTGTGGCGCCGCCGTCGGCCGGTGCTCGTCGCGGTCCTGGTGACGGCGGCCTTCTGGGCGCAGTACCTCGGACACGTGTGGGGACAGGAACCGGGGCGCGGCGCCGTCGCCCTGGCCGCGGTCCTGGCCACCCTCACCGTGCGCGGTCTGCGCCGCGCCGCCGCGCTGACGATGGTCTGCGCCGCCGCCTGCGTAGCGCTCTGGATTCCCGCGTGGCAGCGGGAGTACGTGGGTCCGGGCGCCCGAGGTGCCTGGCTCACCCCGCTCGCGGTGGGGCTGCTGCTGACCGGGGCCTGGGTGTTCGGCGAGTACGTCCGTGCCCGGCGCGCCTATCTCGCCGAGTTCGAGCGGCGGGCCGTACTCGTCGAGTCGGAGCGCCTCGCCCTGGCCCGGGTCGCCGTCGCCGAGGAACGGGCGCGCATCGCCCGCGAGATCCACGACGTCCTCGCGCACAGCGTGAGCGTGATGGTGGTCAACGCCGAGGGCGGCAGGCTGATGCGGCATGTCGACCCCGCCGTCGTCGACCGCACCCTCGGCATCATCAGCGCGACCGGCCGCGAGGCCCTCGGTGAACTGCGCCGGCTGCTGGAGGTGCTGCGTACGCCCGACGCGGACGCCTCAGCCGATCTTCCCGACGTCGACCACAGCCCCGACTCCGCTCTCGGCTGCGGCCCCGATGCGGCTCCCGAGCCCCTCGCGGCCGATCTGCGTCGGCTGATCGGACGCCTCAACACCAGCGGCACGCGCGCCCGGCTGGACCTGCGCGGTGAGCACGGCGGCCTTCCGGCGGACCTCACCGTGCAGACGTACCGCATCGTGCAGGAGGCGCTCACCAACATCGTCAAGCACGCGCCGCCGGACGCCACGATCCACGTACGGGTCGACACGGGCACTCAGGGGCCCGGGCGGCTGGTCCGCGTGCGGGTGGAGAACTCGGCCGGAGCCTCAGCCGCAGGGGGTGCCGTCGCCGAGCGCCCCGCCCCGCTGCCCTCGTCCGGTCGCGGTCTCACCGGCATGCGCGAACGCACCGCCCTGTACGGCGGGAGTGTCGACGCCGGGCCCACACCCGACGGCGGCTACCAGGTCGCCGCCACCCTGCGCGCCGCCGAGCCCGAGCCCACCGGGACGGGCTCATGACCGGCCCGACCTCGATCCCGACCTCGACCCCGTCCCCGTTCCGCGTACTGATCTGCGACGACCAGGAGCTGATCCGGATGGGGCTGCGCATGGTCGTCGACAGCCAGCCCGACCTCACCGTGGTGGGCGAGGCCGCCGACGGCGACGCGGCGATCGCGGGCGCGGCGGCCCTGGCGCCGGACCTCGTCCTGATGGACGTACGCATGCCCGGTCTGGACGGACTCGCCGCCACCGAGCATCTCTGCGCGCAGCCCCAAGGACCCCGGATCCTCGTCGTCACCACCTTCGACCTCGACGAGTACGCCTACGCGGCCCTGCGTGCCGGCGCGAACGGCTTCCTCGTCAAGGACGCCCCGGCCGAGGAGATCCTGGTGACCGTCCGGGCGGTGCTGCGGGGCGAGGTCATGGTGGCGCCCGCGCTCACCCGGCGCCTGGTCGAACGCTTCGTCCTGCACGGGCCCGCGTCCGCGTCCACGCCCGCCCAGCGCCGCCGCCTCGCCGCCCTCACCGAGCGGGAACGGGAAGTCCTCGCCCTGGTCGCCCGGGGACTGGCCAACGGCGAGATCGCGGCCCGCCTCTTCGTCGGCGAGACGACCGTCAAGACCCACCTCGGCCGCATCCTGACCAAGCTCGGCCTCCGGGACCGTATCCACGCGGTGATCTTCGCCTACGAGAGCGGGCTGGTACGGGTCGGGGACTGAGCGGTGACGGGCATCCCGCCGTCCGGCGGGACTTCTCCGCCGTCTGGCGCTGCCGTGGGACCGCGGGCGCGCGGCACGATGACAGCCAGTGGTCACAGGGACGTGGCCCGGACGCAGGGAGAGCCGATGACCACCCAACCGTCAGCCGAGGCACAGGGCTCCCAGGTCGGACCGCCCCCGCCGTTCGACCCGGAGCTCGCTGCCGCCCTCGAGATCATCCGCGAACAGCTGCCGTCCTCGTTCAGCATCGAGATGATCCCGGCGCTGCGCGAGGGCATCACCCTGTCCGACGGGACGGACCTGGACCTGACCCGGGACGGCGCCTTCGCGGTGGAGGAGCGCACGGTGCCCGGGCCGCAGGGCGCACCGGACATCTCCCTGCTCATCTGCCGGCCGACCCGGGCCGCCGGGGCCGTGCCCGTCGTCTACAACGTGCACGGTGGCGGCATGGTGATCGGCGACAACCGCACCGGCGTCGGGGAAATGCTCGACTGGGCCGAGGAGCTGGGCACGGCCGTGGTGTCGGTGGAGTACCGCCTCGCGCCCGAACACCCGCATCCGGCCCTCGTCGAGGACTGCTACGCCGGACTGATGTGGACGGCCGAGCATGCCGGGGAACTGGAGTTCGACCCAGAGCGGATCATCGTCGCGGGCGCGAGCGCCGGGGGCGGTCTGACCGCGGCGGTCGCCCTGCTCGCCCGGGACCGCGGCGCACCGGCGCTCCTGGGGCAGGTGCTGCTGTGCCCGATGCTCGACGACCGCAACGACACCCCCTCCAGCCATCAGATGGCCGGTCTCGGCGTGTGGGACCGCGCGGCGAACCACATGGGGTGGACGGCCCTGCTCGGTGACGCCCGCGGCGGCCCGGACGTCTCTCCCTACGCCGCCCCGGCCCGCGCCGACGACCTCTCCGGGCTGCCCCCGGCCTTCATCGACGTCGGCTCGGCCGAGACCTTCCGGGACGAGGCCGTCGCCTACGCGAGCGGCCTGTGGCAGGCGGGCGGCCGGGCCGAACTCCACGTGTGGCCCGGTGGCTTCCACGGATACGACCTGATGGCGCCGCAGGCCGCCCTGTCCCAGGACACCAAGGCGGCACGGCTGCGCTGGCTGCGCCGGCTCCTGGAGAACTGACCCCCTCCACCGGGCGTTCCTGCCGGTGACGGCTTGGCATCGGGCGCCGGAGGACGGAGCATGAGGGGCGACGCTTTCCGGTGGCCTGTGCGAGGTGAGTGAGTTCGGTGAAGGAGCTGGCGGGCAGGCTCGCGGCGCTCGACCCCGACGCGGGTGCCGCACTCCAGGTGATCTCCTACTTCGACCGGCTGATCGAGGGCCGGGCGGGTCTGGAGTCCCTGGTGCGCGGCGCGGCCGTGCTGTCCGGCAGCCCGGCCCGGCTCGTCGACGAGGAGCGCGGGGTCCGCGTCCGGGTCGAGGCCGACGGGACACGCCGGGACGACGGCGGCCCCCTCGACCCGGCCTGGCCCTCGGCCCCCTTGACGCCGGACGGACCACCTGCCGTCTGGCTGGAGCGCACGGGAACCTTCGACCGCACGGGAGTCTCCGACGGGGTCCACGCGATGGTCCTCGAGCGCGCCGCGGCCGCCGCCCGGGTGGTGCTGGACAGGACGCGCGGGCGGGCCCCGGCAAAGACCCGCCAGGCCGACCCCGCCTCGGTCGAGGTGCTCCTGGACGCCTCCGCCACCGAGCACGCCCGACGGCAGGCGGCCGTCCGGCTCGGCCTGCGGGACGTGGCCGCCGCCCGTGTGGTGGCGACCGCCGAGGGCGGGCCGCTCGTCGAAGCGGTGCCCGCCACCGGCGACAGCACGCCCACCACCGGTGGCCGTCGCGCGGGCATCGGCCCCGCGGTGCCCGTACGGGACCTCCCGGCGTCGTGGGCCGCCGCCCGGACCGCCCTGCGGTTCACGGCGGAGGGCACCGACCAGGACCCCGGCCCCCGCACGGTGTACGCGGACGAGCTGGGCGGCCTCGCGCTGCTCGCGGA
Source organism: Streptomyces sp. NPDC096311 (assembly GCF_044763085.1). Taxonomy (NCBI): domain Bacteria; kingdom Bacillati; phylum Actinomycetota; class Actinomycetes; order Kitasatosporales; family Streptomycetaceae; genus Streptomyces; species Streptomyces sp. NPDC096311. Next base: position 514,389 of record NZ_JBIWFN010000001.1, read on the forward strand.
CACGGTCGGCCCGACCACGGAACCTGTTCCCGACGTCCGCGCCCTCGAACACGCCGTCGCGACGGCCCCCTGGGCGGCGAGCACGCTGAACGCGGTCGCCTTCAGCACGAGTCTGCGAGCCGCCGCGGCGGAGCTGAACGTGCACCACTCCACACTCCAGGACCGCCTCGTCCAGGCCGAGCACTGGCTCGACTGGCCGGTCCATGACCCGCACGGCCGGCTCCGCCTCCAACTGGCGCTGGTCCTACGACGGTTGCACCGGAACGCGGCACGCTAGCGCGCGCTCCCGGGACGGCCCACGCGGGGCGGTCGTAGCGCTACACGGAGCGGTGGTACTGGTCGGGGACGTGGACCTGGACCTCCGCGCCCAGTTCACGGGCCGCCAGGCGCGCGAACGAGGGGTTGCGCAGCAGCTCGCGCCCCAGCAGCACGGCGTCGGCCTCGTCGTTGGCGAGGATCTTCGCGGCCTGTTCTGCGTCGGTGATGAGACCGACGGCGGCGACGGGCAGCGAGGTCTCCGCCTTGACCCGGGCGGCGAAGGGGACTTGGTAACCCGGCCCGACCGGAATGCGTACGCCCGAGACGTTGCCGCCGGTGGAGACGTCCAGCAGGTCGATGCCGTGCGCGCGCAGCTCGCCCGCGAAGCGGACGGTGTCGTCGGCGCTCCAGCCGCCCTCCTCCAGCCAGTCGGTGGCGGAGATCCGGAAGAACAGCGGCTTGTCGTCGGGCCAGACCTCCCGCACCGCGTCCACGACCTCGAGGGCGAAGCGGACACGGTTCTCGTACGAGCCGCCGTACGCGTCGGTGCGGTGGTTGGAGTGCGGGGAGAGGAACTCGTTGACGAGGTATCCGTGGGCGCCGTGGATCTCGGCGATCTCGAAACCGGCGTCCAGGGCGCGCCGTGCCGCGTCCGCGAACTGGCCCACGATCTCCCGGATCCCGGCCACGGTCAGCTCGGTCGGCACCGGGTGCCGCTCGTCGAAGGCCAGCGCGCTGGGAGCGAGCGGCTGCCAGCCGTACGCGTCCTCACCGACCGGCGCGCCGCCCTTCCAGGGACGGTCGGTGGCGGCCTTGCGGCCGCTGTGCGCGAGCTGGATCGCGGGCACGGTGCCCTGGCTCCTGAGGAAGCGGGTGATCCTGCGGAAGGCCTCGACCTGTGTGTCGTTCCAGATGCCCAGGTCGTAGGGGCTGATCCGGCCCTCGGGGGAGACGGCGGTGGCCTCGACGACGATCAGCCCCGTGCCGCCGGCGGCACGGGCGGCGTAGTGGGCGAAGTGCCAGTCGTTCGGCGCGCCCGCCGAGGGTCCCTCCGGCGCGGCCGAGTACTGGCACATCGGGGGCATCCACACCCGGTTCGGGATGGTCACCTCGCGCAGGGTGAAGGGCTCGAAGAGCGTGCTCACGGCGGACTCCGTTCGTCGAGGGTGCCGAGCTGCATCTCGTACGATAGACGTCGTAGTACGGCGTGTGTCAAACTACGAGAGATGTCGAACAATCCTCGTACACTGAGGTTCCTGGACGAAGATGAGGTTCCTGAACGAAGTGGAGCCACCGTGACGACCGCAGACCCCCGCAGCCGCAACCTGCCGCACCCCGTGCGTGCGGACATCCGCCTGGAGTCGGTGCTGCACGCGCTCTCCGACCCCATGCGGCTGCGGATCGTGCGCGAGCTCGCCGCCGCCGTCGGCGACGAGCTCTCCTGCTCGCACTTCGACCTGCCGGTCACCAAGTCCACCACCACGCACCATTTCCGGGTGCTCCGTGAGAGCGGGGTGATCCGGCAGGTCTACCGGGGAACGGCCAAGATGAACGCCCTGCGCGGAGCCGACCTGGACGCGCTGTTCCCCGGGTTCCTCGACAGCGTCCTCGCCGCGATCGAGCGGCAGGGCGAGCGGCTCGGCGAACCTCGGCGAACGGCTGGGTGACCGGCCGGGCGATCGGCCGGGCGATCGGCCGATCGCCCGGTGGGGATCAGACTGAGGCGGCCTTCGGTTCGGCGGCGGCCCCGGCCGAACCCGCCTTCCCCGGCAGGTGGTTGAAGAGCAGGTTCAGGACGATCGCCGTCAGGCACCCGGCGCTGATCCCGCTGTTCATCACCGTCTGGAACCAGTCGGGGAACTTCGCGTAGACCGTCGGCACGCCGACGGGGAGCATGCCCACGGCGACCGAGACGGCCACCACCGTCAGGTTGTCGTTGCCCTTGAAGTCCACCTCGGCCAGCGTCCGCAGCCCGCTCGCGGCGACCGTCCCGAACATGACCAGACCCGCGCCGCCAAGGACCGGCGCCGGCACCGCCGCGACCACCGCGCCCAGTTTGGGCAGCAGACCGAGCAGGACGAGGATGCCGCCCGCGGTCGCCACCACCCAGCGGCTGCGCACCCGGGTCATGCCGACCAGACCCACGTTCTGCGCGAACGCCGTGTAGGGGAAGGTGTTGAACACACCGCCGAGCACCGTGGAGAGACCGTCGGCGCGCAGACCGTCGGCCAGCGTGCGCGGCTCGACCTTCCGGTCGGTCATCTCGCCGACCGCGATGAGGTCACCGGTCGTCTCCGTCATCGTCACCAGTGCCACGACCAGCATCGAAACGATCGCGGAGGCGTGGAAGGTCGGCGTGCCGAAGTGGAACGGCGTGCTGATCCCGACCCAGTCGGCGTCCCCGACCCCGCCGAAGTCCGTGAACCCGAACGGCACCGCCACGGCGAGGCCCACCGCGATGCCGACCAGCACCGCGATGCGGCTCAGGAAGGGCGGCGCGAACCGCTGCACAGCCAGCACCACGGCCAGGACGAAGCCCGCGAGCGCCAGGTTCTTCGGTTCCCCGAAGTCCTTCGCGCCCACGCCGCCGGCCGCCCAGTTGCCCGCCACCGGCAGCAGCGAGACCCCGATGATCAGGATGACGGTGCCCGTGACCAGCGGCGGGAAGAAGCGCAGCAGCCTGCCGAAGACCGGCGCCAGCAACACGATCGCGAGCCCCGCGACGATCACCGATCCGTAGATCGCGGTCAGTCCGCCGCCCGTCGTCCCGATCAGGACCATCGGCGTGACCGCCGCGAAGGTGCAGCCCTGCATGATCGGCAGTCGTACACCGAACCGCCAGAAGCCCACGCACTGGATGAGGGTCGCGATACCGCACACCAGCAGGTCCGCGGTGATCAGATACGCGAGGTCGGCGGGCGAGAGCTTCATCGCCCCGCCCACGATCAGCGGCACGGCCACCGCGCCCGCGTACATCGCGAGCACGTGCTGCAGCCCGAAGGCGGCCAGGTGGCGTACGGGTGGGACCTCGTCGACGGGATGCACGGGATGCGCGGGTGCGGTGGTCGCCATGGGCACTCCAGGAGCGGCGGGTGGGGACGGGGACGGCCGGACGGCGCGAGGAACGTCCGAACAGCACGAGACCGTAAAGGGCTTGAACAGTTTGTTGATTTCCGGCCCGTTGCCGCTATGTGTCATGCCCACCGAGTCGCGCCCGACCCCGCCGGAAACGCCCTAGGACGAAGTCGCCGTCCGTGCCGCCGCCAGCAGTGACGTCCAGTCGGGCAGCTTGACCACACCCCGTCCGAGCGAGGCCCCGAGCTCCGCCTCCGCCCGCTCGATCGCCTCCCATCCGGCCCACGGAACCGGTGTCGCCCCGGCCGCCCGCAGCCCCGCGAGGGGATCCTCGGCCAGCTCCCGTCGTACGAGTTCGGGGGCGTCCTCGACGAGCGAGGTCACCGTCTCCTTGGCGCACGGCCGGTTGGTGCCGATGACTCCGGTCGGGCCCCGCTTGATCCAGCCCGCCACATACTCGCCCGGCGCGACCACGCCGTCCCGCAGCACCCGGCCCGCGCGGTGCGGCACCGTGCCGTGGTCCGTGTCGAAGGGCAGTCCCTCGAGGGGGACGCCCCGATAGCCGACCGAGCGCAGCACCAACTGCGCCTCGATGTCCTCGTACCGCCCCGTGCCCGTCACCCCGCCGTGCCCGTCGGGCGCCGTACGCTCGAAGCGCACCGCGCCCACCCGGGTGCCGTCGCCCTCGTCGGGAAGCAGCTCGACCGGGCGCAGGAAGAAGCGCAGCCGGATCCGGCGGGCCCGGTCCTGCGCCGGCGCGGCGGCCCACCCCCGCAGCACCTCCACATTGCGGCGCTGCGCGGCGGGCAGGTCCGACGGGTCGGTGTACTGCGGATCGAGTGCCAACTCCTCGGGATCCACCACGACTTCGGTGTCCGGCAGCGAGCCGAGCTCGCGCAGCTCCTTGGTGGTGAACCGCGCCTGCGAGGGACCGCGCCGCCCGATCATGCTGATCTCGGTCACCTTGCTCGCGGCCAGCGCGCTCAGCGCCGCCTGCGGCACGTCCGTGGGGCTCAGCTCGGACGCGCCGCGGGCCAGCATCCGGGCCACGTCCACGGCGACGTTCCCGACGCCGACGACCACCGCCGAGCGCGCGCCGAGCACGAAGCCGTCGGTGACGGAGTCGGGGTGCGCGCTGTACCAGGACACGAACTCGGTCGCCGAGCAGCTGCCCGACAGCGCCTCGCCCGGCACTCCGAGATGGCGGTCGGTGGCGGCCCCCACGCAGTAGACCACCGCGTGGTACAGCTCCCGCAGCCGGGTCACGGGCACCCCGCCCGGGCCGACCTGGACACCGCCCAGGAACCGCACCCGCTCGTCCTCCAGGACCGCCCGCAGATTGTTCTGCAGCGACTTGATCTTCTCGTGGTCCGGCGCCACGCCGTAGCGCACCAGGCCGTACGGGCACGGCAGCCGGTCCAGGACGTCCACCCGGACCTCGGACAGCCCGCTCTGGACGAGGCTCTGGGCGGTGTAGACCCCGCTGGGCCCCGAGCCGATGACGGCGACATACAGCACGGCGGAACTCCCAATCCGAAACCCGAACAGCTCGAGGAGATCGCTGATGGCTCCAGCATCGCACCACCGACGCTCCGCTGACAGGGTCCGGCGCGCGGCACACGCCTACGGGTTCATCCGCACGGGAAGTCATGACATGAATACATATGGTGATCGTTCCGGTGGTCGCCGGAGGTGTCGCCGAGCGTCACCGCAACGCGCGCATCCTGCTGATCTCGCTCGCCTGCTGGGCGATCACGTCGTCGGCCATCTCCTCGACCTGGATGTTGTTGCCCTGGGCCTTCACCTCCGTGGCCATGGCGATCGCCCCGTCGTGATGTGTGATCATCAGCTTCAGGAAGAGCGCGTCGAAGGCTTTGCCCCGCGCCGCGCGCAACTCCTTCAGCTGCGCCTCGGTCGCCATGCCGGGCATCGCCTCGTGCCGGTGCTCCGTGGCCCGCTTGTCGCCGCGGTGGGCCGTGAGCCAGCCCTTCATCGTGGTGATCTCCGGCCCCTGCGCGGCCGCGATCCGCGCGGCGAGCCGCTTCACCTGACCCGACGCTGCCTGCTTCGGGGCGAGTCCGGTCATCTCCAGGGCCTGGGTGTGATGTTCGATCATCTTCCGCGCGTAGGCGAAGTCCGCCGTGTTGGGGGAGTCGTCCTCGTTGCGCTGCTTCGCGGCGTCCGCGGCGGAGAGTGTCTCGGCCGCCTCGCCCGGCTTGCCGGGGGCGATCACCGAAGGCCCGCTCGTCCCGGCGGACCTGGGCGCGGAAGTCGAGCCGGAGTCGCAGCCCCCGAGCGCGAGCACGGCGACCGTCAGCGAGGCCGCGCCCAGGAGCGCACGGGACGCGCGGGACGTACGACGGAGCAACACATCGACCTCCAGGGGCACATGAAGCGCCGGACACCTCACGGGTGTTTCATGACCGTCCTAGCACGCCGGTGAACGTTACTGATTGAAAACCTTCATTACGAGTGCGTTGCCATCTGTTGATCAACGCATGGTCCGGACAATACTTCTGGGGTCCGTGAACCGTTCGACTGCGAACGGCTACAAGGGAGGACGCAGTGACCCTGTTGATCGATCCCCGAACGCGGCGCAGACGCCTGGGAGTTGCGGTGGCCGCGGCCGGACTTCTGGCCGCCCTGCTCACGGCCGGCCCGGCGGCCGCGACCCCCGATCCCGGGGACGGCCCCGCCGTTGCGGAGAAGGTGTCCCGCAGTGACGTCATCGAGACCAGGACGGCGATCGCGAACGGCGAGATACCCGGGCAGGACGAGATCGTCCACTCCGACAACATCGAACACCTCACCAACATCCCCAAGGACGCGCTGCCCGGCACCAATTCCGACCTCGCCTTCCAGGGCACGTACGCCTTCGCCGGCAACTACGACGGCTTCCGCATCTTCGACATCAGCAACCCGAAGGCGCCCAGGACGGTGGCGCAGGTGCTCTGCCCGGGCTCGCAGAACGATGTGTCCGTCTCCGGCAACCTGCTCTTCCTGTCCACCGACTCCTCGCGCAGCGACAACTCCTGCAACAGCACCACGCAGCCCGCGACCGAGAAGTCCTCGTGGGAGGGCATGAAGGTCTTCGACATCACCGACAAGGCGAACCCGAAGTACGTCGCCGCCGTCGAGACCGCCTGCGGCTCGCACACCCACACGCTGGTGCCCGAGCGCAGGAATGTCTACATCTACGTCGCCTCGTACTCGCCGAGCGCCACCTTCCCCGACTGCCGGCCCCCGCACGACGGCATCTCGGTCATCAAGGTGCCGCGCGAAGCCCCTGAGAAGGCCGCCGTGGTGAACTTCCCGGTGCTGTTCCCGGGCGAGGGACCGGACGGCGGCGGCAACCCGGGGGCGCCCACCAACCCGGGCGTCTCCAAGACCACCGGCTGCCACGACATCACGGTCCTGCCCTCCAAGGACCTGGCCGCCGGTGCCTGCATGGGCGACGGCATCCTGTTCTCCATCAAGGACCCGGAGCACCCGAAGGTCATCGACCAGGTCGAGGACAACGTCAACTTCGCGTTCTGGCACTCGGCGACCTTCAACCAGAAGGCGAACAAGGTCGTGTTCACCGACGAGTTGGGCGGCGGTGGGGCGGCCACCTGCAACGCGGCCATCGGCCCGAACCGCGGCGCCGACGGCATCTACGACATCGTCGGCAAGGGCGACAAGCGCAAGCTCGTCTTCAAGAACTACTTCAAGATCCCCCGCCACCAGGCCGACACCGAGAACTGCGTGGCCCACAACGGCTCGCTGATCCCCGTCAAGGGCAAGGACCTCATGGTCCAGGCCTGGTATCAGGGCGGTGTCTCCGTCTGGGACTTCACCGACTCCTCGAACCCGAAGGAGATCGCCTACTTCGAGCGCGGACCGCTGACCACCGACAAGCTCACGGTCGGCGGCTCCTGGTCGGCGTACTACTACAACGGCTACATCTACTCGAACGACATCGCCAAGGGCTTCGACGTCCTCAAGCTCAGCGACCGGCGCACCGATCCGGCCAAGTGGGTCCACCTGCGCGAGCTCAACGTCCAGACGCAGCCGCACTACTTCGACTGATCGTCGGGCGGCTGCTCGTCCGGTCGCCGGCCGGTCGTGAAGAACCGTGACAGATCGCTCTCGCACGTCCCGCCGGGCACCTCGGTGTCCGGCGGGACACCCATCTCCCAGTCGAGGTGGTAGCGCTCGAACAACTCGGCCCGCAGCCTCGGGACCGGCATCGGCGCACCCGGCACCAGGGCCGCGTATACCGCGCCCATGAGCACCGCCCGCAGCATCGGGTAGTCGGTGTCGGCGTCCTGGGAGCCGTACTTGGCGACGGTCTCCCGCAGGAGCTGCGCGAGGCGCTGCTGCTCCGGACACTGCACGAACCCCTCGCCCTGCAAGATGCCCGCCATGTGCTGACGCATCAGCACGGGCCGGTCCCGCGCCAGGCCCAGAATCGCGTCGATGGCCCGAGCCAGCCGCTCCCGGCCGTCCTCGGTACGAGGCTCGCGCTCCAGCCCCTCCTCCAGCGTGCGGTGCATCATCCGGTGCACGGCGGACTGCAGGAGCTGGCGTTTGCCGGGGAAGTAGTACGACACCAGTCCGCGCGCCGATCCCGCGCGATCCGCGATGTCCCCGAGCGTCGTCGCCTCGTAGCCGCGCTCGTTCACCAGCTCCACCGCGGCCTGCAACAGCCGCTCCCGGGAACGCCGCCGCAACTCTTCATTGACCGACGGGCTGCGCGGGGACATGCTGGAACTCCTGTGTTGACTGGCTGCCAGCCAACTATACTCAGAGCGTCCGGGCCATGACCCACCGCGGGGGAGGCTTCGGGCTGCCGTCCGCCTGGGGCGACGCGGGGGATCGTCTCAGGCGGACGGGCACAGGGCGAGCGGAAACTCCCGGGCGGGCAGGATTCCCGAGCGAGTCGCACAGCCGCCGTGGCCTCCTTAGAGTGGGCGAAGGTGCCGAGGAGGCGGGTGGAGATGGATCAAGAGCAGATCCTGGCCAAGATCACGGCGATGGTGGACGACGAGCGCCGGCTGCGCGACGCCGTCGCGTCAGGGCAGATCGACAGCGCCACGGAACACGAACGGCTCGGACAGCTGGAGCGCGACCTCGACCAGTGCTGGGACCTGCTGCGCCAGCGGCGCGCGAAGTCCGAGTTCGGGGAGAACCCGGACGAGGCGCGCGTACGACCGTCTTCGCAGGTCGAGGGCTATCAGAGCTGATCGCGAGGGGTCGCCCCCGGGCCTGCGGGCCGTCCCCGGGCCTGCGGGTCGCTCCCGGGCCTGCGGGCCGTCCCTGGGCCTCCGGGCGGTCCTCGGGCCTCCGGGCCGACATCGACGGCCCTCGGGGCCCGCGGGCGCTCCCGGGAAGCGGCACGGGTCAGCCGACCAGGTCCAGCACCGGCCGCAGTCCCTCCGGGCGCCGCGCCGCGGGCAGGTGGTCCACGAAGTGCACCGCACAGCCCAGCGCCGCCGCACCCCCGTCCGCGCGGCGGTCGTCCCCGACCATCAGTGTGTCCTCGGGGGCGACGCCCAGCGTGTCGCAGGCGGTCGCGAACAGCCGGGCGTCCGGCTTCTGGATGCCGTGCTCGTACGACAGCACGTACGCGTCCACGTACCGGTCGAGGCCGTGCTCACGGAAGACGGGCCGCAGATCCCAGCCGATGTTGCTGACCACCCCGACCGCGACCCCGCGCTCGCACAGGGCGTCGAGCACCTCGGCCGTGTCGGGGTAGGGCCCCCATGCCGCCGGGAGCATGTGACGGTCGTACAGCGCGTCGTGCAGCCGGGCATCGGGCAGCGGCACCTGGCGGGAGATCGCGGTGTACATGGCCCGGTGCCGCTCGGCGCTCTCGTCCCGCCTGCGCCACAAGTCCTCCGAGCCCTCCGGCAGTCGGGGTGCGACGCCCCCGCCGGGCAGCGCGCCCACCGTCTCCAGGGCGTCCGCCGCCTCGGTCAACTCCCGCTCCGGCAGGGTGAGATCGGCGTCCCTGAGCACCGCGCGCAGCCAGGACTCGGTCGGTTCGGCACGGAACAGGGTTCCGGAGAAGTCGAAGAGCACGCCGTTGATCGTCATGAGGGAGATCCTTCGGGCGCGCTCCGCGCAGGTCAAGCACGCTCCGGGCGGGTCTAGCACACTCCGCGCCGGTCAAGTACGTTCCGAGCCGAAGAGGCGCTCATGGGTCATCACCGCCAGGGCGACCACCAGCGCGCCGAGCAGCCAGCCGCCCAGGACGTCCGAGGGCCAGTGGACGCCCAGCCAGACACGGGTCAGGCCGACACCCACGACGCAGACCACGGCCAGCGCCAGTGCCGTACGTCGCAGCGCGCGCCCGGCGCCGTACAACTCGAGCAGCCACAGCAGCAGCCCGCACACCACCGTCGCGGTCATGGCATGGCCCGAGGGGAAGGCCGCGTAGTGCGCGGAGTCCACGGGGTCGGGCCAGACGGGGCGTGCGCGGCCGACCGCCGCCTTCAGTGACTGCTGCGCCACCGTGCCCAGCACACAGGTGGCCGTCACCCACAGCGCCGGCCACCGCGCCGAACGCCGCCACACCAGCCGGAGCACGACCAGCGCACCCAGCGCGCGCATCGTCCACGGGTCCCACACCCAGTCCGTCAGGACGCGGAACACCTGCGTGGCACCCGGTTCGTCGACCGCCCAGCGGTGCGTGGCGCGCGCGATATCGTCGTCGAGGGCCAGCAGCGGTCGCCAGGAGAACGCGACCAGCAGGAGAAGCAGCACGGACGCAACGGCGAGCACCGCCGCGGTGACTGCCGCGGTCCGTGGGGTCGGAGTACGAAGCGGAGGGTCGAGGGGCGGGGAGCGCATACGGTGATCCTCGCCGACGTACGGGGCCGGAGGCCAACCCCGTGGCGCCGAACCGCCGCCGGCGCGGCTAGCCGAGCGCCCGCAGGCCCGGTACGAAGGCCACCAGCAGGGGGATCACCGGCACCAGCGTGGCCGCCGCCGTCAGTCGCAGCCGCCGCGACGGCGTCAGCCGGTCCGGGGGAGCGAGCAGGCGGTGCACCCGCTGCGGGACGTGGGCCTGCGGAGTCGGACAGGGGCCGAACACGCCCCGGTCCTCGTTCAGTTCCACCAGCGCGAGGGCGGTCGTGAGGCGGCCGAAGCGGCGGGAGGCCATGTCGTCGGCGGCGAGTTCGACCAGGCGGTGCATCTCGTCGCGGAACGCGGCGAACACGGGCACCTGCGGAAAACCGACGGCGAGCGCGGCCGAACAGTGCAGCAGCCAGTCGTGCCGGGCCTGCGCGTGACCCTGCTCGTGGGCGAGCACGGCGTCCAGCTGACGCCCTTTGAGACGGCGCAACGCGGCTGTGGTGACGACCAGTTGAGGAGCGGTTCCGGGCAGCCACCAGGCGTCAGGACGCTCACCCTCCAGCACCACCAGCCGGTCACTGCTCGGCTCCTCACCGGGCAACAACGGCGCGCGTACGAGGAGTTCGTCACGGCTCTGCCGACGGTGGGCCCGGGCCCGCAGCACCTCGCGGACCAGCATCGCCGCGGTCCAGGCACCGCCGCAGGCGAGCGCCACGGCGGTCGTCGCGGCCCACGGGCTCCCCTTGCTCAACGCGTAGGCGTCCACGACGGAGTGCGGAGCGGGGGCGAAGACATGGCCGCGCACCGCCACCCACGCGGCGGCCGCGCTGAGCGTCATCGACAGGGCGCAGCACAGCAGAACGGCCGCCACCACGCACTGCCACGCCCACAGGGCGACCACGGGTTCATGGTCCGGCCAGTCCGCCCGGGCGAGCAGTCGTGGAGCGACCACGGCGGCCAGGGCGCCGAGCAGCAACAGTGCCGCGGGGACCATCATGGGTGAAGCCTATGAGCGGAGCGTCGCCGGGGGATACGGCCCGCGACGACAAAGTGACGTACGCCACGGTTTCACATGGCCGGGGCCGGAGCGGCGCTCAGAGCGTGACCAGCATGGCCAGCATCGCGATCCCCATGGACAGGCGGCACGCCTGTGACAGCTCGGGGCGGTCGCCCCAGCCGAGGGGCCGGGGGGTGCCGCGGAGCGTCCCCGAGTCGCCGGCCACCGCCGCGACCGGCAGCAGTCGGGCCCCGGAGCGCAGCACGTACCCGATGAAGTAGACCAGGAGTGCCCCCGTGACCAGCGGAATCCCGGAACCTCCGCCACCGTGCTCGTGGTGTCCGGGGGAGGCGGCCATCGAGGCGGCCATGTAGACCATGGCGCAGGCCCCGACCAGATGGTGCAGATGGTGCGGGCTGCTGCGGACCGACCACAGGGCGCGCAGAGCGGCGGCAGCGAACACCACGGCGTACGCGAACCAGGCCCAGCGCGGCGGAGTGGCCGCCGCCGCGGGCACGGCCATCGCGGCCATGCCGAATCCCATGAGCGCCTCGGCGCCCGCGGTGCGGCGCTGCTCCTCGACGGGGCTGCGCATCCGCAACAGGCAGTAGGCCCCGCTCGCCGCGCACAGCGCTACGAGCAGCCAGCCGGGTGACGCCGGTCCGTGCACCGCGTACCTCCCCGCTCGACGGAGTCGGACAGTCGTTGATGTCGGACAGTCGGTCAGGGCATGCCCGGGCCGGACGGTGCGCAAGCGAGCGCACAGGTGTACACGGGGGAGCGTGCGGGAGTGCGTCGCAGGTGGGCGCGGGTCGTGGGCGCAGGTGGGCGTGGGTGGGCGTGGGTGGGCGTGGGTGGGCGGTGACGGGAGAAAATATATTTCACGAGTAAAACACCTGCTAAGCTTGGAGGTATGAGCAGTGCGACCCCCCAGATCCCCCGTGTACATCGACGTCCCCATGGACGTCACCGCTCTCGTGGACGTCGCCTCCCGCTGGCCGGTGTGCTGCGGCTCGGCCGCCCCGCCGACATCTGGTTCAAGCCCGCGCTGAGCGCGGTCGTCTCGGTCGCTCCGCCGAATCTGACGCTTCTTGCGCTCGGCCGGCTCGACCTGGCGATGTACACCATGGCCGGATCGCTCTGCGCGCTCTACGCCCACAACCGTCCGTACGCCGCCCGCGCCCGCGCGCTCGCCTGGGTCGTCCTCGGCATGCTCGGCGGCCTCGCCGTCGCGCTGACCGCGGCCTCGCTCACGACGAACGCCGTCGTGCTGGTCACCCTCGGCGCGTTGCTGGCCGCCGTGCAGAAGGCGCTGTGCGACGCCACGCGCATCGGGCCGCCCGGTCACGTGGTCCTCGCCTTCATCAGCTCCGCGTCCCTGTTCGTGCCGCAGACGCTCGGCCAGGTTCCCGGCCATCTCGCGCTGGGCGCCGCAGCGGGCGCCTGGGCGTGGATCGTCGGCATGGCGCCCGGACTCATCCGCCCGCACGGGCCCGAGCGCCGCGCGACGGCGCACGCGCTGAACGCCGCGGCCACCTACGCCGAGACAGCGGGCACCGGTGACGGGGCCGCCCGGGCCCGCGCCGCCGCGGCCGCCGCCGTGCACGGAGCCTGGCAGTCGCTGCTCTCCACCGGCGCCCGCAGCGCGCCCCGGCGTGCCCTGGAACGGCTCGTCGTACGCGCCGAGGTGGCGATCGCCGCGCCCGCCGACACGGAGCCCGAGCGGCTGCGGGCGTGGGCGCGCGAGGTGCGGGGCGCCGGGCCCGTACCTCGTCCGGACGACCTCGGGGAAGCCGCCGACGAACTCCTGGGTGTGGAAGTCGAACTCGCCGTGCCCCCGACCCCCTTGTTCCGTCGCCTGGGCCCACTCGCCCCGATCGCCCTGCGCACCGCGCTCGGCTGTGCCCTCGCCGGATACGCGTCGCTCGCGCTCGGCGTCGGCCGCCCCTACTGGGCGCTGGTCACCGCCGCCTCGCTCTACCAGGCCAACATCACCCTGACCTGGAGTCGGGGAGTGCAGCGCGTCTTCGGCAACCTGATCGGCGTCCTGTTCTTCGCCGTGCTCACCCCACTGGCCCATCTCAGCCAGGCGGTCCTCGTCCTGCTGTGCCTCGCCCTCAACTTCGGCGCCGAGGCCCTGATCGGCCGCAACTACTGGCTCGGCAGCATCTGCGTGACCCCCATGGCGCTGCTCATCACCGAGTTCGCCCGCGTCCAGCAGCCCGGCGAGCTGATGACCGACCGGGTCGCGGACACCCTGGTGGGTGCGCTGGTCGGCTTCGTCGCGGCCGTCGCGGTCACCAACCGGCGGGCCGGCGCCCGTATCGAGGACGCCCTCGACGCCGTCGAGCGGGCCCGTGAACGTGCCGTGGGCCTGCTCGACGCCGAGCGGCCCGAACCCGGCGCCCTGGAGTCCGCCCGGCGCGCGCTGTCCGGTGCCGTCGTGGAACTGCGCGCCACCGCCGACGCCGCCGCCGGCGAATGGTGGCAACGCGCCCTGCCGGAGGAGCGGGTGATGCGGGCCGAGCAGTCCGGACACCGTACGCTCGCGGCGACGGTACGGCGGCAGGGACTGCACTCCTTGGAGGGCGCACAGGCATGACGGCAGCGGATGGGCGCGCGACGGACGCGGCACTCGGCCAGAGCGGCACTGCGATCCCGGCGGCACCTCGGCGCGCGGCGCCGCAGGGGCAGTCGAGTCGGATGAGCGAGCCCCCGGCCGGGCGGTCGGGTTCGGCGGGCGCCGTGGTCGGTGATGCTGCCGACGCGGACAGTCCGGCGACCCGGCGCTCGGCGTCGGCGGACGCGCGCGCCGGTGGGCGCGGCCCGTCGGGCGACTCGGCCGGACGGGGGCTCTCGGCGGGTGCTCCGCTCGGAGCAGTGGCGTCGACGGACGACGGGATCGGAGAAGCGGTCCGCGCGGGTACCGCGGCCGGGGGGTCCACGCCGGCGCATCCGCAGGCCGGCCGGTCGGCGTCGGCGGAGCCGGGCCCCGGGCCTGCGCGGGCGGTCGGATCGGGTACGCCCGCCGCTCGCCCCAGCACCACACCGGCCACCGAGACCGCCCCCCAGACTCCCTCGGGTGCCTCGGGTGCCTCGGGTACTCCGGCTCCCTCGGGGAGCCCATCCGCCTCAGGCACTCCGGCCGCTTCGGGTAGCCCGGCTGTCGCGGGTACTCCGGCCCCCTCGGCCAGCCCGGCCGCCGCGGGTGCCCCGGCTCCCTCGGACAATCCAGCCCCCTCAGGTACCGAGACCCCCTCAGGTCCCCAGCCCGCCTCAGGTGCCCCCACCCCCACACCCCCCGGCACCCCACCCCCGGTCGACACCATGGCCGCCGTGGTGCGGCAGTGGCAGGCCGTGCATCCCGGGATCGACACCGGGCCGATGGAGATCATCGGCCGGATCAACCGCTCGGCCGCGCTGCTCCAGCAGGCCGAGGACGCCCCGTTGCGCCGGGCCGGGCTCACCCGTCCGGAGTTCGACGTCCTCGGGACTCTGCGCCGCACCGGTCACGAGCTGACCCCCAGTGAGATCGCCCGCGAGACGTTCTCCTCCGGTGCCGCCGTCACCAAGCGCCTGAAGCAGCTGACCGAGCGCGGCCTGGTCGAGCGCCGCGGTGACACCCGCGACCGCCGGGTCGCGCACGTCCGGCTCACCGACGCGGGCCGCGACCTCGTCGACGGCATCCTGCCCCAGCAGCTCGCCTACGAGACGACGGCCCTGTCCGGGATCGACCTGGACCGACAACGCGAACTCGCCGACCTGCTCGGTGAGTTGCTCGGTCAGCTCGAAGGCCGTCTCGGAGTGCCACGCGTCTGAGGCGGCCCGGGGCCCACTGGCTTCGGGGGCACGCGCCGTTGACACGAGCCGCGCGCCGCTCCTACGTTCAGGCTCGCCCGGTTCGGAGTTCCGGCTGGCGTACGGAATGTCGAACAAGCAGCGCGACCGCGGAGGCGCAGTGGCAGCAGACACCGAGACGCTCACCATCGACCTCGGCACCGACACCGGCGCCTTCCACGGCGGGGCGAGCGGCACGCTCTACGGCCTGTACGGCGACGGAGTGCCCAGCCACAACGTGGTCGAGGGCATGTACGTGCGCACGGTGTCGACCAAGGCCCAGGACGGCACCCAGCACCCCGGCGCCGACGCCCTCGACATCCTGCCCTCCTTCGTGGACTGCGGCGGCAGGGACGTCTACCTCTACATGACCGACATCTACCGCGGCTTCCCCTACCAGTGGCCGGGCGCCACCGGCGAGGAACGCCTCGCCGACTACCGGGCCAGGGTGGAGAAGCAGGTCAGGCAGGTCCTGACGACGGGTCCCCTCAAGTCCCACATCGTCTACGTACCGTTCAACGAACCCGAGGGCAACATGTTCGGCACGGGGGAGTGGAGCTACGACAAGACTTCCTGGCACACCGACCCACGGCACTACTTCGCCGCCTGGAAGGACCTCTACCACCTCATCAAGGGCCTGGACCCGCACGCGCGCATCGCGGGCCCCAACACCTGCGTCCTGTACGAGGAGGTGCGGGGCTTCCTGGAGTTCGCCAAGGCCCACGATGTCCTCCCGGACGTGGTGACCTGGCACGAGCTGTCGACACCCGCCGCGATCCGTACGAACGTCACCAAGTACCGCGACATGGAACGGGAGGTGGGGATCGGCCCCCTCCCCGTCAACATCAACGAGTACGCGCACAACTACCACCTGTCCGTGCCCGGGCAGATGATCCAGTGGATCTCCGCCATCGAGGAGTCGAAGATCGACGCCGACATGGCGTACTGGAACATCGACGGCAACCTCAACGACTCGGCGGTCGAGGCGAACAAGGGCAACGGCCAGTGGTGGCTGTTCCACACCTACGGCCGGATGACCGGCCGCACGGTCCACGTACGGGCGCCGCACCCCAATGCCCAGTACACCCTCCAGGGCGTCGCCACGCTCGACCGGGACAAGCGCCAGGCCCGTGCCCTGTTCGGCGGCAGCGGTGGCGCCGCGGATCTCGTCTTCGAGAACGTCCCCGCCCAGATCTTCGGCGGCACGGTCCACGCCAGGCTCCATGAGATCCCGTGGACCGGCCAAGTCGGCGCCTCGGCACAGCCCTTGCGCATCAAGGACCTCGAACTACCGGTCGGCGAAGGCAGGGTGGTCCTTCCCCTCGCCGACCTCGACGCGATGTCCGCCTACGAGGTGATCCTCTCGCCCGGCGGCGACGGGGCCCTCGCCCCGCCCTCGATCGGCTGGCGCCGCTCGTACCACGCGGAGAACGCGACCTGCACGGGCGAGGGGCACAGGAGGAACGGGCCCGAGGGATCCCCCTGCGACGTCGACAGGTTCGCCACCTCGGGCACCTATCACGTCGGCGGACTGCGCACCGGCTCCGACCTCGCCGTCGCCTTCTCCATCGAGGTCCCGCAGGACGGGACGTACGACCTGAGCGTCCTCGCGGGCTCCCACAACCTCCACGAACTCGTGCGGGAGCAGGGCCCCACCAACGTCTTCCTGCGTGTCGACGCGGCGGACCCCCAGGAACTGCGCCTCCCCCTCGGCTACAAGCCGGTCGTCTGGGGGCACACCGACACCCGGGTGGAGCTGACGGCGGGCGCGCACACGCTCACCCTGTCCGCGCGGGACCCCGACCTCGGCGCCACCAAGGGCGACGCGATCATCGACCGGATCGACCTCGTCCTGCGGGACGCGCACGTGAGGGCGCCCGCGCTGTACGAGGCCGCGTACGCGGGTCTCGGAGCCGGCGCCCGTGTGACGTACGAGCACCGCGGCGCCCGCGGGCCGGGTGCCGTACTGCTGCCGCCAGGAGGGACCGCCACGTTCTGGGTGCACGCGGCCGCCGACGGCGAGGCGCTCGTGACGGTCGATCACATCGGTCCGGGAGAGGGGCTGTTGACCGTCAACGGGGTGGAGGTGGGAGGCCTCGACCGGGACGGGATCCCGCTGTTCCTGGCCGGCGGCATCAACAAGCTGACGGTGACCGGCACTTCGGAGCGCCTCGTCCTCGACCGGCTGTGCGTGGGACCGGGAACCGGACGCCTCGAGACCACCGTGTACCCCGCCGAGGAGGGCACCGTGACCGGCGAGGCCAAGGTGACCGGCGCCCACACCTTCGCCACCGGCGGGAAGGCGGTCGAGGGCATCGGCAGGGGGCCGGACAACGCCCTCACCCTGACCGTCACGGCGGCACACACCGGACGTCATGCCGTGACCGTCCGCTACTCCAACGGCGAGCAGCCCCCGGCCACCCACTACAACCCCGATCCGGTCTGCCGCCACGCGGACCTGTCCGTGAACGGGGAGCCGGCACGCCGGATCCTCTTCCCCACCACCTTCCACTTCAACAACTTCTGGGACCTCGCCGTCCCCGTCACCCTGAACAAGGGCACCAACACCCTCACCTTCACCGCCGACGAACGGCCCGACTTCGACGGCGACACCGCCAACGCCCACCAGCAGCGCTCCGCGTACGCGCCGGTCATCGACCAGGTGGCGGTGACACCCCTTGGCATGAGTTCCGGCCGAGCGTCCGGCTAGCCCTCCTCGCCCGCCACATGAACCCCGAAGTTGGCCCCCTGCGGGTCCCGCAGGACGGCGATCCGGGGGCCCTGCGGCACGGACGTGGGCTCCATGAGAATGCTGCCGCCCGCCCCGACGGCGGCGTTCGCGGCGGCGTCCACGTCCTCGACGGCGAAGTACGGCAGCCAGTGCGGCGGCACCGCGTGCGGGAAGTTGTCGTCCATCGCCACCATGCCGCCGAAGTCGGCTCCCCCGATGCCCCACTGCGTGTAGTGCTCGGAGGCGTTCACGGTCCAGCCGAAGACCGTGGTGTAGAACTCGACGGCCCGGTCCGGGGCGCGCGTCAGCAGCTCCACCCAGCCGAGCGCGCCCGGCGCGTTGAACAGCCCCGCGCCCGGGAAGGCCCGCGCCTGCCACAGCTGGAAGGCCGCTCCGATCGGGTCGAACGCCACTGCGAAACGCCCGACGTCGAACACGTCCATCGGGCCGAGGACGACCGTGCCGCCCGCGGCCTGCACCGCGTCCACGGCGGTGTCCGCGTCGGCCACGGCGAACGACACGTTCCAGGCGACCGGCTGCGACTCCTGGTACAGCGGGGAGATCGCGGCGACCGGTGCGTCGCCGAGGTGCGCGACCGTGTAGCCGCCCGCCTCCTGGCGCGGGTCGGTCTCCGGGCGCCAGCCGAACAGATCGGCGTAGAAGCGCTTGGCCGCCTCCAGATCGCTGGTCCCGAGCTCGGTCCAGCACGGACCGCCGGGCACCGGCTTGTCGAGCTTCATGACGTTCCTCCGCCCTTCCGCCAGAAGGCCCCTCCAGCACGCTATGCCCGTGCCCGGGCCGTGGCCATCCGGCGCAGGGCGTCGTGCGATCAGATTCCGGGGCGGTAGCGCAACGGATGATCCGCCGGGATCTCCACGAGCACGATCTCGACACCGTCAGGATCGGCGATCCACATCTCGATCAGCCCCCACGGCTCCTTCACCGGCGGGCGCACGATGTCGACCCCGGCCGCCGACAGTTCCTCGTACGCCGCCTCGGAGTCGGCCACCTGGAGCCACAGCCTGAGCGCGGGCGAGGGCGGGGTCGGGGAGCGGCCCGAGACCTCCAGGAAGCCGCCGCCGAGGAAGTAGACCGTGCCGCGTTCGGGCCCCGTCCCGAACTCCCGGTGGATGGCGAGCCCCAGCCGCTCGCCGTAGAAGGAGCGGGAGCGTTCCGGGTCGGTGGGCCGCAGAAGGATCCGACTGCTCAGTACATGCACCATGCACCCGGAGCCTAGGGCCTCAAGGGCGGGGGCGTTACGCTCAGCGGTGCCCGAGCCGCGCCAGAGATTTCGGAGAACCGTTCCATGGACACCGCCGCCGCCACCGGACTGACCTTCCGCGATGCCACCGACGCCGATGTGGACGCCCTCGTCGCCCTGATCGAGTCGGCCTACCGCGGGGACTCCAGCCGGACCGGCTGGACCACGGAGGCGGACATCCTCGAAGGTCAGCGGACCGACCCGGAGGGCGTGCTCGCCGTCATCAAGGCGCCGGGCAGCCGCCTGCTGACCGTGGAGCGGGACGGCGCCGTCGTCGCCTGCTGCCAGCTCGAACACCGCGGCGACCACGCCTACTTCGGCATGTTCGCGGTCAGCCCCGCACTCCAGGGCGGCGGACTCGGCAAGGTGATCATCGCCGAGGCGGAGCGGCACGCCCACGAGACCTGGGATGTCACGGAGATGCACATGACCGTGATCTCCGCGCGCGAGGACCTCATCGCCTGGTACGAGCGACGCGGCTACCGCCGTACGGGAAAGATGACCCCCTTCCCGTACGGCGACGAGCGCTTCGGCATTCCGCAGCGCGACGACCTGCAGTTCGAGCTGCTGGTCAAGCCTCTGGCACAGCCGGCGGAGTGATCCTCAGGCCGTGAAGCGGCCGGTGCGTTTGATCTGGGGGTAGTCGGTGGTCGCGCCGTCCAGCTCCAGGGCCCGCACCAGCCGCAGGTGGTCCTGGGTGTTCACCACCCAGCCGATGATCCGCAGATCCGCCTTGCGGGCGCGCTCGACGACCTCCAGGGTCAGCCGGCGGATGTTGAGGCAGACGGTGGCGGCGCCGGCCTCCACGGCGCGGTCCACGACATCGACGCCGTAGCGGCTCGCGATGAGCGCCGTGCGGACGCCCGGCACGAGCCGCGTGATCTCGGCGATCGCCTCGTCGTGGAACGACGACACCTCGACCCGCCCCACCAGATCGCGCCGGTGCATCACCTCGGCGAGCGCCCGCGCCGCCGCCGTGTCCTTGATCTCGGCCTGCAGCGGCGCCCTGACGGCGTCCAGGACCTCTTCGAAGACGGGCACGCGTTCACCGTGCCCGGCGTCCAGGGCGCGCAGCTCGGCGAGGGTCATCTCGGCGATCGGCCCCGAGCCGTCGGTCGTACGGTCCACGTCCGCGTCGTGCATGACGACCAGCGCGCCGTCCTTGCTCAGATGCAGATCGAGTTCGATCAGGTCGAGGCCCGCGTGCTGGGCGGCGATGAAGGAACGGAGGGTGTTCTCGGGTTCGACACCCATCACTCCGCGATGACCGATGGTGAGGAAGTTCAAGATTCGACTCGCTTCCGTCGACGGCGGCTCGGCTCGCGCGTGGTCTCGGCGGCACCCACGCGGCAAGGCCGCAGCCTAATCGTCCCGCCGCGCGATGTACCCGTTCGTACGCCAGGCAGGGCGTGTCTGCCGCAAGGGGAGAGCGGGCCGTTGCGCCGGCGCGCGTCACCCGGGCGTGGGCGAGTCTTTCCGCGGTTGACCCCGAGCGCCCCGGAGCCGTTGCTCCTGCCACTTCCCGGCCCTCCCCGCGGATGCCCGTGTGCCCGGCGCCTTATAGGGGAAGTAGTCGCCTCCACGGTATCCGGCAGGAAAAAGAGCGGTGAAGACGGGGTGGTGCAGGATAATCTATCGAGTCTCCCCTTGCGGGAAGGAACCTCGTTTACATACGGTGTGCATACGCGAGGTTCTCCCGTGGAGGGTGAGAGATGACGGAAATTCTTGTGCCAGTGGGTGTGGAGGAGCGGGTTCCTCCCGTGGGCAGGGTGGTGGAGCACCCGGCTTGGCCTGTGCTCAAGGATGCCGTGGAGGAGATCCGGCCCTGGCAGTCCAAGGACGGGTCGATCGACTTCGAGGCCGAGGGCGCCCCGGACGCGGCCGACGCGGCTCTGGCCGTACGCCGTGCCGTAAACGCCGTCGAGCAGCTCGCCCCGCTGCTGCCGCACGACGCCGAGTACCACGAGGCGCTCGTGAAGGATCTGCGCCGCTGGGCCGACGGTGGCTTCCAGGTGCCCGACTTCCTGGACTCCCTGCTGGCCTTCCAGCCCGCCGCGCACCGTGAGGACGGCCTCCAGCACCTGGTCGTCTTCCCGATGTACACGCAGAACGGCAACCCGGACCGCAACTTCGAGGCGGTCGTGCTGCGCATGGTCTGGCCGGAGTGGCTGGCGGAGCTGGAGCGCACCCGCTACGACAACCCGCTGTTCTGCGGCATCACCTTCGAGGACTTCACGGCGGGCTACGACACCAACTCGGCCGTCCTCTTCCCGGAGACGATCGCCGTGCGCGAGGCGCCGGAACGTTTCTCCTGGGGTGGCATCTTCTGCGACCGCGAGGCTGCCCGCTTCCGCGCCGTCACCGACGCCGCCGTGGACGTCCTGGGCCTTCAGCTGCCCGAGGACATCGCCGCGATGGTGCAGGACCAGGAGCGCTGCGAGCAGGCCTTCGTGCTGTGGGACATGGTCCACGACCGCACCCACAGCCACGGCGACCTGCCGTTCGACCCCTTCATGATCAAGCAGCGACAGCCGTTCTGGATGTACGGCCTCGAAGAGCTGCGCTGCGACCTCACCGCCTTCAAGGAGGCCGTGAAGCTGGAGGCCGAGGGCCACCAGCACGGCCGTGACGTGCAGTACGCGGTGCTCTTCGACCGGATGTTCCGCTTCCCGGTCACCGGCGACCGCGTCCGCAACTACGACGGTCTCGGCGGCCAGCTCCTCTTCGCCTATCTGCACCAGCACGACGTCGTGCGCTGGACCGACAACAAGCTGCAGATCGACTGGCAGCGTGCCCCGCAGATCACCAACCAGCTGTGCGCCGAGATCGAGGAGCTCTACCGGGCCGGCATCGACCGTCCCAAGCTCGTCCACTGGTTCAAGGCGTACGAGCTCGTCTCCACCTATCTCGCCCCGCACCCCGGCTCCCGCTGGGCCAAGGGCCCGGACGCCCTCGATCTGACCCAGCCGCCGCGTAAGCTCGTCGACGACGTGCTTCCGGACGAGTTTCCGCTGAGCATGTTCTATGAGGCGCTCTCCAAGAAACTGAAGAACGTGATCGCCTCCACCAAGGGCATCACCGCGACGAGCGCCGAGCGGGCCGCCGCGTGAGCGCTCGTACCGGGGATGTTCAGGAGGCGAAGGCGATGTCACACGGAAACGGCAACGGACCTCTCAGCGGCGCGGTGATCGCGGTCGCCGGAGCGGGTGGACCCGCCGGGCGCGCGACGCTGGCCCGGCTCGCCGACGCGGGCGCGACCGTCATCGGATCGGACAACGATCCCGAGCGGCTCGCGGAGGCCGTGGACGCGGCCCGCTACGGGCACGGCGGCGCCACCGTCGTGGGCGACACCGTCGACCTGCTCGATCTCGAGTCGACCCGCGACTGGGCCGTCCGCGTCGAGAAGGACTTCGGCCACGTCGACGGCCTGGTCCACCTGGTCGGCGGCTGGCGGGGCAGCGAGACCTTCACCAGGACGAGCCTCGACGACTGGGACTTCCTGGAGCTGCTGCTCATCCGCACGGTGCAGAACACGTCCCTCGCGTTCCACGAGGCCTTGCAGCGCAGCGACCGTGGCCGCTACCTCCTGATCAGCGCCGCGGGTGCGAGCAAGCCCACCGCGGGCAACGCCGCCTACTCCGCCGCCAAGGCCGCCGCCGAGGCGTGGACGCTGGCCATGGCGGACTACTTCCGCAAGGCCGGGGGCGAGCAGGGCCCGACGTCCGCGGCTGCCATCCTGGTGGTCAAGGCACTGGTGCACGACGCGATGCGCGCCGAGCGCCCCAACGCGAAGTTCGCGGGCTTCACGGACGTCGAGGATCTGGCCGAGGCCATCGCCGACGTCTGGTCGCGGCCCGCCGGTGAAGTGAACGGAAACCGTCTGTGGCTGACCGAGAAGCCGTGAACCCTGCGAAGACCGACGCCCGGCGTCACCACGACCCGGCCGTCCGCGGCTTCGCCAGCGACAACTACGCGGGGGCCCACCCCGAGGTGCTCGCCGCCGTGGCCCTGGCCAACGGCGGGCACCAGGTCGCGTACGGCGAGGACGACTACACGGCGAACCTCCAGCAGATCATCCGCAGCCACTTCGGCGCCACCGCCGAGGCCTTCCCGGTCTTCAACGGGACCGGCGCGAACGTGGTCGCGCTCCAGGCGGTCACCGACCGCTGGGGCGCGGTGATCTGCGCGGAGAGCGCGCACATCAACGTCGACGAGGGCGGCGCCCCCGAGCGCATGGGCGGCCTCAAGCTGCTCACCGTGCCCACGCCCGACGGCAAGCTCACCCCCGAGCTGATCGACCGTCAGGCCTACGGCTGGGACGACGAGCACCGTGCGATGCCGCAGGTCGTCTCGATCACCCAGAGCACCGAACTGGGCACCCTCTACACGCCCGACGAGATCCGAGCGATCTGCGACCACGCCCACGCGCACGGCATGAAGGTGCACCTGGACGGGTCCCGGATAGCCAACGCGGCCGCCTCCCTGGACGTCCCCATGCGGACGTTCACCAACGCGGTCGGCGTCGACCTCCTGAGCCTCGGCGGGACGAAGAACGGCGCGCTGTACGGCGAGGCCGTCGTCGTCCTCAACCAGGACGCGGTCAGTCACATGAAGCACCTGCGCAAGCTGTCCATGCAGCTCGCCTCCAAGATGCGCTTCGTCTCCGTGCAGTTGGAGGCGCTGCTCGCCAAGGACCTGTGGCTGCGCAACGCCCGCCACTCCAACGAGATGGCCCAGCGGCTGGCCGAGGGCGTGCGCGCGGTGCACGGCGTGGAGATCCTCCACCCGGTCCAGGCCAACGCCGTCTTCGCGCGTCTCCCGCACGACGTGAGCGAGCGGCTCCAGAAGCGCTTCCGCTTCTACTTCTGGGACGAGGCGGCGGGCGACGTCCGCTGGATGTGCTCCTTCGACACGACCGAGGACGACGTCGACGGGTTCGTGGCGGCGCTCAAGGAGGAGATGGCTCACGCGTAGCCCGAGCGCAGCGTCTGCATAGGTATGCGGTCACCTGAAAAGTCATTGACTCTCGGGTGATCGCATTCCTATGCTCTCCGGGCATGGAGCTGATCCAGAACACTGCCGACCTGTCTGCCTACTTGGCCGACGACGAGGTCATCGACCATGACCATCCGCTCGTACGGGAGACGGCCGCCCGGCTGGCCAAGGAGGCCGTCGACTCGTATGCCTATGCGCGGGCGGCCTTCGAATTCGTGCGCGACACCATCCCGCACTCGCAGGACTCCGGCGATCTTCGGGTCACCTGGCGTGCCTCCGACGTGCTGGAGCGACGTACCGGCATCTGCTACGCGAAGGCCCACGCCCTGGCCGCGCTGCTGCGGGCCGAGGACATCCCCACGGCGTTCTGCTACCAGAAGTTCGACCAGGTGCACGGGCTCGTCGCCGTGCGGTTCAACGGTGCCTGGCACCGGCAGGACCCCCGCGGCAACAAGCCGGGTGTGGACGCCCAGTTCTCCCTGGACGGCGAGCGGCTGGCCTTCACGCCCGACCCCGAGTTCGACGAACTCGACTATCCGGTCCTGTACGCCGAACCTCACCCGGTCGTGCTGAGCGCCCTCAAGGCCGCCCCCGACCGGCCGTACCTCTGGAAGACGCTGCCCAGCGCGCTCTGAGACCGGCCGCCCATCACCCGGACGCGGGCGAGGTGGTCCGGTGCGACGGGGCGCGGTGGGGTGCGACGGGGCCGAACTCGCCGCACTCCTGGAGTAGTTCAGCCCCGGGGCGCGGCGTGGGTCACCGGCCACGCCCCGGCGTGACGATTCAGCGGGCCTCGGCCGCCTTCACCTCTTCGGGGGTCGGCGCCGTGCCGCCGAGGTGCGCGGGCATCCACCAGGTGTCGTCCGGGCCCTTGGGGCGGACCGGATAGGAGCGCTGCGCGGCCTCCAGGAGTTCCTGGGCGCGCTCGCGCAGCCGCCGGGTGATGGCGCCCGCGTACTGGTCCTGCGGCGCCTCCACCGGCTCGCCGACCCGGATGGTGATCGGCGTGTGGCTGCGCTTGAAGTTGCGCGGGTGGCCCTTGGTCCACAGCCGCTGGGTGCCCCACAGGGCCATCGGGATCAGCGGTACGCCGGCCTCCTGGGCCATGCGCGCGGCACCCGACTTGAAGCTCTTCAGGGTGAAGGACTGGGAGATGGTCGCTTCGGGGAAGACGCCGACGATCTCGCCGGACCGCAGTGAATCCAGCGCGTGCTGATACGCCGTCTCGCCCTGCTTGCGGTCCACCGGGATGTGCTTCATGCCCCGCATCAGCGGACCGGAGATCTTGTGCCGGAAGACCGACTCCTTCGCCATGAAACGCACCAGGCGCTTCTGCGGCAGGGCGGCCAGACCGTCGAAGATGAAGTCCAGATAGCTGATGTGGTTGCTGACCAGCACGGCGCCGCCCGAGCGCGGAATGTTCTCCGATCCCTTGCAGTCGATCTTGAGGTCCCAGGCCTTGAACAACACTTGGGCGAGACCGACGACGGGACGGTAGACAAGCTCTGCCATGGACGGGGTGGACCCTTTCTCTCTGCTCGGGAAGGGGTCTCCCGGCGGGAAAGTTACGCAGCCGTAGGTTTACGGCATTGCGCAGATCGTGCCCCAAGAACGGACGAGTGGCCAGTCCCAGTGCCGCGATGCGGCGAGATCCTCGTCACGTGTCCCCTGATCGACCTCGGAGTTCTCACACACCGTCACTGGGCGCGTACCGTCACTCGACGTACAAGCAGGTACGTCTCGCAGCCGAGGCAGTACCCGAACGCCGCGTTGAGGAACGCGGCCGCCAGCGCGCAGCCAGTCGCGCCGAACCCCAGCCAGTTGGGCCCCGCCGTGAAACCGATCAGCCCGACCACGGCGAACACGAGCCCGACGGCCTGCGCGAACTGCGGTGGCTGCGGCGACTCGAACTGTGCGGGCGGCCCGAGTCGGGGGCGAACGGCCTTGCGGAACAGCCAGCCGTAAGGAGAGCGCGCCACGCCGCCCGAGGCGCCCAGCGCGAACGCCAGTACCTGCCAGGCCAACAGCCAGGTGCTGCCGGTGATCAGAACGGCCGCCAGTACGACGGTCGTCACGGCCGCACCGAACCGCGGCCCTCTTGCGTCAATGTCCATGAATCAAGCATTCCGTATGAAGGGCGGTCCAGGGACCCGGGAATCTTTGCGGTCTCGTGAATGCTAGTGCTGGAGATGACCGGACTTGTGGTGTGCGTGGTGGTGCTCGCGGCGGCAAGCGCGTTCGGAGTGCTGCATCGGCGGCGGAACGGGAGGGTGAGAGTGCGCGGGCGTGACGGTGGAAAGCGGCTCGGCGCGGCGGAGTTGGGGGAGGGGCTCGGTGAACGGGCCACGCTCGTCCAGTTCTCCAGTGCTTTCTGTGCTCCGTGCCGGGCCACCCGGCGGGTGCTCACCGAGGTGGCCGGAATGGTCCCGGGCGTGCATCACGTGGAGATCGACGCCGAGGACCGCCTCGAACTCGTCCGCGAACTCGAGATCCTCAAGACCCCGACCGTGCTCGTCCTCGACGCCGACGGACGGATCGTGCGGCGCGCCACCGGACAGCCGCGCAAGGCGGATGTGATCGCGGCGCTGGGAGAGGCCGTCTGACTCGTGGCGATCATGGTGAGGCATCTCGCAGATGACCGGACGTACTTGACTGCACGCACCACCTATCGTCAACCTGACCGTATGCCCCCGGAACTCCTTCTCTTCGAGCGCGTCCACGTGGACCTGGCCCGCACCGCGAGTGCGCGCTGTCCGGCCTGTTGAGCACCGACGGATCTGCTCTTCACCACTCGCAGAAGGACGACTCCATGACGGCCACGCCCGACCTGGACACTTTTCGGCTCGCCTCTCCCGATGCGCAACTCGCCTCCCCCGACCTCCTGCGCTCCGCCTTCCGGCAGCACGCGGCCGGTGTCGCCGTGATCACGGCGCAGGGCGGCTCGGGTCCCGTGGGCTTCACCGCCACCTCGCTCAGCTCGGTCTCCGCCGAGCCCCCGATCGTCTCCTTCGGTATCGGTGTCGGCGCCTCGAGCTGGCCCGCGATCTCCGAGTCCGACCACGTCGGCATCCACATACTCGGCGAGCACCAGCAGGAACTCGCCGCCACCTTCGCCCGCAGCGGCGCCGACCGCTTCGGCGCGCCCACCCGTTGGCGCAAGGGCCCGGAAGGTGTTCCCGTCCTCGACGGCGTACTGGCCTGGCTCGTCTGCCGGGTCGCGGCGCGGGTGCCGGCCGGGGATCATCGCATCGTGCTGGCGGAGGTCGTCCTCGGTGATCCGTCGGGCGTGGGCCGCCCGCTGCTGTACCACCAGGGGCGTTTCAACGGCCTGCGCGACTGAAGCTACTCGCCGGTCCTACTGGCGGGTCCTACTCGCCGGTTACGCAGCGTTGCCAAGGTCACAGTTCAAAGCGCTTGCTTAGTGGGCAGGAACTGGGTGTACTGGCGAGTAATATTTCGTTCGGAGCGCGGGCCGCCCCGACCGGGATCGGCCGCTTCAGGCGCCTATGCTGCCTGAAAGAAGGCAGCCCAGAAATGACGATGCAGTAGGAGAGCCGGCGTGAGCTTGAGGATCGTTGTCACTGTGAAGTACGTGCCCGACGCCACTGGCGACCGGCACTTCGCCGATGACCTGACCGTGGACCGTGACGACGTGGACGGTCTGCTCTCGGAGCTCGACGAGTACGCGGTGGAGCAGGCGCTGCAGATCGCCGACGAAGCGGACGACGCCGAGATCACCGTGCTGACCGTCGGCCCCGAGGACGCCAAGGACGCGCTGCGCAAGGCGCTTTCCATGGGCGCGGACAAGGCCATCCACGTCGAGGACGACGACCTGCACGGCACCGACGCGATCGGTACGTCGCTGGTGCTCGCCAAGGCGATCGAGAAGGCCGGCTACGACCTGGTCATCTCCGGCATGGCGTCGACCGACGGCACCGCCGGTATCGTCCCCGCCCTGCTGGCCGAGCGCCTGGGCGTACCGCAGGTCACGCTGCTCTCCGAGGTCTCCGTCGAGGACGGCGTCGTGAAGGGCCGCCGTGACGGCGACACCGCCTCCGAGCAGCTGGAGGCCTCCCTCCCGGCCGTCGTGTCGGTGACCGACCAGTCGGGTGAGGCGCGCTACCCCTCCTTCAAGGGCATCATGGCCGCCAAGAAGAAGCCGGTGGAGTCCTGGGACCTGGAGGACCTGGAGATCGAGGCGGACGAGGTCGGTCTCGAGGGTGCCTGGACCAAGGTCGACTCCGCGACCGAGCGCCCGGCGCGCACGGCCGGCACGATCGTCAAGGACGAGGGCGAGGGCGGCAAGCAGCTCGCCGAGTTCCTCGCGGGCCAGAAGTTCATCTAAAGGCCCGTTCGAGGCTCGCTGAACCTCCACTCGCTGACCGCCCCTCATCTTTCGTAAGCAGGAGAGAAGAAGTCCCATGGCTGAAGTTCTCGTCTACGTCGACCACGTGGACGGCGCCGTCCGCAAGCCCACCCTGGAGCTGCTGACGCTGGCCCGCCGCATCGGTGAGCCCGTCGCCGTCGCCCTCGGCTCCGGCGCCGAGGCCACCGCCCCCGCGCTCGCCGAGCACGGTGCGGTCAAGGTCCTCACGCACGACGCCGCCGAGTACGCCGACTACCTGGTCGTCCCGAAGGTGGACGCGCTCCAGGCCGCGTACGAGGTGGTGTCCGCCGGGGGCTCCCTGGCCGCCGTGCTCGTCCCGTCCTCCGCCGAGGGCAAGGAGATCGCGGCCCGCCTCGCGGTCCGCATCGGCTCCGGCATCATCACGGACGCGACCGACCTGGAGGCCGGTGACGAGGGCCCGGTGGCCACGCAGTCCGCGTTCGCCGCCTCCTTCACCACCAAGTCCCGTGTCGCCAAGGGCACGCCGGTCATCACGGTCAAGCCGAACTCGGCCGCCGTGGAGGCCGCCCCGGCCGCGGGCGCCGTCGAGGCCCTCGCGGTCTCCTTCTCCGAGAAGGCCACCGGCACCAAGGTCACCGCGCGCACCCCGCGCGAGTCGACCGGCCGCCCCGAGCTGACCGAGGCCGCGATCGTGGTCTCCGGCGGCCGTGGCGTCAACGGCGCCGAGAACTTCTCGATCATCGAGGCGCTCGCCGACTCCCTCGGCGCGGCCGTGGGTGCCTCGCGTGCCGCGGTGGACGCCGGCTGGTACCCGCACACCAACCAGGTCGGCCAGACCGGCAAGTCCGTCTCGCCGCAGCTGTACATCGCCTCCGGTATCTCGGGCGCGATCCAGCACCGCGCCGGTATGCAGACGTCGAAGACGATCGTGGCGATCAACAAGGACGCCGAGGCGCCGATCTTCGACCTGGTCGACTACGGCGTGGTCGGCGACCTCTTCGAGGTCGTCCCGCAGCTCACCGAGGAGATCAAGACCCGCAAGGGCTGATCGAGTCCGGCTCCGGCCGTACGAGGCCCCCGTGACCGCCGGCGCGGTCACGGGGGCCTCGCTCATGCCAGGCTCAGCCAGGCCTGCACGGGCAGATGGTCGCTCGGGAACTGGCCGTCCACCGAGAAGGTGTTGACGGCCGCCCGGTGCACGGTCACCCCGGGTCCCACCAGGATCCAGTCGATACGGTCGCCGTCCGGTGTCAACGGCTGGTAGCCGTGGAAGGTCCCGTAGAGCGTGCCGCGCTCGGCCGCCGCGTCCCAGGTGTCGACGAGCCCGGCGCCCAGCATCGCTTCGTACACCGGGTTCTGGTGGGCGACGGCATTGAAGTCGCCGGTCACGACGAGCGGCAGCACGCGGTCGAAGCGCGCGATGCGTTCGGACATCAGACGCGCGGCACGCATGCGTGCGTACTGACTCGCGTGGTCCAGATGGGTGTTGAGCACATAGAACTCCCGTGCGTCCCGCAGGTCGCGGAAGCGGACCCAGGTGACGATGCGCGGGAAGGCGGCGCCCCAGGTGTTCGAGCCGATCAGCTCGGGGGTGTCGGAGAGCCAGAAGCTGTCGTGCTCGACCGGTGCCAGCCGACGGGTGTCGAAGAAGATCGCCACCGCCTCGTCGTGGCTGCCGCCCACGCGGCCCGTGCCGATCCAGTCGTAGTGCGGTCCGAGGTCGGATTCGATGTCACGCAGTTGCTGGTAGATGCCCTCCTGGGTGCCGATGACGTGGGGCGCCTCCCGGCGCAACAGCGCGCGCATCACCGGGCGGCGCACGGCCCAGCTGTTGGGCTCGGCGGTGCTCGCGAAGCGCAGGTTGAACGTCATGACCTCCAGACGGTGGCCGCCGCGCCGGCTGGCGGAGGCGGACGCCGTGGTGAGCAGGGGTACGACGACCGCGGCGGCCACCACCGTCCGCAGACCCATGCGTCGCGTCACTCTGCGGGTGTTCGACATGTGTGATCCCCTCCCCTCGGGGCCAGCATGAGGGGTGTGCCCCGCGCCGCGAAAGAAGGCGTGGGACAGGAGTGCACATGACGGACCATGCCGTGGACAGGTGTTGACCATCGGGAAGGGCCATGGATAACTTCGCTCTACGGATTGTTGATTCCGTGGAGCGGAAAACTGGAGGGTGTGGGATGGGTCAGGGCCAGCAGGAGAACGTGGCGACGAGCCTCGCGGGCGCCGTCAGCGAGGAGATCAGCGCCTCCCTCGCCCCGGTCGACGCCGAACTGGCGCGCCGCTACCCCGGAGACCCCGGCACCCGGCAGCCCGTCCACACCGTGTACGTCCCCGGCGATGTGTTCACCGCCGACACCATCCGCTCCTGGGGCGACCGGGCCCTCGCCGCCCTCGACGAGCACGCCCCCGACGCGGCGTCCTTCGCCGCCGTCCTCGGCCTCACCGACGACCTCGCCGAACCCGTGTACGACCGCGTACGCGCCAAGCTGGAGCGCGAGCCCATCGAGGACCTGCGGGTCGACTTCGAGGACAGCTACGGCCCACGCCCGGACGCCGAGGAGGACGAGGCGGCGGCCCGCGCGGCCCGTCTGATCGCCGAGGCGTACGAGAACGGCACGGCTGCCCCGTACATGGGCATCCGCATGAAGTGCATGGAGGCACCGGTACGAGACCGGGGCATCCGCACGCTCGACATCTTCCTGACGGGCCTGATGGAGTCGGGAGGCCTGCCCGCGGGGCTCGTGCTGACGCTGCCCAAGGTGACGTACGCCGAGCAGGTCACCGCGATGGTCCGGCTCCTGGAGGAGTTCGAGAAGGCGCGCGGCCTGGAGCCCGGCCGCATCGGCTTCGAGATCCAGATCGAGACCAGCCAGTCCATCCTCGCGACCGACGGCACCGCGACCGTCGCCCGGATGATCCAGGCCGCCGAGGGCCGCGCCACCGGACTGCACTACGGCACCTTCGACTACAGCGCCTGCCTCGGCGTCAGCGCCGCCTATCAGGCCAGCGATCATCCGGCCGCCGACCACGCCAAGGCGATCATGCAGGTCGCGGCCGCCGGCACCGGCGTTCGCGTCTCGGACGGCTCCACCAACGTGCTGCCGATCGGTCCCACCGAGAAGGTCCACGACGCCTGGCGCCTCCACTACGGCCTCACCCGCCGCGCCCTGGCCCGCGCCTACTACCAGGGCTGGGACATGCACCCCGGCCACATCCCGACCCGTTACGCCGCCGTCTTCGCCTTCTACCGCGAGGGGTTCGAACAGGCGGCCGCCCGCCTCTCCCGGTACGCCAACCACACCGACGGCGACGTCATGGACGAGCCCGCCACCGCCAAGGCCCTCAGCGGCTACCTCCTGCGCGGCCTGGACTGCGGTGCCCTCGACATCGCGGAGGTGGCGCGGGTGACGGGTCTGACGAGGGCCGACCTGGAGGGCTTTGCCGTGCCGAGGCGGGGCGATCTGACCATCTCGGGGAAGTGAAACTCCCTGCTTTCAGGGGCGCGAGGCTGTGCCACCGTGTGGCTCCGCCGCGTGGGCGCGACCAGCCACGTTTGGCCCGCACTGTGGCGACGGACCCTCTACGCGCATCTCTCGAGCCCCGAAGCCATGGTGAGCCCCTCTGTGGCGAACAACTGCGTGCCCCGCGCACAGAGCGCGGCGTCGCCGCGAGCCCGCGCGCAGAACTCCTCCGGCGTCTGCCCGAACAGCTCCCGCAGCCGCTCCGACCCGGCGAGCAGTGAGGCGAGCAGCGGGCGCTCGCCGGGGTGCGCGCGAGGTGATCCGGAACCGTTGTGGAGCACTCCGCGGCGGTTGACGTACACATGGGCACCCGGCAGGAGCTCACCGGAGTCCAGCTCGATCCGCACGTCGGAGGCGGACAGCCACGCCCGGCCGTACGCCCCCTCGGCCACCGCAGCGCCCTCACTCGCGTCCACCACCGCGAGCTGCGCCGCGTCCAGCCACGTGAGGAACAACTCGGCGACGGCGCCCGGCGCGTGGAAGGGCGACGCGGAGACGTACCCCATCAGACTCACATGGGCCGAGACGCCGACCCCGAGGCCGAAGACCCGCGTCCGCACCATCGGGATCGTGCCCGACACCCCGGACTGCGCCATCTTGTGCCGGAGTTGGGCCGGGCAGGCGTTGGAGCCGACCGCGAGGACCGGGACGCGGTCCTCGTACACCCTGCGCGTGAGCGGCAACAGCCGGTCCCCGTCGAGGAGTACGGACTCCTCGGGCCGGGCGCCCGGGTAGCTCAGCGGGTGCTCGCGGGGCGCCTCGGCGAGGCCGAGCGCTTCGAGAGTGCGCGGGTCCGGCGCGGCCACGGCTCAGTCCGCGGGCGGCAGTTCGCCCGAGCCGCGGGTGATCAGACGGGTCGGGAGTTCGATGCGTTCCGGAGTGATGAGGGTGCCCTCCA
This sequence comes from Streptomyces sp. NPDC096311, assembly GCF_044763085.1. Taxonomy (NCBI): domain Bacteria; kingdom Bacillati; phylum Actinomycetota; class Actinomycetes; order Kitasatosporales; family Streptomycetaceae; genus Streptomyces; species Streptomyces sp. NPDC096311. Next base: position 547,156 of record NZ_JBIWFN010000001.1, read on the forward strand.
GCTGGCGGAAGAGGCGTTCGGCGGCGGTGCGGCCGAGGGTGGCGGCGTCCTGGGCGACGACGGTGACGCCGGGCTCGAGGAGGTCGGCGAGCTCGATGTCGTCGAAGCCGACGAGCGCGACGGGCCGGCCGCGCTCGGCGATGACACGGACGACCGTGACGGTGACGCGGTTGTTGCCGGCGAAGACCGCGGTGACGGGGGAGGGGCCGGACAGCATGTCCTCGGCCGCCTTCCGCACCCGCTGCGGGTCGGTGACGCCCAGGGACATCCAGTCGTCCTCGACGGGTATGCCCGCCTCCTCCATGGCCGCCCGATAGCCGCGCAGCCGTTCGGCGGCGGTGTGGATACGCGGCATGTCGCCGATAAAGCCGATCCGGCGGTGGCCGTGGGCGATCAGATGGGCGACGCCGCCGCGGGCCCCGCCGAAGCTGTCGGACAGCACCACGTCGGCGTCGATCTGTCCAGCCGGGCGGTCCACGAACACCGTGGCGACGCCCGCCTTGATCTCGGGCTCCAGATAGCGGTGGTCGTCACCGGCCGGGATGATCACCAGCCCGTCCACGCGGCGTGCGCACAGGGCGAGAACCAGTTCCTGTTCGCGGTCGGGGTCCTCGGCGCTCGAGCCGTTGATCAGCAGCGCGCCGTGGGCGCGGGCCACCTCCTCGACCGCGCGGCTGAGGGGGCCGTAGAAGGGGTCGGCGAGGTCCTCCAGGACCAGGCCGATGCTCGCGGTGCGGCCCTTGCGCAGCACCCGGGCGCTGTCGTTGCGGCGGAAGCCCAGCGCGTCGATGGCCTCCTGGACGCGGCGCTCGGTGTCCGGAGTGACTCCGGGCTCACCGTTGACGACCCGCGAGACCGTCTTGAGGCCCACCCCGGCTCGTGCCGCCACGTCCTTCATGGTCGGACGGTTGCCGTAGCGGTTCTCGGATCGGCGGGCGGTCTCTGCCACGATGCGCTGTCCTGTCCTGTCGTCCACGGTTCCCGTCGTCCACGCGGCGGTCCCTGTCGGCCACGGGTCCTGTTGTCCACGGGGGTGCGTCGGTCCATGGGGTTGTATGAGGATGTGGCGTCGAGCATAGAGCCTGGACAACGTTGTCAGATGCGGGAGACACTGTCCACCGCATTCTCCGGCCTGCGCCCCCCATCGCGAGACCGGTCTGCCCCTTTCACCAGGTTCACCGGGAGAACTGACACTGATGCACACCGACCTCGTGGCCGCGCTCGACATCGGCGGCACCAAGATCGCCGGAGCGCTGGTGGACGGCCGCGGCCGTATTCTTCTGCGCGCGCAGCGCGCGACGCCCGCGCAGGAGGACGGCGACACCGTGATGGGGGCCGTCGAGGAGGTGCTCGGAGAGCTGACCGGGTCACCGCTGTGGAGCCGGGCGGGGACCGTCGGCATCGGCAGCGCGGGGCCGGTGGACGCCTCCGCGGGCACGGTGAGTCCGGTGAACGTGGCGGGCTGGCGCGACTACCCGCTCGTCGAGCGGGTCCGTGCGGCGACCGGGGACCTGCCGGTCGAGCTGATCGGCGACGGGGTGGCCATCACGGCCGCCGAGCACTGGCAGGGTGCGGCGCGCGGCCATGACAACGCCCTGTGCATGGTGGTCTCGACGGGTGTCGGGGGCGGGCTGGTCCTGAACGGTCAGCTCCACCCCGGTCCCACGGGCAACGCGGGCCACATCGGGCACATCAGCGTGGACCTCGACGGTGACCCCTGCCCGTGCGGTTCGCGCGGCTGCGTGGAGCGCATCGCGAGCGGTCCGAACATCGCGCGGCGGGCGCTGGAGGGCGGCTGGCGGCCGGGGTCCGACGGTGACACCTCGGCCGCCGCGGTGGCCGCCGCCGCGCGCGAGGGCGACCCGGTGGCGGTGGCCTCGTTCGCACGCGCGGCGAAGGCGCTGGCGGCGGGCATCGCGGCGACCGCGACCCTCGTCGAGATCGACATCGCCGTCATCGGCGGGGGAGTGGGCAAGGCCGGGGACGTGCTCTTCGAGCCGCTCCGCAAGGCGCTGGCCGACTACGCCACCCTGTCGTTCGTGCAGCGGCTGACCGTGGCGCCGGCACTGATGGGCACGGACGCCGGTCTTGTCGGCGCGGCGGCGGCCGCGCTCAGCAGGCAGCCGAGCACGTCCGCGGAGCGGGTCGCGGGCTGATCACCGCGCCGGGCCGCGGCTGATCGGCCGGGGTCTGTGGGGGCCCCTGGTTGGGGGCCGGTGGTCTGAGCCGGGTCGGTTGGGCGGGTGTGCGCCGCGGTTTGTGTGTGCGGGCCGGGTGGGCCGACCGGGGGTGTGGGTGAGCCGCCGGAGGTGAGGGGAGGGTGGTCGCGGCTCGAGCCGTGACCGGGTTTGCGGTCCGGGACCGACGCGCCCTGCGGGGAGCCTGCTTGGGGCAAGTCATCCGGCGCGGTCGGCTCGGCCCCGGTCGGGCCGAGTACTTCGATGGTCGGCGGAGTGTCCGGGGCGGGGTGCCGACGTGAGGCGGCCCGACGGCCGGCAAGCGGCCGATCGGCCGGGTTTCCGTCCGCTGCCGAGCCGGAGGAGCCCCCCGGCTCGGCGCACTGGTCAGCAGGTCAGTCGGGCGTCCGCCCAGTCCGCGTGGTCCGAGTCGACGCCGTCGCCGCCGTCGGTGACGACGAGGCGAACCACCTGGGCGCCGGTCACGTCGGCCGAGACCGGCTGGGCCGGCATGGCGTTGGTGAGGACTCCGGTCGAGGCGACCAACGCGTCATCCGCCCAGATCTCGAACGCGACGGTGCCCTTGGCGCCCTTCTCGTCGTCGACGCCGACATCCGCGGTGACGGTTTGGCACCGTTTGCCGGTGTAGTACTCGATGGCGCTCGGGGCGTGCGCACCGAGTCCCTTGGCGTAGACGACTCCGCCGAGAGTGATCGGATGACCGTCGCCCGCGGCGCTCTCCCCGTTGCTGGTGTTGCGCTCAACCGGGCCGAATCCATTGGTCGTCGACAGCCATGGCAGGTCGCCGAGGTACGAGACGCCCGAAGGGGGAGCCACGACGACCGACACCGTGAGCGGGAGCACGCTCTCGGCGCGTATGCCGGTCGGCGAGCGGTACGTGGCCCTGAGCGCCAGGTCGTACGATCCCGCGGCCGTGCCCTCGGGCGCGGTGACCCGCCACTTCGTACGCAGGGAGTGTCCCGTGCGCACCGTGCCCGCCGTGGTGGGTGAGCCGGCCGCGACCTTCCAGCCCGCCGGACCGCTCAGCGCCACCGAGACGCGCCGCGCGGCCGTACGGCCCAGGTCGGTCACCGCCGACGTCAGGGAGACCGGCTTGGCCGCCTCCACCAACGGGCTTGCGTCCAGGCCGAGTTCGACGGCGGGCGGGTTCTTGGCCCAGTGGCGGTCGGCCGAGACGCGGACGAGAACCGTGCCGTGCGCGGGGACGGTCGCGGAGATGGCACCGGCGGTGTTGTAGCTCCGGTGCTGCCACAGGTCGCGCAGGGTGTAGCCGTGGGCGGCCGGCAGCCCCACGGCCGCCGTGGTCGTGGCGATGTGCTGGGCGCTGCCGGTCTCGTTGAACAGCGCCACCGTCCGGCTGCCGTCCTTCATCTCCTTGGCGACGACCCAGCGTCCGCCCTCGGACGAGAGCACGGTGCCCTGCTTGCCCTGCGGGTCCTGGTCGACCGCGATGACTTCCTTGTTGTCGAGGATGTCGAAGGTGGCGGGCGACGCCTTGCGCAGATCCGAGCCGATGAGCAGCGGAGCCGCCATGACCGACCACATCGAGAAGTGCGAGCGGTACTCGGTGTCGGTCATGCCACCGTTGCCGACCTCCAGCATGTCCGGGTCGTTCCAGTGACCGGGACCGGCGTGCGGGGCGAGGGGCAGGTTCTGCTTGAGGATCGACAGCATCGAGCCCCAGTTGTCGCTGATGTCACCGGTCGTGCGCCACAGATGTCCGACGTCCGAGGCCCACTCCCAGGGCTTGTTCTGGCCCCATTCGCAGAGGCTGTAGACGATGGGCCGCCCGGTCGCCTTCAGCGCGTCCCGCATGGTCGTGTAGCGCAGCTTGGCGTCCACGCCCTGGTTGTTGCAGTTGTCGTACTTGAGGTAGTCGACGCCCCAGTCCGCGAACTGCTGGGCGTCGCTGTACTCGTGGCCGAGGGCGCCCGGAAACCCGACGCTGCTGCACGTCTTCGTGCCCGCGCTGGTGTAGATGCCGAGCTTGAGCCCCTTGGCGTGCACGTAGTCGGCGACCGCCTTGATCCCGTTCGGGAAGCGCACCGGGTCGGGGACCAGCTTGCCGTCGGCGTCCCGGGACGGCAGGGCCCAGCAGTCGTCCAGATTGACGTACTGGTACCCGGCGTCCTTGAGCCCCTTCTCCACGAAGAGGTCCGCGATCCCCTTGACCATGGTCTCGTTGAACTCGGCCCGGCAGTGTGTGGAGTTCCAGTTGTTGAAACCCATCGGAGGGGTGAGCGCGAGGCCGTCGGCCAGGGCGGGGGACGCGGGGGCTTCGGTGGGGGCGGGGGCGGCCAGGGCCTCCGGGGCGGTCAGGCCGGTCGTACACAACAGGGCCGTCGCGAGTGCTCCGACCACTCTTCGGCGGGTTGTGCGGGTGGGAAGGTGACGCATCGTTACGTTCCTCCGAACTCGCGAAAGATAGGATGACTGCATGTCCGCGACAAGGGTGCGCGCTTACGGTAGGACCTGTCCAACTCTGTTGGAAGAGAAGTGGTAACGGTTGTTCGATATCTCGTCTGAACCCTTGACGACACTCCGACATGGGAGTGAGATCCAAGCCTCGCGTTCGGTTGTGTTGGGTGGCACCCCGAGGAGGGGGACATGGCACAGTCATCGTTGAAGGGGATTGTCGTGCCCGAAGGCACCTCAGGTCATCGGATGTCCCGGCGAAATCTCTTGCGTGGTGCGGCAGTCGGCGCCGGCGCGCTCACGCTCCCCGCCCTGCTGTCCGCCTGCGGCGACGGACCCGGCGGAAACAAGAACGAAGTCACCGTGGGGTCCAACGCCTCGGACCCGGTCCCCAAGAAGGCGTACGGGGCGGCCTTCTCGGCGTACGAGAAGAAGTCCGGCAAGAAGGTCAAGGTCAACACCAAGGACCACAACGACTTCCAGGAGAACATCAACCGCTATCTCCAGGGCACGCCCGACGACGTCTTCATGTGGTTCGCGGGGTATCGCATGCAGTACTTCGCGGAGAAGGGGCTCCTGCACGAGATCAGCGACGTGTGGAGCGGCTTCACCGGCTTCTCCGACGCGCTGAAGGAGCAGTCCACCCACTCCGGCAAGCAGTACTTCGTGCCGTACTACTACTATCCGTGGGCCGTTTTCCACCGCAAGAGCCTCTTCCAGTCCAAGGGCTACCAACAGCCCAAGACCTGGGACGACTTCATCGCGCTGGCCAAGCGGATGTCGAAGGACGGGACGCCGGTCGCCTTCTGTGACAAGGACGGCTGGCCCGCGATGGGCACCTTCGACTACATCAACATGCGCCTGAACGGCTACGACTTCCACAAGTCCCTGATGGCCGGCACGGAGGCATGGACCGACACCAAGGTGAAGAACGTCTTCGACACCTGGCGCGAGGTCATGCCCTACTACCAGAAGGGCGCCCTCGGCCGGACCTGGGAGGAGGCCGGGCAGAGCCTGCAGCAGCGCAAGACGGGGATGGCGGTCTTCGGAATGCCGCATCCAGGCACCCAGTTCCCCGAGAACGAACGCGACGACATCGACTTCTTCGCCTTCCCCGAGATCGATCCGCAGTACGCGCAGGACGCCGTGGAAGCACCCATCGACGGCTTCCTGGTCGCCAAGAAGTCGAAGAACCTCGACGGCGCCAAGGCCCTCCTGAAATGGCTGGGGACCCCCACCGCCGAGAACACCTACCTCGCCCTCGACCCCAACAACGTGGCCGTCAACGACGGGGCCGACACCACCAAGTACAGCGCCCTGCAGAAGAAGTCGGCCCAGCTCGTCTCGGGCGCCAAGCAGATCTCGCAGTTCATGGACCGCGACACCCGTCCGGACTTCGCCTCGACCGTGATGATCAAGGCGATCCAGGACTTCATCGGCAACCCGAAGGACGTCGACGGTCTCTGCAACAGCATCGAACGACAGAAGAAGACCATCTTCTCGTCGCCCGTCGGCTGATCACTGGGGGAAGACGTTCCGTGGCGCTCAACATCCCACGGCGCGCCGGACGACGGCGGCTGCGGCGGTTCACCCGCCGCGACACCGTCGTCCTCGGCGTGCTCCTCGGCATACCCGTCCTGCTCGACATCGTCATCGTCTGGGGCCCGACCCTCGCCTCCATCGGGCTCTCCTTCACCTCCTGGGACGGCGTCGGCGACATCCACTGGGTGGGCGGCGACAACTACAAGAACGTGTTCGAGAACTACCCGGCGTTCTGGCCCGCCGTCCGCCACAACGTCCTGTGGCTGCTCTTCCTCGGCCTGATCGCCACCCCGTTCGGACTGTTCCTCGCGGTGCTCATCGACCGCGGAGTGCGCTTCAGCCGCTTCTACCAGTCCGTGATCTACCTGCCGGTCGTGCTCTCGCTCGCCATCGTCGGCTTCATCGCCCAGCTGATCCTCGGCACCGACCAGGGCGTGGTCAACACGATCCTCAACAACCACGAGAACCCGATCGACTGGCTCGGCGACGCGCACCTCAACATCTGGATGATGATGATCGCGGCGAGCTGGCGGCACACGGGTTACGTCATGATCCTCTACCTCGCCGGACTCAAGTCCGTCGACCCGCAGCTGAAGGAAGCCGCCGCGATCGACGGCGCCAACGCCCGCCAGACCTTCTTCCGCGTCGTCTTCCCGACCCTGCGCCCCGTCAACGTGATCGTCGGTGTCATCACTGTCATCGAGGCGCTGCGCGCGTTCGACATCGTCTACGCGGTCAACAAGGGCCGCAACGGCCTGGAACTGCTCTCCGTCCTGATCACCGACAACATCATCGGGGAAGCCAGCCGCATCGGATTCGGCTCCGCCATCGCGGTCGTCCTGCTCACCGTCTCCCTGGGGTTCATCGTGACGTTCCTGGTCCAAGAGCTGCGAGGTGCGCGCGAACGATGACCGCCGACATCCGCACCGGCGCCCCCGTGCGCCCGGCACCCGCTCCGGAGCCGAGGCCCGCTCCCCGCCGCCGGCCGCGCCCCGGCCGCTTCGGCGTCCACATCTTCCTGATGGGTGTCTCGCTCGCCTTCCTCGCGCCGCTCCTGCTCGCCGTCTACGCCTCGCTGCGCCCGTACGAGGAGACGGCGCAGAACGGCTACTTCTCCTTCCCGAAGCACCTGTCCTTCGAGTACTACCGGCGCGCCTACAGCGAATCCGGCATGGGCAAGTACTTCACCAACACCCTGCTCATCGCCGTGCCCGCCGTCCTCGTGACCCTCTTCCTCGCCTCGTTCGTCGCCTTCGCCGTGTCCCGGCTGAAGCTGCGCGGGGGTCTCGTCCTGCTGATGTTCTTCACCGCGGGCAACCTGCTGCCCCAGCAGGTCATCGTCACCCCGCTGTACGTCCTGTTCAACAAGATCCCGCTGCCGTGGTGGATGTCCGACTCGCTGACGATGTACGACTCCTACTGGGCCGTCATCATCGTCAACATCGGGTTCCAGATGGGCTTCTGCGTCTTCGTGCTGGCCAATTTCATGCGGACGCTGCCGCAGGAGATCCTCGAGGCCGCCATCGTCGACGGCGCGGGCGTGTGGACCCAGTTCTGGCGCATCACCCTCCCGCTGTGCCGCCCCGCCCTCGCGGCCCTCGGGACCCTCGAGTTCACCTGGATCTACAACGACTTCCTCTGGGCCCTGATCTTCATCTCCAATCCCGACAAGCTCCCGATCACGTCCTCCCTCAACAACCTCCGCGGCCAGTTCTTCACCGACTACAACCTGCTGGCCGCGGGCTCGGTCCTGGTCGCCCTCCCCACGATCCTGGTCTTCCTGCTCCTGCAACGGCACTTCGTCGCGGGCCTGACCCTGGGCTCCACCAAGGGGTAGGCCCTGACCTGCAGACTTACGGGGCGTCAGGGAGCCACTGGCGCCCCGTCGACGTGACCGTCGCCCCGCACGGCCAGGGCCTGCGACGGAGACTTCAAGGCAAACCAAGCGTCCATGGCCTGCCGTCCGCGGCCGTCGGCCTCCGGCATGAAGTGCGTATGAACCCGGAGGGTGATCGACGGGTCCGCAGGGCCGAGCCACTTCGAGACCGACACGACCAACTCCCGCGCGTCCAGCCGCACGCCGGCGAAACGGCCATCTTCACCGGCAACGTGAAGTAGGCCCACACGGCGCGCCCGCGGCCGGATGGGCGCGGGGGCGCTCGCGGTGACCCCACCCTGGCGCATCCCGCAGTGCGCCACGTCGGTGCACCCGTCGGCCTCGGGCTGGGCCGCTCGTCACGTCGGCGGAGACCACGCTTCAGGGCCGCCGCCGTGCCACTCGATCACGTTTGAGTTGGCTACATCGACTTCGTCGATCCCTTCCAGCCCGGCGTAGCGGAGGAAGGCGGCCAGGTCGCGCAGTGAGTGTGCGGTGAGCAGTTCTCCGTTGACGCGCACCTGTCGGCTGCCGTCGGTCGGCGATGGTGGGTACACGATCACGTGCAGCTCTCCGGGCATGGTTTCAGGCTCGCTCGGCCCGCCCGGATGCGCATCCGGAGCGCGGGCTCAGAGCGCCGCGCGCGGCACGTGCCGGACGGCGTGGGCGCTCGTAGGCTGATGTAGTTTCTTGCCGCACACGGCATGTTGATCTTCGGTGACCCGTGGGTTCTGGGTGGCCTTAGACCCTGGTCGTGGGTGCGCGGGCGGATCCGGTGACGGTGTCACCGTTCCGGGTCGATGGCGCGCTGCTGCTCGCGCGCGGTCACTTCCGTTCCAGCGCGGCCAGCCGCAGCTCAAGCTGGTCGACCCGGTGCCGTAGCAGGGTGACCTGGGCTTCCAGGCTGACTTCCCGTTCCGCCCTGCGTTGAATGCGCGGTGACGCGGCTGCGCGCTCGATCACCGCGTCCAGCTGGACCAGGCGCTGTGGCCCGTTGGGGCCGTCCACCAGCCGGGACTGTATCTCGCCGTTGCGGTACCAGGACCGCAGGGCCGAGCGGGAAACGCCGGTCTCGGCTTCCGCCTTGGCCAGCGTGACCCAGGGTGTCTCGTCCAGCTGCTCGAACAGCTCCAGCTCGTTCTGCCAGCGCGCGAGCCGGTCCTCCCAGTCCGACGGTGTCTCCATCACACCCTCCCTTCAGCAGAGTGACCCTATCAATAACAGTGTATTGACATGGTGGAGACCATGGAGCCATGCCATTTGAACGGTTCACGGTGGAAGCCCGCAAGGTGGTCGTCACGGCTCAGGAGGAGGCGAGGCTGCTCAAGCACCACCACATCGGCACGGAGCACATCCTGTTGGGGTTGCTCGACGCGCCGGACAGCACGGCGGCGAAAGTTCTGCACCGGCTCGGGTACGACAAGGAGACGGCGCTGGTCGATGTCGCGGCGGTCGCCAAGCCCGGCGCGGAGCAGCTGAGCGGCCACATCCCGTTCGCGCCGAGCGCGAAGAAGACGCTGGACCTCGCCCTGCGAGAGGCGCAGCAGCTGCACCACACCTACATCGGTACGGAACACATCCTGCTTGCCCTGGTCACCGGGGAGGGTGAGGGCCTCGGCGCGAAGGTGCTTGCCGAGCGGATCGATCCGGTCAGCAAGATCCGTGCCGCGGTGTTGGCATCAGTGGAGGGATCGCAGGACGTCGCGACCGGCCCATGGCCGGCCGGCACACCTGCCACCCAGGACACCGTGTCCGCCGCCAGCGCGCTGGCCGGTGGCGCACCGGTCGGCAGCCATCACCTGCTTGAGGCGATGCTGCGGGCGGAGAACAGCATGGCGGCCAGGGTGCTGCGCGAACTCGGGGTCGACCCGGACGCGGTCGCCGCCAAGATCGACGAACTGGATCCGGAGACGACCACGGACGCGAACCCGGAGGAGGCCGCTGCGCGCAGGATGGACATCCGGCTGGTCGACGACGAGGTGCACCTGATCCTGCGGGACCCGGCAACGGTCACGCTCGCCAAGAAGGTCACCGAGCTGTCCGACGGCCCGATCCGAGGCGTCGGGCCGGTCGCCGGCATGTTCGTCCCGCTGTGGCGGTCGACCCACCAGGTGCTGCTGCAGATCCAGCGTGTGCTGGAACCGGAACCCGCGGCAGAGGACGGATCCGCCGCGAGCAAGGCGGCCAGGGTCGTGCGCACGGTCCTGGCGCCCCGGCTCCGCCGGTGAATCGTCTGGTCAACGGGCCGGAACCGGTCCGTGGGACGGGTGAGGACGGGGGCGTGGTGGGCGACGGTGCGCCGGTGCCGTTCTCGCCGACGACCAGGGCGTCGTTCACAGGCGCGTGCGCCGCGCCCACCGTGGCGCAGCGTGGCGCCTGGCAGGCCGTCCCCGCCGGCCGGCTGGCGCTGGTGGTCGCGCCTCGCCGGGCCGGTCGAGGCCGGCCTGCCGACCAGGTTTCCGGCCGTGGCGATCGGCGAGCCCGGTATCGCGTTCGGCGCCCCGCCGCCGGTGGCCCGCGCGCACCACGGGTTGATGTCCCACTAGCAGGCCATACGGCGAATCGGAGGCAACCATGACCATCACCATCGTCGGAGCCGGACTGGGCGGCCTGGCCCTGGCCCGTGTGCTGCACATGAACGGCATCGACGCCGTCGTGTACGAACGGGAACCGTCGCGCGGCGCGCGCGGTCAGGGCGGCATGCTCGATCTGCACTCCGGGACCGGGCAGCGAGCGATGCGCGAGGCCGGCCTGATCGACCAGTTCCACGCGATTGCCCGTCGTGAAGGCCAGGACCTGCGACTTCTCGAGCCGGACGGCACCCTGCTGCTGCAGGAGGAGACGCCCGACGACGCCCCGCTCGAGCGGCCTGAGGTCGACCGTGCCGATCTGCGCAACCTGCTGCTGGACTCTCTCCCCGAACACGCGGTGCGCTGGGGGCACGCGTTCGAGGCCGCCGACCATGGCCTGCTGCGCTTCGCCGACGGCAGCAGTGCGCCGTATGACCTGCTGGTCGGCGCCGATGGCGCGGACTCCCGGGTCCGCGCGCTGCTCACCGACGCCCGCCCGGCGCACACGGGCCACAACGTCGTCGAGCTCGGTATTCCTGACATCGACCGCACCCACCCGGACCTCGCTGCGATGGTGGGGCGCGGCAACTACTGGGTGCTCGGCGACGGACAGTCCCTGTCGGCGCAGCGGAACGGCGACGGCCGCGTACGCATCTACCTCGGCTTCTACAACACCACCGAGGACTGGTTCGCGACCAGTGGGGTTCCGTTCGGCGACCCAGCCGCCGCCCGGGTGCGGCTGATCAACCTGTTGACCGGCTGGGACTCACGGTTCACCGCACTGATCGCAGCCTGCGACGACACGGTCGTGCCGCGGTCGATCACCACTCTCCCGGTCGGCCTGACCTGGCCGTCGAGGCCAGACGTCACGCTGCTCGGCGATGCCGCGCACCTGATGCCGCCGGTGGGGCAAGGGGCCAACATGGCGCTGCTCGACGGCGCCCTGCTCGGCCTCGGGCTGGCCGCGCACCCGGACGACATTCCCGCCGCCGTCAAACAATACGAACGCGAGATGTTCGAACGCACCAGCGCTGCCGGTCGGCAGTCCGCGCACGTCCAGGACATCCTGATGTCGCCGGACGCCGGCCGGAAAATGCTCGCGTTCTTCCAACCTGGCGTCTGACAGGCCCGCCCTGATCGCTTTCGTCTGCCGGCCCGCGTTGTCAGTGGCCGCCCGTAGCATTGCCGTCAACATCCCAACGATCCAGTCGGGTTGTTGCTGATGCCCCGCCCGGAACAGCGCCCGGTGCGGGGCTCGCTGCTGTCAGAAGCCTTCCCGGCCGGTGAGGCAGGTCTGCCCCAGGCCGCGTTGCGGCGACTGCGTCATCGCCTTCTTCACCGACTACAACCTGCCGGCCGCGGGCCCCGTCCTCGTCGCCCTCCCCACGATCCCGGTCTTCCTGCTCCTGCAACGGCACTACGTCGCGGGCTTGACACTGGGGTCCACCAGGGACTGATCCGCGCGTCACTCGCAGCCGACGCCGTCTCCGTCGCGGTCGAGGTGGCGGCCGTAGCCGGGGTCTCCCACGTGGACAGGCGCGGCGCCCGCCGCCCGGGCCGCGGCGCAGTTCTCGTAGTACACGGAGCCCCCGCCACTGTCGTCGCTGCCGCCACCGCCCGCGACGGCGGGCTGCGCGGTGACCGTCGCGCGTACGGTCTCCGTGCTCCGCACGGTCACGGTCGCGGCGGGCGTCGCCATGACCGTCTCCGTGGCCGTCCGCGTCGCTGTCGCGGTCGTCGTGGTGGTGACGGTGGTGGTCGGACCGGGCTTCGCCGCGGCGGACTCGGTGGTGTTCCCGCCGCTGTTACTGATGCCGACGCCGATGAAGAGGGCCACGGCCAGCGCGGGCAGTACGTAGCGCTTGCGGGCCCAGCCCGGTGCGGTGCGGGCCCGTGCGGCGGGTGGTGCCGTGTACGGGTTGGTCATGTCGTCCCCCTGAGGTGTTTCGAGTGGGATGACGGTAGTGCCGCTGATGTGTCCGAAGGGGAGGAGCGGGAGTTGCGTGACCCACCCGTGACTCCTCGTCGCGTGCGGAGTTGAACCGGGCATGAAGAAGCGCAGCATGCTCGCCATCGCCTCCCTCGCCACCGGGTTCGTCGTCGCGGCGATCACCCCGTCCCACGCCGTCGACGGCGACTCCCTAGGCGACCTGCCCGTCAAGGACACGCTCAGCAGCCTCGACCACACGCTCAGCAGTGACAGCCTCGCCGTGGACGACACCGCGCTCGGCCAGGACGGCTGAGGCGCCGGGACGGACACACGGCGCCGGTGCTCCCCGGGACGGAACACCGGCGCCGCGCCGTCGGCTCCCTCATCTGCGGCTGGTTTCCGTGGCAGGGTGAAGCGGGCAAGCCTCAGGGGGCCAATAGAAGAGGGGGAACTGTCCGTGATCGTCTGGATCAACGGAGCGTTCGGTGCGGGGAAGACCACCACCGCACGGGAACTGATCGACCTGATCCCGAACAGCACGCTCTTCGACCCCGAGGTGATCGGCGGCGAGCTCGCGCACCTGCTGCCCGCCAAACGCCTCGCCGAAGTCGGCGACTTCCAGGACCTGCCGATCTGGCGGCGCCTGGTGGTCGACACCGCGGCCGCCCTGCTCGCGGAGCTCGGCGGCGTGCTCGTGGTTCCCATGACCCTGCTGCGCCAGGAGTACCGTGACGAGATCTTCGGCGGCCTCGCCTCGCGCCGGATCGAAGTACGCCATGTGCTCCTCGCCCCGGCGGAAACGATCCTGCGGGCGCGCATAGCCGGCCGGGAGATACCCGAGGACCTTCCCGACGGCGAGATACGCGTGCGCCAGTGGTCCTACGACCACATCGAGCCCTACCGCGCGGCGCTCGCCTCCTGGCTCACCGCCGACGCCCACCTCGTCGACACCAGCGCCCTCACCCCGTACGACACCGCGCTGCGCGTCGCCGAAGCCGTACGCACCGGTGACGCGTCGGCGTGCGACATCGTGCAGACCCCCGAACCGACCTCCGAGACCGTCGCCGCCGGAGTCCTCCTCTTCGACGAGGAGGACCGGGTGCTGCTCGTCGACCCCACCTACAAGGCGGGCTGGGAGTTTCCCGGCGGCGTCGTCGAACCGGGGGAGGCTCCCGCGCGCGGGGGCATGCGCGAGGTCGCCGAGGAGACCGGCATACGGCTCGAGGACGTACCCGGTCTGCTGGTCGTGGACTGGGAGCCGCCCGCACCCCCGGGCTACGGCGGTCTGCGCCTTCTCTTCGACGGCGGCCGCCTCGGCTCCGACGAGGCCGGCCGGCTGCTGCTCCCCGGCCCCGAACTGCGCGCCTGGCGCTTCGTGACCGAGCGGGAGGCGGCGGACCTGCTGCCACCGGTGCGCTACGAGCGGCTGCGCTGGGCCCTGCGGGCGCGGGAGCGCGGCGCCGCACTCTACCTGGAGGCCGGCATACCGCTCGGCTGACGTCGATGCCGGGCCACCCCTCGGCCGGCGTCGGCGGTGTACGGACATCGGGTGATCCGGCGTCGGCGGTGTACGGACATCGGGTGATCCGGCGTCGGCGGTGTACGGACACCGGGTGATCGGGTGCCGACGGTCAACGGCGCACGGAGTGGAGGCCGTTCAGCAGGCCGAGCCAGAGGGTCCTCGCCGGGTGGCGAGGACCCTCTCTGCCGGGTGGTCAGCTCGCGGCGTACTTCTGGAGGAACAGCGCCTCCGTGACCGAGAGACGCTCCAGCTCGTCGGGGGAGACGCTCTCGTTCACGGCGTGGATCTGCGCCTTCGGCTCGCTCAGGCCGATGAGGAGGATCTCCGCGTGCGGGTAGAGCGAGGCGAGGGTGTTGCACAGCGGGATGGAACCGCCCTGGCCCGCGGACTGCATCTCCTCGCCCGGGTACGCGACCGCCATCGCCTCGGCCATCGCCGTGTACGCCGGGCTGGAGGTGTCGGCGCGGAACGGCTGGCCCTGGCCGATCTGCTCGGTGCTCACCCGCGCGCCCCACGGCGTGCGCGCCTCCAGATGCGCCTGCAGGAGCTTGGTCGCCTCGACCGCGTCCACGCCCGGCGGCACCCGCAGGCTCACCAGCGCCCGAGCGCCCGCCTGCACGGACGGGGTGGCGCCTACGACCGGCGGGCAGTCGATGCCGAGCACGGTGACGGCCGGACGCGCCCAGATGCGGTCGGCGACCGTACCCGAGCCGATCAACTCGACCCCGTCCAGCACCTTGGCGTCCTTGCGGAACGCCTCTTCCTCGTACTGCAACCCATCCCAGCGCGCGTCCCCGGACAGCCCGTCGATCGTCGTAGAACCGTCCTCGGCGCGCAGCGAGTCCAGTACGCGGATCAGCGCGCCCAGCGCGTCGGGCGCCGCCCCGCCGAACTGGCCCGAGTGCAGATTGCCTTCCAAGGTGTCGATCTGCACGCGAACGAGGGTCATCCCGCGCAGGGTCGAGGTGACCGTCGGCAGACCCAGCCGGAAGTTGCCGACGTCGCCGATGACGATGGTGTCGGCGGTCAGCAACTCGGGGTGCTGTTCGGCGTACTGCTCAAGACCGCCAGTGCCCTGCTCCTCCGAACCCTCGACGATCACCTTGACGCCTACCGGAACGCCACCGTTCGCCTTCAGCGCGCGCAGCGCGAGCAGGTGCATGATGAACCCGCCCTTGCAGTCGGCGGCGCCGCGCCCGTACCAGCGGCCGTCGCGCTCCGTCAGCTCGAACGCCGGGGTCGTCCAGGCAGCCTCGTCCAGCGGCGGCTGCACGTCGTAGTGCGCGTACAGCAGCACGGTCTTGGCGCCCTCGGGCCCGGGCAGGAAGCCGTACACCGACTGCGTGCCGTCCGGGGTGTCCAGCAGCGCCACGTCCTGAAAACCCTCGGCGCGCAGCGCGTCGGCGATCCAGTTCGCGGCGCCCTCGCTCTCACTCCTGGGGTACTGGTCGAAGTCCGCCACCGACTTGAAGGCCACCAGTTCGGTGAGCTCCGCCTGTGCCCTGGGCATGAGCGAGGCGACGGTCTCGGCGACCGGATTCGACGACATGGGCACGCTCCTTGTAGGTGCGACGTTGTACTTCTGTGTACAAGTGATCGGGTGGTGCGTACGCGCGTCCCTGGTGTGCAGGGCGCATACGCCCCCGATCCTCCCACAGTGGCCTGCGGCGATGCCCGCCGTAGGATGCTCGGGACCGTGGCGGCAGACGGCTGGACTGGGAGCAGTAGACCATCGTGAGCAGCGAGAACTCTTCGGCGGACGACGAACAGCGGGTGTGGGACGTCGTCGTGGTGGGCGCGGGGCCGGCGGGCGCCTCGGCCGCCTATGCGGCAGCGGTCGCGGGACGCAGCGTCCTGCTGCTGGAGAAGGCGCAACTGCCCCGCTACAAGACGTGTGGCGGCGGCATCATCGGCCCCTCGCGCGACGCCCTGCCGCCCGGCTTCGAGCTACCGCTCCAGGACCGGGTGCACGCGGTCACGTTCTCGCTCGACGGCAAGTTCACCCGCACCCGGCGCTCCAAGCAGATGCTGTTCGGGCTCATCAACCGGCCCGAGTTCGACCAGCAGCTCGTCGAGCACGCCCAGAAGGCGGGCGCCGAGCTGCGCACGGGAGTGACGGTCTCGCGGGTCGAACAGCACGGGTCCGCCGTGCCCGACCGGCGCACCGTCGCCGTCGTCCTCCAGGGCGGCGAGGCCGTGCTGGCGCGGGCGGTCGTCGGCGCGGACGGCAGCGCCAGCCGCATAGGGGCGCACGTCGGGGTGAAGCTCGATCAGGTCGACCTCGGCCTGGAGGCGGAGATCCCGGTGCCGGAGACCGTCGCCGAGGACTGGCAGGGACGGGTCCTGATCGACTGGGGGCCCATGCCGGGCAGTTACGGCTGGGTGTTCCCCAAGGGGGACACGCTCACCGTCGGCGTGATCTCCGCGCGCGGCGAAGGCGCCGCCACCAAGCGGTACTTGGAGGACTTCATCGCCCGGCTCGGGCTCGCCGGCTTCGAGCCGAGCATCTCCTCCGGGCACCTGACGCGCTGCCGCGCCGACGACTCCCCGCTGTCGCGCGGGCGCGTGCTGGTCTGCGGCGACGCGGCGGGGCTGCTCGAACCCTGGACCCGCGAGGGCATCTCCTTCGCGCTGCGCTCCGGTCGGCTCGCGGGGGAGTGGGCGGTCCGGATCGCCGAGGCACACGACGCGGTGGACACCCGGCGCCAGGCGCTCAACTACGCCTTCGCCATCAAGGCGGGACTCGGCGTGGAGATGGCCGTCGGCAAGAGCATGCTCGCGGCCTTCGAGCGTCGGCCGGGCATGCTCCACGCGGCGATCACCAGTTTCCGGCCCGCCTGGAGGGCGTTCGCCGGGATCACCCGCGGTTCGACCACGCTGGGCGAGATGGTGCGTTCCCACCCGATGGCAGGGCGCGCCCTGTCCGCGTTCGACCGGCGATCGGCCGTCGCCGCGCCGACGGCCGCCGAGAGCACTCCGACCACGGAGTGACCGTGGGGCGCGGAGCCTCGCCCGTGGAGTGGCCGGTGGCTGACGGGGGGTGGCGGTCGGCTTGCGGCCGGTCAGCCCGTGACCGTGATCCGGAAGACCGGGTGGTCGGGGGCGATGCGCCGCAGCTCCTCGGGGGACGAGTCGGGGCCGACGCCACCGAAGAAGACACCGACCTCCGCCTTCCAGCGCTTGAGGTAGGCACGCAGCAGCGGAACCTTGTCGTCGTCGCCGACCTCGGTCGCGGTGAACGTGTCCACCCTCTTGCCGAGGCGCAGCTCGCCGCCGCCCGCGGCCCGCATGTTGTGCGTCCACTGGACGTGGCCGCGGGGGGCGACCAAGTACTGCTGTCCGTCCACGGTGAGCAGATTGACCGGGGTGGTGCGCCACGCGCCGCTCTTGCGGCCACGGACGGCCAGGACCCGGGAGCCCCAGATGCTCAGGCCGCGGCGGGTCATGAACGCCACGCAGCGGTTGAAGACGTTGACGGTGAACCAGCCGGGCTTCTGGACGTGCGTGGACATGATGACCCCTGTCGGTTGCGAGAGCACCGCTCTCTGAGTGGGAGCGGTGCTCGCTTTTGTGAGCACTGCTCTCGCTTGTGAGCAGTCTGCATGAGATCGGTGATCCAAATCAAGAGCGGTGCTCTCGTTTCCGTGCACCGCTCTCGAATGTGTGCGCCCGATCTACTTTGTGTGCACTGCTCTCGTTTGTGTGCACTGCTCTGAAAACGTGGCACACTTTCCCGCATGAGCACCGCACGCGGAGCACGCGCCCGAGCCAGGATCGAGGTCACCGCGGCCATCAAGGAAGAGGCGCGCAGACAGCTCGCCGCGGAGGGCGCCGCCAAGCTCTCGCTCAGAGCCGTCGCCCGGGAGCTCGGCATGGTCTCCTCCGCGCTCTACCGCTACTTCCCCAGCCGTGACGACCTGCTGACCGCGCTCATCATCGACGCCTACGACTCCCTCGGCGAGAGTGCGGAGGCGGCGCACGCGCAGGTCGCGGGCGCCGGGCCGCGCGAACGCTGGATCGCGGTGTGCGTGGCGGCGCGCCGCTGGGCCTTGGCGCAGCCACACGAGTACGCGCTCATCTACGGTTCGCCCGTGCCCGGCTACGCCGCGCCGGACACGACCATCCCGGCCGCCTCCCGCGTGGGGCTCCTGCTGGTCGGCATCGTGCGTGACGCGTACCGGGGCAAGGGGGTGGCCCGCACCCCGCTGTCGCCCGAGCTGAAGGCTGAGGCGCAGCGGATGGCCGCCGACCTCGCCCCCGACCTGCCGCCCGAGGCGGTCGCGGGGCTCGTCGCCGCCTGGGCCCAGCTCTACGGGCTGATCGGGTTCGAGCTCTTCGGGCAGTTCAACCGGCTCGTGGAGGACCGCGAGCCGTTCTTCCGGCACGCGGTGGACCAACTCGCCCACGGCGTGGGCCTGGTGTACCCCGAGCCGACCGGGTCCTCGGGCAAGGGGAACGGCACGAGCGGTCCCTGACGACGACCGGGTGGTGATCCGTGGAGAGACCGGGCGGTTACTCCGTGGAGAGAGCGGGTGGTACTCCGTGGGGAGTACGCGTGATCACCTCGCCCGGCTGACGCTCCCGGCGGCCCGCGCCGTCTAGCGTGACTGGCATGGAAGAGCAGCGAACCCCCAGGTCCCCGGTGTGGGGCGGGGTACCGCCGTGGTGGCGGCACGGGCCACCGGGGTGGCACCGATGGAGCGGCGAGGACCATGGTGGCGGTCGCGGTGACCGGTGGCCGTGGCGCTCCACCCTGCTGCTGACCGTGTTCGTGCTGGGCGGCTCCCAGTTCGCGGCGCACGCCCAGGACGGCGAACGCACCCCCCTGGACCTCTTCGCGAGGGCGCTGCTGATCCTCGGCACCGGCCTGCTGCTGTGGCGGCAGCGGTACCCGGTGCTCGTCGCCTTCGGCACCTCCGCGGCGGCGCTGGTCTATCTGGCTGCCGGATATCCGTACGGGCCCGTCTTCGTCACCGTGGCCGTCGGCTGCTTCGGCGCGGTCGTCGCGGGGCACCGCTGGGCCGCCTGGACGGCCGTCGGCATGCTGTGGGCCAGTCATCTGCTGGTGGGGCACTGGCTCTACCGTTGGTTGCCGCCCGCGGGGGACCGGGCCGCCTCCTGGAACCAGGAACTCGGCATCATCACCTGGGGCGTGGTGATCGTGGTCGTCTCGGAGCTGGCCCGGATACGCCGTGAGCAGTGGGCCCGCGACCGCGCCGAACGCGCGCGGGCCGCCGCCCGGCGTGCCGACGAGGAACGGCTGCGGATCGCCCGTGAACTGCACGACGTCCTCGCCCACAGCATCTCCGTGATCAACGTCCAGGCGGGCGTCGGCCTCGCGCTTCTCGACTCCGACCCGGAACAGGCGCGTACAGCGCTCACCACCATCAAGGAGGCCAGCAAGGAGGCGCTCGGCGAGGTCCGCCAGGTGCTCGACACACTCCGTACGCCGGGGGAGGCGCCGCGCGCGCCGGCGCCCGGGCTCGACCGGCTCCCCGAACTCGTCGAACAGGCGGCGAGCGCGGGTCTGACGGTCGGGATCGAGAAACCCGGCGGCGTTCCGAAGCTTCCGCCGGGTACCGACCTCGCCGCGTTCCGTATCGTCCAGGAAGCCCTCACCAACGTCGTACGGCACTCGGGGTCGCGGCACGCGCGGGTGCGGCTCGAAGCCGCAGAGGGCACGCTGCGGCTGCGGATCGACGACGACGGGCCCGCGACCGGCACCGACGCGGGCGGCAGCGGCAACGGGCTGGCCGGTATGCGGGAGCGGGCCGTCGCCCTCGGTGGCACGATCGAGGCGGGCCCACGCGACGACGGAGGGTTCCGGGTGCTGGCCGTGCTCCCGCTGAAGGTCAAGGAGGACCGGTGAACGGTGAAGGAGAGCCGGCAGATGGCGCAGGAGAGCCGGTGGGTAGCCGGGGAGGGTCGGTGGGCGGCGCGGGAGGACCGGTGGACGGCGCGGGGCGACCGGTGATCCGCGTCCTGCTCGCCGACGACCAGTCACTGGTCAGGGCGGGCTTCAAGGCGTTGCTCGACGCACAGGCGGACCTGGAGGTGGCCGGTGAGGCGGCCGACGGCGAGGAGGCGGTGCGCAAGGTGCGCGAACTGCGCCCCGACGTCGTCCTGATGGACATCCGCATGCCGCTGCTCGACGGCCTCGCCGCGACTCGCCGTCTCACCGACGACCCGGACCTGAAGGACGTGAAGGTGGTCATGCTCACCACCTTCGAGCTCGACGAGTACGTCTTCGAGGCGATCCGTTCCGGCGCCTCCGGCTTCCTCGTCAAGGACACCGAACCGGACGAACTCCTGCGCGCGGTACGGGCGGTGGTCGGTGGCGACGCGCTGTTGTCACCGGGCGTGACGCGCCGTCTGATCGCGGAGTTCGCGGCCCGCTCCAAGGAGCCCGCCGCCGCGGAGTCGCTCGTCCGGCTCACCGAGCGGGAGCGGGAGGTGATGGCCCTGGTCGGTATCGGACTGTCCAACGACGAGATCGCGCGGCGTCTGGTCGTCAGCCCGCTCACGGCCAAGACCCATGTCAGCCGCACCATGGTGAAGCTCGGCGCCCGTGACCGGGCCCAACTGGTCGTGCTGGCCTATGAGTCGGGGTTGGTGCGGCCGGGGTGGCTCGGGTGAGTGCCGGCCGCGCGGCCGAAGCGAACAAGTACCGTGACCACGCGTACCGCGAAGAGCGCGGTCGCCAGCAGTACCCCCGAGGTGATCAGGCCCTTCTCGATGGTGAGAGGGAGATCGAAGAGCAGGGCGGGGCCTGATACGGCGCCCAGCGCCAGGCCCGCCGCGAAGGTCGCGCTGAGGAGCGCGTACCCGATCTCGACCGTCATCGCGTCCCGCTTTTCCTGCGCGCGTCTCCCCATGGTTCGAGTCTGTCACGACAGCGCGCCCGGCGGGCAAGGGGTTGCCCGCCGGGCGCGTCGGGTCGAAGCGGCGGTTCGAAGTGCCGTGCCGGTGCGGAGAGTTGAGGTCGCCGGCGAACCGGTTCAGTCGCCGATCGCCACCCGCCCCTGCGAGTCCTCCCGTACGGAGTCGTCCCCCACGGAGCCCTTCCCCATGGAGTCGTTCCCCATGGACCGTGCGACCACGACGGTCTGCCGCGGGCGCGGGGTCCGCAGCCCCGGCAGTGTGATCAGCAGCCCCGCCACGGCGATCCCCGTCACCACGATCAGACCGGGCCGGTAGCTGTCGAGGACGGCCTGCGGCGAGGAACCCGCCGAGGAGTTCGCGGTCACGACGGCCGTCACCACGGCCAGGAAGAGGGCGCCGCCCACCTGGACGGAGGTGTTGAGCAGACCCGAGACCATGCCCTGCTCGTGGTCCTCGACACCGTTGGTGGCCTGGATGTTGAGGGAGGGGAAGATCAGTGCGCAGGCCGCGCCGATCAGCAGCATGGTCGGCAGGATCACGGCGGCGTACCCCGGGTCGAGGCTGATGCGCAGGAACAGCGCGTAGCCGACGACCATCAGCACGAAGCCCACCGCGATGAGCCGCGGGGTCCCGAAGCGGTCGACGACGGCGCCGACCTTCGTGGAGGAGAGCGCGACCAGCGCGCCGGCGGGCAGGAAGGCGAGCGCGGTGTGCAGGGCCGACCAGCCGAGCAGCGACTGCATGTACAGCGTCACCAGGAACTGGAATCCGACGTACGAGCCGAAGAACGCCATCGCGCCGAGCTGGGCGCGGATCTGACTGCCGGAGCGGAGCACGCCGAGCCGGATCAGCGGCCCTGCCGAGCGCCGCTCGACACGGACGAAGACGGTGAGCAGGACGGCCACGGCGAGGAAGGACAGGAGGGTACGGGTCGAGGCCCAGCCGACCTCGGGGGCCTGGACGACGGTGAACACCAGCAGCAGCATCGAGGCCGTGCCGAGGACGGCGCCGGGGATGTCGTAGCCGTTGTGGTCCTTCTCGCGTTCGCTGCGCGGCAGCAGCTTCAGACCGACGAGCAGGGCGAGCAGCGCGATGGGCGCGGGCAGCAGCATGGTGAGGCGCCAACTGGCCTCGGTGAGCAGGCCGGACAGGACGAGGCCCATCGAGAAGCCGGTGGCCGCGCAGGTCGTGTAGATCGACAGGGCGCGATTGCGCAGGGGGCCCTCGGCGAAGGTCGTGGTGATGATCGACAGACCCGCCGGGGCGGTGAACGCCGCGCTCAGGCCCTTGATGAAGCGGCTGGCGATCAGCAGCGGGCCCGAGTCGACGAGCCCGCCGAGCAGCGAGGCGAGCGCGAAGACACCAAGGGCCACCAGGAAGACCTGGCGGCGGCCCAGCAGGTCGGCGGTGCGGCCGCCGAGGAGGAGCAGTCCGCCGTATCCCAGGATGTAGCCGCTGACGATCCATTGCAGGGTCGAGGTGGAGAGGTCCAGTTCGGAGCCGATGGACGGCAGGGCGACGCCGACCATCGACACGTCCAGTGCGTCCAGGAACATCGCGGCGCAGAGCACCAGCAGGGTGCCCCACAGCCGCGGGGTCCAGCGTCCCTCGGTGGTGGGGATGGTGAGCGGAGAGGTCATGCGGGAGACAGTACATGCGCATGCATCGGATGCAAGCGCATTTAATTCTGATGCAACAAACTCGATTCTTTGCTACGGTGCGCCCATGGCGGCGAAGAAGGCCGAGCAGGTGCTCGTGGACCAGTGGCGTGACATCCTCGCGGTGCATGCGCGCACCCTGTGCGAGCTCGACCGCGAGCTGCACCGGCACGGCCTGGGCGCAAGCGACTTCGAGGTGCTGGACGTGCTGGCCGGGGGTGCCGCGTCCGACGGTGACCGCTCCTACCGCGTCCAGGAGATCTCCGACCGCGTCCATCTGAGCCAGAGCGCCCTCTCCCGGCTGATCGCCCGCCTGGAGAAGGACGGTCTCGTGACGCGCGGCATGTGCGCGGAGGACCGGCGGGGGGTGCGTGTCTGCCTCACTCCGAAGGGGCGAACGCTCCATGCCGAGGTGCTGCCTGCGCAGCGGGCGGTGCTGACGCGGATGCTCGCGGGCGGGACGGCCACCGGCGACTGACACCGCGGAACGCAGGCCGGAGGCAGCCGCACGCGGACCGCCACCGCATGCGGACCGACCCGGGCCGATCGGGGGCGGGCCCCGGTGTCTCAGCCCCAGGTGATGCCGGACTTCTCCCGCCACAGCGCGGCGAGCGAGGCGTCACCGGTCACGTCCGGGAACGGCAGCCGGTTCCACAGCGCCAGATAGAGCCGTGCCGCGGGCCCCGCCAGCTCGCAGTCGACGTGCCCGCCCGCCGCCGCGCTCCGCTCGCTGACCGGCGGCTCGGGCGACAGCCGTACGGTCCACACCGCGTCCACGTCGGTGGCGCGCACCCGCAGCACACGGGGCGTTCGGGAACGCACCTGGCTCCTCGGACGTCCGTGGAAGCCGCGCAGCAACTCGTCGATCCCGTCCACCGCGAAGCCCCGCGTCACCGTGTCCGGCGTCTCGCCGAGCGCCGACTGCGCGTCGACCCGGTGCATGGCCGTCTCGTGCGCCTGCCGCCGCGCCCAGAAGGCGAGCGGTGAGGGTGCGGGCAGAAAGCTCCAGCAGGACAGGTCGGGCGGAGCGGCCGCGAGCGTGTCGACCAGGCGACGGTGGCCGTCCCTGAACCAGGCCAGCAGTTCGGTGCCGTCCAGCTCGGGCAGGCCGCCGTCCGGGTGGTACGCGGCGTATCCCTCGGCGACGAACGCCGTCGCCCACCGGTGCACCATGCCCGTGTGCCGCACCAGATCCCGCACCTGCCACCCCGGGCAGGTCGCCACCTTGGCGTCGGGCCCCGCCTGCTCGGCCGCCGCGGCGAGCGACCGGCCTTCCTCGTCCAGGGTCTCCACGAACTCCGGAATCTCCATGCGGCGAGTGTGCCGGACGGAGTGGGCTCCGGGGGACCGTGGACGCGTAATCGCGTCACCTGACGGGGATCACTGCCGACGGCACGGTGGGCCGCCGCCCCGGCGGCCGGCGTCGGCGGCGGGCAAGGAGAAGCCCCGGCTGGACGGGGGAGACCAGCCGGGGCCGTATGTCGTGGCCGACGGAGGGCGGTCGCCTCGCGGCGGAACGCTCCATGGGGCATCGCCGGACGATCGTCCCCATGGGCTGTAGGTGAGACCCGGGGACACTGTCCCCTCCGCAGCCACGTACGGATCAACGGCCGACCCCCCTGAGTTGTTCCCGCCCGGCCCCGTCGCCCGCTGTGAGGTGGAGCACGCCCGTCCGGTCCGCGGGGGCGTCCGCCAGGGCCCGGGGGCGGCGCGCCGTCAGCTCACGGCGGCCCGGCGCGTCCCGAATCCGATGAGTGCGGCCAGCGCCGCCAGCACCGTCACGCTGGTGAGGGCGATGGGCAGCGAGAACCAGCCGGCCATGAATCCGATCGCGGGCGGCCCCAGGAGCATGCCGCCGTAGCCCAGCGTCGAGGCGATGGCGACACCGCCGGGGCCGGCGAGGGAGCCCGCGCGTTCGACGGCGACGGGGAAGATGTTGGCGAGTCCGAGCCCTGTGATCGCGAAGCCGAGCAGGGTCGCCCACACGGAGGGGGCGAGCGCGCCGAGCAGCATGCCAGTGGCGGCCGTGGCACCGCCCCCCACCAGCGTCCGTGTGCGGCCCAGCCGTTCCAGTAGCGTCGTACCGCCGGCCCGGCCGATGGTCATGGCGAGCGCGAAGCAGGAGTAGCCGGCGGCCGCGACGCCCGGGTGGGCCCGCAGGTCCTGTTCCAGGTGGAGGGCTCCCCAGTCGGCCAGGGCGCCCTCGCCGTACGCGGTGCACAGGGCGATCAGGCCGAAGACGAACACCAGCCGCCGGGTGCGTGCGTCGAGGCGACGCGGGGCGCGCTCCTTGTGCGACTGTCCGTGCTCCGGGGGCGCCGGAGGCTCGTGGCTCAGCAGGACGCGTCCGGCGAGGGCGGTCACCAGCAGGCCGATCACGGTGAGCGCGAGCAGATGCCGGGTGGGGGACAAGGAACCCGCCACCAGTGCGCCGAGCCCCGCGCCGACCATGCCGCCCAGGCTGAACGCCGCGTGGAAGCTCGGCATGACAGGCCGTCGTAGCGCGGCCACCAGGTCGACGGCGGCGCTGTTCATGGCGACGTTGATACCGCCGTACGCTGCTCCGAACACGAGCAGGACCAGCCCCAGCGTGACCGCCGAGTGCGTCAGCGGGGGCAGGGACACGCTCAGCGCCAGCAGGATGCCGCAGACGACGGTCACCGGATGGCTGCCGAAGCGGCGGCACAGCCGGCCGGTGAGCGTCATCGTGATCACCGCTCCGGCGGAGACGCCGAGCAGCGCGAGCCCCAGGGCGCTCACCGAGGCGCCGGTCTGCTCCTTGATGGCAGGGATGCGGACCACCCAGCCCGCGAAGACGAAGCCGTCGAGGGCGAAGAAGGCGGTGATGGCGCCACGCAGGCGGGTGAGGTCGTCGGGGCCCCGCACGGCACTGTGCGATCGGGTTTTGTTTATTAGCGGCACAAACTCAGCGTAGGTGGCGGGCGGGGGGTGGGGCAAGGGAGGCGCTCGGCGGCATGCGCCGGGGGTGTGCCGGCCTGTCGCGCCGAGCGGGTGACCATGATCGACCCTATCGGCCGACAGAGGTGGCACACAGGTGGCACAGAGGTGGCGAGGAGCGGCCGTGCACTTCGCGCCGGCCGCCGATTGAGCCGCGATGGTGGTCGCGGGCCGGACCGAGAGCACGTTGAAGGACACGGTCGGGGAGAGCGTCGAACGTGGCGGCCTCGCCCACACGGTGGTGGGGGACGTGTGCGAGCGCGGTGACGTCGACGGCATGGTGGACGAGACCGCACGGGAGTTCGGGGGCGCTGGACGTGCTCGTCAACGACGCGCAGTCCTCGGTGCAGCGCCGCTGGAACAGACCTCGTACGACGACCTCGAACGGACGTACCGCAGTGGCCCGTTGGCGACCTTCCACGCGATGCGGGCGGCCCTGCCCCAGCTGAGGACGAGCCGAGGCGGCGTGGTGAACCTCGGCTCGTCGACCGCCGTGCGGGGCGAGTCGGCCTTCGCCGCGTACGCGATGGCCAAAGAGGCGATCCGGGGCCTGAGCCGGATGGCGGCACGGGAGTGGAGCGCGTACGGGATCCGTGTCGACGTCGTCTGTCCGGCCGCTCAGCCCGGCCGCGGAGGTGCACCTCGCCGCCCACCGCGACAAGGCCGAACGGCTCGTCGCCGGCATCCCCCTGGGGAGCCTCGGCG
The DNA here is from genome assembly GCF_044763085.1 of Streptomyces sp. NPDC096311. Taxonomy (NCBI): domain Bacteria; kingdom Bacillati; phylum Actinomycetota; class Actinomycetes; order Kitasatosporales; family Streptomycetaceae; genus Streptomyces; species Streptomyces sp. NPDC096311. Next base: position 573,412 of record NZ_JBIWFN010000001.1, read on the forward strand.
ACCCCGAGGAGGACATCGGCCGGGCTGTGGCGGCGCTGGTGAGCGACGACATGGGCTGTCTGACGGGGGCGACCCTGATGCTGGAGACGGCCGGAACCTCCTGGGCTGATGTGACGTCGTGCCTCAGGCGGCCGGTTCGCGAGCGAACATGCGAGTGGTGCACGAGGTGCGAAGGAGGTCTCAGCGCCGCAGGTGCCTCAGTACGGATCGCACCGCGCGCTCCACTGCCTCGCGCGCCCGGTCGGTATGGTCGATGGTCTCGAAACCGTGGTGGCCGAGCGGAACGTCGATCACCTCGACATCGGCGTCGTACTTCTCGGCGGCGGCCAGGAATTCCTCGACCGTCACCGCGATCTCCGCGCGCTCCAGCTCCACCCGGGTCAACACGATCGGCAACCGTCCCGCGGTACGCACCGCGTCCGCCGGGCGGAACCGGGAATCGACGAGCCCCCAGTTCGGCATCGGTGCGAGTATCGGATAGCTCACCGCGACGCACCGCAACCACGGCGGGGGCGCCGCGAGCCAGTCCGCCGACAACAGCCCGCCACCGGAGAAGCACCACAGCGCCACGCGATCCCCGTCGACGCGCGGATCGGCCCGTACGAGGTCGATCGCATCGGCTACGTCCTCGGCGGCCCGCGCGAAGTCGGCGAGACCGTGCAGCCGATGGTCCAGCGTCACGCCGATGGCCCCCATACCCGCCACGTACCGTCCGTAGCCGATGAAGCCCGGCCAGTCCCGGGGAGTCGGCCGTACGTCGGGGTGGACCGGGCCACCGTGGACGAACACCACCGCCGGCCTCGGGCGGTCGGCTTCAGCGAGGTCGTCGGGGAGGTGGAGATCGACCCGTCCCACCCGCTCGCGAGGCCGCTCCGCTACATCCATCAGGAAGGGGCGGAGGTGCGCCGGTTGTTCGTTCACCTTCGCGGCCACCCGGTGCCCTTCTCCCGCGGCGGCCCGGACCAGGGTCTCGGCCACCTCGTCGGGGCAGGAGAGCATCGGCCAGTGCCCGGTGCCGAGTTCGAAGAAACTCACCCGGGGGTCGGTGAGCACCTGGAAGCGGGGATCCCCCATCCCCACAAGGGCCTCGACCATGGCGATGCTCGAACCGTTGGCGATGCACAGCACGCCGGTCTTCGGCAGCTCGGAGACCGCTTTCGACAGGCGGAGCGGCTGAGTGAGCGTGCCCACCGGCTGCGGAACGGCGTCTGCCGCCAGCCGAGCCAGCACGGCGGGCGAGAGGCCGGCGACGCTGCCCCAGCGCTGCCACTCCTCAAGCGGCGGCGGCGGGATCCGCCAGTCGTCTTCGGCCGGCTCGGCCCGGTGCAGCAGCCGGTCGCGGACCGCTTGGTCGGGAACCAGAGTGAGGGCCTGATCGCCGTGCTGGGGCATGCCCGCGTCCAGGTGGACGATCCGGGCGATCCGTTCCGGGCGCCGGTCGGCGGCGCCGAGCACCGGGTGGATGCCGTAGCAGTGACCGACCAGCACCACCTCTGCCGCGTCCGTCCGGTCGATCGCCCGCAGCAGATCGTGGATGTGTGTCTCCAGGTCCGTGTCAGGTCCCGCCGCATGGCGGTGGTCCCCCATGCCGGTGAGCGTCACCGGATACGCCTGTGCCCCCGACTCCCGCAGCCGAGCGGCCACCGCCTGCCATATCCAGCCGCCGGTGTGGGCGCCCGCCACCAGGATGAATGCCGTCATCGATGTCTCCTCGTACGCCGTGGTCGCAGGGCCGTCCGTACCGGCCGTCCGCGCTCGTCGGTACGGTAGGAACTCCCCCTGAGGGAGGTTCAAGACGTGCGCCCGGAAAGCCCATGGAGCATCGGAGAGCTCGCCGAGCACGCGGGCGTCACCGTCAAGACGGTCCGCTTCTACTCGGACCGCGGTCTGCTGCCCGAGGCCGCCCGCAGCGCAGGCGGCCACCGCAGGTACGGCCCCGAGGCACTCGACCGGCTCCACCTGATCCGCTCCCTGCGCACCCTCGACCTGCCGGTCCCCGAAGTAGGCCGGATCCTCGACCAGGAGGACACGCTGGAGGACGTCGTCGCGGGGCAGCTGCGGCAGATCGGCTCGCGGCTGGCCGCCCTGCGCTGGCAGGAGGCAGCCCTCCAGCTGCTCCAGGAGTGTGCACCCGAGGAACGCGCCGAGCGGCTGCGGCTGATCGGCGCCGTGTCCGTCCCGCCCAGCACGGCCGCGCTGGCACGCTTCTGGCGGCGCTGGCTGCCGGCGCGGCTCCCGGCCCGCTTGGTCTCCGCCATCGTCGAACAGGCGGTTCCGCAGCTCCCCGAAGGCCCGACGCCGGCCCAGGTGCTGGCCTTCACCCGGCTGCACGCCCTCGTGTCCGCCCCCTGCACCGGCAGCGGTCACGGCCAGCCCGCGGCGCACGGGCCCGACGGGGGCCGCCCGGCCGTGCTCTACGACGGTCTCGTCGAGGCGTATGCGCTGGCATCGCCGTGGCTGCGGGCGGGGCGGCCACCGCACGAGGGTGAGGCACTCGACTGCTTCGTCTCCGCCTACGCCCGCTCACGCGGCACGCGGGACACTCCCGCCTTCCGCCGGGTACTCAGTCGGCTGTTGGCCGCGGATCCCCGTATCGACCGCTACTGGGAACTCACCGCCGAGCTGTCCGGCCAGTCGGAACCGACCGCAGGTGCCGCCCACGACTGGCTCTGCGCCGCGCTGGACACCCAGACCGCCCGATCGGCGGACTGGCGCTCGACGACCAACGGAGCGAGACCGAGCGACAGTTAGTTGCCGGACATTGCGGACCGGGTCTGCGTACTGCGCCGCGGCCGCGTGGAAATGGCCGGTCCTCCACGGGAGGACTGAGTCCGTCGCCCCGGAGTCACTCGGCCGTAAGGGCGGCCTGCGAGGCTGCGCCCATGGACATGACGGCGCTCGCGCGCACCCTGCTGGACCCCATCCAGGCCCATCGCACCGCCGGTATCGAGGTGATCTCCGCCGCCGACGGCGCGGCCGAGATCGCGCTGGAGACACCCCGGGCGCTGACGAACGTCATCGGCTCGCTGCATTCCTCGGGGCTCATCACCCTGGTCGACGCGGCGGGGCTGGGCGCGATCCTCGCCGCGAGCGCGGACGCCGCCGACTTCCAGGGCGTCGTACCGCTGGGCAGGTCCGCGTCCCTGGAGTTCCTCGCTCCCGCGCGAGGACGGCTGGTGGCCCGCTGCCGCCTCTCCGAGGAGGCGCTCGGCGTCCTGCGCCCGCTGCTGCGGGGCGAGACCGACCGGGCCAGGTTCGCCACGCACGCCGAGATCACCGATGCGACGGGCACGCCCGTGTGCCGCGGGGGCTTCGACTGGAGCGTGCGCCGCATGGCGTGACGCTTCCCGGTCGGCGCCGGGGTGGTGGAACGACGCGCCGTGGAAGCGCGAGGCCTTCGCCGCCCAACGCGAGCGCGTCCCGCTGCTGTGCACCCGGGCGGAGGAGACCGGCGTACGCGAGATCACCGGCTTCGCCGACCTCGTTCCCCTGTCGCTCTCGCCCACCGGCTACACGTCGTACCCCATCTCCCGCGTCACCGGCGACCGGTGGGACCGGCTCCTGCGCCGGGTGAGCGATGAGCGAATCGGCCTCCGATCCGCGGTCGGGACGCGAGCGCCGGACGGCCTGGTCGGGTCCGGGCAGGCCAATTCCCACTCTTCCGTTACGACAGACACCCTTGACAGCTTGCGTACTGATTCGCGACGTTTGAGCCTCGCGGAACAGTTCGAGACGCGTCATGGGGGAATGGGGGCGGTCGGCCGTGCGATCGATGAACAACGATCCTCACGCCTTAGGGGTCCGCGCTGCGAACGGTACGTCCCTCGCGGAGCCCGCGGAAGGGCGGTTGATCTGAGGTGGAGATCACGATCCACAGACCGGAGGAGCTGGGCAGTTCGCTCCTCCTGGCCTGGCATCGGGTGATGGACGAGTCGCCCGACTACGCCAACCCGTTCCTGGCCCCGGAGTTCGCGGCGGGGATCGACAGGTACCGAGGCGGGGCGCATGTGGCGGTCCTCCACGAGAGAGGGGAGCCCGTCGGCTTCTTCCCGTACGAGCGCAACTCCCTGGGCGTCGGACGGGCCATCGGTCTCGGTCTCTCCGACTGTCAGGCCCTGGTGCACCGCCCCGGGGTCACCTGGGACACACAGGAACTGCTGCGGGCCTGCGGGCTGTCCGTCTTCGAGTTCGACCACCTCGTCGAGGAGCAGAAACCGTTCGGCAGACATGTCACCGGGACGTTCGCCTCACCGGCGATAGACCTGAAGGTCGGCGAGGGCACCTACGCCGAGTGGCTGCGCGGCGCCTACCCAGGACTGGCCAAGACGACGTTGAAGAAGGAACGCCGCCTGGGACGCGACCTGGGCGAGATGCGGTTCGTCTACGACGAGCGCGACCCGCGGGTGCTGCGCACCCTCATGCGCTGGAAGTCCGCCCAGTACCGCAGGACGGGACGGATGGACCGGTTCGCGCGGCCCTGGATCGTGGACCTGGTGGACCATCTCTTCCGGGTCCGCGAGGAGCACTTCAACGGCGTGCTGTCCGTGCTGTACGCAGGTGACCGGCCGGTGGCCGCACACTTCGGACCGACCTCGCGCACGCTGTTCGCGGCCTGGTTCACCGCCTACGACCCCGAACTCCGCTACTACTCGCCAGGGTTGATCATGCACCTCCGGATGGCCGAGGCCGCCGGGCGGGAGGGTGTGCGGCTCATGGATCTGGGCCGTGGCGACAAGGAGTGGAAGGACTGGCTCAAGACCCGGGAGCTGCGCGTGGGCGAAGGGTTCGCGACCCGCCCCCACCCGATGGCCACGGCGCACCGGCTCTGGCGCAGGCCGGTGCGGGGCCTGCGTAACACTGTCCTGGCCCATCCCAGGCTGCGGGATCCGGCCGACCGGCTGCTGAAGACGGTCGGCACGCTGCGTACCTCGGGCCGGCCGGACTCCGGCGCGGCGGGCCCCCGCGCCCGCTGAGCCGGTTTCTCCACCGAGGGTCCGGGTGGCCGTGCGGCATCGGCGGACGCGTCCACCCGGAGGGTTTCCGGGTGGTGTCGCGTGGCTCTCAGTGGCATGGGCGACGTGGTGGGTAATCTCGCGCTCCGACCGGCGGCATCGCTGCGAGCGGACCCAGGAGAAGACCCATCACCGAACCGGAGCCCGTAGGGGCGGAGCCCGCCCCGGGAGATCAGCCCCGCGAGGCCGAGCAGCTGAGGGACATGCTGCGGCAGCCCGCGTACCGGCGGACGTTGCTGTTCTGCGGACTGATCGGGATCCCGGTGTCGTTCGTCGCGTTCTGGTTCCTCGTCCTGCTGCACGAGCTGGAGCACCTGATCTGGGTGGACTGGCCGCACCGTCTCGGGTGGTCGAATCCGCCGTGGTGGTGGCCGTTGCCGCCCGCTCTGGTGTCGGGTGCGGTCGTCGCGCTGGTCGTCCTGCGGTTTCCCGGCCGGGGCGGTCACATCCCGGCGGGGGGCCTGCAGCCCGGAGGTGCGTCGAAGGCCGCCGTTCCCGGCGTGGTCCTCGCCGCGCTGGCGAGTCTGCCGCTGGGAGCCGTGCTCGGACCCGAGGCGCCCCTGATCGCCCTGGGCGGTGGTCTGGCGCTGCTGTTCCGGGATCTCGTACGCGTTCCCGCGACCGAGGCGAACACGGCGTTGCTCGGTGCCGCGGGCGCCGCGTCGGCCATCTCCGTGATCTTCGGAAGTCCGGTGGTGGCGGCCGTGCTGCTGATGGAGGCGTCCGGAGTGGGCGGGCCGCAGCTGTTCGCGGTGATGCTCCCCGTCCTGCTGGCCGGCGGAATCGGCGCCATCGTGTTCACCGGCTTCGGACACTGGACCGGACTGAAGACCGGGAGCCTGGAGATCGGACTGCCCGCGCCCTCCGTCCTCGACGCCGGGGACGTGGTGTGGTCGGTGCTCATGGCGGTCGTCATCGGGGCGGCCATCCACTGGATCATCGCGGGCGGGCGGATCGCGGCGCGCCTCGTGGTCGCGCATCCGTTGCGCAACACGGTGCTCTGCTCATTCGGTGCGGCCGTCTGCGCGGCGCTCTACGCGGGCCTCACCGGCCGTTCGCCGTCCGACGTCGCCCTGTCGGGCCAGTCCATCCTGGGTCAGGTCGCCACCCACCCGCACGCCTGGCCGGTCGGCAGCCTGGTGGCGGTCCTGGTGTTCAAGGGCATCGCGTACGCGCTCTGCCTGGGCAGCCTGCGCGGTGGTCCGGTGTTCCCCGCGCTGTTCCTGGGCGGCGCGATGGGCGCCCTGCTCGCGCCGCTGCCGGGGCTCGGCGTCGTGCCGGGCGTGGCGGCGGGCATGGCGGCCTCGTCCGCCGCCGCGCTCCGGCTGCCGGTCAGCTGTGTGGTGCTGGTCGTGCTGATGGTGGGCAACTCGGGCACGGTGCCGGTGATCGTGCTCGCCGCCGTGGTGTCCTTCGTGACCACCGAACTGCTGCCGCAGGGGCAGGCCATCCCGGAGTTCAGGGACGGAGGGCGTCGAGCGCCTCGTCCAGCGTCGTCGCGGCCATGATCAGGGAGAGATGGGTGAAGGCCTGCGGGAAGTTGCCGAGTTGCTCCCCGCTGGGACCGATCTCCTCGGCGAACAGGCCGACGTGGTTCGCGTACGTCTGCATCTTCTCGAAGGCATAGCGGGCCTGGGGGAGGCGTCCCGCGCGGGCGAGGGCGTCGACGTACAGGAAGGTGCACAGACTGAAGGTTCCTTCGGAGCCACGCAGTCCGTCGGGCGAGGCCCCGGGGTCGTAGCGGTAGACCAGGCTGTCGGAGACGAGGACGCGGTCCATGGCGTCGAGGGTGTTGAGCCAGCCGGGGCTGCGGGGGGCCAGGAATCCGACCCGGGGGACGAGCAGCAGGGAGGCGTCCAGGACGTCGCCGCCGTAGTACTGGACGAGGGCCTGCTCCTTGTCGTTCCAGCCGCGCTCCATGACCTGTTCGAGGATCGCGTCCCGGGCCCGGGTCCAGCGCACGGTGTCGGCCGGCCTGCTGAACTCCTGCGCCAGCTTCAGCCCGCGGTCGAACGCGGTCCAGCACATCACCCGGCTGTAGGTGAAGTCCTTTCGCCCGCCCCGGGTCTCCCAGATGCCCTCGTCGGGCCGGTCCCAGGAGTCGGCGAGCCAGTCGAGGGTGGCGGCGAGCCCCTTCCAGCCGTGGTAGCCCGCCTGTTCGCCGACCTGGCGGCCCTCGGCCAGGGCGTAGAGGACCTCGCCGTAGATGTCGAGCTGCAGTTGGTCACAGGCGGCGTTGCCGGCCCGGACCGGGTAGGAACCGCGATAGCCCTCGAAGTGCTCCAGGATCTCCTCCGTCAGATGAGGGTCGCCGTCGACCCGGTACATGATCTGGAGGGGTTCGTCGTCGGGGCCCTCGCGGGCGCCCAGACGGTCGCCCAGCCAGCGGGTGAAGCGGGTGGCCTCCTCCACGAAGCCCAGGTCGAGCAGGGCCCGCACCGAGAGGGAGCCGTCCCGCACCCAGGTGTAGCGGTAGTCCCAGTTGCGCTCCCCGCCGAGCTGCTCGGGCAGTCCCATGGTGGCGGCGGCGACCGGGGCACCCGTGGGGGCGTAGGTGAGGAGCTTGAGGGTGATCGCGGAGCGGTGCACCATGTCCGTCCAGCGGCCGTGATAGCGCGAGGTGCGCACCCACTGCTGCCAGAAGTCGACGTTCCGCCACAGATCTTCGGTGATCCCTTCGACGGTGGGGGGCGGGGGCGCCGCCCCGTCCGGCGCGCAGACGGTGAACACCACGGCCGCCGTCTCCCCGGCGTTGAGGGTGATGGCCCCACGGACGTCCTGTCCGTCCCGTTCGAGCGGGATACTGCCCTGGAGGTAGGCGGTCGTCCCGGGAGCCCGGAACGTGGCCGTCTCCTGCAGCGGCCTGTCGTGCGTCAGGTCGAGTTCGTGGGAGGCCCGCGCGTAGTCGAACCGCGGCCGGCATTCGAGTGTGAAGCGCACGGTGCCGCGCACCGAGCGGACGACCCGCACCAGGCTGTGCCGGTCGGTCGCCGTCGGGCCCGGCTGGACCGGCATGTGGTCGACGATCTCGCCGACTCCGTCGGGCGACATGAAGCGGGTCACCACGACGGCGGTGTCCGGGTAGTAGAGCTGTCTCCAGGTGCCCTCGGGGCGTTCGGGCGCGATGACGAAGTAGCCGCCGCCGTCGTGGTCGAGCAGCGCGGCGAAGATGCTCGGTGAGTCGAAGCGCGGTGCCGCGAACCAGTCGATCACCCCCTGGGACGAGACCAGAGCCGCGGTCTGAAGGTCCCCGACGAGCCCGTGGTCGGCGATGGGCGGATAGCGATCCATGCTGCTCTCCTTGTCAGGCGTGTCAGGCGGTTTCAGCCTTGACCCGCCCGGAACGGACGGCGTCGACGAGTGCCCGGTGGTCCTGCTCGTTCTGGTCGGCATAGCGCTCGGCGAACGTCACCAGCGCCCGGTCGAAGACCTCGCCCCCGCCGAGGTAGGCGGCGACGGCGATCCGGTCCCCCGACCTCGCGTGCGCGCGGGCCAGCGTGGCACCGCACAGTTCACCGAAGGACCGCATCCCGTCCGGCACCATCGACTCGGGCTCCGCGATGCCCTTCCAGTCCCGCAACTGCCGTACGTAGAAGTCCCGTCGGCCGCCGTCGATGCCGTCAGCCCGGGCCCAGCCGAGGAAGATGTCGCTGGTGGCCTGCATGAGCCGCTGACCGCGGACCACGCGCTCGCCCTGCGTCCGACAGTCGCTCGCCCCGGTGAACGGCGCGAGTACCGACTCGTCGGCCTCCTTGGCCTGCAGGAGCAGGGGATCCTGGTCGTCGCGGCCGAGCAGCAGAATGATCCAGCAGCGGGTGCCCACGCTGCCGACCCCGACCACCTTGCGGGCCACGTCGACCAGCCGGTACTGCTCCAGCAGCAACCGCCGGTCCGACGGGAGGCTCTGGCCGTACCGTTCGATCATCCGGCGGATCAGCTCCTCCAGCGCGTCGCGCTCGACGTCCGCAAGCAGGTCCCGGAGCGGTGTGACCAGGGGGGGATCCGCAGCGATGCGGACCCTTCCGTCGACGACGTGGGTGAGTTTGTCGAAGGCCTGGAGGCTGTCGCGGGTGCGTGCCTTCGCCACCGACCGTGACCAGCGCGCGCGGGCCCGCGCGCTCACCTCCGGGAAGACGTGGGTCCGCACCCAGTCCTCGTCGAACCGGGCGTACCACACGGGGAGATTGCCCAGCGCGGCGAAGCGCCGCTGCCACTCGCGGTACGACCGCACCGTCGACCGCACGACGCCGGCCCGCTCCTTGGCGCTGAAGCCGTTCGCCCGGCCGACGATGACGAGACTCGTGGTCAGCCGCTTGACGTCCCACTCCCACGGGGCGGGCAGTGTCTCGTCGAAGTCGTTGATGTCGAACATCATGCGGCGTTCGGGCGAGGCCAGCAGCCGGAAGTTCAGCAGGTGCGCGTCGCCGCACACCTGCGTCGTGATCCCGCTGCGGGGAGTGCCGGCGAGGTCCCCAGCCATGATGGCGGCGGCCCCCCGAAAGAAGCGGAACGGTGACTCGATCATCCTCCCGTAGCGGATCGGTACGAGCTCGGGCACCCGGGTCGCGGACTGCGCCTCGATGACGTCCACGGGGTCGGGCCGCTTCTGAGCGGGAGCGAACTCCGCGTGACTGGAGCGGGGTACGGCGGCCCGGGCGGCCTTGCCGGTCTCGGCACGCTCGCGGGGCGTGCGGTGCGGGACGACGCCGTCGGCCGGGTGGTGCGAGGTCATCGCGGTCGGCCCGCGATGCGATCACCGACCATGTTGTTCTTCTCGGCCAGGGCCAGATGGATGCCGCCGAGGGGATACTCCCAGTCGTCGGATCCCAGGTACCAGTCGTGCAGGGCCAGGGTCTTGTGGAACCTGGTGTCGTTCGGTTCCTCGGACACGGCCCTTGGGGCGAGGTTGTTGTGCCGCATGTAGTGCAGGCCCACGACATCCGAGCTGTTGGCCGGCCCCTGCGGATGCCGGTCGCTCGCCGAACGCGGCGGCAGGACAGCGGAGTTGACGGAGCCGCGGGCGACGACCGAGGTGACGCTCTCTGCCTCTCCGTGTTTGTCGAACCGGAATTCCGGCGCGCGGTGTTTCCCTTGGACGAAGACGGCGGTGGAATCCCGGTGGTCGCGTTCACGAGGAAGATGGTCCCCGCGTTCTGGAAGGAGGATCCGCTTCCCCGTGGGCACCAGCCGGTGGCCGATCGTGCCACCGCCCGCACCGGTGCCGACCACGATGACGTCGTAGTGCTGTGCCTCGATCATGCAGGCCACCGTCCCCACTGTCCACCGTGGGCATCTGCCCCGAAACCCAAGGTATCCCTGGGGGATATTTCCGGCGAGTTGGACTATTCGGGTGAACCGAGGTGCCGGGACACGGCGGGTTCCCGCGCGATCACCGCCCCGGCGGTGATCGCGGCGGCGATGACGACGCAGAGCCCGATCAGCCATGACAACACCGTGAAGACCGCACCCAGCGACCCATAGCGGTCCAGGCTGCGGTTGAGCGCGCTGGGCACGTACAGCTTGGCGACCACCGACAGTGTGGTCATGGCCACCCCGGTCAGGAGCGCACCGGGCAGCAGGGGCAACCAGGGGACGCGCGCGGCCAGCAGCAGGTGCTGGGACCACCACCAGACGCCCACCTGGGCGACCAGCAGGAGCGGCACGCCCAGCCACGCCCCCACGCCGAACCCGGTGCGCAGCGGTCCCTGCAGGGCGAGGATGACCAGCCAGGCCGCGATCCACACGAGCCATCTCCAGGCGGCGATCCGCGCGCTCGCACCCGGCAGTCGCCAGGCGCGTTGGCACAGGCGCTGCATCGCCCGGCTGCACGCCGTGGCGGAGAGCAGCACCATCAGCGAACTGACCACTCCGGCGCTCTGCTGCAGGTTCGCGGGATCGGCGTCGAAGACCTTCTTCAGCTCGAGTTCGGAGGAGCCATTGATACCGAAGACGTCATGGAGAGAGGAGACGATCTCGTCGCGCACCGCCCGCGGGGCGAAGGACGCGACCACGAAGAGCAGCGGAACGGCGGTCAGGAACAGCTGGGCCGCCAGCCGGGTCGCGGAATCCAGCAGGTTCACCGCGATCAGGTGCGAGGTGAGACGGGTGATCACCGGGAAGCGCTCCTCGGCGCTGCCGCGCAGCCGCCGCAGCCGCGCCCCCAGCTCCGTGGCCCGCCCGCGCAGGCGGCCCGCCCCTCCGTCGGTGGACGGGCCGGGTCCTCTGCCTGCGTGCAATTCCGCTCCCCGGGTCCGGACTGGGCTCCACGCCCCGAGGCGTGACCACGCACCAGGGTGCCGTCCCGGGCAGCCGCCCGCCTGCGGCGCGAGCGCCGTTGCGCCGTACGGGGGAGAGGCCGCCCGAGGCGTTCCGTACGGCACCGCTGGATGGTGGGTGCGGGCGGGAGCGGTGACGATGGGGCCATGCGCGCATCCGGCGGCGCCCCGAACCCCGCGCGGCCCTGCGGAGGCAGCGATGGTCCTTGACCTGGTCCTCATCGGTCTGGCGATCGCCGTGAACCCCTTCTCGGTCACCGCGTTCGTGCTGGTGCTGTCCGCGCGGGGCGGGATCTGGAACGGGCTGGCCTTCGTCCTCACCTGGCTGGCCAGTTTTGTCGCGATCATCGCCGTGGTGCTGCTGATGACCGGCGGGAAACCGCCGCCGCCCAAGTCGGCGCCGTCCACGGCCGCCCTGGCCGCCAAACTGGCCATCGGCGTGGGCCTCGTCTGGTACGGCGAGCGCACCCGCCGCAGGAGGGGCAGGCGGCGCACGTCATCCGGGACGATGTCCCGGCTCGACCGGATCTCCCCGTGGACGGCGGCCGGGCTGGCGCTGTTCCTCCAGCCCTGGGGGCTGGTGGCCGCCGGTGCCGCCACCGTGGTGGAGGCGGACCTCTCCCACGCCGCCTCGTACGCGGCGTTGATGGGCTACTGCCTGCTGGCCAGCTCCAGCCTGCTGGCCATGGAGATCTACGCGACCTTCGCCCCCGAGTCGTCCCGCGTCCGGCTCGGGCGGCTGCGGACGTGGTTGGAGGGCCATCAGGACGAGGCGGTCGTGACGGTGTGCCTGCTGCTGGGGCTGTGGCTCGTGGGCAAGAGCATCTACCAGCTGACCGCCTGACCCTGACCGGCCATCACCGCACCGCCCGGGTGACGGCCGCGATCACGGCACCACCAGGGCGAGCGCCGGCCACCACGGGACCGCCGGGTGAAGACCGTTGTCACAGGATCGCCAGGGGATTGACGGGCGAGCCGGTGGCCGCGGGCATCCGGAGCGGAGCGATCACGCACAGGAACGACCAGCGGCCTTCCCGCGCGCAGATCGGCGCGAGGTCCTCGAACCGCAGATAGTCGAGCAGATGCAGTCCCAGGGCGTGGACGGCGAGCACATGCACCGGGAAGGCAACCCCTCGCACCGCGCTCGGGGCCGTGTCGCTGTTGCTGTCACTGCCGAGCACCGCCACCTCCCGGTCGGCCACGAACTCCATCGCGGTCGGATGGAGTCCGGCACGGGCGGCGGCCACGTCCCAGGGGCCCAGCTCCTCGCGGCGCCGGCGGTGTCCGACCCGTACGAGCAGGATGTCGCCGCGGCCGACCCGTAACCCCTGCCGGGTCTCGGCGGCGCTCAGGTCCTCGGCGGTCACGTTCGATCCGGGCTCGAGCCAGGAGAGGCCGTGCACCCGGGGTATGTCGAGGAGGACCCCGCGTCCGACGATGCCGTCGTGGGCCGGCTCGACGGACAGGACGCTCGCGCCCTCCGGCGACAGCGCGTCCGCCGCCGGTATGCCGCCGTGCAGCGTGCCGTCGTAGATGACATGGCACAGCGTGTCGAGGCGACTGTCCACATCGACGTGAACGTTCATGGCGAAGCGGTCCCGCGCGAAGTCCGGGCCCTTCGCGACCGGTTCGCCGTCCGCCGGAGCGGTGAGCCGGTGCTCGGCCGGATCGGCGTCGTCGGGTTCGGCACGGGTCTCCACGGGGGCGGCGAGCGACACCGTACGTCCCGACCGCACCTCGCTCAGGGCCGCCAGCACCTGTTCCGCGGTGATCGTGTCCAGGGCGCCCCGGCGCCTGCCACCGCCGGAGACCGTGCCGCGCAGTCGGCGGTAGAGCGACCGGAACTCGGCCTCGCTCAGCTCGTCGGGCATCGGCATGGCACCAGCCTCCGACAGAAGCCGGATTCCGGCACGCCGAGTTGCCGGGGGCAGGCACCACCGCGTCGATGAAGAAGCAACGCGCGGCCTGCGGGACCTGGGTCTTGAGCGCCTCGGCTCCCTCGTCCTCGATCCGGTGGGCACGGCGCCAAGTGTCGGCGCGAGGTCAGGCGGACGGCGTAGGGGTGGACGGCGTCGGAGGGGACGGTGTCGTAGCGGCCGCGGCCGAGGGAGCGCCGGTGTCCAGGAACTCGCGGATCGCGAAGGCGACCAGCACGATCACCACGGTCCACACCACGACCCATGTGGTCGGGTAGTTCCAGGTGAACAGCACGATCGCGGCGACCGCCAGGATCGCGGCGCCGATCCACCGCTTGAAGCGGTGCACGAACCCGCCGACCGGACCCAGCGGGAGCCCCGCCGACACGGCGACGTCGCGCAGGGCGCCGATGCCCCTGCGACAGCCCGTACGGGTGAGGACGGCGATCCGGGACGGCCCGACGAGGAAGGCGCCGGCAGCCGTCACGAGCGCGAGCGCGCCGACCGTCCGAACACCCGCGCGCAGGAACCTGACGAGGGAGTCGAACACCGTGGCGGCGGCGTCCTCGGACGTCCCGACGGGCAGATGGTCGAGATAGACCGCCCGCGCGACGGCCAGGACGATGCCGAGCACCACCATGGCCGCGAACACCCCGAGCGCGGCCCCGATCAGGGCCCGGCGACGGCTGGTGGCCAGATACACGCCCACGGCGGCGATCAGCACGGCGATGACGGGGAGCCAGCCGCCGATGATGTCCAGCACCCGCAGATAGGTCTTGATCTTGCCGATGTCCTTCGACGCGAACACCACGAAGTCCGTGTGGACGGCCGGGATCCGAGCGGCCGGCTTGAAGCCTGCGCTGACCAGCCGGTCCTTGACCTGGGTCACGATCGGCGCCACGTCGATGGTGACCTGACCGTTCTTGGCGGACACCGCACCGGAGGAGTTGCCCGTGAGGGCCTTGTCCAGCGCGCCGTGGGCCCGGCGGTTCGCGTCCACCCAGACGGTGTCGAAGGCCTTGCTGGACACCACCCGCTGCACGGTGTCGCCGACCAGACTCTTCAGACCGCTGGTGATCGGGCCGCCCAGGTCGCCGAGCAGCGTGGCGAGCCTCGGCGGGGCACCCTTCTCCGCCGCCGCCCGCTCCAGATCCTTGACCAGCGCGTCCACGTCGATCTGCGCCAGCACCGCGGTGGTGACCCGGTTGGTGACCGCCTTCTGCACATCCGGATCTCTCGCCAGCGGCCCCACGGTGGCGACATAGCGGTCGGTGTCCCGGACGATGCTGTTCGCCCAGACCGCGACGACGGCCAGCAGCGACAGCAGCGAGGCGAGGAGAATCAGCAGGACCGAACCCGTCGAGCGGAGCCAGTGGTGCCGCGCGGCCCCCGACGGCCCCCCGGTCTCCAGAGCGCTCACCCGGTGCCGCAGCTCGTCCAGTTCGTTGCGCTCCCGCGCCGACAGCCGCTGCTCGCCGGACGGTTCTGGGGGCTTTTGATCCGGGTCCGGTGGAGGCGGGCTGCTCGTCATGGTTACAGCAGAGGCGGACGGATCCGATCCCGCGACCCGGAACCGGCCCGGCGGGTGAACACCGCACCGAAGTGCGGCGCCTTCCGTCCGATGCTGCAATGGAATTAAGGGCCCGTGGATGCGCAGGCATTCGGGGACTGGGGAAATTCCATGACCACCCAGAGGTGAAGCCGTGAGCGATTCTGCCGTGAGCGATGAATTCGCCGAAATGGGTCCGATCGACTATCTAGTCGTCGAGTTCCCCGGCAACCGCATGACCGGCGAAGGCCTTCCCCTGCTGGTCGACCTCGTGGACCGCGGCGTCATCCGGATCCTCGATCTGATGTTTGTCAGAAAGGAGGAGGACGGATCCGTGGTCGGCCTGGAGATCGCCGACCTCACCGGCGACGGAGCCCTCGACCTCGCCGTCTTCGAGGGCGCCTCCTCCGGCCTGCTGGGCGAGGACGACATCGAAGAAGCCGGCAGCGCCCTGGAGCCCGGCAACTCGGCCGGAATCCTGGTCTACGAGAACCTGTGGGCCGCTCCCTTCGCCACCGCCCTGCGCCGCGGCGGCGCGCAACTGGTCGCCTCCGGGCGGATCCCGGTGCCGGCCGTGCTGGCCGCACTGGACGCGACGGAATAGCACCCGGCGCCGCCCGCGCGTTCGGGAGGCATCGTCGCCGTACTGGTGAGCGCCCGATCCCTCAGGGGCCCGGGCGCCCGGCGCAGCGCTCGACGGCGGCCCGCACCCGGGCGAGGTTCACCGGCAGGCCGGCCGTGGCATCCAGGGTCATGCCCGGCTCGTCCCGCTCCAGCGGCTCCAGCGTCTCGAACTGCGAGTCGACCAGGTGGGCGGGCATGAAGTGGCCGGTGCGCCGGGACACCCGGTCCCGGGCCGTCGCCCGGTCCAGGGCGAGGTACAGGTACTGCAACGCCGGCCCCCCGGCCTCCCGGAACTCGTCGCGATAGGCGCGCTTGAGGGCCGAACAGGCGACCACCAGTCCCTCGTGGGCCTCGGCGGAGCGACGGATGCGGTCGGAGAGGGCACGCAGCCAGGGCGCGCGGTCGGTGTCGACCAGGGCGTGGCCCGCGGTCATCTTCGCGATGTTCACCGCGGGATGGAAGTCGTCGCCCTCGACGAACGCCAGGCCGAGCTCCCCGGCGACCGCTTGGCCGAAGGTGGTCTTCCCGGATCCCGACACGCCGAGGACCACTATGATCGGGGGCCTTTTCCCGTCCCCTTCGCCGCCTCCGGCGCTGCCCCCTGCCCCGGTCACGGGTTCTCGGGTTCCCGGCCTGGTGCCGTCTGCCGCAGGTCCGCCTCGTTGAGGGGCTGGAGGGCCCCGCGGGTGTCCAGCCGGTAGAGCAGAACGAGCGGCGGCCCGACGAGCACCACCGCGATGACCGTGACCAGCATCAGCCAGCGCAGCGTCGTCGACGCGCCGGCCGCCTGGGACACGGTCAGCGAGGTGGGGATGAGATAGGGCCGCTGGGCCAGTCCCCAGGCCACGACGACAAGGGCCACGCTGCCGATCGCGGTGACCCTCGCCCATCCCGTCGCGACGTGGTACAGCAGCCAGGCGGTGGTCAACGCGCTGACGACGGCGAGGAGCACGAGGAGGAGACCGACACCGCCGGTCAGCCCGTCGTGGACGTAGGGCGCGTCGTCGTGGGTCACGGCGAGGCCGACGATCGCCAGCACGGCGAGGACGACGAGAGCGCACCAGGCCCGCAGCCGGAAGTATCCGACGAGGTCGGGGGCGTCGAAGCGGCAGGCGTCGGCGGTCAGGAACACCGCCCCGAGGAAGGCGGTCGCGGCGACGGTGAGCAGCCCGGCGATCACGGAGGTCCCGTTGGACCAGGCGTCGGCGGACGCCTGTGTGCCGGGAGCCACCCGGCCCGTGGCGATCCCCCCGACCGCCGCGCCGAGGAAGAAGGGGGTCAGCAGCGAGGAGACGGCGAAGGCGGCGCCGTAGACCCTGCGCCGGGCGAGGCGTCGCGTGGGCTTGCGCAGAGCGAAGCCGGCACCGCGCAGGACGAGTCCCACGGCCGCGAGTGCCAGCGGGAGCCACATGGCGGAGAAGACCGTCTGGAACAGGACCGGGAACCCGGTCCACATGATGACCAGGATGAAGATGAGCCAGACGTTGTTGGTCTCCCAGACGGGTTCCATGGCGTGGTCGATGAGCCACCTAGGGCGCTTGCCGCGTTCGGTGCCGCCCGCGACGAGGTCCCAGAATCCAGCACCGTAGTCCGTGCCACCGGCACACGCGTAGGCGGCCACCGCCACCAGCAGCACCCAGGCGACGACGTCCTCGATCATTCGTCTCCCCTGTCCCCGCCCGCGGTGGCCGACAACGGGCGGGGCCCGTAGGGAGTGTCGCCTTCCACGTCCTCGGCGGCGGCACCCGCGGGCGCGCCCTCGTCGGCCAGCCGCCAGCGGTGGCTCATCTTCGCGAGGACGGTCAGGAAGGAACCGAAAGCAAGGACGTAGACCACCACGACGATGCCGAACATCGTCCACAGGGACGCGGCGCGGGTGCCCGTGACCGCCTCCGAGACCCGCATGTTCTGGTAGACGATCCAGGGCTGCCGGCCCACCTCGGTCGTGATCCAGCCGCACTCCACGGTCAGCAGACAGGCGGCGCCGGCGAGGGCGGCACACCGCAGGAACCAGGGCGACCGGGGCAGTTCACGACGCCGCAGCCGGCACCAGCCGTACCAGAGCGCGAGCAGCACGAGCAGGCTTCCGACGGTCACCATGATGTCGAACGCCCAGTGGGCGATGGTGGCCTGGATCACCGTCGGGCGGTCGCTCGCCGGGACCGACGTCAGTCCGGTCACCTCGGTGGCCGGTCTGAATCCGGCGAGGACCGAGTCCAGTTGGGGGATCTTGATCCCGCCGGAGACCGACCCGTCGGCGTGCAGACGCCCGAAGACGTACTCCGGTACGTGGGTGTCGGTCTTCCACACCAGCTCGGTGGCCGCGAACTTCACGGGCTGCTTGTGGAAGACGGAGCGGGCGATGGAGTCCCCGAGCACGAACTGCACGGGGGTGAGGATCGCGGCGACGGTGAACGGCACGGTGAAGCCGAGCCGGTGGTAGCGGTCCCGGCGGCCGCGCAGCAGGCCGACCGCGTACACCCCGGCGACGACATATCCGGCGGTCAGGATCACGCCGACCACGAAGTGCCAGTACTCGGGGCCGAACATCGGTGTGAAGACCGCCTGCCGCACATCGACGTTCACCGGCCTGCCGGACGCGTCGAGAGTGAAGCCGCGCGGGGTGTTCATCCAGGCGTTCGCGGCCACGATGCCGAACGCCCCCATCAGGGCGGCCAGCGGCAGCGGCAGGCCGAGCCAGAAGTGCGTCCACGGCTTGAGCCTGCGCCAGCCGTACAGGTAGATGGCGATGAGGATCGCCTCGAGGAAGAACGCCCAGGCCTCGATCCCGAAGCCGAGGCCGAAGACATCGCCCCACCGGCCCATCATCCCCGGCCACAGCAGACCGAATTCGAAGGACAGCACGGTGCCCGTCACGATGCCGATCGCGAACTGGACGGCTATGACCGCCGACCAGCGTCGTGCGAGCAGCAGGGCGACGGCGTCGCCCTTGCGCAGCCCGCGGTAGTGCATGAGGAGCGTGATGGCGGGCAGGGCCACGCCGAAGGGTACGAGCAGGATGTGGGAGGCCAGGGTGAAGGCCATCAGCTCCCGGGCCGGGAGGAGTTGTGGTGGACCGTCCGCGAGAAGGTGGCCGACTGCGCTGTTCACATGACCTCGGTGGTTCGTACGGGATGGCGGAGGGGCCCTGCGCTTCAGCCGCCGGTGGCGAAACCGGGAAACAGCGTCATGCCGCCGTCCACGTAGATCGTGGTGCCCACGACGTAGTCGAAGAGGTCGGACGCGAGCGCCGCCACCGCGTTCGCGATGTCGTCCGGGTCGCCCACGCGGCGGTAGGGGATGAGCCGGAGGAGGTCGGCCTCGGCCTCGGGAGTGTCCCAGGCGTCGCGGTTGATGGGCGTGCGGATCGCGCCCGGGGCGACGGCGTTCACCCTGATCCCCTGCGGCGCGAGCTCCTGAGCGAGGGTCGCCATGAGCATCTGCACCCCGCCCTTGGACGACGCGTAGTTCACATGGCCCGCCCACGGGATGATCTGGTGGACCGAACTCATGCAGATGATCTTCCCGGCCGAACGGGAGACCTCGGGGACGACGCCCCGCCGCAGGAACTCCTTGGTCGCTTCGCGGGCGCACAGGAACTGTCCGGTCAGATTGACGTCCAGCACCTTCTGCCACTGGGCCATGGTCATCTCGGTGACGGGGGCGTCACGCTGGAGCCCGGCGTTCGCCACCATGACGTCGATGGTCCCGAACTCCTCGACCATGCGGGACACCATGTCGACGACCTGGTCCTCCTGGGACACGTCCGCCTCGTGCGCGTAGGCGCGCACCCCGAAGCCCTCGATCTCGCGTACGACCTCTTCCGCGGCGTCCCGCCCGGACACGTAGTTCACCACCACGTCGGCGCCCACCCGGCCGAGCCCGATGGCCGTGGCCTTGCCGATGCCGGAATTCGCGCCCGTCACCAGCGCCTTCTGCCCCTTGAGGAGCGGGAAGGCAAGGGGTTGGCGACCATCACTGCCGCTGGTTTCCACTCATGTCTCCCTGTGGGTGCCGACGCGGACCATCGGAGGAATCCGCTTTTCGGAGGAATCCGCCCCACAACGAAAACACTGGTGAGTCGGGCCGGCTCGTCGGCACGTCCGCTGTCAGCCGCTCGGGGGGCCGACCCGGGCTGAACGGCCGAATGCCCACCCGCGGGGTCCACCCGGGACGGCGCGCTCGGCTACTCGGTGCGGGGCTGCCGGCTGATTCCGACGCACAGCGCCCAGATGACGAAGGCGTCGACGGCGATCAGCACGATGGCCCAGACGGGGTAGTACGGCAGCCACATGAAGTTGGCGATCATCGACAGGCCCGCCAGGACGATGCCGACCACGCGTGCCCACATCGCTCCGGTGAACAGGGCTGCGCCCGCGAGAACGACCAGGACGCCGAGGGAGAGGTGGATCCAGCCCCAACTCGTCAGATTGAAGTTGTACGCGTAGTTGCGGGTGACGACGAAGACGTCGTCCTCGGCGATGGCGGAGATTCCTTCGAATATCGCCATCACTCCACCGAAGATCATCATGACTGCGGCGAAGGCGGTCCAGCTGGACGCCCACGCTCCGCCGCTCCCGGTCTCGTGTCGCTGGTGCGTTCCAGTCGTGGCCATATCGAGCTCCTCCCACGTAGACCTCACCACTGACCTGTGACCGGTCGGTGGTCCACATTTCAGCTTGCCATGAGAGTCACCGACCGGCAGAACGGTGGAATTCCCGTGGGGTGGCGCCGATGCCGATGTGCGGGGGAATCCGTGCGGTGCTCCAATGGAGGTGTCCCATGCGCCGAGAATTGCCCGCCGACAATTGTCCGTCGGTCAGGGAGTGTGGATATTTCGCAGGCCGCCTTCCGGATTCGCGGGCCGCTTTTCCAGAAAGGAAACCGCCGTGCCAGGTCTCCTTCGCGGGGTCGCCCGCACAGCCGTGGTGGCCGGTACCGCGACCGCCGTGTCGAACCGTGTGTCACGCCGTCAGCAGGGGCGATGGGCTCAGCAGGAGTACCAGGAGGCCCCGCCGCAACCCGCGCCCGCCGCGCCGCCCCCGCCCCCCGCCCCGTCGGCCGACGACATGAGCGGCAGGATCGATCAGCTGAAGCAACTCGGGGAACTCAAGGCCCAGGGTGTCCTGACCGAGGCCGAGTTCGAGGAGCAGAAGCGCCGGATCCTTGGGTAGTGAGGTGCCATGAACCTCACAACTCCGCAAGGCCTGCGGTGGGAGCCCAGCGGGCGCTGGGTGCGCGGGTGCAAGGGCGAGGTCACGGTCGTCGACAGCCGGCACCCGGTCCTCGTCTGGGAGCCCGAAGTGCCCGTTCCGCTGTACGCGTTCCCTCGCGAGGAGGTCCGCGAGGACCTGCTCCGCCCGGCGAAGAACCCGCCGACCGGCACCCACAGCGGATCGCGGGTCTTCTACGACCTCGAAGTCGACGGCGAACTGCTGGAGAACGCGGCCTGGACGTTCCCCGCCGACGACCTGGCCGGCCACATCGCCTTCGAGTGGTTCAGCCGCAGCGGCCGGGGGCTCGACCACTGGTACGAGGAGGACGAGGAGATCTTCATCCACCCCCGCGATCCGCACAAGCGGGTGGACGCCCTCCCGAGCAGCCGTCACGTCCGGGTCGAGATCGACGGCACGGTCGTCGCGGACACCCGCCGTCCGGTGCTGCTCTTCGAGACCGGCCTGCCGACGCGGTACTACATCCCGCGTGAGGACGTCCGCCTCGACCTGTTCGTCCCCAGCGACCTCAGCACGGGGTGCCCCTACAAGGGCACCGCCGCGTACTGGTCGTGGCGAGGTGGCGGCGACGACCCCGCGAACCTCGTCTGGAGCTACCCGGAGCCACTGCCCGCGGTGGGCGCCGTCAAAGACCTCCTCGCCTTCTACAACGAAGCGGTCGACATCACCGTGGACGGGGAACGACTGGAGCGCCCCGTCACTCCGTTCACCTCGACACCCCCGGCGCGACCGGCGCCGTGACGGCGGCGTGGGCTGTCAGCCGGCCTTGTCGACGAAGTCGTCGGTGCAGGTCTTGGACAGGCCGACGGTGTGACCCTTGACCGTCGGGTCGAAGGCGGAGAGGACCTTGTAAACGGTCTTGGGACCGTCGGCGGGCATCAGACCGTCGGGGGAGAGGAAGGTACCGGGCTCGTGCCGACGGGCTGGGGCCGACCGGGTGGCAGGCACCTGGGCGGCCCCGTGATCGGCGAGGGCTCAGCCGTTCGGTCCTGCCGGGGTCGTGGTGGTCTTGAAGCCCTCGGTCTTGTTGGCCTGGAGGGCGAAGTCATTGGTGAACGTCTTGCCGAGGTCCACCGACCCCTTCACATTGCCGACCAACTGCTCTGTCGCCAGAGAGGTCTTCGGACCGCCGGCCGGCATCAGACCGTCCGGGAGGAACTGACCCTTGTCCGCGGTCAAAGCCGAGATGTAGTCGGCCTTGGTCACCAACTGGTTCGACACGTACGACGCCGGCAGCTTGTTCGCGATGTCGGCCGCGCTGTGCGTGTTGATCCAGTGCATGGTGGCGACGAGCGCGTCGACGACCTTCTGCGTCGCGTCCTTGTGCGAGTTCACCCAGTCGGTGCGGGCTATGACACTGGCCGCGGGGTAGGCACCGCCCATCGCCGCCGTGGCACCGTTCGTGGTGGCCAGGTCGATCGCGGAGGCACCGACACCCTTCTTCTGGATCGCGGCGACCGTCGGCTGCGTCGTCATGACGCAGTCGACCTTGCCGTTCTGCAGCGCGGCGATGGCCGTGGACCCCGAGCCGACCCCGATCCGGTGGTACTGGCTGGTCTTGACGCCCTTCTTGGCGGCCAGGAACTGGGTGAGGGTGTCGGTACCCGAGCCCAGGTCCGTGACGCCGAGGGTCTTGCCCTTCAAGTCGGCGCCCGAGGTGACGCCCGACTTCTTGGTGCACATCTCACGCTCGCCCGGCGCGCCGGAGAGCTGGACGACGTCCTCGACCGCCTTCCCCTTCGCCTGGAACTCGATCGTGTGGTTGTACCAGGCGCCCGCCATGTCCACCTGCCCCGAGGCCATGGCTTCCTCGGCGCCGACACCGCCGTCCTGCTCGGTGCTCAGCTGGACGTTGACGCCGTACTTCTTGTAGAAGCCGAGCTGCTGGGCGAGTTGGTACGGCAGGTAGATCTGCTTGTCGAGGCCGCCGGCCATGAGCTTGACCGTCGGCGTGGAGCCCGAACCGCCGCTCGCGGCGGACGAGTTCCCGGAACAGGCGCTGACCGCGCCGAGGGCGAGAATGGTGAGCAGAGACGCGGCGACGGCGACGGGTCGTCTGGACATGGCTGACCACATTCCTTTGCTGAGGGTTCTGAGATGGAGCTGAAAGTTCTGAGATGAGGAGGGGAAGTACGGGGGCGTCAGAGGGAGTTCGCCTCGGACGGCGCCGGCGGGCGCCAGGACAGCAGCCGGCGCTCCAGCTTGCTGATCAGCCACTCGGCGCCGAGCACGATGACCGAGATGACGAGCATCGTCGCGAACACGCCGTTGGGGTCGAACTGGTTCTGCGCGGTCTTGATGACCAGGCCGAGCCCGCTCTGTGCGCCGAGCACCTCGCCGACCAGCGCGCCGACGATGGCGAAGCCGAAGGCGCTGTGCAGGCTGGCGATGATCCAGGTGAGCGCGGAGGGCACGGTGACGTGCCGGATGATCTGCAACTGCGAGGCGCCGAGCACCTTGGCGTTGGCGAGGATGTTGCGGTCGACCTCACGGACGCCCTGGAAGGCGTTGAAGAAGACGATGAAGAACACCAGCACCGCGGCCAGCAGGATCTTCGGCAGCACACCGATGCCGAACGCGACGATGAAGATCGAGCCGAGCACGATACGCGGGATCGCGTTGACCACCTTGATGTAGGGGCCGAGCACATCGGCGAGGAACCGGCTCTGGCCGAGTGCGACGCCGAAGATCACGCCGGCGACGGCCCCGAGGGCGAAGCCGGCGAGCGCCTCCTGGATCGTTGTCCAGATGTTCGAGTAGAAGGACCCGAACTCGGTGCCGTGCTGGAAGAGGTCGACCAGCCGCTTGGCGATGCCCGACGGCTGCCCGAAGAAGAACGGGTCGACGATCCCCCAGGTGGTGAACGCCTGCCAGCCGCCGATGACGAAGGCCGCGAGGCCGATACGGCCAGCCCACACCAGCGCGGTGCGCCGCCGGGCGGCCCGCTTCGCGGTGGCCGCGGCCGAGGACGGTGCGCCGTCCTTGACCAGCGCGGCGGAAACTGCGGACGTCGTGCTCATGCCGTACCTCCTGCGGTGCGTGCGTAGGCGCGCTCCACCTCCTCGCGCAGCGTTTCCCAGATCTGGTGCTGAAGTTCGATGAAGCGGGGCTGGAAGCGGATCTCCTGGACCGCGCCGCGCGGGCGGGGCAGGTCGATGTCGAAGACCGCCTTGACCGATCCGGGGCTGGACGTCATGACGACGACCCGGTCGGCGAGCGCCACGGCCTCGTCGAGGTCGTGGGTGATGAAGATGACCGACGGACGGATCTGCTCCCACAGGCCCAGCAGCTCGGTCGACATGATCGCCTTGGTCTGCACGTCCAGGGCGCCGAACGGCTCGTCCATGATCAGGATCTTCGGTTCGTTGATCAGCGCCGCGGCCATCGCCACGCGCTTGCGCATACCGCCGGAGAGCTGGTGCGGGTAGCGGTCCTCGAACCCGGACAGGCCCACCCGCCGCAGCCAGTCGCGCGCCGAGACCTGGGCCTTCTGCTTGGGGACGCCGCGGAAGACCGGGCCCATCAGCACATTGCCGAGGACGGTCTTCCAGGGCAGCAGCGCGTCGGTCTGGAACATGAAGCTGACGCCGTCGGTGACACCGTCCACCTCACGGCCGCCGACCTTGACCGAGCCCTCGCTGGGCCGGTCGAGCCCGGAGACCATGCTCAGGGTCGTCGACTTGCCGCAGCCCGTCGGGCCCACCACCGCGCAGAACTGGCCCGGCTCCACGGTGAACGAAACGTCCTGCAGCGCCGTGAACACCTCACCCGCGGGAGTCAGAAATCGTTTGGTGAGCCCTGAAATCTCGACTCGCGCGCTGTCCTGGCCGCTTTTGTCGGCGACCGTGCTCAACGCGGCATCGTTTCGCGAAGCCATCTGAGGCCGTCTCCTTCCCTAACCTCGGGGTCGAGGAAGGCAGACGCTAGAGGCCGCCCCGAATTACGTCGCTGTTTCAGACGTATCTCGCGTTAGTTGTGTTAACCGGGGTTCTGCACGTTCTGCTCAGCGGGCCAAGGGTGGGCAGGATGTCCCTGGTGGGGCACAATCACGCCACCACGGGTTACGGCGAAGGGGCCGGGCCCGGCAGCAAGACAAGGGCGAAGGCACCTGTGATGCCCATCCGAATCCGGATCGGCCGCGCCGGGAAGGGGAGGCTCTCCGCGCGGATTCTGGCCAACCAACTGGCCATCCTGTCCCTCTCCGGAGCCATCGGTTTCGTACTGTTCGCGTTCGCTCAGCGGGCCGAGATCGACCGCTCCTACGAGCAGCGGGCGCTGGCCATCGCCCAGACCACGGCCGCCGAGCCGCAGATCCAGCAGGCCATGGAGTACGGCGGTGGCGGCGACATCGTGCAGACCGTCGCCGAACGGATCCGGAGAGCGTCCGGGGCGTCGTACGTGGTCGTGATCGACCTGCACGGCATCCGCCACTCGCACCCCACCCCGGCACTGATCGGCGAGCCGGTGGGCGAGCCGATCGCGGTGCTGGACGGCCTCCCCCACGTCGGCTCCGACCAGGGCGCGACCGGGCGGTCCGCCAACGGCAAGGCTCCGCTCAAAGGGCCCACGGGCACGCTGGTCGGCGAGGTGTCGGCCGGCATCCCGGAACACGACGTACTCAGCGAGCTGTGGCGGGAGCTGCCCACCTTCGGCCTGTACGCCACGATCGCCACCGCGCTCGGTTCGGTGGCCGCGTTCCTGCTGGCCAGACGCCTGAAGCGGACGACGTTCGGGCTGGAGCTCGAGGAGATCGCCGGGCTGCTGCAGGACCGGGAGGCGATGCTGCACGGCATCCGGGAGGGCGTGGTCGCCTTCGACCCCGAGGGCCGGGTCACCGTCATCAACGACGAGGCGCGCCATCTGCTCGGTCTGGGCACGGCACTGGGCGGCCGGCTGGACGAACTCCTGCCCGAGGGGCGGCTGCGCCGAGCACTGGACGGCAGCCTCACCGGGACCGACATCACGGTCCTCACCGACGACCACTGCCTGGCCGTCAACCGGATGCCGGTGACGCTGCACGGCCGCGCGCTGGGAGCGGTGGTCACCGTGCGCGACCGCACCGAACTGGTCGGACTGCTCAGGGAGCTGGACTCGGTGCGTGGGCTGACGGACGCGTTGCGGGCCCAGCAGCACGAGTTCACCAACCGGATGCACACCCTGGCCGGGCTGCTGGACGTGGGGGAGTACGAGTCCGCGTACGAGTACGCCGTCGAGCTGGCCGGAGCCGACCAGGAGCTGACCGAGTCGGTGCGCGAGCACATAGGCAACGCCTTGATGGTGGGTCTGGTCGTGGCCAAGACGACGGTCGCCGCCGAGCGTGGCGTACGGATCGTGCTGGGTGAGGACTCCGCGCTCGGCGAGCAGCCGCCGCATCTGCACCGGCTGCTGACCATCGTCGGCAACCTGCTGGAGAACGCCCTCGACGCCGCGGTCGGCGGACCGGCCCCGGCAGGCGGCCGGGAGGTACGGCTCACGGTCGTCGAGGCCACCACGGAGGTGCTGGTGCGGGTGGCCGACACCGGACCCGGCATCCCGCCGGGCGCGGCCGAGTCCATCTTCGAGGACGGCTGGTCGACCCGGCCGGACCGCGGCACCGCCCGGCGCGGCCTCGGACTGGCTCTGGTCCACCGGCTGGTCCAGCGGCACGGCGGCACCATCACGGTCAGCGAGGGGCCCGGGGCGGTCTTCACCGTGACGCTGCCCCTGCCGGATGCCGCGCCCGCGCCGCGGGGCGCACTGTTCACGACGGCCCTGCCGGTACCGGCGGGCGCCCTGGCCGCAGCCGATGGAGGGGAGCGCTGGTGATACGGACCCTGGTGGTGGACGACGACTTCCGGGTGAACGGACTCCACTGCACATACGTGGCCCGCGTCGAGGGCTTCGAGGTCATCGGCCAGGTGGCCAACGTGGCCGAGGCGCTGGACGCCGTCCGTACGCTCCACCCGGAACTGCTGCTCCTCGACATCTTCCTGCCCGACGGCAGTGGCCTCGACGTGCTGCGACAGCTGACCGGCGACGCGGGTGGCGCCCGCCCCGACGCCATCGTGATCACGGCCGACCGGGACATCACTTCCGTACGGACCGCGATGAAGCTCGGAGCCGTCGGATACCTCGTCAAGCCCTTCGGCGCCGACGCCCTGGCCGAGCGGCTCGCCGCCTACCGCGCACTCCAGCACCGGGTGGACGTCCTGGGCCCGGAGGCGGAGACCGACCAGGCCGACGTGGACGCCCTGTTCAGCGTCGTCCGCCCCACCGCCCTGCCCGCCGTCCCGGCCAAGGGCCACTCCGCGCCGACCCTCGCCCTGCTCCACGAGACGGTCCGCACCGCCCGCCGGGACGTGTCGGCGGCCGAGGCGGCGGAACTCACCGGCGTCTCCCGCGCCACGGCCCAGCGCTACCTGTCCTACCTCGTCCGGGAGGGCATGGTCCGACTGGAACTGCGCTACGGTGCGACCGGCCGCCCCGAACACCGCTACCGCACCGTGTCCTGACGTCGCGGCCGGTGCTTGCGGCGCACACTGAAGGCATGCTCACGGCGGGCCGCTCCTGCTCGGCCTCCACTCACAGGAGTCACGCATGCCCCTGCTGCGTACAGGCGACCTGGACCTTTACCACCAAGTCGTCGGGGAGGGCGACCCGCTCGTCCTCGTCCACGGTTCGTGGAGCGACCACACGTCGTGGCAGCCCGCGATCGAGGCCGGTCTTCGGGCGTCGTTCCGAGCGGTCACCTACGACCGCCGAGGTCACGGGAAGAGCGAAGCGGGGCCGGGCCAGGGCACCCGCCGGCAGGACGAGGACGACCTCGAGGTTGATCGAGCGGCTCGGACCCGCGCCCGCGCACGTGGCGGGCCGTTCCTTCGGCGGGTCGATCGCTCTGGGCCTTGTGGCGCGCCGGCCGGAGTTGTTCCGCGGCATCACGGTCCGCGAGCCTCCGCTCGTCGCGATCGTGACCGAGGATCCGGACGCCCTGAGGCAACTGCGCCCGACGCGAGCCTCGATGGACGCCGTCCTCGCCCATCTCGGCAAGGGCGAGGACCGGCAGGGCGCACGGCAGTTCGTTGAGGAGGTGGCCATGGGACCCGGCACCTGGGACCGGCTGCCGGCCGCCGTGCGCGAGACGTTCCTGCACAACGCGCCCACCTGGCTGGACGAACAGCCCGACCCCGGCTGGGCGGAGATCGACACCGACGCCCTCGCCCGGTTCGCCGCACCGGTACTGCTCAGCGGAGGCACGCAGAGCCCGGTGTGGTCGGCGGCGATCCTCGACCGGCTGGCCGCGGCCCTGCCACGGGCGCGGCGGCAGACCGTCGAAGGAGCGGGACGCATTCCCCATGTCACGCATCCGCAGCGGTACGCCGCCGCCCTCACGCGCTTCGTTCGGACGTCCTGAGACGCGGGCCCCGTCACTCGTCGGTACTGTCGGAAGTGATCGCCGCTCGCTCTCCGCTCCTGGTTCACCGACCGGGCGGCGGAGCGAAGGAGGCAGGGTGTCGTGACCGTGATCTCCCTGAAGTCCGCCCAGGTGCGGGAAGGGCTCACGCTGCCCTACGCCGAGGCCGGCTACCCCGGTGGCACACCGGTCGTCTTCGTGCACGGCCTCGGCGACTCCTGGTGGGCCTTCGAGCCCCTCCTCAGACGCCTTCCGGCCGCCCTGCGCGGATATGCGCCCACCCAGCGCGGCCATGGCGACGCCGACCGCCCGTCCGAGGGCTACACACCCGAGGACTACGCCGCCGACCTCGTCGCCTTCCTGGACGCCGTCGACATCGACCGCGCCGTGCTCGTCGCGTCCTCGAGCGGCGGCGTGCCCGCCCGGATGGTCGCGGGCAGCCATCCCGACCGGATCTCGGGGCTGGTGCTGATCGGCGTACCCGGCACGCTCGAGGACAAGCCGGCGGTGACCGGGATGCGGGAGGCCGTCGAGGGGCTCTCGGACCCCGTCCCCCGGGAGTTCGTCGAGGAGTTCGTCTCCGGCGCGGTGGACCGGCCCGTCGCCAGGGGCCTCGTCGAGACGATGATCGACGAAAACCTCAAGGTCCCCGCGTACGTCTGGCAGCAGACCCTGCGCGGACTGCTCGACACCGATCTGCGCGCGACCCTCGCGGGCATCCTGGTGCCCACCCTCGTCATCTGGGGTGACCAGGACGACCTGCTGCCCCGCGGCGACCAGCGGACCATCCTGGACGCCATCCACGGTTCACGCCTGATCGCCTACGAGGGCGTCGGGCACGACGTCCACTGGGAGCAGCCCGACCGCGTGGTCGCCGATCTCGCCGCCTTCGCCGCACACATCGAACACCCCGGGGCTCCCGGCACGTCATGAAGGCGTGGGGGACGGCAGTTTGGCCAGTTACCTATTGAATACCCGGGGTTACATCCACTGGGCCGACAAGTCTTGCTATCGTGTTACTCGTTAGTAGCAAGCCGAGCGGGGGGCGCGAGGGGCCGGCGTATGCATCGCCGCCGTTCCTCGGGCGGGTTGGTCGAGACGGACTGTCCGGCAAGGGGGCCGGGCGGCCGGCGACCCCTGTGCGTACGCACCCCGCGGCCTTCGAACTCTACTTTTCTCGCTCACTCATTCGAACAGGTGAGACTCCTCATATGGCTCGTTCCCTGGTCGACTTACTGACCACGCACGCCTCGCAACAGCCGGAGCGGACGGCATACCGCTACCTCGTCACGGGCGACTGCGACGGAGAGATCCAGGACATCTCGTACGGACGTCTGGCCCGTCGGTCCCGAGCCGTCGCCGCCTGGCTGCAGGAACGCGGCCTGGCCGGATCCCGTGCCCTGCTGCTGTACCCGCCCGGCCTGGAGTTCATCTGCGGCTACCTGGGCTGTCTTTCGGCCGGGGTCGTCGCCGTACCGGGCGTTCCCCCGCAGGGGCGGTCGCAGAACCACCGTGCCCTGACCCGCATGAAGCGCCTCATCGCCGACGCGGACGCCAAGGTGATCCTGGGCGGCCGTGAGGTGCTCGCCACCCTGGCCGCCCAGGCGGAACACCTGCCCGAACTGGACGGGCTCACTTGCGTCGCCACCGAGGACATACCCGACGAGGCGGCCGACTCCTGGCGCGAACCCGACCTCACCGCCGACTCGGTCGCCTTCCTCCAGTACACCTCCGGCTCCACCTCCGCCCCGCGCGGCGTCATGGTGACGCACGGGAACCTGCTGGACAACCAGCGGGCCGTCACCGAGCGGATGGGCCACACCCCGGACACGCTCGCGCAGTACGAGCACGAACTGTTCGTCAGCTGGCTGCCGGTGTACCACGACATGGGCCTCATCGGTCCGGTCCTGAACACCGTCCACCTCGGCGCCACCGCCACGCTCTTCTCGCCCCTGCACTTCCTCCAGCGGCCCGCGCGTTGGCTGACCGCCCTCGGCCGCTACCGCCCGCACACCAGCGGCGGCCCCAACTTCGCCTACGAGTTGTGCCTCAAGCACGCCACCCCCGAACTCCTCGACGGACTCGACCTCGGCCGGTGGAAGGTCGCCTTCAACGGCGCCGAACCGGTACGGGCCGCCACCCTGCGGCGCTTCACCGAGACCTTCGCCCCGGCCGGCTTCCGACGCGAGGCCCTCTATCCGTGCTACGGCCTCGCCGAAGCCACGCTCATCGTCACCGGTGGCTCGGTCGACACCCCGCCCACCCTCGCCCCGGCCCCCGGGTCAGGGCCGCACGTGGGCGCGGCCGACGCGGCCGCCGTCGGCTCCGGGCGGCCGGTCCCCGGTACGACCGTGGTGATCGCCGACCCCGAACGGCGGGAGGAGTTGCCCGAGGGGGAGGTCGGCGAGATCTGGGTGAGCGGCGCGGGCGTCGCCAAGGGCTACTGGCGCAACGCCCTCGCCACCCGCGAGACCTTCCGGGCCACGCTGAAGGACCGCCCGGACCGTTTCCTGCGGACCGGCGACCTCGGTTTCCTGCGCGAGGGCGAGCTGTTCGTCACCGGCCGCCTCAAAGACCTGATGGTCATCGACGGACGCAACCACTACCCGCAGGACCTGGAGCTGTCCGCCGAGATGTCCCACGGGGCGCTCCGGCCGGGCTGCACCGCCGCGTTCTCCGTGGACGGCGGTGTCGAGGGCGAGCAGCCCGTCATCGTCGCCGAGACGGTTTTGGACGCGGCGGCCGACTCCGAGCGGATCACCGAAGTGATCCGCAGCGCGATCGGCGAGGCCCACGGCCTCGCGGTGCGTGACGTCGTGCTGGTCCACCCCGGCACCATCCCCAAGACGTCCAGCGGGAAGATCCAGCGCCACGCCTCCCGGGCGGCCTACCTCGCCGACGCCCTCGCGGTGGTCGGCGCGCCCGCCGCGACATGAGGTAGACGAGGTCACCCCCCGTCGGCGCGGACACCCGCGCCGACGGGGCACCCCGGTCGTACCCGCCGTACGCCAGGGGTTCCTCAGTCGCGCGCCGGTGTCTGCGCCGTACACCAATTGCCGTACACCAATTGCCGTACACCAGTTGCCGTCCACCGGTCGCCGTCCACGGTCGCCGTACCCGTCGTACGGAATCCGCCTGAACCCTAGTTCACGAGGACACCTTTCCCGATGCCTGCGAGCGAGTCCCCGAAGCAGTTCCCCGAGATGTCCCTCACGGCCTCCGAGGACGTGACCTCCGAGGACGTGCGGGCCTGGCTGACGTCGGCCGTCGCCGAGGCGGCCGGGCTCGACCCACTGGCCGTCGCCCCCGAGCGGCCGATCGCCGAATTCGGCCTGGGATCACGCCAGTTGGTGACCTTGGCCGCGGAGCTCTCCGGGCGGATCGGCCGCGCCGTGGAGCCGTCTCTCGTCTTCGACCACCCCACCGTCGCGGCGCTCGCCGCGGCGGTCCTCGACGAAGGGCCCGACGGCGCGGCGGCGCCGGTGCCGGCGGACGCGCCCGTACGCGGCGACGAGGACATCGCCGTCATCTCCATGGGCTGCCGCTACCCCGGCGGCGCCGACGACCCCGAGGCGCTGTGGCGGCTGCTCGCCTCCGGCGAGGACGCCATCACCGAGGTGCCCGCGGGCCGTTGGGACACCCGGGGGCTCTACGACCCCGACCCGCAGGCCCCCGGCAAGGCGTACACCCTGCGCGGCGGCTTCCTCTCCGGCATCGACCGTTTCGACGCGTCCTTCTTCGGGATCTCACCGCGCGAGGCCGCGGCCATGGACCCCCAGCAGCGGCTGCTGCTCGGGACCGCCTGGGAGACGATCGAGCGCGCCGGGATCGTGCCGGACACGCTGAACGGCAGCTCCACCGGCGTCTACATCGGGCTGTACGACAGCGGCTACCAGGCCACGGCCGCGCTCGGCCGGCTCGACGGGCACGTGGGCACCGGTTCCGCGTCCAGCGTGGCCTCCGGACGCATCGCCTACACGCTCGGACTTCAGGGCCCGGCGGTCACCGTCGACACCGCCTGTTCCTCCTCCCTCGTCGCCCTGCACCTGGCCGCGCGGGCGCTCGCGAGCGGCGAGTGCGACCTGGCGCTGGCGGGCGGCGCGACGCTCCTTGTCACCCCGCGCGGACACGTCGAGTTCAGCCGGCTGCGCGGGCTGTCGCCGTCCGGGCGGTGCAGCCCGTTCTCGACCGACGCGGACGGCGTGGTGTGGGCCGAGGGCTGCGGTCTGGTGCTGCTCAAGCGGCTCGCGGACGCACGCCGCGACGGCGACCGGGTCCTCGCCGTCGTCAAGGGGTCGGCCATCAACCAGGACGGCCGCAGCCAGGGTCTGAGCGCCCCGAGCGGCCCGGCGCAGGAACGGGTGGTGCGCGCCGCCCTCGACGCGGCCGGACTCCGCCCGGACGACCTGGACCACGTCGAGGCGCACGGCACGGGCACCCGGCTCGGCGACCCCATCGAGGGCCGCGCGCTCGCCGCCGTCTTCGGGCCGGGGCGCCCGGCCGACCGGCCGCTCGGCGTCGGCTCCCTCAAGTCCCAGACCGGTCACACCCAGGCCGCGGCGGGCATCGGCGGTGTCATCAAGACGGTCCTGGCCCTCGGCCACGAACTGCTCCCCGCCTCGCTGCACGCCGACACCCCGACCGAGCACGTGGACTGGGCGGGCGGCGGCCTGCGGGTGCACAGCGCGGCCCGGGCATGGCCGCGGGGCGGCGACCGGGTGCGGCGGGCCGGGGTGAGCGCGTTCGGGATCAGCGGTACGAACGCGCACGTGGTGCTGGAGGAGGCGCCGCGGGACCTCGTACGGCCGGCCACCGGGACACCCCTGGCGGAGCTGCCCGGCGCGACCCTCTTCCCGCTCTCCGCCCGCACCCTCCCTGCCCTCCGGGGCCAGGCCGCGCGCCTCCTCGAAGCGCTCGACGAACAGCCGCAGCCGGCGCTGTCCGAGGTGGCCGCGACGCTGGCCCACCACCGCACGCACTTCGAGCACCGGGCCGTCGTCCGGGCGGCCGACCGCGACGGCCTGCTGAGCGCCCTGCGCGCACTCGCCGAGGGCCGAACCGACAGCGGCACGGACTCCGGCACCGGCACGGACTCCGGCACCGGCATCGGTACCGATACGGTCGTCGGACCCCAGCAGGCCCTCCCCGCCGGCAAGTTGGCCTTCGTCTTCCCCGGCCAGGGCTCCCAGTGGGCCGGTATGGCCCGCGATCTGCTCGACCGCGACCCGGTGTTCGCGGACGAACTCGACCGCTGCGACGCCGCCCTGCGCCCTTTCACCACCTGGTCGGTGGCGGCCGTGCTGCGTGGTGCCGAGGGCGCCCCGCCCCTGGACCGTGTGGACGTCGTGCAGCCGGTCCTGTTCGCCGTGATGGTGTCCCTGGCCGCGGTGTGGCGGGCCCGGGGCGTACGGCCGGACGCCGTGGTCGGGCACAGCCAGGGCGAGGTCGCCGCGGCCTGCGTCGCGGGCGCGCTCAGCCTGAACGACGCCGCCGCGGTGGTCGCCCTGCGCAGCCAGGCCCTGACCGGGCTGTCGGGCACCGGCACCATGGCCGTCGTCGCCCTCCCGCACACCGAGGTCGAGGACCGCCTCGCCGACCTCGACGGACGGGTCTCGGTCGCCGCCGTGAACAGCGGCCGCTCGACGGTGATCGCCGGTGACGTCGAGCCCCTGGAAACCCTGCTCGCCGACCTCGACCGCGAGCAGGTCTTCGCCCGCCGCCTCGATGTCGACTACGCCTCCCACAGCCCCCGGGTCGAGCCGGTCCGCGCGACGGTCCTCGACGAACTCGACGGCGTCACCACCTGCCCGACCTCCGTCGCCTGGTACTCCACCGTCACCGGCGAGCCGGTCACCGAGGAGCTGGAAGCCGACTACTGGTACACCAACCTGCGCGAGCCCGTGCGCTTCGCACCCACTGTGGAGCGCATGGCCGCGGACGGCTATCGCTGGTTCGTCGAACTCGGCCCCCACCCCTCCCTCGTCACCGCCCTGCACACCGTCGCCGAGGACTCCGGCCACGAGAACCTGGTCGCCGTCGGCTCACTGCGCCGCGACGAGGACGGGTCCGCCTGCCTGGACCTGGCCGCCGCCGAACTCCACGTCCACGGACGGCGGATCGACTGGCGCCGGCTGGTCCCCGACATCGCCCCCGCCGACCTGCCGACGTACGCCTGGGATCAGCGGCGCCACTGGATCGAGCCCGAGTCCACGACCGGTGCCTCCGGCCTCTTCGACCGTGCCGCGCACCCCCTGCTCGGTATCCAGCTCCAGTCGCCGGACGAGACCCGCTGGACCTTCCGGGGCGAGTGGTCCAAGGACACCGCCGACTGGCTGCCCGACCACACCGTGTTCGGCCGGACCGTGGTCTCCGGCACCACCCTGATGGAACTCTGCCGCGCCGCGCTCGCCGTGGCCCGCCCGGAGGACCCGGCCGACCTCACCGACCTGCTCCTCCTCAGCCCTCTCACCCTCCCCGACTCCGGCACGGTCGAGGTGTCCGTCGAGGTGGTCACCGCCGGTCCCGTACCGGAGATCACCGTGCACAGCCGCCCGCGCAGCCAAGAGGCCACGGGCTGGACCCTGCACGCCACCGCGTCCGCGTCCGCGCCCGCCACGCCGACGGGGGAACGGCCTCCGGCGTGGCCGGAGGCAGCCGAACCGGCCTGGGCCCCGGGGACGTACGACCGGCTCACCGAACTGGGCCTCGGCTACGGCCCGGCCTTCCAGGGCGTACGGTCGGCGGTCACGACCGGCGACGGTGAACTGCTGGCCCGGCTCTCGCTGCCGCCCACGGCCCGCGACGCGGCAGACCCGTACCCCCTCCACCCCGCCCTGCTGGACGCGGCGCTGCACGTGGCCGCCGGGCTCGACGCGTCCGACGGCCGGGTGCCGCTCCCGGTCGCGATGGGCCGGTGCGTCCTGCCGCCCGGGGGCGCGAGGGACCTCACCGCGGCCGTACGACGCACGGGCGGCTCCGGCGCGGACCTCACCCTGGACGTGACGCTGTGGGACACCGACGGCTTCCCGGCCGGTCGTCTGGAGGGCGTACGACTGCGGGCCGCGGACCCGGCGGACCTGAACGGCACCCCGGAGAACGCCCGGCACCTGTACGAGGTGGTCTGGACGGCCGTACCCGAACAGCCCGTCGCGGCGCCGGGCACCGAGTGGGCCGTCGTCGGCGACCCCTCGGACCCGGAGGTCGCCGGCGCCCTGCGCGGCCTCGCGGCGGCAGGGACCCACGTCCGGAGCGGGACGGGCGGCGCGGACGTGAGCGGGACGGGCGGCGTCGACGTGCTCGTACGGTTCTGGCCGCGCCCGGCGGCGGACACCGAACCGGCCGCCATGGCACAGGAGTTGGCGGCCGCGGCCCTGGCCGAACTGCGTGCCCTGATCGCCCTCCCGCAGGACGCGGCACCTGCCCGGACCGTGTGGGTGACGCGCGGTGCGGTCGGGGCCGTCGACGAGGACACCGTGCCCGGCCTCGCCCAGTCGGTGCTGTGGGGACTCGCGCGCAGCGCCCGCGCCGAACACCCGGAACTCGGCCTGACCCTGCTCGACCTCGACGACTCCGATCCGGCCGACGCGCTCCCGACTGCCGCCACCCACGCCGAGGAGTCCGAACTCGCCTTCCGCGCGGGCACTCTGCTGGCGCCGCGACTCGTCCGCGCCCGCAACCGGGACGCGACCGGCACCCCGGTCGTCCTCGACCTGGTCGGCCGCCCCACCGTCGTACCCACCGACGGCACGGTGCTGATCACCGGAGGTCTCGGTGCCGTCGGGCGGCACCTCGCCCGGCTGCTCGCCGAACACGGCGTTCCCCGCCTGCTCCTGACGTCTCGTCAAGGACCCGACGATCCGCGCGCCGCCGAGGTCGCCGCCGAACTGACCGCGCTCGGCGCCGAGGTCGAGGTCGCGGCCTGCGACATCGGGGACGCGGCGGCCGTGGCCGGGCTGCTCGGCCGTATCGGGGAGGAGGCGCCACTACGCGGTGTCGTGCACTGCGCCGGAGTCCTGGCCGACGGGGTGGTCGCCGAGCTGACGCCCGAACGCCTCGCACAGGTGTTGCGCCCCAAGGCCGACGGCGCCGCCCACCTGCACCGGCTCACCGCCGACGCGCGAGTCGACCTGTTCCTGCTGGTCTCCTCGGCCGCCGGAGTCGTCGGCAACGCGGGCCAGGGCAACTACGCGGCGGCCAACGTCTTCCTCGACCAACTCGCCCACCACCGGCGGGCCCTGGGCCTGCCCGGCGTCTCCCTCTCTTTCGGCGCATGGGCGGGCGAGGGCCTCGCCGCCGCACACGCCGACCTGGACCGGATGGCCCGCCTCGGCCACCGCGCCCTCACCCCCGACCAGGGCCGCGCACTCGTCGAACTCGCCCTGCGGCAGGGCGCCCCGCACCTGGTCGCCTGGGCCCTGGACCTGCCCCGCCTGCGCGAGACCGTGACCACCGCGGACGGCGGTACGGCGACGCTGTGGCGCTCGCTGCTGCCCGCGCCCCGCACCGGACGCGACGGCGGCGACGGTCTGGCCGGCCGCCTGGCCCGGCTGCCCGAGGCCGAACGCGCCGAACGCGTCCTGGCCCTGGTCCGCGAGGAGATCTCCCGCGCCCTCGGCCTGCGCTCGACGGAGTCCGTCCGCCCCGACCAGCCGCTGCGCGAACTCGGCATGGACTCGGTGACGGCGGTCGAACTCCGCAACCGCATCGGCGCCCGGATCGGCGCCAGGCTCCCGGCCACCCTGCTGTTCGACCACCCCACCGCGGCGCGGCTCGCCGCGCACCTGCTGTCCACCGCCCTCGCGGCGGGCGACCGCACCACTCCCGCCACACGGCCCACACGGACAACACGCGCCACGACGCCGGCCTTCGACGAACCGGTGGCCCTGGTCGCCATGGCCTGCCGGCTGCCGGGCGGTGTGAGCGATCCGGAAGGCCTGTGGAACCTGGTCGCGGAGGGGCGCGACGCGGTGGGCCCCTTCCCGGCCGAACGCTGGGACGTGGCGGCGCTGTACGACCCCGACCCGGACGCCGTCGGCAAGTCCTACGCCCGTGAGGGCGGCTTCCTGAACCACGACGACCTGGCGTCCTTCGACGCGGGCTTCTTCGGGATCGCCCCGAAGGAAGCGGCCGCGATGGACCCGCAGCAACGGCTGCTGATGGAGACGGCGTGGGAGGCGCTGGAGCGCGCCGGGATCGTGCCCGCCGAACTCGCGGGCAGCACCACCGGCGTGTACGTCGGCATGTTCGGCAGCGACTATCTGGCGGGGTCCCGCCTCGACCAGCTGGACGGGTACGTCGGTACGGGCTCGGCGCTGAGCGTGGCCTCGGGGCGGCTCGCCTACGCGCTGGGGCTGGGCGGCCCCGCGCTGACGGTGGACACGGCGTGCTCCTCGTCGCTGGTGGC
The DNA here is from genome assembly GCF_044763085.1 of Streptomyces sp. NPDC096311. Lineage (NCBI taxonomy): Bacteria > Bacillati > Actinomycetota > Actinomycetes > Kitasatosporales > Streptomycetaceae > Streptomyces > Streptomyces sp. NPDC096311. Next base: position 610,815 of record NZ_JBIWFN010000001.1, read on the forward strand.
ACTGCACCTGGCGGCGCAGGCACTGCGGTCAGGGGAGTGCGACCTCGCGCTCGCCGGTGGCGTGACGGTGATGGTGACCCCGGGAACCTTCGTGGAGTTCAGCCGGCTGCGGGGCCTGTCCCCGACCGGCCGCTGCCGCTCCTTCTCCGATGACGCCGACGGCGCCATCTGGGCCGAGGGCGCCGGCATGGTCGTACTGAAGCGACTGAGCGACGCCCGGCGCGACGGTGACGAGGTGCTGGCCGTGCTGCGCGGCACGGCCGTCAACCAGGACGGCCGCAGCCAGGGGCTGTCCGCGCCGAACGGTCCGGCGCAGGAACAGGTGATCCGGCGGGCATTGGAGCTGTCCGGGCTGGAGCCCGCCGACATCGACTATGTGGAGGCGCACGGCACGGGCACCACGCTGGGCGACCCGATCGAGGCGAACGCCCTGTCGGAGGTCTTCGGCGACTCACGTCCGCAGGACCACCCCCTGTACCTGGGCTCGCTCAAGTCCAACATCGGACACGCGCAGGCGGCTTCGGGTGTGATCGGGCTCGTCAAGGTGGTGCAGTCGCTGCGCCACCGGACCCTGCCGCGCACCCTGCACGCCGACACCCCCAGCAGGCACGTCGACTGGGAGAACAGCGGGCTGCGGCTGGTGCGGGACACGGTGGCCTGGCCGTCGTTGCCCGGGCGGACACGACGGGCCGGAGTGAGTGCCTTCGGGATCAGCGGGACCAACGCGCATGTGATCGTGGAGGAGGCTCCGCCGGTCGAGACGGCGCGCGGAACGGACGAAGTCCCGTCGGGGAAGCGACTGTTCGTGCTGTCGGGACGCAGCGAGGCCGCCCTGCGGGGGCAGGCCGCGCGACTGGCTAACCACCTGACCGAGGAGGCCGACGAGGACCTCACTCTCCTCGATGTCGCCCACACCTTGGCCCGGCACCGCAGCCACTTCGAACGGCGTGCCGCCCTCGTCGCGGGTGACCGGGACGAACTGCTGCTACGCCTGGACGCGTTGGCGAGCGGGCGGGCGCCCCTTGCCGCGCCCCGCGACGACGGGAGGGGCAGGGTGGCCTTCGTCTTCGCCGGGCACGGCGGTCAATGGCCCGGAATGGGCGTGGAGTTGATGGCCGGGTCGGAGGCGTTCCGCGAGGAGCTGGTCCGCATCGATGAGGCCGTTCGCCGACGGGCCGGCTGGTCGGTGCTCAACGCCCTGCGGGCGCCGGAGGAGTTCGCCCCGCTCGGCCGCACCGAGTTCCTGCAACCGGTGCTGTTCGCGGTCAACGCCTCACTGGCCGCCGCCTGGCGCGCGCTCGGCGTCCGCCCGGACGCCGTCGTCGGGCACAGCCTGGGCGAGATCGCCGCCGCGTACAGCGTGGGCGCCCTCACCCTGGACGAGGCCGTGACCGTCGTGACCGGGCGCGGGCAGGCCGTCGTACCGCTGGTGGGCCAGGGGGGCATGCTGTCCCTGGAACTGCCCTGCGCGCGGGTCGAGGAGCTGCTCGCGCCGTTCGCGGGCCGCCTGTTCGTCGCGGCGGTCAACAGCGCCCGGTCCACGGCCGTCTCCGGCGAGGCCGACGCGCTGGCCGAGCTGCGCCGCCGCCTCGACGAGCGGGGCATCGCCGCACGCCCGCTCTCGACACCGTTCGCCTCGCACACCCCCTTGATGGACCCGCTCCACGCGGAGCTGCTCGAGCGTTTCTCCGGCGTCAGGGGCGCCCGGACACCGACCCCGCTGTACTCGGCGGTGCTGGCCGAACCCGTCCCCGGCGACCGGCTGGACGCCGACCACTGGTACGCCAACCTCAGGGAGCCGGTCCGGTTCGCGGACACGATCCGACGGATGCTGGACGACGGCTACCGCTACTTCGTCGAGCTGAGCCCGCACCCCTCGCTCACCTCGTCGATCGAGGCGGTGGCGGCGGAGGCCGGGATCGACGCGGTCGGCATCGGCTCGCTGCGCCGGCAGAGCGACGGACACGGCGTACTGCTGCGCGGGCTGGGGGAGTTGTACACGGCCGGGCACACGCCCGACTGGCCGCTGCTGTTCCCGGAGGGCCGCCGGGTCGGCCTGCCCACCTACGCCTTCGCCCGCGAACGCCACTGGCTCGCGCCCGCCCCGGCCACCGCCTCGGCCGGTGGATCACCGCTGCTCGGCACGCACGTGGAGGCCAGCGACGCACCCGACCGGCACCTCTTCCAGGCCGACGTCGACCTCGACGACAGCCGCTTCGCCTATCTCACCGACCATCGGGTCACCGGCGAGGTCTGGCTGCCCGGCGCCGCCTTCCTCGACATGGCCCTGGAGGCCGCGTCCGCGCTGCGGGGCGGCGGCGAAGTACGGCTGGCCGACGTCAGGTTCGTACAGCCGCTGTCACTGGACGTGGACCGGCCCGTACGGCTGCAACTGGTCCTGAGCCCGGCCGAGGACGGCTTCCGGGACTTCACCATCGCCTCGACACCCGCCGGTGGGCACGGCGCACCGTGGCAGCGGCACGTCAGCGGACGGCTCGCGGTCACCGCGGAAACCGCCGCCGAGGACGAAGAGCGGCTCGACGCCGTGCGTGAACGGTGCGACGAGCAGGTCGATCTGTCAGCGGTCTACGCCGGGCTCGCGGCCCTGGGCATCGACTACGGCCCCGCCTTCCGGGGGCTGGAGGAGGGCCGCCGTACGGACGTGGCCGCCCTCGGCCGCCTGGCCCGCACGCCCGCCGCCGGTCATCTGCTGCATCCCGCCGTCCTCGACGCGGCCTTCCACACGGCCGCCCTGCCGGGCGGCGCTCCCGGGGGCCGGGCGTTCGTGCCCGCGGCCGTCGGACAGCTGAGGTTCACCGGACTGCGCACGGCGCCCGTGTGGGCGACCTGCCGACTGCGATCCGTGGACGGCGACACGGCGACCGTGGACCTGCGGCTGTGGGACGAGAACGAACAACTGGTTCTGGAGGCACGGGAGTTCGCACTGGCCGCACTGTCTCCGCTGGACGGCGCGCTCTTCGAGACCCACTGGCAGCCGCGTCCGGCCGCGCAACAGCCGCCTGCCGAGGGCAGTTGGCTGATCCTGGCGGACGACACGGGTGTCGCGGCCGAACTGGAGGAGCGGCTCGGCTCGGCCGTGCCGTGCGTGATCGCCCGCAGGGGTGAGTCGTTCGGCGTGGAGGGACCCGGTCGTTACGTGCTGGACCCCGCCGATCCGCGGCACCTGGCCCGCCTCCTGGACGAGGCCTTCTTCGACGGGCCGCCCGAGCGGGTGGTCCAGCTGTCCGCGCTCGACGCCCCGGCGATCACGGATGCCGGTGCGGCCGAGGTGGCGGCGCGGCTGTGCTGCCTGAGCACGCTGCACCTGGTACGGGCGCTGGCGGACCGGCCGCGGGGTCGGGCCCCCCGTCTCTTCGTCGTCGCGCGGGGCAGCCAGGCCGCCGGTGACAGCGCGCGGGTGACGCATCCCCAGCAGGCCCTCGCCTGGGGCTTCGGCCTCGCGGTGGCGCAGGAGTACCCGGAGCTGGCGGCCACCCTGATCGATCTGCCGCCCACCGACGGTCTCGACGCCCTGTGGACACAACTGCGGCACGCGGACGACGAACGGCTCGTGGCGCTGCGGGAGCCGGGCCGACTGGTCCCGCGCCTGGCCCGCACCCGCCCCGACGACGGCGGCAGCGGCGAGATCACCCCCAACGGCGTGTACCTGATCACCGGCGGTCTGGGCGGCCTCGGCCGGGTCGTCGCCGAACGGCTGGTCCGCCGCGGCGCCCGCCGACTGGCGCTGATGAGCCGCGGCGAGCCCGACGCGCACACCGCGAGCTGGATCAGGGGTCTCGAAGAAATCGGGACCACCGTCCACCTCGCCCGCGCCGACGTGGCCGACCGCGAGGAACTGACGGCAGCCCTGGACGCCGTACGACGGGAAGCGGGGCCGATCGCCGGAGTCGTCCACGCGGCCGGTGTCCTCGACGACGCGACGGTGGCGAACCTGACCGACGAGCGCGTCCTGCGCGTGCTCGCCCCCAAGGTCCTCGGCACCACACTGCTCACGGAACTGATCCCGGAGGCCGAGAGCCTCGTCCTGTTCGCCTCGGCGGCCGGTCTCCTCGGCTCCGCTGGACAGAGCCCGTACGCGGCGGCGAACGCCTTCCTCGACGCCTGGGCGCACCACCTCTCCCGCGTCGACCGCCGGGCGCTGAGCCTGGACTGGGGCGCCTGGGCGGGCGTGGGCATGGCCGCCGAGTCCGGCGCCCGGGCCGCCGAGGCCGGCCGGTCCGGGCTGCTCGCCTTCTCCCCGCAGGACGGGGGCGAGCTCTTCGAACGGGTGCTGGCCACCTCCCGCCGCCAACTCGCCCCCCTCGCCCTGGACTGGGAGGCCCTCGCGCACGACCCGGACGCGGCCCGCACCCGTCCGATCCTCGGCGACCTGATCGCCGTACCGACCGGCGGTGACGGCGCGGACGACCTCGTCGCCGGCGTGTTCGCGGCGACGACGGAACGGGACCGCGCGGACCGCCTCGAAGCGTATGTGCGGGCCCAGGTCGGCCAGGTCTCCGAAGGCACGGTGGACGTCTCCGCGACCACGGCCCTGAAGGAACTCGGCCTGGACTCCCTCATGCTCGTCCGGTTGCGCAACGCCTTCGCCCGCGAGCTGGGCGCCGAACTCCCGGCCGCCACCGTGTTCTCCGCCTCCGACATCCGCGGCCTGGCCCGGGCACTCGGAGAGGTGCTGCCCGAACAGGACGCGGTCGCGCAGGCCGGGGAGCGGCGGCCCGAGACACGGCGGCCCGAGGTCGACGTCGAGGTGCCCGAGAGCGACCCGCGGCCCGCGACCCGCGATGTCCTGCGACTGCTGCGCAGCGCCCGGCCGGGCATGCCGGACGCGGCCCACGCCGTCGGTCTGGCTCTCCGGCTCACCACGCCCACCACCCGCGAGGCGCTCACCGACATCCTCACCCGCCTCGCCGGACGGCACGCCGCGCTGCGCACCGCCATCGTGACCGGTGCCGGAGGCGAACACGCGCGGCTGCTCCGGGTGGACCGGGAGCTCGCAGGTCCGGTGCTGCGCTGGACGGACGTGCCCGGCGACGACGAACTCGACGCGGCCGACCGGCTGCGTCGGCTGCTGGAACCGTCCTTCGACCTGGCGAATCCTCCGTTGTGGCGGTTCGAGCTGCTCGACGCCGGTGACCGGGGCCAGGTCCTGGCGTTCGGCGCGCACCACGCGGTGAGCGATCTGCAGTCGCTGCTGCTCGTGGCGGCGGAAATCGACGTCGAACTGTCCGGCACCTCGCTCGGCGACGCCGTCACCAACCGGGACATCGATCTCCTGATCGAGGCGCAGCAGACGGACGACACGCCTGGCGAGGGCGTGACCGCATGGCGCGAGGCCTTCCAGGGCAGTGCCCGACTCGACCTGACGCTCGCCCGGTCCCGTCCGGCGACACGCTCGTACCGGGCCGGCAGCGTGAGCGTGACGATCCCGGACGGGCTCATGGAACGGGTGTCGGCCGCCGCGAGCGGGCTCGCGATCACGCCCGCCGCCTTCTGCCTCGGCACCCTGACCGTGCTGCTCGCCAGGATGCGGCAGAAGGAACGTTTCGTTCTCGCCGTGCCCGTCGACACCCGCATCCACGCCGACGCGTACGACGCGGTGGGCTTCTTCGGAGTGCCGGTGCCGTTCCCGGCCGAAGCCGGGGCGGACGAACGGATCGAGCAGGTGCTGCGCCGCACCGACGGCCGCCTCGACCGGGTCCTCGCGAAGGGCGCCATGTTCTCGGACGTACTGTCGACCCTCGCCCGACAGGGGCTGCACCGGGCGAACGCGCCCTTGGTGGAGGTGTACTTCAACTACGTGCGCTCTTCGGCGGGCCGCCTCGCCCACCTGGAGGTCCTGCCCGCCGGGACCGGGTACTCCGACCTCGACCTGATGATCACCATGACCCCGGACGAGGGCCGGATCAGACTCGACCACAACCTCGACATCCTGGACGCGGCGACCTCCGCCGGACTGGGGGAGGAGTTCCTGCGGCTGCTCGCGGAGGCGGCGGACGATCCGACGGCGGCGGTCCGTCCGACGCCGGGCGCGGCGGTCGAGGCGACGGCGGCGGTCCGTCCGACGCCAGGCACGGCGGTCGAGGCGACTTCGGAGATCCGTACGACGACCGGTACGGCGGTGGCGGTGCCCGAGGGGACGACCGGGGACACCTGCCGCTCCCCGCGCCGGTCGCTCGCCCTCGCCGCCACCTTCGCCCTCGGGAATCTGCCCCTGCTGTGTGAGGCGGCGGTCGAGGAGGGCGCGCGGGACGGCGGCCTGACCGTCGCGCAAGCCCCGTACCACCAGGTGCTCGCCGCCCTGCGTGACCCCTCCGGCGTCTTCGCCGACCCCACCGCGGCGGTGGGCGTGGCGCTGCTGCGGGCGGCGGACCTGGAACGGTTCGGCCCGGTGGACGACGCGCTGCTCGCCGAGTTGCGCACCGCGTTCCCGGCCGCGCTGCGTGCCCTGTCCGAACGGACGCGGAAGCCGCTGGTCGTCGGCTTCCTGCCGTCCGCGCACGCGCAGGACCGTTTCGCACGGTGGGAGCGCGAGATCGCCGACGAACTGGCCGAGGCGCCCGGCATCGCGGTGCTCCGCCCCGACGACTGGACCCGGTGCCACGCCGTCGAGGAACCCTTCGACGAGCGGACCGAGCGCATCGCCCACCTCCCCTTCACCCCGCACTTCCAGGCGGCGGTGGCGCTGTGCCTCGCCGACGTCGTACGTGCGGTACGGCGCCCCACGCCCAAGGTGATCGCGGTGGACGGCGACGAGACGCTGTGGGGTGGGGTGGCCGGGGAGATCGGCCCGGCGGCGGTGGACCTGACCGGGCCGCGTGCCCTGCTCGCCCGCCGGCTCCTTCAGTGGCGTGCGGCGGGCGCGCTGTTGGCACTGGTCAGCAACAACGACGAGGCCACGGTACGGGCCGTCCTGGACCGCCCGGACAGCCTGCTCAAGGCCGAACACTTCAGCGTGCTCTCCGCGGCCTGGGGCCCGAAGTCCGGCCGGCTCGCCGAGGCGGCCCGGACGCTCGGCCTCGGCCCGGACAGCTTCCTGTTCCTCGACGACAACCCGGTCGAGATCGCGGGAGTGCGGTCCGCGCTGCCGGAAGTGCTGTCGGTGACGTGCCCGCCGTCGGCCGAACTGGGCGCATTCCTGGGCAGGTTGTGGCCGCTCGTCCCGGCCGCGGCGACGGCCGAGGACGTGCTGCGGGCGCGGTTCTACGCACAGGAGCGGGACCGGGACGCGGTGCGCGCGCAGGCCGGATTCGAGGAGTTCCTCGCCCAGTTGGAACTTGAGGTCGACATCCGGGCCCTGTCCGGGGCCGATGTCGAGCGGGCCGAACAACTCGTCCGCCGTACCAACCAGTTCACCCTGCGGGCCCGGTCCGCGGACGGGGGTGATCTCGGACGGTGGCGGGAGCGCGGTGAGGTGTGGACGGCCGCGGCCCGGGACCGGTTCGGCGACTACGGCCAGATCGGGCTGCTCGCCCTGTGTGCGGACGGCGACCAACTCGACGTACTGGGCTGGCTGATGAGCTGCCGGGCGCTCGGCCGGGGAGTCGAGGAACGGCTGTTGCGGTGGCTGGCCGACCGTGCCGACGAGCTGGGCTGCGTCAAGGTCCGGCTGACGGCGGAGCGCACCCGGCGCAACGTACCGGCCCGGCGGCTGCTGGCCGCGCTCGGTGGCGGGGACCAGGAAGACGAACATCTGGAGACCGTGGTCACGCCGGAACACCTGCGGTCCTTCCGGTCCTGGCGGCGAGGGTGAACCGGCGGCGCCGACGGGTGAGATCGGCGGCAGCGGTGGCAGTGGTGGCAGTGCGCGAAAGGACAAGTGACGGGGTGAAGGGCTCTCATGCGTGAGGTGAACGAGGACGCGTCGGCGTACGCCGCACAGCGGGCGACGGCCGAGGCGGTCGAGCGGGGTGGTGGCGGTGGGCTGAGCGTGGACGCCCTGCTGGCGAAGGTGAGGACGGCCGCGGCGCCCACGCCTACCGGTTCCGACGGGTGCGTTGCGGCGGCAGCGGGTCCGGACGTGGTGCCGGACGTGGAGCGTCCGGCGGCAGCGGTCCCGGACGTGAGGTGTCCGAGGGCGGAGGTCCCGGACGTGGAGGCTCTGGCGGCAGCCATCGCCGCCGTGGCGGGCCGCCATCTGCCCGAGGGGCATCTGTCGCCCGACGTCGACTTCTTCGACGCCGGGGGCACCTCGGTGGGGGCCGTGGAACTCGTCGCGGCGCTGGAGGACGAGCTGGGCATGGAGATCGCCCTCGACGACGTCTTCGCCGACGCCCGTCCGACCAGCCTGGCCCACCGTCGGCTGTCGACGGTGGGCGCCACGGCACCCCTCCCGGCCCCGGCCGCATCGGACACGCCGACGCCCGGGACGACTTGGGCCCCGGACACGGCAGGTACAGCCATATCCGAGGGGACCTCGGCCCCGGTCACGGTGGGAAGTCCGCATCGGTCGTCCGCCGCCGGCACCCGTCCGGCGCCCGCACCCGGCATCCTCCCCGTCCCGGCCCTTGGCACCGCTCCCGCGGTTGCCGTCACCCCCACCCCGTACGCCACGGCCCGTCCCGAGGACCTCGACCAGATCCTGGCCGACCTGGCGCTCGCCGACCGGCTGCCCTGGACCGGCGACCCCGAGCCGCTGCCGCCCCGTCGGATCCTGCTGACCGGCGCCACCGGCTTCCTCGGCAGCCATATGCTCCTCGACCTGCTGCGGCACAGCGACGCCCACGTCTACTGCCTCGTCCGTGCCGCCGACGAGGAGGCGGCCCTCGGGCGGCTCGGTGAGGCGCTCAAGGGGTACGAGCTGCCCTGGTCGTCGGAGGTCCGCCGCCGCGTGACCGTGCTCCCCGGCGACATCCGGCGCCCACACCTGGGCCTGTCGGACGAACTGTGGACCACGCTCACCCACGAGCTGGACAGCGTCGTCGGCGTGGCGGCGGCCGTGGACTTCCTGCGTGGCTACCAGTCGCTGCGGCAGAGCAACGTCGTCGGCTCGCTGACCCTCGCCGAGCTCGCGGCGACCGGCCGGCCGAAACCGCTGCACCACATCTCCTCCATCGCGGTCTTCAACGAGGTGGGCATCACCGCGATGGGCGAGGACGACCCGCTCGCCCATGTCGACCGCCTCGTCGCGGGCTACGACCAGACGAAGTGGGCGGCGGAGGTCGCCCTGCGACGGGCCCGCGACCACGGCCTGATCGTCACGGCCCTGCGTCCCGGCGGCATCGGCGGCCACACCAGGACCGGCGCCTACAACCCGCAGGACCTCAGCAGCGGTCTCCTCTCGGCCTTCGGCCGCTTCCGCACGGTCCCCGCCTTCAACCACCTGAACGCGGCCCCGGTGGACTGGGTGAGCCGGGTCGCGGTCGGCGTCGTCTGCGAACCCGACGCGTGGGGCTACGACTACCACCTGACCGGCGTACCCAACACCCTGGACGACGTCGTACGGGACATGGCGCTCGGCGGGATGCACGTACGCGTACAGGACTGGGACGAGTGGCGGACCCATGCCCTGGCCCGGCTGGAAGCCGAGCCGGTGCCCGAACTGGCCTTCCTCACCAGGGTGTTGCAGAGTCCCACCGCGCTCAAACTCTGCGAGGCGACCCTGAAGGGTCCGGCGGCGACCGCCGAGCGCACCGCCGCGCTCGTCGAGGCGCTCGGGTTGCGGCCCGCCGCACGCTACGACGCCCAGGCCCAGCTGAGGACGTTCGAGCGACTCGCCGAGGACGGGTTGGCCCGGCTGCCGCACAAGGACGACCCGCCCTACTTGTGGTTCTCCGAGACGACCGAGGGCGGTGTCGGCCCGGTCGGAGCCCCCGCCGACACTCCCTGCTCGATGGCGCTCACCCTCTCCCTCGCGAGCATGTACCAGCTGGTGAAGGAGCGCCGGGTCGATGTCACCGGCGAGTTGACGTGCGCGGCGGTGCATCCCGAACCGCTGGTCGTCGAGCACGGCGACGTCTGGATCCGGCCAGAGGAAGGCATCCCGCAGCGGCACGGTATCCGCCACCGACTCCTCAGCTACCGGCTGGCGCTGCGTGACGCGGAAGGCGGCCGCTGGTGGCTGGAGGGCCACAAGTACGCCCGGGCCCGTCGTGACGTGTGGCGCCAGACCCGGGCGCTCACCGTCGAGATCGGCCGTGAGGGCGCACCGGCGGCCCTGGCGGGCGAACTCGTCGTGCCCGCCGGCACCTATCTGCGCGACCAGGTCGACGGCATCAAGGTCGACCCGCGCCTGACCAGCCAGGAGAAGCGGGCCGCCAAGCTGACCTGGCTCGCCTGGTTCGGCCTGGAGATGGGCCGCGGTCTGCTCGGCCCCTTCGCCCGGGCCGCCGCCGACCTCCTCGACCTGCGCCGCACCCCGACCCCCTCGGAGCAGCACCGATGATCCTCCGGAGCAGTGACTCCCGCACCAGGCCGACGCTCCGCAGGGTCAGGAGCACCACGACCCTGCGCCCCCTCCACCACCGCCTCGACCCGGCGCGGGTCGAGGAGATCCCCTTCCGGGCGGGCGACGGCGTACGCCTCGGCCTGACCCGCGTGGACAGCGGCGACACGGACCGCCCCGCCGTGCTGCTCCTGCACGGGCACACCGCGTCCGCCGACATGTTCCTGCTGCCCGAGACCCGCAACCTGGTCGACGTCCTGCTCGACGACGGCTACGAGCCCTGGCTGCTCGACTGGCGGGGCAGCTGCCGGCTGCCGTACAACGAGACCGGCCGGAAGTACACGTACGACGACGTCGCCCTGTACGACATCCCCGCCGCCGTCTCCCACATCCGCCGCCGCATCGGCGAGCGGCCGCTGTTCGTGGTCGCCCACTGCGTCGGCTCCCTCACGCTGTCGCTCAGCATGACGGCCGGGCTGGTCCCGGGTCTCGCGGGCGTGGTGTCCCAGGGCGTGTTCCTGACACCGAAGCTCGCGGGCCGCACCTCGCTGCGCATGTCGCTGGCCGGGGAGCTGCTCAGGTCCCGCATCGATCACCTACCGGTCGACATCCGCAAGGCCGGCCTGTGGTCGAAGTACACCCCCCTGTTCGCGCTCGCCTCGCGCGGGGCGAGCTGCCCGGATCCGACCTGCCAGATCCTGCACAACTCGGCGTGGGGGACGGGCGCCTCGCTGTTCGTGCACGAGCACCTGTCCGAGGCCACCCACCACCGGCTCGCCGAGCTGCTGGGCCCCGCCCCGCTGTGGATCCTGCCGCATCTGCGCCGCATCGAGCTGGCCCGCACCGTGGTGCGCTGGCACGACGGCGACCACCGCTACCGGGCGCTGCCGCAGAACGCGCTGGACGCGGCGGCCCGTATCGACACCCCGGTCCTGCTGCTCGCCGGCAGCGAGAACGGCCTGTGGCTCGATTCCCAGAGGCTCTGTCACGACGTACTGGCCCGCAGACAGCCACAGCTGGACGTCGCGTACACCGAGATTCCCGGCTACGGCCACCTGGACACGTTCCTCGGCCGGGGCGCGGCCCTCGACGTGTTCGGGCACATCCTCGAATTCCTCGGCGGACGACGGTGACGGCGGCCGGGGCGGCCGGTTACCGTACCCGTCAGTAACCGGACCGCATCGCAGGAGGCCACCCATGCCGCAGCTCGAAGTCGACGGCGCCAGACTGACGTACGACGACGAGGGCCCCCGCGACGGTGCGGGCACGCCCCTGGTGTTCATCCACGGCTGGACCGCCAACCGGCACCGCTGGGACCACCAGCTGGCGCACTTCTCGGCCACGCGGCGGGTCATACGTGTCGATCTGCGCGGCCACGGCGAGAGCGACGGGTCGGGACGGCGGAGCGTCGGGGAGCTGGCCGGGGACGTCCTCGCCGTCCTCGATCACCTGAAGGTCGAACGGTTCGTCCCCGTCGGTCACTCGATGGGCGGGATGATCGCGCAGACCCTGGCGCTGGGCCATCCGGACCGGATCGAGCGCATGGTCCTGGTGAACTCGATCAGCCGGATGACGTACAGCCGCGGGAGGGGCCTGCTGATGGCGGTGTCCACGCGGGTGCCGTTCAAGCTGTTCGTCGCCGCCAACATCCAGCGGGCCTTCGCCCCCGGGTACCCGCGCGAGGAGATCAAGGAGTACATCCGGACCTCCGCGGCCACACCGCGGGAGGTGGTCATGACCTGCTACGGCGCGATGCGGTCCTTCGACGTCCTCGACCGGGTCGGGGAGATCCGTGTCCCCACCCTCATGATCCACGGCTACTACGACATCCAGCTGCCCGTCTCCCAGATGCTGCGGATGGCGAAGGCGTACCCGGACGCGGAAGTGCGCATCCTGGACGCCGGCCACGAACTCCCGGTGGAGAAGCCCGAGGAACTCACCTCGACCATCGACCGGTTCCTGACCGAGCGCCCCTGAGGCGCCCGCGCGCCTACGAGGTTGCCCTGGGCCCTGTCGTCGTGACCGGCAGTGGGCGCCGGGCGACCTCGTGGGCCTCCTCGGGAGGCAGGCCCAGCATGCGCAGGACGAGTTCGGCCATCTCCTCGTCGGCGCCGGGGCCCGACTGCTCGGACTTGGCGGACGACTTCAGCTGGAGCAGCCCGAGGAGGGAGCCGCCGACGGCGCTGAGGGCGACGAGGGGACTGTCCACCTGGAAGCGGCCGGAGGCGTTGCCCCTCTCGATGTCCCGCAGGGCGCGGGGGCCCAGGCCGAAGTCGGCGTGGATGTAGGGGAGGCCGCCGTAGCGCAGGACGCGGGTGAGTTCCGGGTGGGTGTCGGCGAGCCGGAAGGTCAGCCGGACGCTCACCGCGAACACCTCGGCGGGGTCGTCGAGGTCGCCGGTGATCGAGTCGATCAGCTTGCCGTACTCCTCCAGCGCGTCGACGACCGCCGCCTCGAAGAGCTCCGCCTTCGTCTGGAAGTGGTTGTAGAAGGAGCCGAACCCGACGTCGGCACGCTCGGCGATCTGCTGGATGCTGACCTCGCTCGTGCCCTGCTCGGCCAGGATCCCCTGGGCAGCGGTGATCAGGGCATGGCGGGTCCGGGCGCGCCTGCGTTCGAAGCGGTTGGCGGGCTGGGCGGCGGCTTGGTCGGGCATGCGCTCATCCTAGCCGCGACCTCTTCAGAACTGATGAGGAGATCAGTCGGCGGGCGTGGTGATCTCGCGACGGACGGGCGAACCGTCGTTCCTCGCAGAGCCCGCGGCACGGCAAAGGCCGGAGCGGCGGACCCCCGCTCCGGCCTGCGCATCTCCGTCAGAACTACAGTCCGGCGGTCGACAGCCAGCTCTTGGCCACGTCCAGCGGGTCCTTGTTGTCGTTCTGCACCTGAGCGTTGAGCTTGACCAGGGTGTCCGTGTCGAGCTTCGCCGATACGGCGTTCAGCGCGGAAACTCCGGCGGCGGAGAGACCGCTCTTGTAAGCCAGCGGCGTCACGTTCTCAAAACCGAAGAGATTCTTCGGGTCCTGAAGGACCACGAACTTGTTCTTGGTGATTCCGGGGTCGGTCGTGAAAATATCTGCGGCCTGAATGTTGTTGCCCTTGAGGGCGGCCACGGTCAACGGCCCACCCGCGTCCAGCGCCTTGAACGACTTGAATTCAAGGCCGTATTCGGACTTGAGGCCCACCAATCCCTGCTTGCGCGTCTGGAACTCCGGCGATCCCCCGATGACCAGGTCCTTGGCCGAGGCGGAGAGGTCGGCGATCGTCGACGAGGTCGTGAGCTTGTACTTCTTGGCGGTCGCCGCGTTGACCGCGATCGCGTCCTTGTCCTCCGCCTTGGAGGGCTCGAGCAGGCTCAGCTTGGAATCGAGCGCGGCCGTGATGGCCTTGCTGGTGTCCTCGACCGTGGTCGGGGCCGCCTTGGCGTTCAGATAGGCCAGCAGCGCGCCGTTGTACTCGGGCAGGACGGTGATCGTGCCGTTCTTGATCAGACCGTAGGTGGTCTCACGGCTGCCGATGTTCAACTTGTAACTGACCTTGATGCCCTTGGCCTTCAGGGCCTCGCCGTAGATGTCGGCGAGCAGGATGCTCTCGGGGAAGTTGTTGGAGCCGACCACGACCGTGCCGCCCTTGGCGGTGTCGCCCTTCAGCGGGTCCTTGCTGTCGGAGTTGTCGGAGGAACCGCAGCCCGTGAGGGCGGCAGCAGCCACAACCAGCAGGGATACAGCGTACGTTGCGGTCGTTCTGGTGCTTCTGGCGTGAGTCACGTTGGTCATCCAGACTTGTGCATGGGCGGTCGGCGGCCGGAAGGCATGGCGTGATGACGATCCAATCGAGCCCAGTAACGCACCGTCAAGACACGAATAGATCACCGATGGAGACCACACGGCTTCGCCGCGTGGGCGCAACCTGACCGAAACGGGCGTGAATCCGACGTATCACCCTGTCAGTTTTTGGTTGATCATGGCCGTACTCTTGCGGCAGCCGCTAATGTTGGCCGAGTCGGGGGACCTGGTTCCACTTGCTCGGCCCGAGCGTGCTGACATGACCCACGTCCACGCAGCCCGGGCTGCGGGCTTCCAATTGGGAATGAAGTCAAGGAGGTTTGGTGCCCGCGCACAGAAAAGCCGCCCGGGGGCCGCAGACCACGGCTCCCCGAATAGGCCGGACGCCTTCCCTCCTCGACCGTTGGCCTTTCCGCAGGAAACTCAACGTCCTGGTGATTGTCCCGCTCGCGGTCGTTTCGGCGATGATCGCCTATGTCGTGTACGCCGAGATCGACTCGGCCCGTTCCGCCGCCTCCACCGCGCAACTCGTGCGGGACAGCGCGCAGGTCACCCAGCTCATCGACGGCGTGCAGACCGAACACCGCCAGGCACTCCTCGTCTCCCTTCGCTACGAGGCCGCCCGCTCCGGCGACAAGGCGCCGGGCACCTCCGCCTTCCTCCAGGCGCAGCAGAAGGTCACCGCCCAGGCGGAGGCCGTGCGGTCCGCCTACGGGGACCGACTGCCCGACGCCGAGGCCCAGGCACTCAAGGAGCTGGAGGGCCTCGACAGCCTCCGTAAGACCATCGAAGAGGGTCCGATCCCCGCCGACAACATCGACCCGGCGTACGGATCGGTCATCGAGGGCCTCATCAACGGCCTCGGGCTCGGTCAGTCGGGCGGCGAGTCCTCGGAGTCCGCGGGCAATCTGCTGGACGCGCTGCTGCGCGCCGACACCGCCCACGCCTCTTTCGAGACCAGCGTGTTCGCGGCCCGGACCCGTGACCCCAACGCGCTCATCGAGTACACCGGAGCCGTCGGCGACTACGAGCAGTACTCCTACCAGGCCGAGCGGTTCACCCGGTTCGCCAGCCAGGAACAGGGCGCCGAACTCGCCGCGATCGAGCACAGCCCGTACCAGAGCGTCGTCGCTCAGCACTACGCCGCGCTGCAGGTCGACCCCAGCGGTCTGGTCGCCGAGAACGCCTCGCAGCTGCGCGCCGCGCTCGACGACGCCCTGGCCGCCGACCCGACGTACCAGCGTCAGGCGGAGAACCGGCTGAAGATCACCGAGTCGCTGATCCACCAGATCGCCGCCGACACCCAGAAGGCGTCCAACGACGCCTGGTGGCAGGTGCTGTGGCTGGTGTCCGCCAACCTTGCCGCCTTCGCGGCCTGGATCCTGTTCTCCGTACTGGTCCGCCGTTCCGTGGTGCGGACCGTGCGGAGCCTCACCGAGGCGGCCCAGCACGTGGCCGACGCGGCCGGGACCGAGCTGGCCCGGGTCGCCGACGACGACGCCGACGACGCGAGCCCGCCGCGCCTCGAGGCCGTGCCCGTGCCGGTCCGCGACGAACTCGGCGAACTCGCCGAAGCCTTCAACCAGGTGCAGATCACCGCGACCGCCCTGCTGGAGCGCCAGGTCATCAGCCGCCGCAACATCGCCGAGATGTTCGGCAACGTCGGCCACCGCGTCAGCAACCTGACCGCTCGCCAGCTCGCGCTGATCGACTCGGTGGAGCGCGGCGAGACCGACCCGGAGGTACTGGACCGGCTCTACCGCATCGACCACATCGCGGTACGTCTCCAGCGCAACGCCGACAGCCTGATGCTGCTCGCCGGCATCCGCGAGACGGGCCTCAACACCGGGCCCATGCGGCTCAGCAACATCGTCCGCGCCGCGCTCGGCCAGATCGAGGGCTACCAGCGGGTCACCCCGCACGCCGAGGGCGATGTCACCGTCGCCCCCGACATCGTCGGCGACCTCACGCTGATGCTCGCCGAACTGCTGGAGAACGCGGTGACGTTCTCCCCGGCGTCCAGCAGCGTCGAAGTCGTCCTGCGACCCCGGCACGGCTCCGGCGGCGGCGCCCTGATCGAGATCATCGACCACGGGCTCGGGATGAGCGCCGAGCGGCTGGAGGAGGAGAACGCCCGCCTGATCCGCCGCGAACGGCTCGACCTTGCCCCGACCGAGGTCCTCGGCCTCTTCGTGGTCGGCGGTCTGTCCCGGCGTTGGGGCATCGAGGTCGTCCTGACCCGCACCCCGGGCGGCGGCGTCACCGTCACCGTCGCGGTGCCCGGCTCCCATCTGCTGCTCGCCGACCCCACGGGGGCCGCGGCCAGGGCCCCGCACATCCTGCCGCCGCCACGCCGCCCCGGCGGGAGCGAACCGCGCCCCGCGGCGGTCGACCCGGAACCTGGCCCCTCGTCCCTGCCGCGCAGGATCCCCGCGCGCAGCCGGGGAGCGGACGGCCACACGGGCCGTCAGGAACCGACGGGCGATGGCCCCTCGGGCGGCTACGGCGGCTCCGGCGCGTCCCGGCCTCGGCCGGGCGGCACACCGGGCACCACGACTCCGGGGGCGGCGCAGCGCGAGACAGCGGGACGCGGCACGCCTCAGGACGCGGTCGGCGGCCCGGGCCACCAGCGTGGCACCGGCATGGAGAGCGGACAGGGCCGGCCGTCACGCGCCGCGGGCAACGGTATGGACAGCGGGCTCGTGCAGAGGCCACGCGGCGCGAGCACCGGCCCGGGGAGTGCGGCGGGGCAGCCGCCGCGCGGCCCGAACACCGGCACGAGCGGGGGGCTCGGCCTGCCGCCCCGCGGCGCGAGCACCGCGCGCGGCTCCGGTACGGCCCCGTCGGCACCCGGCAGCGCCCCGGCGCGACCGCGCGAGGGCGGCCCCAGTCCGCTCAGGCGGCGCGTGCGCGGCGCGACCCTGCAGGCCACCACCGCCTCGACCCGGCTGCCCAAACAGACCATTACCAACCCACGGCCGCCCGCCTGGCAGACCGCCGACGCGGAAGCGGCACGATCCGAGATCGACGAGTTCGAGGAAGCCGTTCTGCGGGCCGAGCGCGAGAGCGCGACGGAGGCTCGCGGTACCGCCTTCGGGCCGGCCCGTTCAGGGGGCCGTCCCGACACCTCTGGCGATTCCAGCACAGAGAACAACAGACCCTCATTCCCGGAAGGCATGAGCAAGTGACCATGTGGACAGGTGGACCGGAGTCCGCGGCCGTGGAACAGGCGACGGACGTGAAGGCCGCCGCTGCCGACTTCAATTGGCTGCTCAATCGTTTCGCCACCGAGACCGCCGGCGTCGTCGACGTGATCGGGGTGTCCTCCGACGGTCTGTTGATCGCGGTGTCCCAACTGCGCGGCAAGGCGGACTCGGAGCGGCTCGCGGCCATCGTCTCCGGGATCACGAGCCTCGCCATGGGCGCGTCCGGCAACTACGGCCTCGGCGGGCTCAACAAGGTCATCATCGACCTGGAGGAGGGGCACGTCCTGGTGTCCGCGCTCGGCGCGGGCGCGGTGCTCGGCGTGGTCGCCTCCAAGGAGGCGAAGCTCGGGAACATCGCGTACGAGATGACCCTCTTCGCCAACCGCGCCGGTGCCGCTCTGAGCCCGCAACTGGTCATGGAGCTCAAGAACACCGTGGGGATCGCGCCGACCGGTTGACGGCCGGCGGGGGCGTCACGAAGGCCGGGACGACCCGCGAGGTGAAGGGTGAGGACGAGATGACGGCCGGCGAGCCATCAGCCGCCGACGACGACGCGTGGGGAGCGGAGCACCCCCCGTCGATCGTCCGGCCATTCCTGCTGACCGCGGGGCGGATCGCCGGCGGTGACAGTCTGGTGCCGACGATTCCGATCGAGACGCAGGTCGTCGCGACGGATCTCGGTCTGGCCACGCTGGACGCGTTCGTCTTCGACCAGCACCGCGACATCATCACGGTCTGCCGTCAGCCGCAGTCGCTGGCGGAGATCGCGGCGAAACTGCGGATGCATTTGAATGTGATCAGAGTGCTCGCCGACGATCTGCGCGCCGACGGTCAACTGGCCTTGTACGCACCGCAGGCCGAATCCGCCCGCGACGCCACCGTATTGCGAAGGGTTATCGATGGTCTCCGAGCTATCCCCGACTCCCGGGGCGCGATCCGTGAGCGCTGACACCGAGGGTCCCCGGCCGCCGATGCCGGTGAAGATGGTGATCGCGGGCGGCTTCGGCGTGGGCAAGACCACCACCGTGGGTGCCATCTCCGAAATCGAGCCGCTCACCACCGAGGCGTCCATCACCTCGGTCGCCGCGGGCATCGACGACCTCTCCCACACCCCGGAGAAGATGACGACCACCGTCGCCATGGACTTCGGCTGTGTCACGCTCGACCCGACCCTGAAGCTCTATCTGTTCGGCACCCCCGGCCAGGAGCGCTTCGGGTTCATGTGGGACGACCTGGTCGAGGGCGCCCTCGGCGGGCTCGTCATCGTCGACACCCGCCGCCTCGACGACTGCTACGCGGCCGTCGACTACTTCGAGCACCGCGAGATCCCCTTCGCGGTGGCCGTCAACGCCTTCGACGGCAAGGTCGAACACGATCTGAACGACGTACGGTGGGCCCTCGACGTCGGCGACCATGTGCCGCTCACCGTGTTCGACGCACGCGAGCGCGGGTCCGTACGGGACGCGCTCCTCGTCGTCCTCGAACACGCCCTGGCGACCGCGCAGCAGTGAACGAGGGAAGAGGGGGGACGGGCCTTGCGGCTCGTCCCCCCTCTTCCCATTTCCTCAGACCGTACGGCGCCTGCGTACCCCCGGGGACACCGCCACCCGGGCAATGGCCCAGAACAGCACCAGCACGAGCAGCGCCAGGATCGCGGTGAGGGCCGCGCCGCCCACCACCTTCTCGTAGTTGCGCTGGTAGAGGCCGTCCAGGATGTAACGGCCGACCCCGCCGAGGCTCACATAGGCCGCGATGGTCGCCGTGGACACGATCTGGATCGCCGCCGAACGCAGACCGCTGAGGATCAGCGGCAGCGCCGCCGGCACCTCGACCTGGAACAGGACCTTCCCCTCCGGCATGCCCATTCCGCGGGCGGCGTCGACGGGGGAGGGATCCAGGGTGCGGATCGCCTCGTACGTGGTGATGAGGATCGGCGGGACCGCCAGCACCACGAGCGGGATCATCACGGGCACGATGCCGAGGCCGAGCCAGACGAACATCAGCACCAGCAGCCCGAAGGTGGGCAGCGCCCGGGCACCCGCCGACACGAAGGCCAGCGCGTTGCCGCCGCGTCCGGTGTGTCCGGTGACCAGGCCGATGGGCAGGCCGACGGCCGCGGCGATCGCGAGCGCCCCGGCGGTGTACTGGAGGTGTTCCCACACGCGCTGCGGGATCCCGTCGTACCCGTGCCAGTGGGAGCCGTCGGAGAAGAAGGACTGAATGAAGTTGAGTACGTTCACGAGACGCCCTCCGGAGTGCGGGCGGCGCCCGCGATCGTGGACGTACGGCGTGCGGCCTTGCGGCCGGAGGCCGGCTGCCAGGGGGTGAGCACGCGGCGCAGCAGGACGAGCACGGCGTCGACCAGCACCGCGAGAACGGCGGTGGTGACCACCGAGTTCACGGCGAGGAGAGGGCGGTGGTAGAGCATCGCGGTGGTGAGCAGGTTGCCGAGCGCCCCCTGGTTGCCGATCAGCGAGCCGACGCTGACCAGACTGATGCTGGAGGCGGTCGCCACGCGTAGACCGGCCATGATCGCGGGTACCGCGATGGGCAGTTGGACCTGGAGGTAGCGCCGCAGTGAACCGATGCCCATCGCCGCGGCGGCGGCGTTCGTCTCCTCGGGGACCGAGCGGACGCCGTCGACGACCGCCGGGACGAGAACCACGAGACTGTAGAGGGTCAGCGGGATCATCACGGTGGTTTTGCTCAGGCCGGTGTAGTCGATGAGCACCACGAAGAAGGCGATCGACGGGATCGCGTACAGCACCGTGGTGATCCAGAGGACCGGCGGATAGATCCAGTTGACGCGGACGCACAACAGGCCGATCGGCAGCGCCAGCAGGAGGCCGACGAGAACCGGGACCAGCGCCTCCTGCATGTGGGTGGAGATGAGGCCGAGGTAGCTGCTCTGGAGGTCGCTCGGGATGTCGAAGAAGCCGTTCATCGCGCGGCCTTCACCGTGGAGACGCCCTCGGAGTCCGCGGCGCGGCGCTGCCTGGCCGCGCGGATCGCCGCGGCGACCGTCTCCTGCCCGGCGAGCCCCAGCACACGTCCCGCCCCGTCCACGGCGACCGCCTGACCGGTGGGCGAGAGTACCGCCCGGTCCAGCGCGACCCGCAGCGAGTCCTTGCCGACCTCGAAGGCCTGCCCGTGCGGCTCCAGCGCCTGGACGTCACCGGCCCACACCGTCAGGTCGGCCCAGCCCAGCGGCTTTCCGTCCGCGTCGGTGACCAGGACCGGCCCCGCGCCTGCCGGCTTCCCGGCGAGCTGCTGCCAGTCGCTGCCGACCGGGAAGACCCGGGAGCGGTCGAGTGCGAGGTCGCGGGTGGACAGGAACGACAGCCCGCGAATGCCCCGGTCGCCGCCGAGGAACTCCTCCACGAACGCGTCGGCCGGCGCCGACAGCAGCTCGTCGGGGGCGGCGAACTGGGCGAGCTTGCCACCGGTGCGCAGTACGGCGACACGGTCACCGATCGTGATGGCCTCGTCCATGTCGTGGGTGACGAACACGATGGCCTTGCCCAGCTCGCCCTGGATGCGCAGCAACTCCTCCTGCAGACCACGGCGGACGACCGGGTCGACGGCGGAGAACGGCTCGTCCATCAGCAGGATCGGCGGGTCGGCGGCGAGCGCGCGGGCGACACCGACGCGCTGCTGCTGGCCGCCGGAGAGCTGGTAGGGGTAGCGGCGGGCCATGGCCGGGTCCAGGCCCACCCGTTCCATCAGTTCCGCCGCGCGGGCGCGGGCGCGCTGCTTGGACCAGCCGAGCAGCCGCGGCACCGTGGCGATGTTGTCGAGGATCGTGCGGTGCTGGAAGAGCCCCGCGTTCTGGATGACGTAACCCATGGACTGGCGCAGGGCGTTGACCGGCTTGCGGAGGATGTCCTCGCCGTTGACGCGGATCGTGCCGCTGCTGGGCTCGATCATGCGGTTGATCATCCGCAGTGTGGTGGTCTTGCCGCACCCCGAAGGCCCGACGAGCACGGTGATCGAGTGGTTCGGTATCTGGAGGGACAGGCGATCGACGGCCACCGTGCCGTCGGCATATCGCTTGCTGACATCTTCGATGGCTATCAAGCGTCGAAACCCTTCGGGAACGGCTGTGATCGGACGTGACCGGATCACATGCACGAGGGTGCGTAGTCTAGCCAGTTGGCGCGTGTGTTCGGGCACCGCAGGGTGGCCGGTTGTGGAGGGTGCGCAGGTGGATCCCGCCGCGTCGCACGAGCCGGTCGGGTGCGAGCGGGCGCTCCGCCGTGCGGGTGATCTCCGGGCGTGGCGGCGCGGAGGTGACGTCATCCCTGGGGAGACTGTCGCCCTCATGCTCTGTCGCCCCGCCCGCCACAGCCCGGAGAGACCCACTTGCGATTCCCCTTCCGCCGGGCCGCGCTGGCCGGCGTCGCCGTGCTCGTCGTGTCGTCCGCCCCGGCCTCACCCGCCGCCGCGGACGGCGCGGTGGCCGACCCGGCCCAGTACGTGAACCCCTTCGTCGGTACCGCGCCCGGAGGGGCCGATTTCGGCCATGGCGGCGGTGCCGGAAACACCTTTCCCGGCGCGACCGCACCCCTCGGCGGGGTGCAGTGGAGCCCGGACACGGTGACCTACCAGCACGGCGGGTACGCGTACGGGGACAACCGGATCAGAGGGTTCAGCCTCACCCACATCTCCGGGGCCGGCTGCAGGGCCTACGGCAACGTGCCCTTCATGCCGATGCTCGCCGGCGACACCAGCGGGCAGGCGACCTTTTCGCACGCCAACGAGCAGGCGACGCCCGGAAATTACCGGGTCACGTTCGACAACGGCATCGGCAGCGAACTCACCGCCACCCAGCGCTCCGGTATCGCCCGTTTCACCTACCCGGCCACCGACGACCGTCCCGCCGCGCTGAGTGTCGACGCGGGCAAGGCGTTCAACGCGGCGACCGGAACGGTCGACATCGGCACCGACACCCTGTCCGGGTTCACCGACAGCGGCGGCTTCTGCAAGTCCGCCAACCGCTACCGGCTCTACTTCCACGCCGTGTTCGACCACCCCTTCGCCCATGTCGTCCACCCCGCCGGCAGACCGGGCGCCGCGCAGGTCTCCTTCGGCCCCGACGTACGCACGGTGACCGTCCGCGTCGGCGTCTCCTTCGTCAGCGTCGACGGAGCCCGCGGCAACATCGCCGCCGAGCAGCACACGCACCCCTACGACCAGATCCGGCGGGCCGCCCGTGCCCAGTGGAACGACTGGCTCGGCCGTATCAGCGTCGGCGGCGGCACCGAAACCCAGCGCCGGGTCTTCTACACCGCCCTGTACCACTCGCTCCTGCACCCCAGTGCCCTCAGCGACGCCGACGGCCGCTACCCCGGCATGGACGGCCGCATCCACACCACCCCCGCCGGACACGTCCAGTACGCGAACTTCTCCGGCTGGGACGTCTACCGCTCCCAGGTCCAACTGCTCGCCCTGCTGGCCCCGCACGAAGCCTCCGACATCGCGCAGTCCGTCCTCAACCAGGGCCTCCAGGCGGGCTACTTCGACCGCTGGACCCTCGCCAACGGCGGCACCGGCGTCATGGTCGGCGACCCGCTGCCCGTCATCGCCTCCGCCGTGTACGCCTTCGGCGCCACCGACTTCGACGCCCGCGGCCTCCTGCGCGCTGCGATGGCGGGCCGCGACGACGAGCGCCAGCGGCCCGGACACGCGCAGTACGACGCCCTCGGCTACATCCCCGCCGGCACCAAGGGAGTGTGGGGCTCGGCGGCCACCACCCTCGAATACGCCGTCTCCGACTACGCGCTGGCCCAGCTCGC
Source organism: Streptomyces sp. NPDC096311 (assembly GCF_044763085.1). Taxonomy (NCBI): domain Bacteria; kingdom Bacillati; phylum Actinomycetota; class Actinomycetes; order Kitasatosporales; family Streptomycetaceae; genus Streptomyces; species Streptomyces sp. NPDC096311. Next base: position 634,003 of record NZ_JBIWFN010000001.1, read on the forward strand.
CCACCGTCTGGGCGACACCGCCGCCTACGCCACCCTGCTGAAGGCCTCCGGGAACTGGCGCAACCTCTTCAACCCCGTCACCGGCTACCTCCAGCCGCGTGCGGCCGACGGCAGCTGGCCGGCGTTCGCCCCCGCGCAGACGAAGGAGTACGTCGAGGGCAACGCCGCCCAGTACACCTGGATGGTCCCGCACGACCTGCCCGGCCTCTTCACCCTGATGGGCGGGAACGCCGCCGTCACGGCCCGCCTCGACACCTTCTTCACCCAGCTCAACGCGGGCGGCACCCAGCCCTACGCCTACCTCGGCAACGAGCCGTCGTTCGACACCCCTTGGGCGTACGACTTCGTGGGCCGCCCCGATCGCGCCCGCGACATCGTCCGCCGCGCCCTGGCCACCCTGTTCAGCGACCGTCCCGACGGCCTGGTCGGCAACGACGACCTCGGCGCCATGTCCTCCTGGGCCGTGTGGGCGAGCCTCGGCATGTACCCGCAAGCCGCCGGCACCGGGCAACTCGCCCTGGCCGCACCGGCCTTCCCCAGTGTCGTCGTCCACCGCCCGGGCGGCCCGAGGACGGTGCTCGTCGCGCCCGACGCCTCCGCCACCAGCCGGGACATCCGCACGCTCACGGTCACCGTGCCGCAGCGGAAGGGCTCGTGAGTCCGGCGTCGAGTCAGCGGGCCGGCCCGGTCGTCAGACGGCGACGACCCCGACCCCCGCCTCCGTGAACCGCCGCACGGTCTCCTCGTCCACCGCCGCGTCGGTGACCAGTGTGTCCACCGACTCGGCCGCGCAGATCCGGGCGAAGGCGCGCCGGCCCAGTTTGCTGGAGTCGGCGGCGACGATCACACGCTCGGCGCGCTCGCACAGCAACCGGTTGATCGCCGCCTCGGCCTCGTCGTGGGCGGCGGCCCCGTGCGTCACGTCGAAGGCGACCACGCCCAGCACGGCGACGTCCATGGTGATCTGGCTGAGCACACCGTCCGCGAGCGGCCCGACCAGCTCGTACGACTGCGAGCGTGCCACCCCACCCGTCAGCACGATCTTGAACTGGGGCCGCACGGCCAGTTCGCCCGCGATGTTGAGCGCGTTCGTCACCACGGTCAGCGCGGGCGACCCCGAGGCGAGATCGGGGCGCAGGGCCAGCGCGCGGGCCACCTCGGTGGTGGTCGTGCCGCCGGTGAGGCCCACTGCCTCGCCCGGCGCGACGAGATCGGCCACCGCCTTCGCGATGCGCTGTTTCTCCGAGGCGTGCCGGGCGGTCTTGTAGCGCAGCGGCAGTTCGTACGACACGCCGTGGACGACCGCGCCGCCCCGGGTGCGCACGAGCATCTGCTGCTCGGCGAGCTGGTCGAAGTCGCGCCGGATCGTGGCGGGTGACACTTCCAGCTCGGCCGCGACCTGCTCGACCTCCAGCCGGCCCCGCTCCACGAGCAGTTCGAGCAGGGCCTTCCAGCGGGCGTCGCGCGACATCCGCACTCTCCGTTCCTCGATCCTTCGCGACCCTAGCGCACCCCCAGCGCACCACATTCCCTGGCATTTCCGCGGTCGACATGCTTGATTGTGCTCGAAAGTCGGCCCTAACTTGCACTATCTTGCATGGACAGCGTCAGTGGGAGGGGTACGGCATGACCCATGTCGAGCACGAGCTGAACAGCCAGCCCGAGTGCTGGATCCGCGCCGCCGAGCAGGCCAAGGCACACGAGGGCGCACTGCCGGAAGTGGGGGAGCGGGTCGCGATCGTGGGCTGCGGGACCTCCTTCTTCATGGCGCAGGCCGCGGCCGCGCTGCGTGAGGGGTCCGGGCAGGGCGAGACGGACGCCTTCGCCGCGTCGGAGTTCCCGGAGAGCCGCTCCTACGACCGTGTGGTCGCGCTCACCCGCTCCGGCACCACCACCGAGGTGCTCGAACTTCTCGGGCGGCTGCGCGGACGTACCCGGACGACCGCTATCACCGCCGACCCCGCGACCCCCGTGATGGACCGCGCGGACGACCTCGTCGTACTCGGCTTCGCGGACGAACGCTCCGTGGTGCAGACCCGGTTCGCGACCACGGCGCTCACCCTGCTCCGCGCCCACCTCGGACTGCACACCGACGCCGTCGTCGCGGACGCGCGCACCGCGCTCGCGACCCCGCTGCCCGAAGGGCTCGTCGACTGCGCACAGTTCACCTTCCTCGGCCGAGGCTGGACCGTCGGGCTCGCCAACGAGGCCGGGCTGAAGATGCGTGAAGCCTCCCTGGCCTGGACCGAGGCGTACCCGGCGATGGAGTACCGGCACGGGCCCATCAGCGTCACCACCGCCGGCACGGCCACCTGGATGCTCGGCGAGGCCCCCGAAGGGCTGGCCGAGCAGGTACGGGCCACGGGGGGACGGTGGGTCGCGGGTGAACTCGACCCGCTCGCCGAACTCGTCCGCGCCCAGCGCCTCGCGGTCGCCGTCGCCGCGGCCCGCGGCCTCGACCCCGACCGGCCGCGCCACCTCACCCGCTCGGTCGTCCTCGCCCCGTCGGCCCGCTGAGCCGTCGGCCCGCGCACCCAGAAGGAGGAGTTGTGCCACTCGCAGCCACCGGTGACCTGGTCACCGCCGCGGCCGGGGCACGGACCGCCGTCGCCGCGTTCAACATCATCACCCTGGAGCATGTCGAGGCCGTCATCGCGGGCGCCGAGTCCGTGGCCGCCCCCGTCGTCCTCCAGGTCAGCGAGAACGCCGTGAAGTTCCGCTACGGACGGCTGCTGCCGCTGGCCCGCGCCGCCGCCGCGGCCGCCGAGCGCGCCTCGGTACCCGTCGCGCTGCATCTCGACCACGTCCAGAGCGACGACCTGCTCCGCCAGGCGTCCTCCGCCGGATTCAGCTCGGTGATGTACGACGCGGCTCGGCTGCCGTACGAGGAGAACCTCGCCGCCACCCGGGCCGCCGCCGACTGGGCACACGCTCAAGGCCTGTGGATCGAGGCCGAGTTGGGGGCGGTGGGAGGCAAGAACGGTGAACCGCCGCTCGGCGCGCACGCGCCCGGCGCCCGCACCGACCCCGCCGAGGCCCGCGCGTTCGTGGCCGACTCCGGCGTGGACGCCCTGGCCGTCGCGATCGGCAGCTCGCACGCGATGACCACCCGCACCGCCGCCCTCGACCACGACCGCCTCAAGCGGCTGACCGCGGCGCTCGGCGTGCCGCTCGTCCTGCACGGCTCCTCCGGAGTGCCGGACGACGAACTGGCCGCGGCCGTCGCGGGCGGCATCGCCAAGGTCAACGTGGGGACCGCCCTGAACATCGCGATGACCGGCGCCGTCCGGGAGTTCCTCGCCGCCCACCCCGAAGCCGTCGACTCCCGGAAGTACCTCAGCGTGGGGCGGGAGGCGATGGCGGGGACGGTGGCGCGCCTGATCCGCGTACTGAACGCCTGACCTCAGGGGACACCGACGTCGACCAGCTTCTCGAAGAAGAACTCGTGCTTGAGGAACGACACGTCGTACTCGCCCCCGGGACACGGCGGGATCAGCTGCGCCGCCTGGAACAGCCGCCAGCCGTCCCTCAAGGCGTCCACACCCGACGCGTACGGCGGCTCGTCGCTGTCCCCGGTCGTGGGGGACGTGCGGCCGGTGCCGTCGTAGACCGACCAGCCCACCACCTCCGCGTCCAGGGCGGAGGTGGCCAGGTAAAGGACCAGGACCTGCTGACGGACACTCATACGGCTTCCTCCTGGGGATGGTTGGAGACCCTGGTGACCCAGTGGTCCAGGTCGAAGGAGTCGTCCCCGGTGAGCGCGCGCCACAGCAGGACCCGATGGTAGATCTCGAGACGGCCGGTGGCGGGCTCGTACCAGGGGAAGGTCGTGGAGAGTTCCTCGGCGACTCGCGGGTCGCCGAGGTCCGAGGTGTCCCACAGCCGCCGCTGCCGCACGGCCGGGTTGAAGCGGATCTTGAACATATAGCGGACCACGTCGCTGTCGTTGCGCCGCCCGCCGTGCCACAGGCCATGGTGCAGAAACACCACGGTGCCCGCCGGGCAGACCAGCCGACTCTGCCCGCGCAGATTCTGGTAGCGCCCGGTGTCCGTCTCGTTGGTGCGCCGCAGATGGCTGCCCGGCACGCTGAGCGTGCCGCCCATGTCGAGGGTGACGTCCTGCGGGTAGTACATCAGCTGTACGTCGAAGGCGTCGGTGCGCACATCGATGATCGCGTCGGCGTGCAGCGGCTGCGCCCGCCCCTCGTGCGGCTCACGGACGTGGACGTAGTGGTGGTCGACGGCGGGGCAGGGCCCGACGAGGCTCCGCAGGGCTCCGGCCACAGCGGGGAGTTGCAGCAGCCGGCGGACGAAGGAACCCGCCGGGTAGGCGGTCGGCACGGAGCTGCCGCAGGGCACCTCGGGCACGCCCGCGCGCAGCACCTCCATGCCCTCGGCGTTCATCTCCGGCGGCACCACGGCGTCCAGCCGCAGCGACCCGTGGGCCACGAAGTGCGCCATCCGGACCGAACTCAGGAGGGGGATGCCCGAGGTGTGCTCCAGCGTGTTGGTCATGCGACTCAACGTAGGGTCGGGGCCGCCCACGGCGCGTGGGCGCGACTCACCACTGCTGGTAGCTTTTCACCATGCGGGAGACGGACGTCCACCTCGGCGAGCCGCCGGCCGTCGTCAACATCGGCGTCGGCGTGCACGGCGTGGCGAGCCGCACGGACGTCTTCCGGCTGCCGGAGCTGTGGCAGCTGCACCTCTACCAGTACGACGCCGAGCTGACCGTCGACGGCACCGCGCACACCATCCGCCCCGGCCGCGTCAGCCTCGTACCGCCCGGCACCACGGTCCGCTACCGCTACCAGGGCCGCTCCGAACACCTCTACGCCCATCTGCGCATCGCCCCCGCCGGGCCGCCCCGCACCGTCCCCGTGATGCAGGACGCGGGCCCCGAATTCCCCATGCTCTCCAGCCTGTTGCTGAACGCGATCGCGGCGGCCCCCGGGGCGCCCGAGCACACCCGGGCCGAGATCTGGACCGCGCTGTGGCGCGTCGCCCGGCTCACCCCGCCCGCCGCCACGAGCCGCGGCCCGCACCCGGCGGTCGGCGCGGCCATCGCCCACATCGAGGCCCGGCTGGCGGCGCCGCTCACCATCCCGGAGATCGCCCGTGCGGCCGGGATCTCCCACAACCACCTCACCCGGCTCTTCCGCGCCGAGACCGGCACCACGGTCGTGGCCTACATCCGGCGCCGCAGACTTCAGCGTGCCCACCATCTGCTGCGCGCCTCGACGCTCTCCATCCCGGCGGTCGCCGCCTCCGTCGGCATCCCCGACCTGCAGGCCTTCAACAAGGCGTGCCGGCGTGAACTCGGCGCCTCGCCCCGCGCACTGCGCGGAACTACTTCTTGACAGCCCTCAGGACGACGAACTTCGCGTCGCTCGCCACGAGTTCGCTGTTGCCGAAGAGGCGGCGCAGCTTCAGGTGGTAGCCGAGATGGCGATTGCCGATGACCCACAGCTCGCCGCCGGGCCGCAGCGCGCGCCGCGCCTCCGAGAACATCCGCCAGGCCGTGGTGTCCGTCGTCGCCTGGTGCGAGTGGAAGGGCGGATTGTTCAGGACGAGGTCCACGCTCCCGGCGGGGACGTCCGCGAGTCCGTCGCCCACGCGGAACTCCGCGCCCACGCCGTCGGTGTTCTCCCGGTACGTCGCCTCGGCCGAGGAGACCGCCTGGTACGACTCGTCCACGAACAGCACCTCCGCCTCCGGGTTGGCCAGCGCCATCGCCGTACCGACGACTCCGTTGCCGCAGCCCAGGTCCACGATCCGCTCGGGGCCTCGGCTGCGCGGCAGGTGCTGGAGGAGGAAGCGGGTGCCGATGTCGAGTCGGTCGGCGCAGAACACACCGGCGTGGTTGACGACGGTGCGGCCGGAAACCGGTCCGATGTCGTCGGGGAGCTGGTAGCTGTACGGCCAGGGGTTGGCGGCCCGGGCGATCCCGGCGTACGGGGTGCAGAAGATCAGCCGGGCCTTCTTCTCGGCCAGCGAGGTCCGCGTCGGGCCGAGGATCCGTTCGAAGAGGTGCAGCGTCGAGGTGTGGATCTCCTTGACCATGCCCGTGCCCACGACGACGGTCCCCTCGTGCACGCCGGGCGCCAGCCGGTGCAGCTGGTCCTCCAGCAGGGCGAGGCTCTTCGGCACCCGGACGAGCAGGACGTCGATGCGGTCGGGGGGCGTGTCCTGGGTGGTCAGCAGCCGTACCGCGGTCGCCTCGACCCCGTTGCGGGCCAGGTTCGCCCGGGTCGCCTCCTGGGCGAGGAAGGAGTCGGTGATCTGCGTCGGCCGGTGCGCCGACAGCGCCGTGGCGAGCGCTCCCCAGCGGTCGCCGACCACCACGACCGACCCGGACAGCGGCGTTTTGCTCTCCGCGAGGTGCCGCAGCAGATAGGTGTCGGCGGCGTCCCAGGCACGGAGCTGGTCGCGGGGGTCCTCGGGGAAGCGGGCCAGCGCGTACTCGGCCCAGGGCGCGGTCATCCGGTCGTTCATCGTGGGTCAAGGCTAGCCGAGCCGCAGCTCAGCCTGGTGCGGGCCGGGTCTTGATCAGGTGCGCGCACGGGACCGGCGGGGGTGCGCGAGGATGGTGGCATGTCCATGGATGCTGAGCTGTTCCCCCGGAGCCGGGCGGAGATCGCGCCGGGCGCGGTGCAGCTGCCGGACTGGCTGGACCCGGTCGCCCAGCGAGAGCTTCTCGATGCCTGCCGTACATGGGCCCGCCCGCCGGCCGGACTGCGTACGGTGCGCATGCCCGGCGGCGGCACGATGGCCTCCCGGCAGGTGTGCCTGGGCTGGCACTGGTACCCGTACCGGTACGCGCGCACGGTCGCCGACGGCGACGGGGCCCCGGTGAAGCCCTTCCCTACCTGGCTGGACGAGCTCGGCCGCCGCGCGGTCGCGGACACCCTGGGCCCCGAGAACGCCACCGCCCCGTACGACATCGCGCTGATCAACTTCTACGACGCCGACGCCCGGATGGGCATGCACCGCGACAGCGACGAGAAGTCCGACGCGCCCGTGGTGTCGTTGAGCCTCGGCGACACCTGTGTCTTCCGCTTCGGGAACACCGAGTCGCGCTCGCGCCCGTACACGGATGTCGAGCTGCGCAGCGGGGACCTGTTCGTGTTCGGCGGTGCCTCCCGGCTCGCCTACCACGGGGTTCCGCGCGTGCACGCTGCTACGGCGCCGCCCGAACTGGGCCTGACCGGCCGTCTGAACGTGACGCTACGGGTGAGTGGCTTCCAGGTGCCTTCGGACGGGACACCGCACGAGCGGATCATGGGAGACTCGCCCTCATGAACGGCAAGGCGGGCCCCCGGACGGCGGGGGAAGGGAACACGCGGACACGGCTGGACCGGGGGCGCGGGGCGCTCGGGCCCGCGCTGGAACTCGTGCACACCGGACGTGCGCCGACGCGTGCCGTACTCACCGCCGAGCTGGGCGTCACCCGGGCGACCGCGGGCGCGGTGGCCTCGGAGCTGGAGGCGCTCGGGCTGATCCGGGTCGACGCGCGGCCCGGCGCGGCGGCCGGTTCGCAGGGACGGCCCTCGCACCGCCTGGAGGTCGCCGAGGACGGTCCTGTGGCGCTGGCCGCGCAGGTGCACGCCGACGGGTTCCGCGCCGCACTGGTGGGGCTCGGCGGTCGGATCGTCGCCACCGCGCCCAGTTGCGAGACCGTCGACGCCGACCCGGCGAAGGTGCTGGGTGCCGTCGTCGAGACCGGCGCGGAGCTGCTCCGCGAGACCGGGCGGCGCTGCGTGGGCGCCGGACTCGCCGTACCGTCCGCCGTCGCCGAGCCGGACGGGCTCGCCCTCAACCCCCTCCACCTCGCCTGGCCCGCGGGCGCCCCCGTGCGCCGGATCTTCGCCGAGCGGGTGCGCGCGGCGGGGATCGAGGGCCCGGCGTTCGCCGCGAACGACATCAACCTCGCCGCGCTCGCCGAGCACCGCCACGGCGCGGGGCGCGGCGCCCGCGACCTGCTGTGCGTGGCCACCGGGCACCGGGGCGTCGGCGGCGCGCTCGTCCTCGACGGGCGGCTGCACACGGGCAGCTCGGGCCTTGCCCTCGAAGTCGGCCACCTCACCGTCAACCCCGAGGGCCGCCCCTGCTACTGCGGCAGCCGCGGCTGCCTCGACGTCGAGGCGGACCCCCTGGCGTTCCTCACCGCGGCGGGCCGCGACCCGGGCCCCGAGGTGTCCCTCCTCCAGCAGGCCAACGACCTGATCCGCACCCGGTACGACCAGGACCCCTCCGTCCGCACGGCCACCGAGGCGCTGATCGACCGCCTCGGCCTCGGACTCGCCGGACTGGTCAACATCCTCAACCCCGACCGGATCATCCTCGGCGGCCTGCACCGCACCCTGCTCGACGCCGACCCCGACCGGCTGCGCGCCGTCGTCGCCGACCGCAGCCTGTGGGGCCAGAGCGGCGGCGTACCGATCCTCGCCTGCACCCTGGACCACAACACCCTGGTGGGGGCCGCGGAGTTGGCCTGGCAGCCGGTCCTCGACGACCCACCGGCGGCACTGTCCCGGACCTGAGACCGGACTCCACGAGGCCTAGGGGGTGTCCGGCAGCCGGGGGGCTGACGGGGTGGCGTACCGCGCCACTCCACGGCGAGCGCCCGGCGGGGGTTCTCTGTGAAGACGCGCTCCACGAGTTCCGCACCCAGGGCCAGCGCGAGCCGTGGGCGCACCCGGCGCAGCAGATACGGCATCCCGGGGCCGCCGTTGACCGAGCGTGCCGCCGCGGTCGTCGTGTCGGCGCCGAGGAGCAGGCGATGGCCGAAACCGGCGTCGGCCAGGGCGTGTACGGCGTCGGGCAGGCGCCAGTCGGTGGCGTGGTGGGCACGGGAGGGGCCGTCGAAGGCGAGGTAGGCGCCCGCTTCGTAGGTACAGCGTCGAGGGCAGCAGGAGCGGACTGAGGAAGCAGGCGATGGCGCCCCGCGTACTCCCGCGGAGGTACAGGAACGGCCGCTGGCCGTACGACGACTCGGACCCCCTCCCGGAGCGAGTCTCGATGCATCGCAACAGCTCCCACCTACCACAGCTCCCCTCTAGGAGATGAACCGAGATGCAGACCCTGGCGAACTGGGACGGCGGCCCCGGCCCGTGGATCCTGTTCTTCCCGCTGATCTGGGCGGCCGCCGTGATCGGCGTCGTGACGGTCCTGCGCCGCACCGTGGGGCGCGGGCGCCGCGGACCATGGCGTGCCATGGGCGACTTCGGCCCGCCCCGCGACTCCCGCCTCACGGGCGACTCGCCGATCGCGCTGCTCGGCCGCCGCTTCGCCACCGGCGAGATCGACGAGGACGAGTACTGGCGCCGGCTGACCGTCCTGGACGAGCAGTTCGGCGGCCCGGGCAAGGGAGGAGCGGCATGACGACCGCCATCACGACGCGTCATGCCGCCGGTGTCGCCGACGCCGTCAAGGTGTACGGCAGCGGCGACACCGCCGTCAGGGCCCTGGACGGGGTGAGCGTCGCTTTCCCGGCCGGACGCTTCACCGCGATCATGGGCCCCTCGGGCTCCGGCAAGTCCACCCTGATGCACTGCGCGGCGGGCCTGGACACACTCACCTCGGGCGCCGCGTTCATCGGCGACACCCCACTGAGCACGCTGGACGACCGCCGTCTCACCCTGCTGCGCCGTGACCGTGTCGGCTTCGTCTTCCAGGCGTTCAACCTGATCCCGACGCTGACCGTCGCCGAGAACATCACGCTGCCCCTGGACCTCGCCGGGACGAAGGGCTCCCGGGAGTGGATCGACGCGCTCGTCGACGTCGTCGGCCTGCGCGACCGGCTCCACCACCGCCCGGCCGAACTCTCCGGCGGACAGCAGCAACGCGTCGCCGTGGCCCGGGCGTTCGCCGGCCGTCCCGATGTCGTCTTCGCCGACGAACCCACCGGCAACCTCGACTCCCGCTCCGGCGAGGAGGTCCTCAACCTCCTCGGCCGCGCGGTGCGCCGGATGGACCGCACGGTCGTCATGGTCACGCACGACCCGGTGGCGGCCGCACACGCCGACGAGGTCGTCTTCCTCGCCGACGGACGCCTCGTGGACCGGATGGAGTCCCCGACGGCCGACAAGGTCCTCGACCGGATGAAGGCGTTGGACGCTAAAGGCGGGCGGTCGTGAACGCGTCCGTGCGCCTGAGCGTGTCCTCCCTGCGCGCCCACCGACGCCGCTTCGCCGGTACGTTCCTGGCGGTGCTCCTCGGTGTCGCCTTCCTGGCCGGAACGCTGGTCATGGGGGACACGCTGCGAGCGAGCTTCAGCACGCTGTTCGGCGACGCCACGAGGGGCACCGACGCGGTCGTCCGCAGCGCCGATGCCATCACGACGCCCGGTGAGAGCCAGGGTGTGCGCCAACCGGTCGACACCGCCCTGGTGAAGACCGTCGAGCGGGTTCCCGGCGTCGCGGCCGCCGCCCCCGACATCCAGGGCGCGGGCCAGCTCGTCGGCAGCGACGGCAAGCCCGTCGGCGGCCAGGGCCCGCCCACCCTCGCCGGCAACTGGATCACCGACCCGAAGCTCAACCCGTACCAACTCGCCGCGGGCCACGCCCCGTCGAAGTCCGGCGAGGTCGTCGTCAACCGGGGCGCCGCGAGGAAGGGCGGCCTGAAGATCGGCGACACGACGACCCTGCGCACCCCCGGTCCCGTCAAGGTGACGATCGTGGGCCTCGCGACCTTCGGTGGTGAGGACGGCATGGCACAGGTGACGTTCACCGGGATGACGCAGGCCGACGCCGAGAAGTACCTCACCGCGAAGCCCGGCGAGGCGGCGAACATCCGGGTGCGGGCCGGTCCCGGGGTCGATCAGGCCGAGCTCGTCGCGGGCCTGACTCCCGTCCTGCCCAAGGGAGTCGAGGCGATCACCGGCCAGGAGTCGGCGAGGGAGAACACCGACATGATCTCCAGCCAGTTCCTGAACATCTTCACCACCTTCCTGCTGGTGTTCTCCGGCATCGCGCTGCTTGTCGCGACCTTCTCCATCCACAACACCTTCGCGATCGTCGTCGCCCAACGCACCCGCGAGAACGCCCTGTTGCGCGCCCTGGGCGCCTCCCGCCGCCAGGTCACCGCCTCGTCCCTGGTCGAGGCGAGCGTGGTCGCGGTGACCGCGTCGGCCGTCGGCCTCGCGGGCGGCATCGGGATGGCGGCCGGGCTGCAGGCGCTGTTCCCCGCCATCGGGTTCCCCTTCCCCCAGGGCGACTTGGTGATCAGCGGCCTGTCCATGCTGCTGCCGCTCGCGGTCGGCATCGTGGTCTGCCTGGGCTCCGCGCTGCTGCCCGCCGTACGCGCCGGACGCACCGCGCCGCTGGCCGCGCTGCGCGAGACGGCCGTCGACGGGTCCGGGGCCTCACGGGGGCGGGCGATCGTGGGTGCGGCGCTGGCCGTACTCGCGGTGGGCGCCACCCTGACCGGCGTACTGGTGAGTCCGTCGCTGTGGCTCGCGGGCCTCGGCGCCGTTCTCGCCCTCGCCGCCTTCGTGGTCCTCGGCCCCGTGGCGTCGTCGGCCGCCGTACGAGCCCTCGGCGCCCCCCTCGACATGCTGCGCGGTGTCACCGGCGGCCTGGCCCGGCGCAACGCGCTGCGCAGCCCCAAGCGGACCGCCGCCACCGCGAGCGCCCTGATGATCGGCGTCGCCGTCGTCTCGCTGTTCACGGTCTTCGGCGCCTCGCTGAAGGCCACCATGGACCAGACGGTCTCCCGGTCCTTCGCGGGTGACGTCGCCGTCAGCACCCCGTCCTTCGGCGCGGGCGGCAGCGGGCTGAGCCCCGAGCTCGCTCCCGCGATCGCGCGGCAGCCGGCCGTCCGGTACGCGGTCGGCCTCGGCCGCGGGGTCGCCCAGGTCGACGGCAAGGGGCGGGCGCTGACCGTCACCGACCCGGTCACACTCGGCAAGGTCTTCGACCTCGGTGAGGTGCGCGGCTCGCTCGATGACCTGGGCACCGACGGCATCGCGCTCACCCGGAAAGAGGCCGCCGAGCAGCACCTCACGACCGGCGACACCGCCCGGCTCACCTTCACCGACGGCCGACGCGAGAACTTCACCGTCCGCGCGGTCTACGGACGCTCCGAACTCGCAGGCGACTACGTCATCACCCGCGCCGCCTGGGCCCCGCACCGCACCCAGGACGCCGACTCACTCGTCGCCGTCACCTTCAAGAACGGTGTCGGTACGGCCGACGGAAAGGCGGCGGTCGAGAAGGTGGCCGCGCGGTACGGCAACCCCGAGGTGCAGACCCGAGACGAGTACGCGCGGTCCTCGGCCGGCGGCATCGACATGATGCTGACCCTCGTCTACGCGCTGCTCGCACTCGCGGTGCTCATCGCCCTGCTCGGCATCGCCAACACGCTCACCCTCGCGATCCACGAGCGCACCCGTGAACTCGGTCTGCTGAGGGCGGTCGGGCAGACCCGGGCGCAGCTGCGCGCCATGGTCCGCTGGGAGTCGGTCCTCGTCGCCGCCTTCGGAACGGCGGGCGGACTCGCCCTCGGTGCCTTCCTGGGCTGGGTGCTCGTCGAGGCCTCCGACGGCGCGTCGGACAGCGCCTTCGCCTTCGCGATCCCGCCCGTGCAGCTCGTCGTGGTGGCGCTCGTGGGCCTCGCGGCGGGAGCCCTCGCGGGGCTGCGCCCGGCCCGGCGGGCAGCACGCCTGGACGTGCTGCGCGCCATCGCCACCGAGTGACGTACGAGACGGGGGTCACCGCCCGGTCAGCCGGCAACGGCGGACCGGGCGGGAGCGTGTTCGGGCCGGCGTTCGTCGAGGGGGTCGAGCGGGGCGACGGCGCGTCGGCGCGAGGTCTCGCGAGTCTGTTCGTACGGCGGAAGCGCGGGCTCCGCCACCGCGGGCGAGGTCGCCGGCAGGGTGAACCACACGACCTTGCCCGACTCGCCGTCCGGACGCACGCCCCAGCTCTCGCTCACCGCGGCGATCATCGCGAGACCGCGTCCGCAGGTGGCCGTGGGGTCCACGTCCTGTACCTCGGGCAGGCGGGGGTCGTGATCGTGCACCGAAACCGTGAGCCGGTCGAGCAGCAGCTCGATCTCCACGGTGCACACCTTGTCCGGCTGGGCGTGCCGGTGAACGTTGGTCAGCAGCTCGGTCACTCCGAGCGCGGCCCGGTCTATCAAGGGGTCCTGATGCCAGTAACGCAACTGCGCAGAAAGGATTCTGCGGACCTGGCCGATCCGCGACGGCAGGGCTTGGAGCTCCACCGTGCAATGCCTGCTTGGCTGGCTGATCACGGCTGCGACTCCCCGAATTGAGGTCCGGAAGAAGACGGAGATCGGATCCAGCAGAGTGGCTGAGTGGAACGGCCGCCTGCTGTGGTGACCGGCGGACTGATTCGTAGCGTGATCGCCGGTGAACCCAGAGTGATGATGTGAGAACAGCGTGACTCAGGGGGTGCGGTCCTGCAACTCGCGGTGCGGTCCGCGCCGGCCCGAGCCGTCGCGGGGCGGGGGTCTCGCCTGAGCGGCGGCGTCCGGCGGGCCGGGGTTCATCGTTCACCGCCGCGGGGAGCGGCCGGATCGCTCACGCACCGGACGTCACCCACCGCGGAAGGGGGCCGCCGTGCCGACGGCACCGATCCCGGACCGCGTTCCCCTCGGCCACAGCCGACCGAGACCCTGGACACCACCTCGCGCCGCACGCGCCCCAAAGCCTCCCGCCCGCGGGCGGGAGGCTGCCACCCCGGGTGTTGCCGGGCGTGGGTCGCAGGCTCATGGTCCGGGGTGGGCCGGTGGGAAGCCTGAGGCTTTTCGGTCGGCCGCAACCGACCGTCGGCGGGTGGCTCCCACCCCGGGTTTTGCCCTGCGGGGGCTGGAGGACCCGTAGCCAGGCCTCGCCGGCGGTGAGTCCAGGGGTTCGTCGAAGGCCGTCGCCGACCGCGAGCCCAGGGCTGCCCCGTCGGCGGTCGCCGGTTGTGTGCCGGTGGTTCTCGCATCGTGTTTCGCCGGGCGTGGGCTGGAGGGTTCTGGATCGGGCCCGGGTGGTTGTCGGCCCAGGGCTTGCGCGCCGGGAAGCGCCGGCTGTGGGCCCAGAGCTTTGTTGTGGGCCGTCCGCGGTTGGGGGCCGACGGCCTTCCCACGGGCCGTTGGCGGTGGTGCGTGGGCGGCTGTCGTGCCGGGTCCCGCCTCGGGTTTCGCCGGGCGTGCGTTCGGGGTGTGCCTTCGGCTCTCGTCGGGCGAGAGGTCCGACACCGGTACTCGGCGGTCGCCTGGCTTCCGGTCCGGGGATCGTCGGGCGCGAGCCCGCGCCATGTCGTGCCGTTGTGGCCGGCTGCGGTGGGGGCGTTCGTGGCGGACGTCGGCGGCCGGACGTCCGAGGCTTGCCCGGTCGCCGTCGCCGGTTGCGGGCCGGGGCTGCTCGGGTCGGCGACCGGGGGGTGCGGGCCCGGGGTCCGCGTGCCGACCGCCGCGGGTCGCGAGCGTCGCTGGTAGCGCGCTCGGAGGTGCCCGGTGTGCGGCCGTCGGCCGGAGGTCGAAGGCCTGCGCGCGGGCCGTCGCCGGTCGCGAGTCGTGGGTGCCTGTGTCGGCCCTTGCCGGTGGCGAACCGAAGGCTCCCGTGTCGGTTGCCGCGCGGCCGACTCAGCCGTTGCGCCCCGCCGCCCTGCGAACCGCCTCTATGAACCGGCGCGCCGAGGGCGGCCCCGGCTTGCCCGGCGCGGGGTCGTGCTCGCCGAGCGTGAGCGAATAGCGGGTGCCGTTGACGTCGGCCAACGCCCGGTCCTCGGGCGCGAACCACGGCTTCGACGCCCGCACCGCCTGCACCGGCGCACTGTCGATCTCGCTGCCGTAACTCGTCAGCAACTCCAGCCTGCCGTCGCTGATCCGGACCTGTCCGGCCCGGGTGAGCGACCGCAGCCTCTTCCCGATCCGCACGCCCGTGGCCGTGAACTCCGGCTCCGCCATGATGCCCCGCCCCCTTGTGCGCGTCGGCTGTGCTCTGTCCCGCGTCGCTCTGTCCCGCGTCCCGGTCCCGGACTTCGCGCGGGTCGTGCTCCGGTGTGCACGACCGCTCCGGGAGTGTCATCCCGCGCGGCGCGGTCGGACGCGGGCCGCGTTCCCTGCGGTGCAGTCTGCCCGCAGGCAGCGGCGAGCACCAGTGCGCATGACGAGGTGACGGCGGGGACGGGAGCACTCGCCCGGGTGCGCCCCCGTCGCTTCGGACACCCCTGCTACAGGGGTGCCTTTGAGGTGCTCAAAGGTGTGTTTATGCAGGTGAGAAGCGTGCGCAAGGTGTTTATGATCGAGGCGTCCGACCATCTGAACCGGCGTCGGCGCGATGCGTAAGGAGCCCCGCCGTGAGCACCCCTCAGCAGATCCGGACCGGCGAAACCCTCGACGTCGACCACAGCGACGCGCGGTACCGGACCTGGCTCAAAGAAGCCGTCCGCAAAGTCCAGGCCGACGCGAACCGCTCGGCGGACACCCATCTGCTGCGCTTCCCGCTGCCCGAGGCGTGGGGTATCGACCTCTACCTGAAGGACGAGTCGACCCACCCCACCGGCAGCCTCAAGCACCGCCTCGCCCGCTCACTCTTCCTGTACGGGCTCTGCAATGGCTGGATCAGGCCGGGCCGCCCGGTGATCGAGGCGTCCAGCGGCTCGACCGCCGTCTCCGAGGCGTACTTCGCGAAGCTGATCGGCGTGCCCTTCATCGCGGTCATGCCGCGCACCACGAGCGCCGAGAAGTGCCGTCTGATCGAGTTCCACGGCGGGCAGTGCCACTTCGTGGACGACTCCCGCAGGATGTACGAGGAGTCCGCCGCCCTCGCGGTCGAGACCGGCGGCCACTACATGGACCAGTTCACCTACGCGGAACGGGCCACGGACTGGCGCGGCAACAACAACATCGCCGAATCCATCTTCCGCCAGCTGGAGTTGGAGCGTTTCCCGGAGCCCGCGTGGATCGTCGCCACAGCCGGCACCGGCGGTACCTCGGCGACCCTCGCGCGCTACGTGCACTACATGCAGGCCGACACCCGCATCTGCGTCGCCGACCCGGAGAACTCGTGTTTCTTCGAGGGCTGGACCACCGGCGATCCGGACGTCACCTGCGACTGCGGCTCGCGTATCGAAGGCATCGGCAGGCCCCGTATGGAGCCGAGCTTCGTGCCGGGCGCGATCGACCGGATGATGAAGGTGCCGGACGCCGCGAGCGTGGCGGCCGTAAGGGCACTGGAACAGGCCATCGGGCGCAAGGCGGGCGGCTCGACCGGCACCGGGCTGTGGAGCGCGCTGAAGATCGTCGCCGAGATGGTGACCGAGGGGCGCCAGGGGAGCGTGGTGACGCTGCTCTGCGACCCCGGGGACCGCTATCTCGACAAGTACTACTCGGACGCGTGGCTGGCCGAACAGGGGCTGGACATCGCGCCCTACACCGCGGCGATCGCGGCCCTGCTCCAGACGGGCGTCTGGCCGGACTGACCGTCGGGGCGCGGCTCACGGGGCGCGTCCATGGGTGGACCCAGGGCCTGTCGCTTGGATCAGGCCTGGGCCGCGGGGGTCTGGTCAAGCCCCGTCGTCTGAAACGACCTGATCCACACGACAGGCCCTGGCCGTCACGTGTGTGTCGACGCCAGCCGTCGGTCCAGCGCCGTCACCGCCTGGCGGAACGCGCGGCCCAGGCCCGCCCGGCCCAGCTTCAGGGCCAGCCGGAACGGGGCCGCGCCGTCGGCGGCGAAGGTCCACTGGACCCGGGTGCCCTTCCCGGCCGGAGCCAGTCGCCACTCCTCGACCAGGGCCCGGGGGCCGGGCGCGTTCGAGACGTCCACCCGGTACGCGTACACCTCGGGGGCCTCGGCCACGAGGACCGTTTCCTGGAAGCGCGTACCGCCCCGGAGCCGGATCTCCCGCCCGGCGCCGTCCGCGGTCGGCCGGGCGAGTGTCACCGCCGAGAACCACTCGCTCCAGCCGGGCACGTCCTCGGCCAGCGCGCGGAAGACCACCTCGGGAGGGGCCGCCACCTCGCGGGCGAACACCAGACGCAGGGGAGCGGTCTCGGCGAAGTCGAGCCCCACCGGTCGAAGACTGCGTGCCATGGACGAAACCCCCACCTGGGAACGGAGCCTCCGGTCCCGCGTACAGAGCCGCGGGCAGCGTCACCTTAGCTGGCGGACCGTCAGATGTCTGCACCGTCCTCGGGCTCTCCGGCCACCACCAGGCGCCGCAGGTGTTCGGAGACCTCCGCCCGCGCCTCGGCCGGCAGCCCGGCGTCGGTGACCAGTGTGTCGACCTGATCCAGCGCGGCGAACGAACTCAGACCCACCGTGCCCCACTTGGTGTGGTCGGCGACCACGACGACCCGCCGCGCGGACTGCACCAGCCGCCGGTTGGTCTCGGCCTCCGCCAGGTTCGGCGTCGACAGGCCCGCCTCGACCGATATCCCGTGCACCCCGAGGAACAGCACGTCGAAGTGGAGCGCCGCGATGGCCTGGTCGGCCACGGGGCCGACCAGCGAGTCGGACGGGGTGCGCACCCCGCCCGTCAGCACGACCGTGGCCGCGCCCTGCCGCTGGCCGGAGAGTCGCTGCGCCGAGTGGAAGACATCGGCGACCCGCACCGAGTTGGTGACCACGGTCAGGTCCGGCACGTCAAGGAGCTGATGCGCCAGCGCGTACGTCGTCGTGCCGCCCGAGAGCGCGATCGCCGTGCCCGGCGCGACCAACTCGGCGGCGACCCGCGCGATGTCCTCCTTGGCGGTCAGCTCCAGGCCCGACTTGGCCTCGAAACCCGGCTCGTGCGTACTCGCCTCGACCAGCGGCACCGCGCCGCCGTGCACCTTCTCCACCACGCCCTGGCGGGCGAGCGCGTCGAGGTCACGACGGACCGTCATGTCGGAGACGCCGAGCTTGCGGGTCAGCTCGTTCACACGGACGCCGCCCCGGCGCCGTACCTCGTCGAGAATCAGGGCCCGACGCTGCTCCGCGAGAAGGTTCTGATTCTCACTCACGTCCGCTCCGATCCTCGCGCCACAAGCTGCCCGCCACTCCGTCCGAACCCACTCCCACGTGGACATTCTCCTTGTCCTAGGCCTGGAGGACGACCCATCCTCGCACGGGCCACCGACACGTGCGCCACTCCCCGTTGCGTCACTGTCACACGTATCGGGGAGATTCCGTGACCACAGGTGTGCGCGCACCCCCGAGCGGAGATCCTTGTGCCTGCACATGACACATGCCAGACGCGCGCACGGGGGAAGTGCAGAAAAGTGGAACGTGCACGGGAACACGCCTCGGCGGGAGAGCTCAGCGGCCCCGCACAGCGGCCCGAAACGGCCGATACCGCCCTCGAACTCCTGGTCCACGGAGTCGGCGGCACCACACCCGAGGAGATGCTGGACGATCCGCGGACGGTCCGCATCAGCGGCGACGAGACCGCGGCGGTCTACCGGCGCGTCGACGACGCCGACGCGGAGCGGCGCCCGGACGACTACCGGGGCAAACCGGTCCCCGAGGCCTATGTGTGGTGCAACCTCACCTCCGGCAACGGCACCCGGGCCCTGTGGCTGTTGCTGCTGCCCTTCATGGTCGTCAACCTCGCGCACTGGATGCGTCCCGCCACCCGCGGCCGCACCCGGACGGTCCGCCTGTACGGCCTGCTCGTCCGGCTGGCCGGGCTCACCCTCACCGTGCTGCTGGTCGCCGCGGCCTGCGAGGTCGCCCTCGACCTGACCGCCTGGCAGTGCGCGGGCACACGCGCGTGCGCTGGGGCGCACTCGTGGCTGGGCTTCCTCTCCCCGGACCTGTCCGACAACGGCTGGTGGAGCCGACCCGGCCGCCGCCTCGCCCTGGCCGCCGTGGTGCCCGCGGGTCTCACCTGCCTGCTCTGGTACCTCTCGCACCGCACCTGGAGCGCGTACGAGTCCCAGCAGCCCGTGTCCCGCAGGCCCGAGCCCGCCGAGGAGACCGGCCGCACCGGGCTCGGCAGGCCCGGCTTCTGGTACGGGCGCCGTCTGGTGGCCCGGCTGCGCGCCGCGCACACCGCGGCGGGACTCCTCACCGTCACCGCCGCCGTCGGCGGCCCCGCGGCCCGCTTCGACCGCGAGGCCGGGGGACCCGCCGTGCTCGGGATCCTCGGCCTGCTGCTGTACGCATCGCTCGCCGTGGGCGCGGTCGTGGTGCTGTGGGTGGTCTGCCGGCGCGGGCGCAGCGAACACCGGCTGGACCAGGAACTGGACGCCACGCTCGTGCGCGGGCTGCCCCTGGGCTCGATCGTCCTGTTCGCCCTGACCCTGCTGTACGCGGGATGGTCACGGCCCGGCTGGCACTCCACGGGACGCCTGCCGGGCGACGCGACCTTCGGAGGCCTCGCCCTCGCCCAGGGGCTGCTCGTCATCGCACTCGGCGTGGTGGCCCGCGTTCTCTACCGCACCAGGCCCGACCCGCGCACCGCCCTGCGCGGTCTGGCCGGACCCGCCGTCGCGATGCTGGCCTGCGCCCTGGGCGGCGTGATGTCCGGCGGAGTCGCCCAGCGCGTCGCCGACTGGCTGGACGGCACCCGGGGCTCGCTGCCCGGCCCGCCCGTCCTGCTGACCTGGCAGGCGTCCGTGATCCCGCCGACGCTCCTCGTGCTCCTCGGCCTGTGCGGCAGGCTGGCCCTGCGCACCTGGCGGCTGCGCGTCCTCGAGATGCGCGCGGTGGAACTCGACTACCCGGGCGAGGCCAAGGACACCACTCGTACCGGCCGTATCGCGAGCACCCGCGCGATGGCCGCCCTCACCGACCGGGTGCCCCTCATGGTGGGCGTGATCTCGTTCGTGACCCTGCTCCTCGGTGCCGGAGCCCTGGTGGGCGTCCTGACCACCGGTGACGCCCCGGCGCAGGCCGCGCGAGGGTCGTACGCCTTCGTCCGGGGCGCCGCCGAAACCGCGCAGGCGCTCGGGTCCTGGCTGATCGGCCTCGGCTTCCTGCTTCTCGTCACCTCGGGGCGGCGCGCCTACAAGGACCCGGCGGCCCGCCGCACCATCGGCATCCTCTGGGACGTCGGGACCTTCTGGCCGCGCGCAGCCCATCCCTTCGCGCCGCCCTGCTACGCCGAGCGTGCCGTGCCCGACCTGACCTGGCGGATGGTCACCTGGACCCGCGCCACCGGCGGGCGCCTGGTGCTCTCCGGACACTCCCAGGGCAGTGTGCTGGCCGCCGCCGCGGCCTGGCAGCTGAAACCCTCCGCACGCAGACGGGTCGCGCTGCTCACCTACGGCTCACCCCTGGAACGGCTCTACGGGCGCTGGTTCCCGGCCCACTTCGGCCCCGCCGCCCTCACCTCCCTGCACCGGGAGGTCGACTGCTGGCGCAACCTGTACCGCCTCACCGACCCCATCGGCGGCCCCGTACGGCTGCCCGGCGACTGCGGTCCCCAGGTCGACCGCGCGCCCCTGAAGGACCCGCTCGCCTACGGACGCACCCAGGAGCATCCGCTGCCCGCGCCGATCCTCGGACACGGGGACTACCAGGCGGACCCGGCCTTCGCCGAGGAACGCGAACGGCTGCTGGCGCGGCTGCGACCGGAGGCGGTACCGGGCCCCCGTCCCGACGGCGACGCCACGACCTGAGGGCGACCGCCCGTCCACGGGGCGAGGCTCAGGGCAGCTCCGGCAGGTCCTCGGGGTAGAGCAGCGTGAGGTCGTCCGTGCTCGGCTCGTCGAGCTGGGCGACTCGCCCCGCGTGCCGCTCGACCATCGCCTCGAAGGTCTGCCGCGCGGTGCGGCCGTTGCCGAACGCCGGGCCCTTGGGGATGGCCGTGAAGTACTTCAGCAGCGCCTCGGGCGCGCCGGGCGCCAGGCTGTACTCGTGCTCCTCGGCCTGCTGCTCCACGATCCGCAGCAGTTCCTCGGGGACGTAGTCGCTGAAGGTGATGGTCCGTGAGAACCGGGATGCCACACCGGGGTTGACGGTGAGGAAGCGCTCCATCTCGGCCGTGTAGCCCGCGACGATCACGACGACGGCGTCCCGGTGGTCCTCCATGAGCTTCACGAGCGTGTCGATGGCCTCGCGGCCGAAGTCGCGGCCCGAGTCCTCCGGCGACAGCGCGTACGCCTCGTCGATGAACAGGACACCGCCGCGCGCCCGGTCGAACGCCTCCTGGGTGCGGATCGCCGTGGAACCGATGTGCTCGCCCACCAGGTCGACGCGGGACACCTCGACCAGGTGCCCCTGCTCCAGGACACCGAGCGAGGCCAGGATCTCGCCGTACAGCCGGGCGACCGTTGTCTTTCCGGTGCCGGGGGAGCCGGTGAAGACCAGGTGACGGCGGGCGGAGGCCGCCTTGAGGCCCGCCTGCTGTCTGCGGCGGCCCACCTCGATCATGTCGGTGAGGGCGCGCACCTCGCGCTTGACACTGTCCAGGCCCACCAGCCCGTCGAGTTCGCCGAGGACGACCTTCGAGGTGCGGGCCGGCTGCGCGGGCTCGGGCTCCGACGCGGTGACGAGCGGTTCCTGCTCGGTGGTGCGCTGGCCCGGGATCGCGCCGAGCAGGCTCGTGGACGGGTTGGACGTCTGTACGGCCGTCTCGTGCGCCGGGGGGCGCACTCCGGCGCTCTCGTCGCTCGTGCAGTCCTCGACGACCGGGCCGCCGCCCGGTGCGTTGCCGCCGTCGGCGAACTCGTAACCCCCGCGCGCGCAGCGCTCCGTACGGCACTTCTTCAGTGTCGCCCGGCAGCCGTCGATGACATGGAAGCCGTAGCCCCCGCTGCCTGTCACCCGGCAGTTGTGGAAGCTGCCGCGGCCACCCGCCGACACGTAGAAACCGGCCTCCGCGGGGGAGTCGACCGTGCATCGCTCGAAGGTGGGGTCGGCGCCCTTGGTGACGATCACGCCGGTCTGGGTGCCGTCCACCGTGCAGCCGGACAGGGTGCCGCCGCTTCCGTGGTCACGGAACCAGGCGCCCGTCGCGGTGTCGCGGATACGGCAGTCGTCCAGCTGCGCCGTCGCGCCGTCGCTCACCGAGACGGCGGTGTTGCGCACTTGGGAGAGGTCGCTGTCGACGACGTCCACGCGTGAACCGCGGTCGAGGACGAACAGGGCGTCGGGCACGTCGTGCACCCGGCAGGACTCGAGCACCGCGGTCGCGCCGTCGCTGACCCACACCGCGGGGTAGTCGCCCGTGCTGTCGAAGATCTCGCACTGGTTGGCGTCCACGCGTGTGCCCGGGTCCCAGACCGACAGGCCGTTGCGCCCGAACTGCCGGACGGTGGTGCGGGTCAGGGTGAGGACGGAGCGGGAACGCAGGTCCACCGCGTTCTCCGGGATGTCGTGGATGCGGCAGTCGGCGAGGGTGAGCACGGCGTCGGTGTCCAGGGTGACGCCGTCCGACATCGTGCGGTGCACATCGCAGTCGGTGAGATGGGCCGCGGCGCGCGCGGTGATCTGCACACCGGAGCCCTTGACCTCGTACACCTCGCAACCGACCGCCTCCAGCGAGGAGTTCTCGCCGGTCACCGACAGGCCCGCGCCGGAGGCGTGGTGCACCCGGCAGCGCTCCAGACGGGGATGCGCGCCGCCGCGGACCGCGATGCCGGACTGTCCGGCCGCGACGACCTCGCACTCCTCGAACACGCCACCGCCGCCGTCGAGTACGGCGATGCCGACGCCGGCCGGATTGTCGACGGTGCAGCGCCGCACGGTCGGACGGGCGCCGCCGCGCACCTCGATGCCGGCCGCGGAGCGCGTGACGATCCGCACGTCGAGGAGCTCCGGGGTGCCCTCCTCGACGAGCAGCGCGGGCGCCGCCGAGTCCTGGCCCTCCACATGCAGGTCCTGGACCACGGCCGAGGCGCGCACGGTCAGCGGCACGCCGTCCACCGGCGCGATGCGCACGGAGCCGGGAGAGCCCTCCGGGCCGCGCAGCGTCACCGCGCGCTGGACCACGAGATTCTCCCGGTAGGTGCCGGGTGCGACGGTGAGCACGTCCCCGTCGGCCGCGGCCTCCAGGGCGGCGGCCAGCGATGCGTACTCTCCTGTGCGGCGCCGCCACCGCGAGGTGCCGGTGTGCGTCACCTGGACCGTGCCCTGTGCCATGGCGCTGTAGTGCCCCCACCTCGTCGTACGCGGGTCCTGCGAGGCCGTGCTGAAACCCCGTCGCGATCAAGGACAGCTTCTCACGGCGGTGCCGAACGATTCGGTCGGTCCACCGTAGCGTGCGCGGGCACGGTGGGTTGACCGGAGCCGGAAGGCGGTCAGCTGCCGGTGCCCGTCCTGCCCCAGTCCGGACCCGCCCTGTCCCAGGCCTGATCCCAACGGGCGTACCGGCGAAGGACCATGCGCCACACGAACAGACGTCTGCCGCTGTCGAGGAGCCCGGCGGTGAGCAGGGCCGCGCCGATGCCCGCCAGCACGGCGTGCGTCGTCGCGGTGGCCGAGTCCAGCGGGCGGGCGACCATGTCTCCGTGCTCGTCGGTCCAGAGCGTGAAGTGGTCGCCCTTGTGCGGTGACTTGAGGGCGGCTATCACCTTGCCGTGATGCGCCGTGCCGTCCGGAGCGGTCCAGTCGGCGAGCACACGGCTGTGCGGATCCTGTGCCGACGAGGCCTCGGGATCGGGGTCCAGCGGGGCCCGGGCCGCCTTGCCGACCACGGTGGCCGTCACTTCGTGGCGGGCCAGGTGCTGGTCCCGGACGGCCTGTTGGAGGGCGTCCTCGGCCGTCAGTCCGGTGAGGGCGCCGAGCAGGGGCGCGAGGGTGAGGATCAGCAGGACGGTCAGCAGGGCCAGCCACGCCTCGACCAGATCGGTCGTGCGGCGCAGCGGATTGTGCCGCCAACGCCAGAGTCCGCCGATAGCTCGCACCGTCCCGCACCCCCCTTCGCCTCCGTGATAACCCCCCGCGGAGCCGTTCATATGCAAGCCCCGGGAAAGAGAGAGCGACATCACCCTTCGCACGGGTCTTTCATGAACTTCTCACACACTCAACGACCGTGCCCGGGGCCCGGGTTCCCGCGGGCGGGTCATTCGAGGACCGTGACCGGATCGCCGATCCGCACCGTGCCGCGGGACTCCGGCACCAGGTTCTGTCCGAAGACGAGCTGGGAGCCGAAGCGGCGGTGGCGTCCGAGCGTGCGCAGCGGCTCCTTGCCGCGCTGGGCGGTGTCCTGGTCGGTGGTGGTCACGACGCAGCGGCCGCACATCCTGGGCACCCGGAAGTCGACCTCGCCGATGGCGATCCGCCGCCAGCCGTCCTCGGCCCATGCCGTCGTGCCCGCCACCACCACGTTCGGCCGGAAACGGTTCATCGGCAGGGGGCCCTCGTCGGCACGGTCGCCCCGCGCGATCAAGGAGTTGAGCGCGTCCAGCGAGGCGAGCGTGGTGACCAGCAGGGGATAGCCGTCGGCGAAGCTGACGGTCTCGCCCGGGCGCGCGTAGTCCGGGTCCACCGGCCTGCGTGTGGCGGGGTCGTCCATGTGCAGGAGACGGACCTCGGTCCCCAGATAGTCACTGCACCAGGCGTGCGCGTCCGCGTCGGCGAGGACCGCCTCCACCTTGTCGCCGAAGAGATCCAGCGGCGTCGTGCCGGCCGGCCGGGGCACGAGGACGGTCAGCGGCTCACGGCCGGGCGCGGACAGGCGTATGCCGCCGCCGGGCAGCAGCTCGGCGGCGGCCAGTGCCAGCCGTGGCTGCTGGCGCTGGGTGACGACCTTTCCCCCGTCGTCGATCAGTACCCAGCGTCGGTCTCCGGCCAGCCCCCAGGGCTCCACGACGGCCTCCCGGGGCGAGAGAGCCCGGAAGGCCTTGACCGGATGGACATGGATCGAGTGCAGCTCCGCATTCCCCATGACTCCATGGTGCCAGCGGGTACCGACATTCCGGTCCGGATGCCGCGGTGCCCGCGTACCTCAGCCCCTCAGTACCCGCGGTACTGCTGGTTGTTGTACGGGTCCTGGTACGGAGCCGGGGCGGGGCGGGGAGCCGCGGGGCGCATCGCCTCGTAGCCGGTGCCGGCCGCCATCGGGCGCTGCGGCTGCTGCTGGGGTCCCGGGTAGCCACGCGGGGCGCCGGCCTGCTGCGGGATGTACGGCGCCGGGGCCTGCTGCAGCGGTGCGGGCTGTTGGGCCTGCGGGTAGCCGCCGTACATGGGGGCCTGGTGCGAAGGTCCGGCGGGCAGGGCGGGAAGCGCCGAGGGGAGTGCGGGAAGGTAGCTGCTGCCCGTGTCGTAGGCGGCGGGAACCCGGATCGGGGCGATCTGGGGAGTGCCCCGCTCAGCGACCAGGGAGTCGTAGATCGGGGTGTCCGGGAAGGACGGCGCGGAGTAGTAACCGCCGCCATAGGTGGAGCGGGGGGAGGTCATGGCACATAAGTTAAGCCCACGATGTGCTGGTTGGGGAGACCGATAAGAGGGTTGTTTTCCGTGTCGGCAGTGACGCGGGATCCCCAATGCGAGCGAACTCGGCAAAAAAGGGCGTCAAACAGGGTTCAGATCGTGTAAAGGCCGAGTTCCGAGGGGGTTACCGGTGGTTGGCCAGCAGTCTTCGAGGCCCCTCCTGCGATCTTCCGGAGCACCTCATGGGAGTTCTCCGCCTTGGGGGAATAGGTTGGTCGGGAAAGGGCCCGAGGTGCGGCCCGAGGCGCGGCCTGGCGCGGTGACACGTGATGGGGGCGGACATGACAATGCCTAAAGGTTCGAATGTTCCTGTGCCGACGCGTGCGTTGCGCGTCGAAATGGGGTGGCGTTCGGGGCCCGGGGTTCCCGACGCGGATGCTTCCGCGCTGTTGCTGGTCTCCGGAAAGGTCCGCTCCGACGGCGACTTCGTGTTCTACAACCAGCCGGCACACCCCTCCGGCGCCGTGCGGCACGAGGGCAAGCGGGGCGACGGCGGTCAGGTGACCGACACACTGCTCGTCGACCTCGCGCGCGTGGAGGGCGCGATCGAGACCGTGGTGCTGGCCGCCTCCGCGGACGGCGGCACCTTCGGGCAGGTGCCCGGTCTGTACATCCGTGTGCTCGACGCGGGGCAGGGCACGGAGATCGCGCGCTTCGACAGCAAGGACGCGACCGTCGAGACCGCCTTCGTGCTCGGCGAGTTCTACCGGCGCCAGGGTGCCTGGAAGTTCCGCGCGGTCGGACAGGGCTACAGCAGCGGACTGGAAGGGCTGGCGAAGGACTACGGAATCACGGTGGACGAGCCGCAGCACGCGCCGCCGCCCCTGCCTCGCCCCGCACCGACCGCCGCCGCGCCGATCGCTCCCGTACCGCCTGCCCCCGCACCGCCCGGCCCCACACCTCCCGCCGCCATGCCGCCCGCGCCCGGTACACGGGTGGCCGGTCCGCCGCCGGTGAACATGTCCCCGCCCGTCGCACCGCCCGTCACCGCACCGCCGGTCACCGTCTCGCCCCCCGCCATGGCTCCGCCGCCCGCCCGGACCGGGGCCCCGGTCCGCCTCTCCAAGGTCACGCTCACCAAGGAGGCGCCCTCGGTCTCACTGACCAAACAGGGCGGCACGTCCGGCGCCATGCGTGTCAACCTCAACTGGGAGGTGCGCAAGCAGTTCTCGGGGTGGGGCAGCAAGCGGGGCCGGGCCGTCGCGGCGCACAGGGACCTCGACCTCGACCTCTGCGCCCTGTACGAACTGTCCGACGGCCGCAAGGGAGTCGTCCAGGCGCTCGGCAACGCCTTCGGGGCGCTGCACCAGCCGCCGTACATCCACCTCGACGGCGACGACCGCACCGGTGCCGTGGCGAGCGGCGAGAACCTCACCGTCAACCTCGACCACAAGCAGAGTTTCCGGCGCATCCTCATCTTCGTCACCATCTACGAAGGGGCACGTTCGTTCGCCGACCTGCATGCCACGGTCACCCTGCAACCGCTGAACGGCGCCCCCGTCGACTTCTCGCTCGACGAGTGCACCGTGCCCTCGACGGTCTGCGCCCTCGCCCTCATCACCAACAACGGCGGCGACCTGATCGTCCAGCGTGAAGCCCGCTACCTCGTCCCCGAGCGCGGCGTGAGCCCGCAGCGCACGGTGGACCGCGTCTACGGGTGGGGCATGAACTGGACCCCCGGCAGGAAGTGACCCACAGGTAGTGACCCGCAGGAAATGACTCGCGGGAAGTGACCGGTCAGCGCTCGTCGAGCGCGGTGTCCGGGCGCGCGTAGGTGCGGCCCTTCCAGGCCGCGCCGCGCCCCCTGTAGTGCTGCACCGCGGAATCGACCGTCATGAGGAGGTACAGGAACGCGGTCACCGGCAGTGCCGCGGCGAGCCACACGGGCTGCCGGTAGTAGCGCAGCATCGGCAGATACGTCGCCGTCATCAGCAGCCACGCGAGCCCGCCGGCCGCCGCGATCCCCGAATGCCCGGAGAAGAGACCCGTGAAGAGGGCGGCCGGCGGCACCAGGTACACCACGGCGAGGCCGAGGACCGTACCGAGGAGCAGCACCGGGTTGTGCCGCAGCTGGGCGTACGCGCTGCGCGAGACCATGCGCCACAGGTCGTGCAGCCGGGGATAGGGACGCACGCTGTCGACCCGCTCGGCCAGCCCCAGCCAGATGTGACCTCCGCTGCCCTTGACCGCCCTCGCGAGCGCCACGTCGTCGATGACGGCGTGCCGGATGGCGTCCGGGATGCGCGCCCGCTCGGCGGCATCGGCGCGCAGCAGTACGCAGCCACCCGCCGCGGCCGCCGTCCGCGAGTCCTTCACCGCGATCCACCGGAAGGGATAGAGCTGTGCGAAGAAGTAGACGAAGGCGGGGACGACGAGCCGCTCCCACACGCTCTCCACCCGCAGCCGGGCCATCTGCGAGACCAGGTCGAAGCCGCCGGTGCGCGCCGCGGCGACCAGCGTCCGCAGGCTGTCCGGCGCGTGCGCGATGTCCGCGTCCGTCAGCAGCAGGTATTCGGGGCCACGCGCGTGTGCCAGGCCGATACCGTGACGCACGGCCCAGAGTTTTCCGGTCCAGCCCGCGGGCGGCTCCCCGGGCGAGCCGACGGTGAGCGGCAGCCCGCCGTGCGTACGGGCGAGCTCACGGGCCAGCTCCCCGGTGCCGTCCGAGCTGCCGTCGTCGACGAGGAAGATCTCGGCGCGCCCCGGATAGTCCTGGGCGAGCAGCGAGGGCAGGCTCTCGGGCAGTACGGCGGCCTCGTCGCGTGCCGGTACGACGACGCAGACGGACGGCCAGTCGTCCGGTTCCCGACGCGGCGGCAGCCGCAGATCCGTACGCCAGAAGAAGCCCTGGCCGAGCAGCAGCCACAGCCAGGCGGCCAGTGATCCCACGGCGGTCCACGCGACGGCACTCACCCGTCGCAGTCTGCCCCACCCCGGGGGGCCGCCGGGGCGGATCGTCTATGGTGACCGGGTGAAGATCGCGCTCATGGACTCCGGAATCGGACTGCTCGCCGCTGCCGCCGTGGTGCGTCGACTGCGGCCCGACGCCGATATCGTGCTCTCCTCGGACCCCGGCAGCATGCCCTGGGGACCGCGTACGCCCGAGGACGTGACCGCCCGCGCGCTCGCCGTCGCCGAGGCCGCCGCGCAGTACCGTCCCCAGGCCCTGATCGTCGCCTGCAACACCGCCTCCGTACGCGCCCTTCCGGCGCTGCGCGCCCGTCTGGAGCCGGAGGTGCCCGTCATCGGCACCGTCCCGGCGATCAAGCCGGCCGCGGCCGGTGGGGGACCCGTCGCGATCTGGGCCACGCCCTCCACCACCGGCAGCCCCTATCAGCGCGGGCTCATCGGCGAGTTCGCCGGGGGAGTGTCCGTGACCGAAGTGGCCTGCCCCGGGCTGGCCGACGCCGTGGAGCACGGTGACCAGGAGGGCATCGACGCCGCGATCGCCGCGGCGGCCGAGCGCACCCCCCGCGAGGTAAGGGCCGTAGTCCTTGGCTGCACCCATTACGAGCTGGTCGCCGAACGCATCCGTACGGCCGTGCAGCAGCCCGGCCTCCCGCCGCTCGCGCTGCATGGCTCCGCCGGGGCCGTCGCCGCGCAGGCACTGCGCAGGATCGGCGAGCGTCCGGACCCGGCGGCCCCCGCCGAGGGCTCCCTCACCGTGCTCCTCAGCGGCAGCGAGGGCGGCCTGTCGGCGACCGCGCTGGCGTACGAGGAAGGCCGCCTTCTTCAGGCGGTCAGCCCCGTCCGCTGACCGTGCCGCCGGGCGGAGGCCTCCGAAAGGCGACCGTCCGTCACCGCCTGAACGCCCCGCGTGCGCGGCGCGTCCACCCGGAGCAGTGACTCTCCGCGACCCGGTGCCCGCGGTGCGGAACCTGAGTAGTCTCTTGAACATGAGGTACCACCTCCACCGCGAAAACTTCTCGCACCCCGATGTCTGGACCGGGAGTGCGACCAATCGCGTCCAGTGGCTGCCCGCCATAGGCGGGGCCGCTTGCATCGCGCTGGGTGTCGAACTGGCCGTCGACTCGACGTGGACGTCGGGTGTCGCGGCACTGGCCATGTCCGTCGTCGGGTGCATCGCGGCGGGACTGCTCATCATGTTCGGCACCCTCGCTTTTGTGCATGTCGCCGTGAAGGTCGACAAGGACTGCCTCGAAGTGCGCTGCGGCCACATCGGTCTGCCCCGCCGACGTATTCCGCTCTCGAGCGTCGTCGGCGCCGACTTCGCCCCCCGGGTCACCCCGCGGCAGTGGGGCGGCTGGGGCTACCGCTGGCGTCCCGACAAGGGCACCGCGGTCATCGTCCGGCGCGGCGAGGGCGTGGTGCTCCAGCTCGGTGACGGACACACGTTCACCATCACGGTGGACAACGCGGAGGCGATGGTCCGGATCATCCGGGACCGGCTGCGGCCGGCCACGCCCGGCGCGGTCATCTGACCGTCGCGCAGTTCACGGCTCCAGCAGGTTCCTCGGGGTCTGGTCTTCCGCGTCCAGGACGCTCTCCAGGTCCTCGTCGGCCAGGGGCCGTGCCGTCGCGAGCCCCGCGAGCAGCCCCGCACCCGCCGTCACAGTGGTGAAGCTCAGCGCGTTGCCCAGCGAGGCGATCACGGCCAGCGCCGTGAGGGCCGCGCCCGCCGTCAGCGCGATCGTCGTGGACCGCGGCGAACGCCACAGCGCATAGAGGACCCAGCAGAAGACCGCGGCGAGCAGCGCGACTCCGACCAGACCCTGCTCGGCCGCCTGCTGCCACGGTGCCGAGTGGGGCTTGCCGTCGGGCAGCAGCGACTGCGTGACCGTCGGACTGAGTTCCCCGTACCGCCCGGGCCCCACGCCGAAGGCGGGATGGTGTCCGGTCAGGTGGAGCGCGTCGCGCCAGAGCAGGACCCGGTGCTCGGTGAGCTGGCCCTCCAGGGCGGCGGTCAGACCGTCCGGAAGCGCGTTCTCCGCGACCGCCCAGGTCGCGCCCGTCACCAGCGCCGTGGCGAGTGCGAGACCCCCGAGCCCGAGGGCGCGGCGGCGCATGCGGTCGGCGGCGAGCGAGCACAGCAGCACTCCGGCGCCGGCGGCGCATCCGGTGGTCGAGCCGAGCACCGCCGCGCTCACCACGATCCCGACGGCGAGCAGACTCAGCGCGAGCCGCTGCGCCGGCCTGCGGGCCGCCCAGGCCGCGCAGCACGCCGCACCGGTGGACAGCGCGAGCAGCGCGGCTGTGGCACCGCCGTGCCCGAGTGGCGTCGTGACCTGCGGGCCCGGGGTGGTGTGCGCGGCGGTGAGCGCGAGGCCCAGTCCGGCGAGAGCCCCGGCACACGGCGCCGCGACCGGCAGGAGTGCGCCGAGGATCCGGCCCGAGGCGTACCCGGCGGCCACGGCGAGCACGGCCAGGAGCACCCCCTCGGGCCGCCCGTCGTGCGCCGTCGCCGTGATCAGGGCCCACGCCGCGCAGGCCCCGAGCACGATCACACCCATGGCGTCCGAAACGTTTCGTCTCTCGCCTTCGGCCGCCGAACCGGCCGCGGACCTCATCCCCGTGGACCCCACCCCGTCGCCCCCCGACCCGTGCCGGGCCCCGACCGCCACGGCCGCATCCGGCCGCACGTCAGAGGCTGGGCACACCGTAACGGCTGATGCGCCGGTTTGTGGATGAGTTGCGCAGGAACGGTGCATCGGGCAGGCATGCGACGGTCTGCGGAGCGTGCGGACCACCCCCGGGCGCCGGGACGTTCATGGTGCGGACCGTGCTGTCGGCGCCCAGGTCACGCGCCGTACACTCCCCGGGTGACCGCCACCGCAACTTCCGTAGACGAGCCGGATCAGCTCGAACCCCAGGCCGCGCCCGCATCCCGCGGGGCCAGACTGGCTCGGCGATACGCTCCGGCCGCCGCCGCGGCGCTCTCCGGAGTGCTGCTCTACGTCAGTTTCCCGCCGCGCACCGTCTCGTGGCTGGCCCTGCCGGCCTTCGCGGTCTTCGGTTGGCTTCTGCGCGGTCGCTCCTGGAAGGCGGGCCTCGGGCTCGGCTATCTGTTCGGCCTCGGCTTCCTGCTGCCGCTGCTCGTGTGGACCGGTGTCGAGGTCGGCCCCGGCCCGTGGCTGGCACTCGCCGCCGTGGAAGCGGTGTACGTGGCGCTCGTCGGCGCGGGCATCACCCTCGTCTCCCGGCTGCCCGGCTGGCCGCTGTGGGCGGCGGCGGTCTGGATCGCGGGCGAGGCGGCACGCGCGCGTGCGCCGTTCGGCGGCTTCCCCTGGGGCAAGATCGCCTTCGGCCAGGCGGACGGCATGTTCCTCCCGCTGGCCGCGGTGGGCGGCACCCCGGTGCTCGGTTTCGCGGTCGTCCTCTGCGGCTTCGGGCTGTACGAGGTCGTTCGTCAGGTCGTCGAGGGCCGGCGCACCGGCGTCGTACGCCGAGGGGCCGCCGCGGCGGCGCTGCTCAGCGTGGCCGTCCCCGTCGTCGGGGCGCTCGCGGCGCGGTCGCTGGTGAGTGACAAGGCCGAGAACGGCACGGCGACCGTCGCCGTCATCCAGGGCAATGTGCCGCGCGCGGGGCTCGACTTCAACTCCCAGCGGCGCGCCGTGCTCGACTACCATGCACGGGAGACCGAGCGGCTGGCCGCCGAGGTCAAGGCGGGCAAGGTCGCCCGGCCCGACTTCGTGCTGTGGCCGGAGAACTCCTCCGACGTCGACCCCTTCACCAACGCCGACGCCCGCCTCGTGATCGACAACGCCGCCAAGGCCATCGGCGCGCCCATCTCGGTCGGTGGCGTCGTCGAGCGCGACGGCAAGCTCTACAACGAGCAGATCCTGTGGGACCCGGTCAAGGGTCCCCTCGACACGTACGACAAGCGACAGGTCCAGCCCTTCGGCGAGTACCTTCCGCTGCGTTCACTGCTCGGCGCCATCAACAAGAACTGGACCTCGATGGTCCGCCAGGACTTCAGCCGGGGCCACAAGCCGGGCGTGTTCACCATGGACGGCTCCCGGGTCGGACTGGTCACCTGCTACGAGGCCGCCTTCGACTGGGCCGTGCGCAGCACCGTGACCGACGGCGCGCAGCTGATCTCGGTGCCGAGCAACAACGCGACCTTCGACCGCAGCGAGATGACCTATCAGCAGCTCGCCATGTCCCGCGTCCGCGCCGTCGAGCACAGCCGTACCGTCACGGTGCCGGTGACCAGCGGCGTCAGCGCCGTGATCATGCCGGACGGGAGGATCACCCAGCGGACCGGGATGTTCGTGGCGGACTCGCTGGTCCAGAAGGTGCCGCTGCGCTCCTCCGAGACCCCCGCCACGCGGCTCGGCATCCTGCCGGAGATGTTGCTGGTGGCGGTCGCGGTGGGCGGTCTCGGCTGGGCGGGTACGACGATGGTCCGCGGGCGCCGGAACGGCGCCGTTCCGGGCGATCTCGCGTGACCTCGGCCGGATGACGGAATCCGGCCGTTAGGGTCGGTCCATGGCTACCCCTGACTTCATCCGCACCATCCGGGCCTCGGCCGGCCACCAGCTGCTCTGGCTCCCCGGAGTCACCGCCATCGTCTTCGACGACGAGGGCAGAGTGCTCCTGGGCCGGCGCACCGACACCCGGAAGTGGTCGATCATCGGCGGCATTCCGGACCCGGGCGAGCAGCCCGCGGCCTGCGCCGTGCGCGAGGTGTTCGAGGAGACCAACGTGCGCTGCGTCGTCGAGCGCGTGGTGCTGGTCCAGGCCCTGGAGCCGGTCACCTACGAGAACGGCGACACCTGCCAGTACATGGACACCACGTTCCGGTGCCGGGCCGTCGGCGGCGAGGCGAGGGTCAACGACGACGAGTCGCTGGACGTCGGCTGGTTCGCCGTCGACGCGTTGCCCGAGCTGAACGAGTTCGGGATGTTCCGGATCAAGCAGGCCCTGTCGGACGCGCCCACGTGGTTCGACCCCACGACCTGAGCACGGGCACACCGGGGACCGGACGGCTCGTGGCCGGGTTCTCTGGCCAGGCGATGTCCGCAAGGATGATGGAGGATGGATCGCGGAGCCCCCCACAGGGCCCTCACCAAAGAACGAGGTGAGGACATGAACTGTTACGACTGCCCCGGCACCCCCGGTCCCGCGGTCGCCGTATGCATCCGCTGCGGCGCGGCGCTGTGTCGCACGCATGTGCACGAAAGCCACCCGCCGACCCAGGACATCACCGGAACCGGCCGGGCCATCCACGAGAAGCCGGCCCGCCACATCACCTGCGGATCCTGCCGCGCGGCGGAGACGAGCTGACTTCGGCAGCGCACCGGCCGCGCCCCACGGTGTGAGCCGCGGCGTCCGTCCCCCCGACCTGAACGTCACCTGAACAGCCACCGCCCCCAGGCATCCCGGTGGGCCGTTCCGCCCTCTCTCTGAGCGAACGGCGAGCACACCGGGAAGGTACGTCCATGGTCAGCA
This sequence comes from Streptomyces sp. NPDC096311, assembly GCF_044763085.1. NCBI lineage: Bacteria > Bacillati > Actinomycetota > Actinomycetes > Kitasatosporales > Streptomycetaceae > Streptomyces > Streptomyces sp. NPDC096311. The sequence continues at coordinate 667,739 of NZ_JBIWFN010000001.1, forward strand.
CCACCGCAGCGATCATCGCGTCGGCCCAGCGGACGGGCGGGCGGCTGCTAGCCCGTCCCGGGACGTCCGGCCGCAGTCCGGTGGGGGGCCCGGCCCACGCCAGACCCGCGCTGCTGGCGATCCTCGCGGTGGCGGCCCTGCTGTTCACCTGGGACATCCAGCACAGTGGCTACCACGCGTTCTACGCGCAGACCGCGCGCAGCATGTCCGAGAGCTGGCAGGGTTTCCTGTTCGGCTCCTTCGACCCCGGCAACTCGATCACGATCGACAAACTGCCCGGCTTCCTGTGGCCCCAGGCGCTGTCCGCGCGGATCTTCGGATTCCATCCGTGGGCGCTCACCCTGCCCCAGGTCATCGAGGGCGTGCTCAGCGTCGCCGTCCTGTACCGCGCTGTACGCCGCTGGGCCGGGGAGAGCGCGGGCCTGCTCGCGGCGGGCGCGTTCGCGCTCACCCCGGCGGTCGCGGGGCTCTTCCGCACGCAGGCCGAGGATCCCGCGTTCACCCTGCTCGTCCTGCTGGCCGCCGACGCCACGCTGCGCGCGGCCCGCGAGGCCCGGCTGCGCCCGCTGCTCGCGGCGGGGATGTGGGTCGGCCTCGGCTTCCAGGCCAAGATGCTGGAGGCCTGGGCGGTACTCCCGGCGCTCGGCCTGCTGTACGTGGTCTCGGCGCCAGCGGTGCTGCGCCGCCGCCTGGCCCACCTGGCCGCCGCCGGCGCGGTGTGTCTGGCGGTCTCGGCCTCGTGGGTGCTGCTGGTGACGCTGACCCCGGCCAAGGACCGTCCGTACGTGGACGGTACGACGAACAACTCGGCCGTCAGCCAGGTCGTCGGATACAACTTCCTCACCCGTTTCTCCAGCCTCGGCATCGACGCCAAGGACACCGGAAGCGTGGCGGCACAGACCATGGCGGGCACCGCCCCCACGGAGCCCGGGCACGCACACGCCGCCACGCAGTGGGCCAAGATGGTCGGCCCGTCGCTGGCCTCGCAGGTCGGCTGGCTGTACCCGGCGGCCGCCCTCGCCGCGGTGTGCGGCCCGGTGTGGCTGCGCGGCAGGCCGCGCACGGACCCGCTGCGGGCGGGCTTCCTGCTCTGGGGGGCCTGGCTGGCCACGTACTTCCTGGTCTTCAGCGCCGGAGCGGTCGGCGGCCATACGTATTACATGGGTGTCGTGGCCGTACCGCTGGCCGCGCTGTTCGGCGCCGGGACCGTGCAGTTCTGGCGTGCCTGGCGCAAGGGGAGCGGGGCACGGACGTGGGCGCTGCCCGTCGCGGTGGTGACCACGGTGACCTGGTCAGCGGTGATCGCGGGGCAGTACCCGACGTTCCTGCCGTGGCTGGCCCCGGCCGCGATCATCCTCGGAGCGGGCGCGCTGGCGCTGCTGGCACTGTCCCGTACCGAGTTTGCTGAAGGGGCGCGACGGCGCACCGCGGTACTGGGTCTCGGCCTGGCCGTCGCGGCGATGCTGGGGCCCTCCGCGGCCTGGGCCGCCTCGGTCCTGGACCCCGCGTACGGGCACTCCGGCATGGGCTCCGCCGGGCCGGTGTCCACATGGCACCACCACAACGCGCGGCAACGGACCTTCTCGGCACCGCCCGCCGCCCGGAACGCGGGCGGCAGGACCCCCAAGTCCGCCGACGGACTCGACGAGGACCAGCAGCGGCTCCTGGCCTACACCCGGGCCCACCAGGACGGAGCCACCTACCTCTTCGCGACGACCAGTTGGCGGTCCGCCGCCGCGTACATCCTCTACGCGGGCGCCAAGGTGCTTCCCATGGGCGGATTCACCGGGGCCGCGCCCACGCCCACGGGCGCCCAGTTCCGTCACCTCGTCGCCACCGGCCGACTGCGCTACGTCGTCCTCGGCGGCGCGGTGACCGTCCCGGGCCGGACCAACGCCGCATGGGTGCGCGCCCATTGCGCACGCGTACCGCTCCCGACGTCACGCCTCTACCGCTGCTCGCCCCGTTCTGCCGCCGCACTCCCTTGACGCGGTCACTCCGTCAGTCGCGGCCGGTGCCCCGGTAGAGGTCCAGCTCGCCCTCCAGCTCGACGGCGAGGACGGTGGCGTACTCGTCGAGGTCGGCCGCGGCGGGCGCGTCGATCCAGGTCACACCGGGGACGGCGTCGAGGCCGCCGGTGACGTGGTGGCCCAGTTCGGTGCCGGTGCCCAGGACCCTGACGCGCTTGACCTCGTTGCGCAGACCGCGCAGCGAGACGTTGTCACGGGGGGCGTCGAAGCAGACCAGGTACAGCGTGCGCCGGTCGGCGGAGAGGGTGCTGGGACCGTAGTGGTGCCCGGCGGGCAGCCCGGCGACCGTCCCGTACACCGCGTCCGTGTGCCGTCCGATCCAGGCGCCGAGCCCCTCCAGGCGTTCGATCTGCTCCTCGGGGATGGTCCCGTCCTCGCGGGGCCCGGCGCCGAGCAGCAGATTGCCGCCCATGCCGATCGTCTCGGTGAAGTAGCGCACCAGCTGGCGCACCGACTTGAAGTCGAGGTCCTGCGGCCGGTAGCTCCACGAGTCGTTGATCGTCAGGCACAGCTCCCACGGGCCCTCCGGGGCCTGCAGCGGGGTGCCCTGCTCAGGGGTGGCGTAGTCGCCGTGGCTGAGCATCCGCGCGTTGAGGACGGCGTCGGGATTGCGCGTGAGGATCAGCTCGGCGAGCTCGTCCATCCGCCACTGCTCCTCGGTGCGCTCCCACTCGCCGTCGAACCAGAGCAGGTCGGGGCGGAATCGGTCCATCAACTCGCCGACCTGGCCGTCGCGGTAGGCGAGGTAGCGCTCCCAGGCGGCCGGGTCCTCCTTGCCGGGCTCGGCGTGCGAGTAGGGACTCGGCGGTTCGCCCGGCCTCACGTGCCGGATGCTGGGGTAGTCGGGGTGGTTCCAGTCGGAGTGCGAGTAGTAGAGCCCGACCTTCAGCCCCCGCTCGCGCAGCGCGTCGACGAAACCCGTGACCAGGTCCCGGCCGGCCGGGGTGTCCCGGACGACGTCGAGATTGCGGTGGCCGGTTTCCCAAAGGGCGACGCCGTCGTGGTGCTTGGTGGTGAGGACCGCGTACCGGGCGCCGATGCGGGCGAACAGCTCGGCCCAGGCGTCCGGATCGTACTTCGACGCGGTGAAGCCCTCGAGCTGTTTCATGTACTGCTCGTGGGTCATCTCGCCCGTGTAGAACGACCAGGACTCGGCCGCTCCGCCCACGGCGTAGACACCGTAGTGGATGAAGACGCCCAGCTTGGCGTCGGGAAACCAGGGTTGCATCGGCATGCGCCCACGGTAGGCGGCGGGGCCCGCGGGGCGCGTGGGCCCCGGTCACCATCACTGGTTCGTTTTCACCATGGCCATCGCCTCGAAGCCTTGACCGACGGGTGAGGAAGGCGCTCTATTCGCGCCCCCGTGCGGGCGTGCCGACGCATCGACCGGCGTACGGATTCTCGTACTTGGCGTTATCCGGCGGTACACCGTGGCGGATCTGCGTGTTCAATCATTGGTAGCGCCACACGTATGGACAGTCCCGCTCGCCAGGAGGCCCCGTGATCGCCGTTCCCGAACCGGAACTCACCGAACGTGAAGTGATCGAGCGGGCCGTGGCGATGCGGCCCGCGCTGCTCGAACGGCAGCCGGAGACCGAGCGGCTGACGATCTACCCCAAGGACACCCACGAGGACTTCCTGCGCGCCGGTTTCTACCGGATGCTGCAGCCGCGCAGGTACGGCGGGTACGCCTTCGGCCTGCCGACCTTCTACCGGGTCGTGACCGAGGTCGCGCGTGGCTGCCCCTCCACCGGCTGGGCCCTGTCGCTCACCGCCGCCCATGTCCTCCAGGTCGCCTCGGTCTTCGAGGAGAGGACACAGGACGAACTCTTCGGAGACGAGGGCGACTTCCGGGCCGCCTCCACCGCGACCCCCGTCGGGGTGGCGCGGCCCGACGGCGACGGCCATGTGGTCCTCGACGGCACCTGGTCCTATTCCTCCGGCTCCCCGTACTCCACCCACTACGTCGGCCAGACCCTGCGCGCCCCCGAGATGCCGGACGACCCGCCGGGGCCGCTCGTGCTGTTCGTGGCGCCGCGCTCCGCCTGGACGCTGCTCGACGACTGGCAGGGCGTCCTCGGCCTGCGCGGCAGCGGTTCCCACAGCATCCGCTTCGACGAGGCCCGTATCCCCGAGCACTTCACCCGGGAGGCGAGCCTGCTCGACCTGCCGGTCGAGGGCGGCTCCCTCGGCTCGAAGCTGCACGGCCATCCCATGTACGCGGGGCGCGCGGCGAGCTTCTTCCACGGCGAGCTGGCCGCGCTCATGATCGGCACCGCGTACGCGGCCGCCGACGAGTACGCCCGGATCATCGCCGAACGCCCGCTCGTCATGGACCCCGGCCGCACCCGCGCCGACCTCCACGACTACCAGCGCCACCTGGGGGAGGCGCTGGCCGCGATCCGTACGGCGGACGCGGCGCTGCGGGCAACCGCCGACGACTGGATGGAGGCCTGCTGCGACAACGTGTCGGGCCGGGCTGCCTTCACGACCGCCGTCGACAACCGGCTCGCGCTGGTCTTCGTCACCGCCGGGCGCCTGGCCTGGGACGCGCTCCAGGGCATCCTGTTCCGCACGGCGGGCTCCCGGCACGCCCGCGACGGCGCACGGATGCAGCGCTACTTCCGGGACGCCGCCACGATCTGGTCGCACCTCGGCCCCACGATGGCCGAACCGCTGGCCCGCCGTGTCGGCCGCGACCGCCTCGGGCTGCCGTCGGACGACATCCCGCTGATCTCCTGATCTCCCGATCCCTCGGTCTCTCGATCTCGTGAGCACCGGCGGGCAGGGGCGGGGAATGCCCCGGCCGCGAGTGGGTACGCGCGACAGGAGCCGCGCCCGGGGCGAGTCCCGCCCCGGGCGGCCTGTCCGTCACTACCTGGGATCTGCCAATGGACACACCCTTGAACAACCCTCACTACCTGCCGACGGCCACGACACCCGCCCAGGAGGCGCTGAAGGCACTCGCGCAGAACACCGAGAACCCGCTGGCGCTGGACACCCTGGCCGGCAGCGAGGTGCTGGTCCCCGTGCCGGACGACGCGAGCGAGGAGGACGTGCGCGACCCCGCCGCCGTGGCGCTGCCCGTGCTGGAGCAGCCGGGCGGGGAGCAGGTGGTGCCGGTGTTCACCTCGGAGCCGGCGATGGCCGAACTGCTGCCGTTCGTCTCCCGCTACCGTCTGGTACCGCTGGGCGCGCTCGCCTCCCAATGGCCGACCGATGATCTGTCGCTCACCATCGACCCGAGTTCACCGAACGGCCTGACCCTCACCTCCGAGGGCGTTCGTACCCTGTTGGTCCGGCCGCGGGCCTGACCGTTCGACGTGCGGGCCGCGGGCCCCGTTCGCGCCCTACGAGATCCGTTGTGCTGAAGGCGTCCGCGTCGACGTGAGAATGACCGCATGAAATGGATCTCGGGCGTGGCCGGCGGCCTGCTCCTGCTGCTGGTGTTCGCCAGCATCCTGCGCATCCTCGTCGTGCCCCGCGGGCTGTACTCCTCGATGGTGATCCGTTGGTGGCGCTCCCTGCGCTTCCTGCTGCGCCTCGCCGCCCCCGGCGGCGGCTACCGCGCCATCGACCGCGCGCAGACCTGGCTCGCCCCGCTCATGCTGATGGGCACGCTCGTGAGCTGGCTCGGCGGCGCCCTGATCGGCTTCGGGCTGCTGCTGCACGCCATCTCCTCGCTGACCTGGACCCAATCGGTCCGGGAGGCGGGCTCCAGCCTGTTCACGCTCGGCTTCGCCAGCGGCGACCGACTGCACCTGTCCGCGGTGGACTTCGTCGCCGCCGTCACCGGACCGGTCGTGATCGCCCTCCAGATCGCCTACCTGCCCACCCTGTACGCCGCCTACAACCGCCGCGAGCTGGAGGTGACCCTGCTCCAGTCGCGCGCGGGCGAACCCGCCTGGGGACCTGAGATCCTCGCCCGGCAGTGGCTGGTCGACACCGAGACCGCGCTGCCCGAGCTGTACCGCTCCTGGGAGCGGCTCGCCTCCGACATCGGCGAGAGCCACTCCACGTACCCCGTCCTGCTTGCGTTCCGCTCACCGCGGCCCTACCGCAGCTGGATCGTCGCCCTCGTCGCCGTCATGGACGCGGCCGCCATGCAGCTCGCTCTCGCCCCGAGCAGCGCCCCGCCGGAGGCCCGCCTGATGCTGCGCGCCGGCTTCACCGCACTGCGCGACATCGCCCGCTCCCTGCGTTTCCCGTACGACACCGACCCCGCGCCCGATACCCCGATCCAGCTCACCTACCTGGAGTTCGACGCGGCCGTCGCGATGCTGGAGGCGGCCGGTTTCCCCGCCGAGCGGACGGCCGAACAGGCGTGGCCGCACTTCCACGGCTGGCGGGTCAACTACGAGACGATCGCCTTCGAGTTGTGCCGCCGTGGCGACGCGGTCCCCGCGCTGTGGACCGGGCCGCGGAACTTCCCCTCGACACCTATCCCGCCCGCGCGCCCCGCGGACCGGCGCCCCGGCGAAGATCGTCCCGAACTGCCCCCGGCCGCCGCGTAGTTCTGGCCGCCGAGTGGGGAAGATCCCCCGGGTACGGTTCGATGCGCAGGGATGGGAGTCCCCTTGAAAGTCGTCCTGCTGGGTACGGCCGCCGGTGGCGGCTTCCCACAGTGGAACTGCGCGTGCGCGCTCTGCGCGGCCGCCCGCGACGGAAAACTGCCCGCGCGGACCCAGGAGTCCGTCGCCCTGAGCGGCAACTCCCGCGACTGGTGGCTGCTCAACGCCTCGCCCGACATCCGTACGCAGCTGACCACCACCCCCGCGCTCGCGCCCGGACCGGGGCCACGGGACACACCCGTACGGGGCGTGCTCCTGACCGACGCGGAGGCCGACCACGTCGCCGGGCTGACCGTGCTGCGCGGCGGCGCCGGGCTCAAGGTCTACGCCGCGCCGCCCGTCCTCGCCACCCTGGCCCCCCTGCGTGACCTGCTCGACCGCTACGCCCCCTGGGAGTGGGCGGACAGCCTGACCGAGGGCGGGTTCGTACTGTCCGGCGGTCTGGTCGTCACCGCGCACCCCGTCGGTCCCAAGGCCCCGAAGTACGTCGCCGGCCCCCACCCGGACGACCGCTGGGTGACCGCGTACCGGATCGAGGACCTGGCAGGCGGCGGAGTGCTCCTGTACGCGCCCTGTCTGGGCGCCTGGACCCCGGAGCTGGACGACCTGCTCGCCTCGGCGGACTGCGCACTGCTCGACGGCACGTTCTACGCGCCCGACGAGATGGGCACGGCCGTACGCTCGCGGGGCGGGCGGCAGGCCGCGATGGGGCACCTTCCGGTGGCGGGCGCACGCGGCAGCCTCGTGGCCCTCGCTCGTCACTCCGGCCCCCGGCGGATCTACACGCACCTCAACAACACGAACCCGCTGCTCGACCCGGACTCGGACGCCCGTGCGCGGGTGAGCGCGGCGGGGGTCGAAGTGCTGCCGGACGGGGCGGAGTTCGTGGTGTAGAGACTAGGCGTTCAGCATGCTGGCCAGCACGGCGCGTTGCAGGGGGCGTACCTCGGTGTGCAGGTCGCGTCCCTTGCGGGTGAGCGCGACCCACACCCCGCGCCGGTCCTCCAGACAGACGGTGCGTTCCACCAGGCCGTCCTTCTCCAGCCGCCCGATCAGGCGGGACAGGGCGCTCTGGCTCAGATGGACACGGTCGGCGATGTTCTGCACCCGGCAGTGCTCGCCCTCGTGCGCGAGTTCGCTCGAGACCAGGATGTCCAGCACCTCGAAGTCGCTGGCGCCGAGACCGTGCGGGTGCAGCGCGCGGTCGATCTCGCACATCGTGCGCGCGTGCACCGAGAGGATGTCCCGCCACCGGTCCTCGAGCAGGGCGTCGCTCGCCGTGTTCACTGCCATACATGCACGGTAACAGAGGTCCGGGGTTTTATTGAGTGTGCAACTAGTGAGGTTGCAACAACCCGGCGGGGCTACGCGCCGGAGCCGTCCTGGAGGAGCCCCACGAGGTTCCCGTCCGTGTCCTTGACCGAGGCGATCAGCCTGCCGCCGCCCACATCCTGGACGTCCTGGAGCGTCTCGGCCCCGGCTTCCAGCAGGGCCGCCAGCGTCGCCCGGATGTCGTCGACGTGCCAGTAAGGGACCGGTCCGGTCATCCCCTTGGCGTGACCGTTGGGGTCGAGGCCGACGTCCTGCCCGGAGTCCTTGAATCCGACGTAGTACGCGGTGTCCGCGTAGGGCTCTGTGCCGAGCAACGCGCCGAACAGGGCCTTCGCCCGTGCGAGGTCCTTGACGGGGTAGATGATGGTCTTCAGCCCTGCGGTCATGGTGACTCCTCCGTGGTGTGGTGCGGTGCTTTCACGGTAGGGCGGGGGAGGGCCGGGAGGCTTCTCGAATCCTGACCGGTCCCGGCCCCCCCCGTCGTCGAGGGTGCGGCTCAGGTCGAGTCGCGTCGTACCAGTTCCGTCGGCAGGATCACCGCCGCCGGCTCCTCGCCCCCGATCTGCGCGAGTAGGACGCGGACCATCTCGGCGCTGATGCGGTCGTACGGCTGCCGGATGGTGGTGAGGGCGGGGTTCGCCGAGATCGCGGCGGAGGAGTCGTCGAAGCCGCCGACCGCGACGTCCTCCGGGACGCGGCGGCCCGCCTTGTGCAGAGCGGCGAGTGCGCCTTGTGCCATCAGGTCGGAGGCGACGAAGACGGCGTCCATGTCCGGGGCACGCTCGAGGAGCTGCTCGGCGCCCGCCTCACCGCTGGCCCGGCTGTAGTCACCGGAGGCGACGAGGCGGTCGTCGGCCTCGATGCCCGCCTCGGCGAGCACCTCCCGGTAGCCCGCGAGCCGCTCGACACCGCCCGGGGTGTCGAGCGGACCCGTGACCATGCCGATGCGGCGACGGCCCAGGGAGACCAGGTGCTTGACCATGTCCCGGGCACCGTCGCGGTCGTCGGCGGCGACGTAACTCACCTTGGAGCCGAGCCCGATGGGCTTGCCGCAGGCGACCAGCGGCACGCCCGCCTCACGCAGCTGCTCGGCGACCGGGTCGCCCGAGTGGCTGGAGACCAGCAGCACTCCGTCGACGTGGCCGGCGGTGATGTACCGCGTTATGCGCCGCCGTTCGTCCTCGGTGCCCGCGAGCATCAGCAGGAGCGGAATGTCGTGCGCGGCCAGCGCCTGGGTGCAGCCGCGCAGCAGGACGTTGAAGTTCGGGTCCTCGAAGAACCTCTCCTGCGGTTCGGTGAGCAGGAACCCGATCGAGTCGGAGCGGCCGGTGATCAGCGAGCGGGCGTGCCGGTTCACGACGTAGCCCGTTCTGCGGATGGCGGCGTTGACCGCCTCCTGCGCCGCCGGGCTCACGTAGTGCCCGCCGTTGAGCACTCGCGACACGGTGCCCCGGGACACGCCGGCCTCGCGCGCGACGTCATGGATCGTCGGCGGTCTGCGCCTGCCCCCCGCGTTGGTCATGGTCACGACTTTACGGCTCCCGAGAGCAGATCGAGGCTCCAGAAACGCTGGATGACCAGGAAGAGAGCGATGAGCGGAACGATCGCGAGCAGCGCGCCGGTGATCACCAGCGTGTACAGCGCCGGAGTGTTGGAGCCCTGTTCGAGCAGCGTGAACAGACCCAGCGTGATCGGGAACTTCTCGTCGTCGCTGAGCATGATGTACGGCAGCAGGAAGTTGTTCCACACGGCGACGAACTGGAACAGGAACACCGTCACCAGTCCGGGCACCATCATCGGCAGCGCGATCCGGGTGAAGATCCGCCACTCGCTCGCCCCGTCCATGCGCCCGGCCTCGACCACGTCACCGGGCACGGCCGCGGAGGAGTAGATCCGGGCGAGGTAGACGCCGTACGGGGAGAGGATGAGGGGGAGCAGCACGGACGCGTACGAGTCCGTGAGGTCCGCCTTCGCCAGCAGCAGGTACTGCGGGATCGCCAGGATCACCGGCGGCATGAGCACGCCCGCCATCAGGACGCTGAAGACGGTTTCGCGGCCCCGGAAGCGGTAGATCGCGAGGGCATAGCCGCTGAGCGCCGAGACGGCCGTCGACAGGAGGGCCCCGAGGCCCGCGTAGAGGGCGGAGTTGCCCATCCACTTCCAGTAGATCCCGTCGCGGTAGGCGTTGAGGTCCTTGACGTTCTGCGTGAAGCCGGAGCCCGGCAGGAACGTGAAGGTCGAGAACAGCTCACGGCCCGACTTGGTGGCCGCGATCAGCACCCACGCGACGGGCAGCAGGCAGTAGAGCGCGCCGAGCAGCAGCGTCAGGGTGGGCACGAAGGCGATACGGCGGCGCAGGGGCGGGCCCTGGGCGGTGCCGGGGGTGGTACCCGCGGCCGGTGCGGCCTTGCGTACGGCAAGAGAACTCATCGTGCTTCCTCCTGCTTGTTACGGGAGTTCGCGGCCCGCAGGAAGCCGAAGGACAGGACGAGCGTGACGACGGCGATGATCGCCGCCTCCGCGGCGGCCGAGTAGATGTCGCCCTTGCCGAAGGCGTCCTGGTACACCTTCATCAGCGGACTCCAGGTCGTGGAGACGGAGTTGGTGAGGGGTTTGAGGGTGGTCGGCTCGCTGAACACCTGGAGCGTCGCGATGATCGAGAAGAAGAAGGTGAGCACCAGCGAGGGCGCCACCATCGGGATCTTGATCTTCAGCGCGATCTGCAGGGGCGTGGCGCCGTCCAGCTTCGCCGCCTCGTACACCTCGGCCGGGATGGCCTGCAGCGAGGTGTAGATGACGATCATGTTGAAGCCGGTGCCGCCCCACACCGCGATGTTGGACAGCGCGAGATACAGCGGGCCGCCGTCCAGCAGGTTCGGCTGCGGCATCCCCAGCTTGTCGAGGACGAAGTAGAAGGGGCTGACGTCGGGGAGGTACAGGAAGCCCCACAGCAGCGCGGCGACGACGCCGGGAATGGCGTACGGCAGGAAGATCGCGAGCCGGGTGAAGGGAGCCAGGCGCACCTTGTCCGTGTCGAGCATCAGCGCGAACAGCAGCGCGAGGCCCAGCATCACCGGGATCACGATGGCGCCGTAGCCCACCACGCGCACCGCGCCGCTCAGCAGCTCGGAGTCGGAGAGCGCGTCCTTGTAGTTCTCCAGCCCCGCCCAGACTTCGTTGCGGGCGCCCGAGCCCAGGCCCAGGCCCTTGACCTGCACCTTGTGCAGGCTCAGCCAGAGCGCGTAGCCGATGGGCAGCGCGAAGAAGAGGGCGAAGAGGATCGTCGCGGGGAGGAGGAAAGCGTACGGGGCCCCCTTGACCCCGTACGACTTCCGACGTGCCGTCGTCACTGAGCGACCCCGAAGCCCTGCTTCTTGAGGTCGGCCACCGTGTCGTCCTGCATCTTCTTCAGGGCGCCGCCGAAGTCCGACTTGTCCTTGGCGGCGGCGCCGAAGGCGTCCTTGAAGGTCGTGTAGGCGACGTTCACGTTCGGGCCCCAGGCGGAGGGCGCGGTGGTCTTGGCGATCTCCGCGGCCTTCGGGTAGAAGTCGGCCTGGTTGGAGAAGAACGCCGGCGGCTCGGAGAAGGCGTCACTGGTCTGCGCGGTGGTGGCGGCCGGGTAGATGCCGCCCTCCTTCGCCAGCGCGGCCACCGCCTGCGGGTCCGTGTTCAGCCAGGTGGCGAACCTCGCGGCGGCCGCCTTGTGCTGCGAGTCCGTGGTGACGGCCGTCGAGGAACCGCCCCAGCTGCCGGTGACGTCCTTGCTGCCGTCCCACTGCGGCAACGGGGCCATCGCCCACTTGCCCTTGGTGTCGGGGGCCGCCGTGGTGAGGGTGCCCGGCGCCCACACCGCGCTGACCCAGGCGATCTGCTTGCCGGTGTTCAGCGCCTTGTTCCAGGAGGGCGTGTACATCGGCTGGTTGTCGATCGCGCCCTCCTTGACGAGGCCGCCCCAGAAGTCGGCGACCTTCTGCGTCGCCGCGTCGTCGATGCCGACGTTCCACTTGTCGCCCGAGGCGGTCCACCACTTGGCGCCCGCCTGCTGGGCGAGACCCGCGAAGAGGCCGGAGTCGTTGGCGGAGAAGGTGGTCAGGTCCTTGTCCGGGGCCTTCTTCTTCAGCGCGCGGGCGGTCTCGGCGAACTGCTCCCAGGTCGTGGGAACCGTCAGGCCGTACTTCTTGAAGAGGTCCTGGCGGTAGTAGAACATCATCGGGCCGATGTCCTGCGGGATCGCGTACACGGCGTCCGAGCCCAGGGTCGTCTGCTGCCAGACACCGTCGGCGAACTTGCTCTTCGCGTCGTTCGACTCGGCGGCTATGTCGGCGAGCGCGTCATTGCTGACCAGGGTCGGCAGCGCCTGGTACTCGGCCTGGACCAGGTCCGGGGCCTTCTTCGCCTTGTGCGCGGTGAGGATCTTGGTGACCAGCGTGTCGCCCGACGCCTGCTTCTTCACCGTGACCGTGATCTTCTGCTGCTTGCCCGGCCCCTTGTTCCAGAGGTCGGCCACCTTGTCCATGCCCGGAGTCCAGGACCAGTACGTCAGGGACGCCGGGCCCGATTCGGACGAGCTCTTGTCGTCCGACGAGCCGCAGGCGGCGAGTGCGGTGCCGCCGAGCGTGACGGCGATGGAGGTGGCCACGAGGCGACGCAGCTTCGTGTTTGGCATGGATCTTTCTCCCCTGACCTGGGTCCCCGCCTGCTGCGGCGACCGTGCCATGCTTCTGTGAGCGTTCACAGTAGAGAAACATCCCGGACACTTGTCAATGGTTGTTGCTGTGCGGTTATGTTGGGCTCGCGCCGCTGATCGAGTGTGTGCACGTTCCCAAATGATCGATTAAACGGGAGAAGATCCATGCCGGAGACCACACCCAAGGGCCTCACCAGGCTCGCCTTCGGTGGGGACTACAACCCTGAGCAGTGGCCGGAAGACGTCTGGCACGAGGACGTCCGGCTGATGCGCGAGGCGGGTGTCACGATGGTCAGCGTCGGGATCTTCTCCTGGGCGCTGCTCGAACCCGCTCGGGGCACGCACGACTTCGGCTGGCTGGACCGACTGCTCGACCTGCTGCACGAGAACGGCATCCGTGCCGACCTCGGCACCCCGACCGTCGCGCCGCCCGCCTGGTTCTACCGCGAGCACCCCGAGGCGCTGCCGGTGGCCGCCGACGGCACCCGCTACGAGTTCGGCTCGCGCGGCGCCATCTGCCACAGCAACAGCGACTACCGCGCCGCCGCGGCGAGCATCACCACCGAACTCGCCACCCGGTACGCCGGCCACCTCGCACTCGCGATGTGGCACGTCCACAACGAGTACGGCGTCCCCGTCTCGGCCTGCTACTGCGCGTCCTGCGCCGCCCACTTCCGGCGCTGGCTGGCCCGCACGTACGGGACCGTGGACGCGGTGAACGAGGCCTGGGGCACCGCCTTCTGGGGCCAGCGCTACGCGGACTTCGAGCAGATCAACCCGCCGCGCCTGACTCCCACGGTCGGCAACCCGGCCCAGGCCCTGGACTACAAGCGCTTCGCCGACGAGACCATGCGCGAGAACTTCGTCGCCGAGCGGGACATCCTGCACCGCCTCGCCCCCGGCATCCCGGTCACCACGAACTTCATGACCGCCCTCAGCCAGTGCGACTCCGTCGACTACTGGGCCTGGGGCCGCGAGGTCGACCTCGTCAGCAACGACCACTACCTGATCACCGACGGCCGCCGCACCCACGTCAACCTCGCGATGGCCGCCGACCTCACCCGCTCCGTCGCGGGCGGCGCCCCCTGGCTGCTGCTCGAGCACTCCACGTCCGGCGTCAACTGGCAGCCCCGCAACCCCGCGAAGGCCCCGGGCCAGATGGCCCGCAACTCCCTCGCGCACGTGGCGCGCGGCTCCGAGGGCGCCATGTTCTTCCAGTGGCGGCAGTCCCGGCGCGGCGCCGAGAAGTTCCACTCGGCGATGCTGCCGCACGCCGGCACCGACTCACGGGTCTGGCGCGAGGTGGTCGAACTCGGCGCGTCCATCGAGTCGCTGACCCCGGTCAAGGGCAGCCGCACCGTCGCCGACGCCGCCGTGCTGTGGGACTGGCACTCCTGGTGGGCGCAGACCCTCGACTGGCGCCCCAGCGAGGACCACGACCCGCGCGAGCGCGCCGACGCGTTCTACGAGGCGCTCTACGACCGTCACCTCACGGTCGACTTCGCCCACCCGGAAGCCGACTTGTCGGCCTACCCCCTTGTCGTCGTTCCCGCCCTCTACCTGATGACCGAGGCCGCCGGGAACAACCTCAGGGAGTACGTCGAGAACGGCGGCACCCTCGTCGTCTCGTACTTCTCCGGCATCGTCGACGAGCACGACGCCGTGCACGAGGGCGCCTACCCCGGTGCGCTGCGGGACGTGCTCGGCCTGACCGTCGAGGAGTTCTCACCGCTCCTGAAGGACGACCGGGTCCGGATCACCGGCCCCGACGGCTCCGAACTCACCGGCGACGTCTGGACCGAGTTCGTGGTGCCGCGCGGCGCCGAGACCGTGTGGACGTACGCCGACGGACTCACCGTGGGTCGCCCGGCCGTCACCCGCCACCGCCTCGGCGAGGGCTCCGCCTGGTACGTCTCCACCCGCCTCGGCGCGCAGGGCCTGGACGCCCTCATCGGCTGGGCGTCCGACGACGCGCGGATCGCGCCGCGCGCCGACCTGCCCCGCGATGTCGAAGTGGTGCGCCGCAGCGGTGAGTCGGGCACCTTCCTGTTCGCGGTCAACCACACCTCGTCGGACGCCAAGGTGCCGCTGGACGCGGCCGGCACCGAGCTGCTGACGGGCGAACGCGCCGCGGGCCGCCTGGTGCTGCCCGCGGGGGCCGTCCGGGTCGTACGGCTCGACGGCTGAGCCGACCGGTGTCCCGGCCGTACGGCTCGACGGCTGAGCCGACCGCCGTCCTCGTCGTACGGCTCCACGCTTCACCCGACCGCCGCCGGGCGCAGGACCCCCGTGGCGGAGCCGAACTCCCCTCCGCCCGTGCGTGCCACGAGAGCCGCGGGCGGAGGGGTCGCCCCCCAGAGCCACTCCGGGGGCACCCCCATTTCCCATCACGTCGAAGGGACGACGGACGAAGATGTTCCATCCCAGACGCACACTCAGGACCCTGCTGCTGCCGCTCGCGGCCGGGCTGGCCCTCACCGCCCTGCCCGCGCAGACGGCACAGGCCGCGAGCACCCTCACCAACGCCGGATTCGAGGCCGACGGCGCCGGCACGGCCACGCCCGCCGGCTGGTCGGAGTACGGCGACACCGGCGCCTCCTACGTGGAGGCCGGAGGCCACAGCGGTGGTTACCGCCTCTCGCAGTACTCCTCCGCCGCCTACAAGGTGGAGACGTACCAGTACCTCTCCGGACTGACCAACGGGAACTACCGGCTCACCGCCTGGGTGCGCTCGGGCGGCGGCCAGAACTCCGCCTACCTCGCTCTGAAGAACTGCGGCGGCACCGAGCAGCGCACCGACCTGCCGGTCTCCAGCAGCGGATGGATACACCTCGTCGTCCCTGTGGCGGTGACCAACAACCAGTGCACGATCAGCATCAACTCCGATGCCAACGCGGGCAACTGGATCAACGTCGACGACCTGACGTTCACCTCCGGCAGCGCCACCGGGCTGTCCGTCAAGGGCTCCGACATCTCCTCCCTCGCCAAGAGCGAGGCCCTCGGCGGCGTCTACAAGACCAGCTCCGGCACCACCGGTGACGCGCTCGCCATCCTCAAGTCCGCCGGTATGAACTACGCACGCCTGAAGGTCTGGGTGAACCCCGCCGACGGCTACAACAACAAGACGCGCGTCCTGGCGATGGCCAAGCGCATCAAGGCGCAGGGCATGAAGCTCCTGGTCGACTTCCATTACTCGGACACCTGGGCCGACCCCGGCGCCCAGACCAAGCCGGCCGCCTGGGCGGGCCACTCTTACAGCCAGCTGAAGACGGACGTCTACCACCACACGTACGACGTCCTCAACGCGCTGAAGGCGCAGGGCACCACCGCCGACATGGTCCAGGTCGGCAACGAGATCAACGGCGGCATGCTGTGGTCCGAGGGTTCCACCGACAACTGGTCGCAGCTCGCCGGGCTCCTCAACTCCGGCTACGACGCCGTCAAGGCCGTCAGCTCGTCGACGACCGTCGCGCTGCACCTCGCCAAGGGCGGCGACCTGTCCGGCACCCGCTGGTGGTTCGACAACGCGGTCTCCAACGGCGTGAAGTTCGACGCCATCGGCCTGTCCTACTACGGCTACTGGCACGGCCCGCTCTCCGACTTCCAGACGACCCTGGACGACGCGGCCGCGCGCTACGGCAAGCCGGTGTTCCTGGCCGAGACGGCCTACCCCTTCCGTCTCGACAGCGACGACTCGCTCGTCAACCAGATCGACACGACCGATGAGCTCGTCGCCGGCTACCCGGCCACCACCGCCGGGCAGTCCGCGTGGCTGCGGGACGTGATGAACGTCGTGGAGGCCGTCCCGAACGGCCGCGGCCTCGGTGTCTTCTACTGGGAGGCCACCTGGACCGCCGTCACGGGCAACGGCTGGGACCCGGCCGATGCCACGTCCGGCAATGGCTGGGAGAACCAGGCGCTGTTCGGCTTCGACGACAAGGCGCTGCCCGCCATGTCGCAGTTCGGGCACCGCTGATCAGCCACCTGATCAGTCACCGTCGATGACATGAGGGCCCGGCTGCCGAGGCGGCCGGGCCCTTGTGATGTCCCGGGGATTTCCGGGCCGCGCGATGGCGTGGAAGTCCCGTGCGGGCCGCCCCGGGCTGCGGGACAGTGGCCACACAGCGCCACCATCACGAAGGGCAGGGGGACGAGATGCTGAGGGTTCCCGTCGGCGGGCGACGCCTGGACATCCTGGAGTGGCTGCGGGACCCCGCCGAGCACTTCCCGCCCGAGCGCCACGGCTCTCTCGTCGACGGCGTCGACGCGGCCACCCTCGCCACCAAGCTCGGCGTGAGCCACGCCGTCGCCCGCACCCACCTCGACCTCCTCGTCGGGGTCGGGCTCCTGCGCGCGAGCAGGATCGGGCGGCGCACGCTCTACCACCGCGACGAGTACCGCATCGCCGAGGTCCGCTCCCTGTTCGAGAAGGGCTGGTAAGCGGCGGGGCGCCGCGTGCCCCGGTCGAGTGTGCGAGGGCGTCGGCGTCGGCGTTACCCTGTTCAGCGGCCGCGATCATGTGTCGCGGCGCGGCGGTGGGGCCCGCCGTACCCGAACCGCGGCGCTGATGCCGTCAACGGTCCCTACTTGCGATGAGGTGTGCCCGGGGGCCCGGGCCTGGCGAGTAGGAGAAGTACGTCGTGACAGTCCCGCATCCCGAGCGCGTCGACGAACCCGTTGCCGCCGCACGGCCGACCCCGCGCCCCGCGTCCCCCTGGCACGGCCAGGCCCCGGTCGTGGCGATGGTCTCGCTCGGCGGAGCCATCGGCGCCACCGCCCGGTACGGGGCCACGCGGCTGTGGCCCGTGGAGACGGGCGGTTTCCCCTGGACCACGTTCTGGGTCAACGTCATCGGCTGTGCGGTGATCGGCGTGTTCATGGTCGTCATCACGGACGTGTGGGCGGCCCACCGACTCGTGCGGCCCTTCTTCGGCACCGGTGTGCTGGGAGGGTTCACCACCTTTTCGACCTACGCCGTGGACATCCGGAAACTGGTCGACTCGGGCCACCCCGGAACCGGCCTCGCCTATCTCGCCGCGACCCTGTGCGCGGCGCTCACGGCGGTGTGGCTCGCGGCCACCGCGACCCGCCGCGCCCTGGTACGGAGGCGGCGATGACACGGCTGACGGGCAGCGCCCGGCATGCGGGACGTGACGTCGGATCCGACAAAACGGGCAAGGAAGGTAAGAGGTGGTTGTGAACTGGCTGCTGGTGATCGTCGGTGGAATGGCCGGCGCACCCCTGCGCTATCTGACCGACCGTGCCGTGCAGACCAGGCATGACACCCTCTTCCCCTGGGGCACCTTCGCGGTCAACGTCGTCGGCTGCCTGATTCTCGGCCTGCTGACCGGCGCGGTCGCCGCAGGCGCCGCGGGTTCCCACCTTCAGCTGTTCCTCGGTACCGGCCTGTGCGGGGCGCTGACCACGTACTCGACGTTCTCGTACGAGACACTACGGCTGACCGAGACCGGCGCGGGGTTCTACGCTGCGGCCAACGTGCTCGTGAGCGTGACGGCCGGGCTCGGCGCGGCGTTCGCGGGTGTCTCGTTCGCCCGGGCGGCGTGGGCGTAGGCGCCGGACGGCACCCGCGCATAGTAAGACTGTCTACAGCACTGTCGACCAATACTTCTCATCATCAACCCCTCAGACCTAGAACTGGATCCTATGAGCGTCATCAACGTCGGTCAGGCCGTCGTCCTCGGAGTCGTCGAGGGAGTGACCGAGTTCCTCCCCGTCTCCTCCACCGGCCACCTCAAGATCACCGAGGGGCTGATGAACATCCCGGTCGACGACAAGGCCGTCGTCGGGTTCTCAGCGGTCATCCAGGTCGGCGCGATCGCCGCCGTACTGGTGTACTTCTTCAAGGACATCGTGCGGATCGTCTCCGCGTGGGGCCGAGGGCTGCGCGACCGCGAGGAGCGGCAGCACCACGACTACAAGTTCGCCTGGTGGGTCATCTACGCCACCATCCCGATCGTGATCGTGGGCCTCGCCGCCAAGCCGCTCATCGACGGACCACTCGCGTCCCTGTGGGTGGTCGCGGGCTCGCTGATCGTGGGCAGCGGTGTGATGTGGGCGGCGGACCAGATGGGGCGCCACAAGCGCGGTGAGGACGACACGTCCTTCAAGGACGCGATGCTGGTCGGTTGTTCGCAGATCCTCGCGCTGCTCTTTCCGGGCTTCTCCCGCTCCGGCGCCACGATGTCGACCGCGCTGATCCTGGACCTGGACCGGGTCGCCGCCACCCGGCTCTCCTTCTTCCTCGGCATCCCCGCCCTGACCGGCGCCGGTCTGTACGAACTGAAGGACGCCCTGGGCACGGGGGTGGGCGCCGCGCCGCTCGCCGTCGGCACGATCGTCTCCTTCGTCGTCGCCTACGGGTCGATCGCCTGGCTGCTGAAGTTCGTCGCCAAGCACTCCTTCAACGCCTTCGTGATCTACCGGATCGTGATCGGTCTGGCACTGTTCGGGCTGCTGGCGAGCGGGAACCTCGCCGGCTGATCGTCGAAACAGCAGCTCACAGGGGGTGCGAAGCCGGTTTACAGGCTTCGCACCCCCTGAATGTTTCTTTTCACCGCCCTTGACAGCCCCCTCTTGTCACCCGCAGGATCACCCCGTGAACCTGTCAGACAGCCAGACAGGTGGATCGGTACCGCGGCGCGTCAGCGCCATGGAAGCGGTGCTCACCCACCTTCGCGGCGCCATCGAGCGCGGCGAATACGCCATCGGTGACAAACTCCCCTCCGAGGCCGAGCTGTGCCGCCGCCTGGAAGTCAGCAGGCCGGTACTCCGCGAGGCGCTGCGGGCCCTGCAGGTGATGGGCCTGACGGTGTCCCGTACGGGCAAGGGCACCTTCGTGGTGGCCAACGCGGTCGAGGACCCCACCTTCGGCGACTACGCGGCGAGCGACCTGCTCGAGGTGCGCCGCCACGTCGAGATCCCGGTCGCCGGTTACGCGGCGGCGCGCCGCACCCCGGAGAACCTCGACCACCTGGCCCATCTGCTGGAGCGGATGGAGCGGGAGACCGACACCACGGCGTGGGTCGCGATGGACACGGTCTTCCACATCGCGGTCGCCGAGGCCTCCCAGAACCCGGTCTTCCGCAGGGTGATCGAAGAGATCCGGGACGCGCTGGCCCGCCAGTCCGCCTTCCTCAACGAGCTCGGCGGTCGGCGCGAACAGTCCAACCGTGAGCACCGGGCGATCGTCGAGGCGCTGATCGACGGCAGTGAACACGACGCGGTGGAGGCGATGTCCCATCACCTCGACCGCGTGGAGACCACCCTCACCGACATCGTGCGCCCCGCGCGTACGGACATCCCCACGGAAGGCGGACCCGAGGCGTGAGCGAGCAGTCCCTCAAAGACGAGGCCACATCGGCCGGCAAACCGGCCGCGCACGTCGACGCCGGAGACGCGGGTTACAGCAAGTCGCTGAAGTCCCGGCACGTCAACATGATCGCCATCGGCGGTGCCATCGGCACCGGCCTCTTCCTCGGCGCGGGCGGCCGGCTCGCCGACGCCGGCCCCTCCCTCTTCGTCGCGTACGCGGTGTGCGGCGTTTTCGCCTTCCTCGTCGTGCGCGCGCTCGGCGAACTCGTCCTGTACCGGCCGTCCTCCGGCGCCTTCGTGTCGTACGCCCGGGAGTTCCTGGGGGAGAAGGGCGCGTACGTCGCCGGCTGGATGTACTTCCTGAACTGGGCCACCACCGGTATCGCCGACATCACCGCCGTGGCCGTCTACACCCACTACTGGGGCATGTTCTCCGACATCCCGCAGTGGGTGATCGCGCTCGTCGCGCTCGCCGTCGTCCTCACGGTGAACCTGATATCCGTACGCATGTTCGGCGAACTGGAGTTCTGGTTCGCGATCATCAAGGTGAGCGCGCTCGTCGTCTTCATGCTCATCGGCATCTTCCTGCTGGTCACCCAGCACCCGGTCGACGGCACCACCCCCGGCCCGTCCCTGATCACCGACAACGGCGGAATCTTCCCCAACGGCCTGCTGCCGATGCTGCTGATCATCCAGGGCGTCGTCTTCGCCTACGCCTCCGTCGAGCTGGTCGGTGTCGCGGCGGGCGAGACGGAGAACCCCGAGAAGATCATGCCGAAGGCGATCAACTCGATCATGTGGCGTGTCGGCCTGTTCTACGTCGGCTCGGTCGTCCTGCTCTCGATGCTGCTGCCCTGGAACAAGTACAGCGCGGGCCAGAGCCCCTTCGTGACCGTCCTGTCGAACATCGGCATCCCCGCGGCGGGCGGCGTGATGAACCTGGTCGTGCTCACCGCGGCCATGTCGTCCCTCAACTCCGGCCTCTACTCCACCGGCCGCATCCTGCGCTCCATGGCGATGTCGGGCTCCGCTCCCAGGTTCACCGGCGTGATGAGCCGCAGCCAGGTCCCGTACGGCGGCATCCTGCTCACCAGCGGGATCTGCGTCCTCGGCGTCGGCCTCAACTTCGTGGTCCCCGCCGACGCCTTCGAGATCGTCCTGAACTTCGCCGCCATCGGCATCCTCGCCACCTGGGGCATGATCATGCTCTGTCATGTGCTGTTCTGGCGGAAGACCCAGCGCGGTGAGCTGACCAGGCCGAGCTACCGCCTGCCCGGCTCGCCGTGGACCGAGATCGTGACGATCGGCTTCCTCGTCTCCGTCCTCGTCCTGATGTACGCGGACGGGGGAGCGGGGCGCACCACCGTGCTGTGTCTGCCGCTGATCGCCGTGGCGCTCGTTGCCGGGTGGTACGGGGTGCGCCGCCGGGTCTCCGGCATCCGTGACGGAGTGGACGCGTGAGCACGAGCATGACGTACGCCGCCTCGATCGCGGCCGCCCCGGTGATCCGCGAACCCCTGCACGCCCCCGTCGCCCAGCTCGTCCGCGGTGGAGTCGTCGAAGGCGTCCACTACGGCTCGGTGGTCGTCCTGGCCGCCGACGGCGGCGTCGACCTCCAGATCGGGGACATCGAGGCCGCGTTCTACCCGCGCTCGGCGCTCAAGCCCGTCCAGGCGGTGGCGATGCTGCGGGCGGGACTGCCGCTGGACGGCGAGCTGCTCTCGCTGGCCGCGGCCAGTCACTCCGGTGAGGAACGGCACCTGGCCGGGACCCGGCGGATCCTGGAACTGGCCGCAGTCACCGAGGACGACCTGCGCAACGTGCCCGACCTGCCGTACGACCCGGTCGTGCGGGACGCCTGGATCCGCGAGGGGCGGCTGCCGTCCCGACTCGCGCAGAACTGCTCCGGCAAGCACGCCGCCATGCTGATGACCGCCCGGCTCAACGGCTGGTCGCTCGATGACTACCTCGACCCGGGTCACCCTCTCCAGCAGGCCATCGCGGAGATCGTCGAGGACCTCACTGGGCAGGCGATCGCCCAGGTCACCGTCGACGGTTGCGGCGCGCCCCTCTTCTCCGTCTCGCTGCACGGGCTCGCCCGCGCCGCCGCCCGGATCGCCACCGCACCGGCCGGCACCCCCGAGGCGCGGGTCGCCGACGCGATGCGCGAGCACGCCGAGATGGCGTCCGGCTCCGGCCGCGATGTCGCGGCGCTGATGCGGGCCGTGCCGGGGCTGCTCACCAAGGACGGCTTCGAAGGCGTCCAGATGGCCGCGCTGCCGGACGGCCGGGCCGTCGCTGTGAAGATCGCCGACGGTGCGGACCGGGCGCGTGGGCCGGTGGCCGCGGCGGCGCTCGCGCGCGCGGGGGTCGCCCCGGCGTTGCTCGCGGAGTTCGGCTCCGTGCCGTTGCTCGGGGGCGGCGGCGTTGTGGGCGGGCTTCGCCCCGCCCGGGCGCTCGATCCGCTCATGGAGTGAGCGGCGCGCGACCACGGCCGTGGGGGTGCGGTGGCGGGTCCGGGTGCGGGTTCGTCGTGGCTGGTCGCGCCCATGCGGCGGAGACGCATGTTGTCACAGCCCCGCGTCCCTTGGGTTCGTGCGCCTCAGGCCTGGATCAGGGGCTCGCCTCCGCTGTCCGGCCGGGAGTGTCCCCGAAGTCTCTGTCTCCTGCCCCGCCCCTACGCCTCACCCATCTCACCCTCACCCCTCCGAAAGAGGACCGCTCAGTCATGACCGTCGCCGTAGCGCACCGCAGTGAACACGATCTGCTCGGGGACCGTGACGTCCCGGCCGAGGCGTACTGGGGCATCCACTCCCTGCGCGCCACCGAGAACTTCCCCATCACGGGAACGTCGATCTCCGCCTACCCGCATCTGATCGAGGCCCTGGCCGCCGTCAAGGAGGCCGCCGCCCGTGCCAACGAGGAACTCGGCCTGCTCGAACCGGAGAAGGCGATGGCCATCGTCGCGGCCTGCCGGGAGATCCGCGCCGGCAAGCTGCACGACCAGTTCGTCGTCGACGTCATCCAGGGCGGCGCCGGCACCTCGACGAACATGAACGCCAACGAGGTCGTCGCCAACCGGGCGTTGGAGCTCCTCGGCCGCGCCAAGGGCGAATACCAGTACCTGCACCCCAACGAGGACGTCAACCTCGGCCAGTCGACCAACGACGTCTACCCCACCGCCGTCAAGGTCGCCACCGTCTTCGCGGTGCGCGAGCTGCTCAAGGCGATGGCCGTGCTCCAGGACGCCTTCGCCGCCAAGGCCTTCGAGTTCCGTGACGTGCTGAAGATGGGGCGTACCCAGCTCCAGGACGCGGTGCCGATGACCCTCGGGCAGGAGTTCTCGGCGTACGCGGTGATGCTCGACGAGGACCGCAGCAGGCTCGCCGAGGCCGTCGAGCTGATCCACGAGATCAACCTCGGCGCGACGGCCATCGGCACCGGCCTCAACGCCCCCGCCGGATACGCGGAATCCGCCCGCCGTCACCTGGCCGCGATCACCGGGCTGCCCCTGGTCACCGCCGCCAACCTGGTCGAGGCCACGCAGGACTGCGGCGCCTTCGTCCAGATGTCCGGCGTGCTCAAGCGGATCGCCGTGAAGCTGTCGAAGAGCTGCAACGACCTGCGGCTGCTGTCCTCCGGGCCGCGCGCGGGACTCAACGAGATCAACCTGCCGCCGGTGCAGGCCGGTTCGAGCATCATGCCCGGCAAGGTCAACCCGGTGATCCCCGAGGTCGTCAACCAGGTCGCCTTCGAGGTCATCGGCAACGACGTCACCATCACCATGGCCGCGGAAGCGGGGCAGCTCCAGCTCAACGCCTTCGAGCCGATCATCCTGCACTCCCTGTCCGAGAGCATCACCCACCTGCGCACCGCGTGCCTGACCCTCGCCGAGCGCTGCGTCACCGGGATCACCGCCAACACGGAGGTCCTGCGCGCCGCGGTCGAGAACTCCATCGGCCTGGTGACCGCCCTGAACCCGCACATCGGGTACACGGCCGCCACCGACATCGCCAAGGAGGCCCTCGCCACCGGGCGCGGTGTCGCCGAACTCGTCCTGGAGAAGGGCCTGTTGCCCGCCGAGCGGCTGGCGGCGCTGCTGCGGCCCGAGGTGATCGCGGGCAGCGGCACCCCGCAGGCGGTGTGACCCGATGCGCACCAGGACCGGTCCGGCGGCACAATGGTGATCATGGCTGCGTCTTCGTCGTATCCGTCGTCCCCGACCTTCCAGCCGGTCCTGGAGCGCATCGCCACCGAGATCGGGCAGACACCCGGCCGCGGCCGGCCCGCCGACTACATTCCGGCGCTGGCCGCCTGCGACCCCCGGCGCTTCGGCATGGCCGTGGCCGAGCTCGACGGCACGGTGTACGGCGTGGGGGACTGGCGGCAGCCGTTCTCCACGCAGTCCATCACCAAGGTCTTCACCCTCGCCCTCGACCTGGCCCGTGAGGGCGACGAACTGTGGGAACACGTCGGCCGCGAGCCCTCCGGCAACCCCTTCAACTCGCTGGTGCAGCTGGAGTACGAGAACGGCATCCCGCGCAATCCGTTCATCAACGCGGGCGCCCTCGTCGTCACCGACCGGCTCCAGACCCGTACCGGCGACGCGGCCGGCACCCTGCTGGCCTTCCTCCGCGCGGAGAGCGGCAACGCCGAGCTCACCTTCGACCAGGAGGTGGCCGCCTCCGAGGCCACCCACGGCGACCGCAACGCGGCCCTCGCCCACTTCATGGCCTCGTACGGCAACATCGACAACCCGGTACCGGTGCTCCTCGAGCAGTACTTCCGCCAGTGCTCGATCGAGGCGTCCTGCGCCGACCTCGCCCTCGCCACGAGCTTCCTGGCCCGGCACGGCCTGCGCGCCGACGGCTCCCGACTGCTCACCCAGAGCCAGGCCAAGCAGGTCAACGCGGTCATGCTGACCTGCGGCACGTACGACGCGGCGGGCGACTTCGCCTACCGCGTCGGCCTCCCGGGCAAGAGCGGCGTCGGCGGCGGCATCATCGCGGTGGTCCCCGGCCGCTGCACCCTGTGCGTCTGGAGCCCCGGTCTGGACGAGCGGGGCAACTCGGTGGCCGGCGTCGCCGCCCTGGACCGCTTCACGACACTGACCGGAGTGTCGGTCTTCTGAGCCGTCATGGGGGCGGGACTTGTCTACCAGCCACAACAAAGCCCGCACCCGGCAACGCGCCACATGGAGGTAACGCCACATCCCCCCTCCGGAGGGCGCCCCGTCGCTTTCCGGCCACCCGCCCTTGACACGCTTGCCAAGTGTTGGCCAAGGCTCCCCTCGATCTCCACCGCTGTCAGGCCCTGGGCCTGATCGGTACCGCCTTCCTCGCGCTCGGCGGTGAGACGGCCGGCGCCCTGCCCACGCGGGACTTCCTCGACCCCGGCTCCGTGCGTGCCGTACTCGGCGTGGTCGGGGTCTACTTCGGTGTCGTCCTGCTGATCGCCGCGTGGGTGCTGCTCGGCAAGGTCGTACGCGGTCCGCAGCCGCCGACGCCGCGCGCACTGCTCCTGGTGCTCGCCGCGTGGGCGGCGCCGCTGCTTCTCGCGCCGCCGCTGTTCAGCAGGGACGTGTACAGCTATCTCGCGCAGGGCGCCATGGTCGACGCGCACATCGACGTGTACGCCAACGGGCCCGCGCAGCTCGGCGGGCCGCTCGCCGACGAGGTGGCACCGGTGTGGCAGCAGACCGCGACGCCGTACGGCCCGGTCTTCCTCGCCGTCGCCTCCGCGCTGTCCGGCCTCACCCGTGGGGAGATACCGGCCGGGCTGCTCGGCATGCGCCTGGTCGCGCTGCTCGGCGTGGGCCTGATGGCGGCGGCGCTGCCCCGCCTCGCCCGGCACAGCGGTGCCGATCCGGCCGCCGCGCTGTGGCTCGGCGCGCTCAACCCGCTCGTGCTGCTGCACCTGGTGGCCGGTGCGCACAACGACGCCATCATGCTGGGACTGCTCGGCGTCGGTCTGGTCGCCGCACGCGGCCGATGGCACCTGCTGGGCGTCGTCCTCATCACCCTCGCCGCACTGGTCAAGGCGCCGGCCGTGCTCGGCCTGCTGGCGGTGGTGGCGTTGCGTGGGCGGCGCGGAGTCGTGCGCACGGTTCTGACCACGACCGGGGTCGCGCTCGCCACCACGGCCGCGGTGACCGCCGTGGCGGGCACGGGGTACGGCTGGATAGCGGCCCTGAAGACCCCTGTCTCCCCGCACAACTGGTCCCCCACCAGCGTCCTCGGCCGCGCCACGGGCGCGCTGCTGAAGGACCTCGGCAGCGGTTTCGCCCCGCTGGCGATGCCCGTCTGGCACGCGACCGGCCTGGTGGTGACCGTCCTGGTCGTCCTGTTCATATGGCTGCGCCTGCGACCGGGCCCCATCTACGCGCTGGGCCTGAGCCTGGGCGCGGTCGCCGTGTTCGGTCCCGCGATCCGGCCCTGGTACGCCCTGTGGGGCCTGTTCCTCATCGCCGCCGCCGCGCCCAACGGCTCGGTGCGCCACCGGGTCGCGGCGGCCAGTGCGATACTCGCGCTCGCCGTACTGCCCAGCGGCGGACCGCCGGACGTGGATCAGGTGGTGCTGGCCGTCTCCGGCGGCGCGCTCGCCCTCGTCGTGCTCTGGCAGGCCCGTCAGGCCGCCTGGGCCGAGGAGTCGGCGCAGCCGCCGGTGCTGGGGCGGACGGCATGAGACATCTGGACACCGACGGCCGACGGCTGCTCGGCCTGCTCTCTCTCGCCGTCGCGGTGGGCGTGTTCACCGCGACCGTGCCGCTGCTGCGCGACTGGTTCGATCTGCGCGTCTACTACGGCACCGTCGACGCCTGGGTCCATCACGGTGGACGGATCTACGACTACTGGGTGCCGGGCACCACGTACGGATTCACCTATCCGCCGTTCGCGGCCGTGACCATGCTGCCGATGGCGCTGATCGGGCTGCGCACGGCGATCGCCGTCTCCGTGGTGCTCAATCTCGCGGCGCTGGCGGCCGTGGTGTGGATCCTGGTCGGGCCCGCGCTGCGCCGCTACGGCTGGTACGGCTACGCCCTCGCGGCCTGTCTGCTGACCCTGCTCGAACCGGTCCGCGACACCTTCAGCTTCGGGCAGGTCAACCTCCTGCTGCTGGCCCTCGTCCTGAGCGACGCATGGCTGCTGTCCACCGGCAGGGGACGCCGGGCGGGCGTCGGCATCGGGCTGGCCGCCGCGATCAAGCTCACCCCCGCGCTCTTCATCGGTCTGCTGCTGCTCGGCCGCCGCTGGCGCGCCGCCGGGGTCGCGACGGCCGTCGCCGCGGCGGCCACCGGTCTCGCTGCCTGGGTGACGCCGGACGCCTCGCGTTTCTACTGGTCCGAGGCACTGTGGGACACCAATCGCATCGGACGTCTCGCCTATGTCTCCAACCAGTCGCTGCAGGGCGTCCTGGCCCGGCTCGCCGCACCGGGCGAACCGAGCCGGGCCGTGTGGGCGGCGACCGCCCTGGTGTTCCTGTGCGTGTGGGCGTGGCGGACCTCGTGGGCGCTGGCCGACGAGGACTGGACGGCCGCGTTCGCCCTCACCGGGCTCGCCGCCTGCCTCCTCAGCCCGATCACCTGGGTGCACCACCTCGTCTGGCTGCTGCCGTCCTTCGCCGTACTGCTGCATCGGCACCGTGCGCGGGTCGCGGCGGCCCTGTACGCGGTGCTGTGCAGCAGCGTGGTGTGGCTCTGGTTCGACGACTCCTCCGGCCTCGACGGATTCCTCGGCAGCAACACGTACACGTGGATCACGCTGGGGCTGCTGCTGTGGCTGCCGGCGGGTCAGTCGCGGGTGGCCCGCACGCCCTTGAGACGCAGAGCGAGGGCCACTCCGCCCGCGCCCAGACCCGCGGCGCCCAGGATTCCGGCCGCCTCCGGCCAGCCCCCGTCGGGGCCGTCCGCGGACCCGGTCCTCGCCTGTACGGGCGAGGCGCCCGCCGCAGGGACGGACCGGCTGTCGGGGAGCGATCCGACGGGTTCGACGTGCCCGGCGGCCGCGAAGCCCCAGTCGAGCAGCGAGCGGGCCTCCTCGTACACCGTGGTGCCGCCGCCGGCCTGAGGATTCATCACCGTGACGAGGAGGGTGCGTCCGCCCCGGTGCGCGGCGGCGACGAGTGTGTTGCCCGCGTTGGTGGTGTAGCCGTTCTTGACGCCGATCAGGCCCGGGTAGCGCGCCACCCCGTCGGCGCCGGTCAGCAGCCGGTTGGTGTTCTGGATCCGGTACGGGTAGCCGTCGCCGGGGAAGCTGGCCTCGGCGGTGGAGCAGTAGCGTGCGAACTCCGGGTTGCGCAGGCCGGCCCGTCCGAAGACCGCGAGGTCGTACGCCGACGAGACCTGGCCGGGGGTGTCGTAGCCGTCGGGTGACTCGACATGGGTGTCGAGGGCGCCCAGCGCGCGGGCCTTGGCCTGCATCCGGGTTGTCGTCCGCTGCCAGCCGCCGTTCATCGCGGCCAGTACGTGCACGGCGTCGTTGCCGGAGTTGAGGAAGACGCCGCGCCACAGGTCGGAAACGCGGTAGGTGTGCCCCGCGGCCACGCCCACCAGGCTGCTGCCGTCGCCGATGCCCTCCAGTTCCTCCTCCTTGACGGTGTGCTGGATGCCGGCGGGCAGCACCGGGAGCACGGTCAGCGCGAAGAGGGTCTTGAGGGTGCTGGCGGGCGGCAGCTTGAGGTGCGCGTCGTGCGCGGCGAGCACCTCGCCGGTGCCTGAGTCGGCCACCACCCACGACAGCGCCGAGATGTCCGGCAGCGCGGGGGCGTCGGACCGCGTGCGTACCTGCGTCCCGGCCCGCTGGAGGTAGGGCGTCTGGGAGGCCATGGGTCTCGGCAGGCCCGTACCGAGGCGGGCGAAGGCCGGACTCGGCGCGAGGGCCAGTGCTCCGGCCACACAGAGGGCGGAGCAGGAGAAGGCGGTCAAGGAGACGACCATCCGGGATGGGAATCCGATTGTCATACCGCAAACGTAGGAACGGAGTCGCCGTGCGCCGGGGTGCCAGGCCCGAGCGAGGGAATGCAGTACCCGGATGCCACACGCGGGAGAGGTCCGGGAGGTCCGGCGCGGTGGATCCGGGGTGGGATCAGGCGGTGGGCAGGGTCGGCTGGACCTGACGCAGGAAGGTTGCGTTGTCCGGCGTGGCGCGCAGCCGCTCCAGGAGGGTTTCGAGGGCGGCCTGGGCGTCCCGGGTCTGCAGGGCGCGTCGCAGTCCGCGTACGGCGGTCAACTCGGCCCCGGGCAGAAGCAGTTCCTCGCGGCGGGTGCCGGAAGGGGTGATGTCCACGGCCGGGAACACACGCCGTGAGGCGAGGGTACGGTCGAGGCGGAGCTCCATGTTGCCGGTGCTCTTGAGCTCCTCGAAGAAGTAGTCGTCGGCGCGGGAGCCGGTCTCCACCAGGGCGGTGGCGAGGATGGTGAGCGAGCCGCCCTCCTCGGCGAGGCGCGCGGCGCCGAAGAACCGCTTGGGGCCGTGCACCGCGGCGGCGTCGACACCGCCGCTGAGGGTGCGGCCACCGGAGGCGGCCGCGTTGTTGTGCGCGCGGCACAGCCGGGTGAGCGAGTCCATCAGGATGACGACGTCCTCGCCCTGTTCGACGAGCCGCTTGGCGCGCTCGACGACGAGCTCGGCCAGGGCGATGTGCTGCTTCGGCGTTTTGTCGAAGGTCGAGGCGTAGACCTCGCCGCGGACGGAGCGCCGCATGTCGGTGACCTCTTCGGGCCGCTCGTCGAGGAGCAGCACGAGCAGACGGCATTCGGGGTGGTTGCCCGCGACGGCCGCCGCGAGCTGCTGGAGCAGTACCGTCTTGCCGGTCTTGGGCGGGGCGACGATCAGACCGCGCTGGCCCTTGCCGACGGGGGAGACGAGGTCGAGGACGCGTCCGGCCATGCCGCTCGCCGGGTGCTCCAGGCGGAGCCGGTCGCGCGGGTGCAGCGGGGTGAGGTCGTGGAAGTGCGGGCGGCGGCGCAGCTCTTCGGGGGTGCGGCCGTTGATCCGCTCGACCTCGGCGAGGGCGCGGGGTCCGCCGCGTACGCCTTCGACGGTGTCGCCCTTGCGCAGGCCGTGACGGCGGATCAGTGCGGCGGAGACCTGGACGTCGGTCGGCGTGGGCAGGCAGCTCTCGGCGGCGCGCAGGTACCCCTGCCCGTTGTGCGCGATGTCGAGGACACCGGCGGCGTGGGCCGGGAGCTGCTTCTGTACGGGAGGGTGTTCGAGTGTGGTGGTCATGAGAGGTGGTCCTTTCGAGGACGGATTCATGAGGTCATGAGGAAGGGAGGGGTGTGCCGGGGGGAGGCGGCGTGCTCACGCCTCGGTGCGGCGGGGAAGATCACCTGAAGGAGCTACGGCTGACCGCGCTCGGAAGGTGATGCGAAGAAGCTGGTCGCCCGATCGGAAAAGCGAGGGAGCGTGTCAGCGAAAGAAGGAGATTCAGCACCGGCGCCCGAGACGGGGCGTACACAAGTGCTGACCGGATACTACCACGGCTTGCGGCGGAGCGGCTGTGATCCGACTCTCAACGGCTCGCCAGGAGGCCGTACAACAGCGGAATGCGCGGCTCCCCCTTCGGCAGGCGCCACCAGCCGGACGGCGTGCGGACCATCTGCGGCCAGCGCGGCCAGGGAAGCTCGTCGCTCTCCCGGAGCCGGCGGATGACGAGTCCCGCTGTCGTCAACGCGTTGACGACCTCGTCCATTCCGTGCATCCACTCGTAACTGTCGGTCGCGCCCTCGACGGCCGGTCCGTCGGTGTACGTGTAGGTCGCGTTCCGGTGCACGGCGTCCCGGCCGCCCAGGTAGTCGTGGCGCAGCAGCAGTTCGCTGCCCTCGCCCTCGGCGGGCTTGGGGCCCAGCGCGTTGAGCAGCGGATGGAACTCGGCGATGTACAACCTCCCTCCCGGGCGCAGCAGTTGAGCGATGACGGCGGCCCAGCGGTCCAGGTCGGGCAGATAGCACAGGGCGCCCTTGCCGGTGTAGATCACGTCGAACCGCCGCCCGTCCAGGGATTCGACGGCGTCGTACACATTGGCCCGTACGTACGTCACATCGGCGCCCGCCCGTGCCGCGATACCGGCCGCGGCCGTCACGGACGCCTCGGAGATGTCCAGGCCGACGGCCCGCGCGCCGCGCTCGGCGAAGGCGATCGTCTCGGTGCCGAGGTGGCACTGGAGATGGAGCACGTCGAGGCCGGCCAGGTCCCCGAGGTCCTCCCACTCGAAGGCGGCGAACCAGCGCGCCGGGTCGAGCTTCTCGCTCAGCCCGTAGAACCGGCTGGCGAGATGGACGGGGGTCCGCGCGTCCCAGTTGGCCTGGTTGGCCCGCATCATCCGCTCGTGCTCGTCGGTCATGGAGTCATCCAACCGTGGATGGCGGCGGATCCGGGGGAAGAACCGCGGATCGGCGCGTACGCCATCGCTGTCGGCCACGGGGTCGAGCGGGCAGAATCCTTCGTCGTACCGGCTCGCGGCGCCCGCGCCCGGCTTCCCACCCCCGCAAGGAGACCTCCGGTGGACACCTCTCCCGTCACGCCGCATCGCATGGACCCGGCCGGTGGCTGCCCGCACGCCGACAACGTGCGGCTGCTCGAGCGCGGCGCCGTCGCGGCGGTGGTGCTGCCCGGCGAGGTGGAGGGGATGGCGGTGCTCGGGCACGAGGCGCTGAAGGAGTTCCTCGCACATCCCGAAGTCGCCAAGGGCGCCGAGCACTTCACCGCGCTGCGGGAGGGGCGGATAGCGCCGGGGTGGCCGCTCGCGACCTTCGCGCCGTACGCGGGATGACGACCGCGGACGGCGAGGACCACCGGCGGCTGCGGTCGCTGGTGAGCAAGGCGTTCACCGCGCGCCGGGTCGAGGAACTCCGGCCCCGGATCGGGGAGTTGACGGCGGGACTGCTCGACGACCTCCGGGCCGCGGCCGATCGGGACGGCGGAGTCGCCGATCTGCGGCGGCACTTCGCGATGCCGCTGCCCATGGGGGTCATCGGGGAACTGCTCGGGGTGGACACGGAGCACCGCGACCGGCTGCACCACCTGTCGAACCAGGTGGTCGCCACCGACATCGGCCCCGAGAAGGCCCTGGCGGCCAACCGTGAACTCGTCGCCGTGCTCGCCGCCGTGGCCCTCGCGCGGGGCGAGCGGCCGGGCGACGACCTCACCAGCGCGCTGATCGCGGCCCGGGACGAGGAGGGTGACCGGCTCAGCCAGGAGGAGCTGATCGGCACCCTGGTACTGATGATCATCGCGGGGCACGAGACCACGCTCAACCTCCTCATCAACGCCGTACGGGCGCTGTGCGGCCATCGGGACCAGCTGGAGCTGGTCATGAAGGGCGAGGGCGGGGTGGGCTGGGCGGACGTGGTCGAGGAGACCCTGCGCTGGGACGCGCCCGTCAGCTACTTTCCCTTCCGCTACCCGGTGCGGGACCTGACCGTCGACGGCACGGTGATCCCCAAGGGGACGCCCGTGCTGGCCGGATACTCGGCGGCGGGCCGCGATCCGTCCGTGCACGGCCCGGACGCCGACCGCTTCGACGTCACCCGGCCCGGCAGGTCCGGCGCCGCCCGCCACCTCTCCCTCGGGCACGGCGCCCACTACTGCCTCGGTGCCCCGCTGGCACGCATGGAGGCGACCATCGCCCTGGAGCGGCTGTTCACCCGCTTCCCGGACCTCGACCTCGCCGTGACGGAGGCGGAACTCTCCCGGCAGTCCAGTTTCGTCGGCAACAGCGTGCGGGCACTTCCGGTACGGCTCGGCACCTCCCACGGCTGACCGCGCATACCGCGGTACGACACCGCGCCGCATACCAGCCATACGACACCGCGATGCCCCTGCGCCGACCCTTTTCTTGTTCTGGGCAATGGCCGTCCCTACGCTGCCAGCACCGCACACCGGCGGCACTGGACAAGGGACACGGCAATCATGGGTCGACTGGCCGGAAAAATCGCTTTCATCAGCGGAACGGGGGCCGGAATAGGGCGGGCCGCGGCCCAGGTATTCGCCGCGGAAGGCGCCACCGTATTCGGCTGCGACCTCGATGCCGACGCCGCCGCGGAAACGGTGGAACTCGTCGAGAAGGCCGGCGGTGTCATGCGGTCCCTCGCCCCGGTGGACCTCTCCACCGAGGCGGGCGCCCATGAGTGGATCGACGCGGGGATCGACGCTCTCGGCGGGATCGACATCCTCTACAACAACGCCTCCGCGCTGCGGAACGGGCCGTTCGCGACCATGCCGGCCGAGGACTGGTACTTCACCATCAAGAACGAGCTCGACATCCCCTACTTCTGTACGCAGGCCGCCTGGCCGCACCTGATCGCCCGCGGCGGCGGAGCCGTCCTCAACGTCGCCTCGGTGGCCGCCGTCCGGGGCGCCCCCTTCATGCCGATGGTCCCGCACGGCGCCGCCAAGGGCGGGGTGCTGGCGATGAGCAAGCACCTGTGCGCGGCCGGCGCCCCGCACCACATCCGGGTCAACACCATCGCCCCCGGCATGACCCGCACCTCCGCGACCGCGCCCTTCCTCGACGACCCCGACGGACCGAAGGCACAGCTGGAGGCGCGGATCCCGGTGGGCCGGGTGGGGGAGCCCGAGGACATCGCGCGCGCCGCCGCCTTCCTCTGCTCCGACGAGGCGGCGTTCGTCAACGGCGCCAACCTGATGGTCGACGGCGGCGACAGCGCGATGGCCGGCTGAGCGCCGGTGACCGTCCGACTCGACCACGTGGGCGTCAACGTACGCGATCTGCCCGCCCAGACCAGCTGGTACCAGGGGGCGTTCGGACTCAGGACCGTCTTCGCGTTCACCCTCGAAGGACCCGGTCTGAGCGCCGTCGTCCTGGAACATCCGCACGGCTGGCGGATCGAACTCCTCGCCAGGCCCGGATCCGCGCCGGGGCTGCGAGCCCCGGACCCGCTGACCGCCGCCCTCACCGAGGGATACGGGCACTTCGCGGTCACCACCCCGGAACTCGACCCCGTCTACGCGGCCTTGGTGGCGCACGGAGCGGGCGAGGCCATGAAACCGGGTCCTTCCCCCGAACCCGGTATTCGCATGGCCTGGGTCACCGACCCCGAGGGAAATCTCATCGAACTCATAGAGAAAAACGCAGAGTGAGGGCACGCACGATGACGGATTCGATCTCCACGACCTCTTTGAAGAAACTGGACCTCGGAACACTCATAGCCTGCTGTCTCGCAGTCGCCGCCGCGCAACTGTGCATTACCGTTCCGTCCCCCATCAATGGGGAAATCCAGGCCGCCTTCGGGGCGTCCGGTTCCCAGGTCGCCTGGGTCACGTCCGCCTTCATTCTCCCCACCGCCATTCTTGAACTGAATTTCGGTGTGGTGGGAGACCTCTTCGGCCGCAAGCGCCTGCTGGTGCTCGGCGGCCTCGTCCTGGCGTTCGGTGAACTCCTCAACGCCACCTCCCAGAACATCACCATGATGTGGACCGGACAGGCGCTGGCCGGTGTCGGCGCCGCGGCGCTCTTCCCCAGCTCCCTCGCGGTCATCGCGGCCGCCACCCCGGACGGGAAGGACCGTGCCAAGGCGGTCTCCACCTGGGCGCTCAGCATCTCCCTCGCCTCCGCGGTGGGACCGCTGACCGGCATGGCCAGCGGCGCCACCAGCCTGGTCCGCGAGTTCGGCCAGGGCCTCGGCCCGGCCGTCATCAGCACCATCGCGATGAGCGCCGCGTCCTCCGCCCTGGTGGGCAAGCTGGGGGGCGCGGACGCCGGCATGGAGGCCGCCGCGGGCCCGCTCGCCGTGGTCAACGCGGGCAGCGACAGCGCGAGGGCCGCCGCGCGGACCGCGCTCGGCCACGGCATGGCCCTCGGCGTGGTGATCTGCGGCTGCGCCTCCCTGCTCGGCGCGCTGGTCACCCTGCTGCTGGTGCGCAAGAACACCGCCCGAGCGGCGGTCGGCGCCGGCGGTGAGGCGTCGGTGCGGACGGCCACCGCGTAGCGCGGATCTTCACGAAGAGGCCGGGACCCGGGTCCCGGCCTCTTCGTGTGCCCAGGGTGTCGATTCGGGGCGGTCCCGTTCGTCGGTGGGGTGTAGGAAGTTCATGAGCACCGGGAGGAACCATGAAGTACATGCTGCTGGTCTGCGGCGACGACACCGCCGACGCCTCGGGCATGGCCCCCGTCGAGCCCTGGGTCGAGGAGCACGGCGCCCGCAGCGGCGTCCGGCTGCACGGCCACCGGCTCCGGCTCCCCGCTGAGGCGGTCACCGTGCGGGTGCGCGACGGCGAGGTGCTGCGCACCGACGGGCCGTTCGCCGAGACGAAGGAGTACGTCGCCGGATACGACATCCTCGACTGCGACAGCCTGGAGGAGGCCGTCGAGGTGGCCGCGCAGCACCCCGTGGCGGCCGTCGGCGCCATGGAGGTGCGCGCCTTCTGGGACGACGAGGACGCCGAGGCCGAGATCCGCCGGCTCGACGCGGAACTCACCGCCGCGGGCCGGGACCGGGACTTCGACCGGGCGATGGCCTGCTACGCCCCCGACGTCGAGGTGTTCCACCCCGTGAGCGGTCTGGAACAGAGTGGCGTCGAGGCCCTGCGCAAGGCGGCGGAGCTGTGGTTCTCCACACTGTGCGGGCCCGTGCACCGCGAGGTGTCCGACTTCCGTGTACGGGTCGACGAGAGCGTCGCCTTCAGCCACGCGCTCGTACGCATCCGCGCCACGCTCGCCGCCGGTGAACCGCTCGACACCACCGCCCGGGTGACCACCGGCTACCGCGCCGCGGGCGACCGCTGGCAGATCGTCCACCAGCACACCTCGATCCCCTTCGACACCGGCGTCACGGAGGTCCTGTCATGAAGTACGTCCTGTTCATCTGCACCCCTGTCGGCGGCGAGGAGCTGAGCCCCGCGCAGATCGCCGACGACCCCCGCTTCACCTCGTACATCGACGAGGTCCGCAGCCGCGACATCGTCAAGGGCGGCGCACGGCTGCGACCGTCCACCGACGCCACCACCGTCCGGGTCCAGGGCGACGAAGTCCTCCTCAGCGACGGGCCGTTCGTGGAGTCCAAGGAGTATGTGGCCGGCTTCGACCTCATCGAGGTCGCCGACCTCGACGAGGCCATCGCGCTCGCGTCCCGGCATCCGGCGGCGCTGGCCGGCGGCTCGGTCGAGGTGCGGCCGGTCTGGGAGTGAACGACATCGGCGACGTGGAGGCGGCGGTCGCCGCCGCCTTCCGCGAGGAATGGGGCCAGGTCGTCGCCACCCTGATCCGGGTGACCGGCGACTGGGACCTCGCCGAGGAGTGCGCCCAGGACGCCTTCGCCCAGGCCCTGGACCGGTGGCGGTGCGACGGAGTGCCCCGCCGCCCCGGCGCCTGGCTGACCACGACCGCACGCCACCGGGCCCTGGACGTGCTGCGCCGCGAGGCGGTGGGGGCTCAGAAACTGCGGGAGGCGGCGGTGCTGGCACGAGACGAGGGGCCCGGCGACCCGGAGTACGACGGCGACGACAGCGGCGTCCGGGACGACCGCCTGCGCCTCATCTTCACCTGCTGCCACCCTGCGCTCCCCATCGAGGCCCGGGTGGCACTGACCCTGCGCACCCTCGCCGGGCTCACCACCCCCGAGATCGCCCACGCCTTCCTGGTGCCCGAGGCGACCATGGCGCAGCGCCTGGTGCGCGCCAAACGGAAGATCCGCAACGCCGGCATCCCCTACCGGGTACCGCCCGCGCATCTGCTGCCCGAACGCACCACCGGCGTCCTCGGCGTGGTCTACCTGCTCTTCAACGAGGGGTACGCCGCCACGTCCGGCGCCGACCTGGTGCGTACGAACCTCTGCGCGGAGGCCATCAGGCTCGCCCGGGTCCTGGCCCGTCTGATGCCCGACGAACCCGAGGTCGTCGGTCTGCTCGCCCTCCTGCTGCTGCACGACGCCCGGCGCGCCACCCGGGTGGACGCGGCCGGCGAACTGGTGACCCTGGAGGACCAGGACCGTACGGCCTGGGACAAGGCCGCCGTCGACGAGGGCGCCGCCCTCCTGGAGAGCGCCCTGCGCCGCGGACGCCCTGGGCCCTACCAGATCCAGGCCGCCATCGCCGCCTGCCACACCACCGCCGCGACGGCCGGGGACACGGACTGGGCCGACATCGCCGCGCTGTACGGGGAACTGGCGCGCTTCGTGCCCTCCCCCGTGGTGCGGCTCAACCGTGCGGTGGCGGTGGGCATGTCCCAGGGACTGGAAGCGGGGCTGGCGCTCGTCGCGGAGCTGGAGCGGGAGGGCGCGCTGGACGGCTACCACCTGCTGCCCGCCACCCGCGCGGATCTGCTGCGCCGCATGGGACGCCCGGCGGAGGCGGCCGAGGCGTACGACCGGGCGCTGGAGCTCGTGGAGAACGCCGCCGAGCGGCGCTTTCTGGAGAAGCGGCTCACGGAGTGCCGATCGGCGTAGGACCCGTTCGCGGCGACCGTCCCCGGGCCGGGTGGTCACACCGAGTCGAGCGCGTTCGTGATCGCCTTCACGCCGCCGTGCGCGGAGTAGCCGCCGTCCACGGTGATCTCGGCGCCGTTCACGTAGGACGACTCGTCGGAGAGCAGATACACGACCAGCGGAGCGACCTCCTCGCAGCTGCCCGGGCGGCCCTGCGGAGTCATCGAGAGGTGCGCCCGCGTGAAGACCGGGTTGGCCGTCGCCATCAGGGGCGTCTCGATATAGCCGGGGTGGATCACGTTCGTACGGATTCCGCGCGGCGCCAGTTCCAGCGCGGCCACCTTCGACAGGCCGCGCAGCGCCCACTTGCTCGCCGTGTAAGCGACCGCGTGATGGGCGGTGAGACCGGCCACCGAGCCGACGTTCACGATCGAGGACCCGGGGGGCATCAGCGGGGCGAGGGCCTGGATGCCGAGCATCGGGCCGGTGGTGTTCACCGCGAACGCCCGGTTCCAGTCGGCGAGTTCGACCGCGCCGAGGCGGGCCCGCATGGGGATCCCGGCGTTGTTGACGAGCCCGTGCACGGCATCGAGGGAGGCCGCCAGGGCCGCCCAGTCGTCCGGGGACGACACGTCCAGGTGGTGGTAGCGCACGTCGAGGCCGTCGGCGCGCAGGGCGGCGGCGAGCTTCTCGCCGGGCTCGTCGAGGACGTCCGTGGCGACCACCGAGGCCCCCTCGTGGGCCGCCGCGGCCACCTCCACGGCTCCCTGGCCCTGTGCGGCTCCGGTGACGACGACGGTACGACCGGCCAGGCGCGTACGGCTCACGGCTTCCTCCAAGGGGGCGGGCGTTCGCTCCCCACGCTAGGAAGCCGGGGCCAACTCCGGAAACGCGCGTTCGCCATGGCTGGCATCCACGTCGACGATCTCCGCGGGCGCGGGATCGTCCAGTGACGCGCCCACCTTGCGGACCTTCTCCCGCAGCCACCGGTGCGCGGGATCCGCGTGCCGGTTGTGGTGCCAGTACATGGCCTCCACGAGCGGCACGTCCGGAAACGGCGTCGGTACGACGGCACAGCGGGCGAAGCCCTCGTAGCGCCGGGCGAGCCGCTCGGGCACCAGGGCGATCAGGTCGGTGCCGCTCACCAGGAACGGCAGCACGTTGAAGCCGGGCGTACTGACCTGCACCCTGGGCGTGATGCCGAGGGTCTCCAGCTGGCGGTCGGCCGGTGTGAGTTTGCCGATGCCGCACGCGGCGTGCGGCATCTCCGCCAGGTCGCGCAGGGCGAGCCGCCCGTCCACCAGCCGCGGATTGTCGGGGTCGACGAGACACACGAACCGGTCGTGCATCACGGTCTCGCTGACGCCCGGCAGCTGGTACCCGAGCGGCACGATCATCAGGTCGTGGCAGCGCAGATGGGTCTCCGTCTCCAACTGCCCGTCCACGATGGGGTGGAAGTCGATGCGGACGCCCGGCGCCTCCTGCGCGATGGCCCGCAGCAGCGGCTCCACGAACACCGTCATCACATAGTCCGACATCACCACCGAGAAGCGCTGCCGGCTGCGTGCGGGCTCGAAGTGCCGGGTCAGCGAGAGCGCCTCCTCGGCCTTGTGCAGGGAGGCCTGGACGACCGGCAGCAGGCGCTCCGCGAGCGGCGTCAGCTCGTACTCGCGGCCCACCCGCACCAGCAGCTCGTCATTGAAGTGCCGCCGCAGCCGGGCCAGCGAGCCGCTCATCGCGGACTGGCTGGTGGACAGCCGCACCCCCGCGTGGGTGACGTTCTTCTCCTCCAGGAGGGCTTCCAGCGCCACCAGGAGATTCAGGTCGATCGCTCCGAGACCCATGTGTGTCTCCTTCCGGCCGCGTCGTTGAAGCTCGGTGAAACGGGAGCGTAACGACCGGGTTCCCGCCGAGGAAGGGTCCGGAGGCAACTCACAGGGATCCGATGGCTGCCATCGGATCCCTGGATGTGTGCAGGTCGAAAGGGGTACGGAAGGTTACGGCCGGGGCGTACGGCCGCGCCCCCGAGCCCGCGGCAGATATACGTCCGTGCGCCCGGGGACGATCCGGTTGGAGACGCTGCCGAGGCGCTCCACGGTGAGCGTCACCTCGTCGCCGGGCTTGAGGGGCGGCGGCGTACGTTCCCCGACGCGTCCCCAGAACTCCGCGAGCGCCCCCCAGCCGCAGGTGCCCGAGCCGAGGATGTCGCCGGGGCGCACCCAGGTGTCACGGGTGGCGTAGGCGACCATCTCCTCGAAGGTCCAGGAGACATGGGCGAGGGTGTCGCGGCCGATCAGCTCGCCGTTCAGGGTGACCGTCATCTCCAGGTCGAGGAAGCCGTCCGGGTCGCGCCGGTCCGCCACCTCGTCGGCCGTGACCAGATACGGGCCGAGGGTGTTCGCGAAGTCCTTGCCCTTGGAGAAGCCGAGACCGAGGTTCTTCTCGGGTTTCTGCAGATCGCGCGCCGACCAGTCGTTGAAGACGAGAAAGCCGACGATGTGTTCGCGGGCCCGCTCGGGCGTGAGGTCCCGGCCCGCGCGGCCGACGACCGCGCCCACCTCCAGCTCGAAGTCGAGCACCGAGCAGCCCGCAGGTACCGGAACGTCGTCGTGCGCGCCGTAGGCCGCGTGCGGGTTGGTGAAGTAGAAGTTCGGCGCCCGATACCACTCCTCGGGCACCTGCTCCAGACCGTCCAGCGACTTGGCGACCCCCTCGATGTGCGCCTCGAAACCGACGAAGTCCCGGATGGACGGCGGCTTCAGCGGCGGAAGCAGTCGTACCTGATCCACCGTCAGCTCACTCTCGGCACGGAGCGCTTCGCTGCCCGCGGCATGCAGCGCCTCCTGCTCCACGAGCGACAGGACGGTCGTACCCGGCGGCAGCGGATGGATGATCCCGTCCCGCACGACCCCGGCGCGCTCCACGCCCTCGTACGCGTATGTCGTGAACCGCATGCCCTATCGCTCCCAGTCGTTGGTGTTGGTGACGGTCCCGGCGCTCAGATGGCCCACGAAGAGGCCCTTCGGGTCGCGAGCCGTCCGGATCCCCCGAAGCCGCTCCCACTGCGCGTCACCCATGAACCTCAGCTGCCGCACGGTGAAGTCGCAGTCCCCGAGGTACTGGCCCGCGGTCACCGGCCGCATCGCCGCCATGGCCTCGTCGAGCCAGCCGCGCAGCTCGGCGTCGCGCCCGGGATCGTCGTGGATGACGTAGGTGGCGCAGTAGATCTCGGACTGCAACGAGAAGGCCATGTCCGGGAGTTCACGCAGCGGGGCCATCGAGAACCAGATGGTGAAGGTCTGCCGGGTCGGCTGCTCGGTGAACGCCTTGCGGATCGCCGGCACGACCTCGGCGGCCGACCCGGTCAGCCAGGCGTTGTCGACGAGATAGCGGTGCCCCTCGGGGTTGGCGACGCGCTGGCCCTGAAGCTGCTCGGCGAGGGTCGTCGGCCGCGCCTCGATCCGCAGCAGCGCCCGGTCCGCGTACGGGTTGGCGTGCAGCGGGCCCAGCGCCTCGGCGGCCTCCTCGGCGGTGTCCGTCATCGACACGCCCGTGACCAGCAGCACCGGACCGTCCCCGGCGGGCGGCGTCTGTGTCAGGGCGACGATCTCGACCAGGTCGGAGACGGTGTGGTGCATGCCGTGCAGCCAGGTCATGACCTCGTCGAACAGGTCCAGCGGGTACGCGTGGACGGTGTGCGCCAGATGCTTCGGCAGCGGGCGGGTGCGCAGATGGAAGCGGGTGACGACCCCGAAGAAGCCAGGACCCGCGCCGCGCGCCGCCCAGAACAGATCGCCGTGGTGCGTCTCGTCCGCACGCACCAGCTCGCCCTCGGCGGTGACGACGTCGATCGCGACGACGTTCTCGGCCGCCCAGCCCCAGCCGCGCGCGTTCCAGCCCTGTCCGCCCTGGAGCAGAAAGCCGCCGATGCCGACGGAGGGACAATGCCCGCCGTTGAAGAAGCGCCCGAACTCTCCGAGATACGGGTTGAGTTCGTCGCCACCCTTGATGGCCGGGCTCGCCGTCACGATCCCGGTCCGCGGGTCGTACGCCATCTCGCGCAGGCCCCCGAGGTCGATCAGCAGCGCGTCCTCGCGCACCGACCAGGCGGCCCAGCTGTGCCCGCCGGAGCGAACGGCGACCTGCCAGCCCCGCTCCCGGGCGAGTCGTACGCCGTCGACGACGTCCTGTTCGGACCCGGCCATCAGCACGGCGGCGGGGGTACGGTCCGACGGGCGGCGGGCGTTGAAGACCCGGCCGAAACACGCCTCCCCGAAGTCCTCGTCGCCGGGGAAGTGGAGGGTGCCTGAGAAACGGTCGATGTGCACGCGCGTACTCACTTGATCGCGATCGGATTGACAGGGGCGCCCACCGCGCCGGTGACCGGCAGCGGAGCCGCGACCAGCAGGAACTCGTGGACACCGTCGGCAGCGCAGTCCTCGGCCAGCTCCTCCAGGTCCCACATCTCACCCAGCGGAAGGCCCATGTTGGGGATCGCGATCTGGTGCAGCGGGGACATCGCCGGCTGGACGAACTCGTACGGGCGTACTTCGAGTCCCCAGGTGTCGGAGGCGATAGCGGCGATCTCCGTACGGTGCAGCCAGCCGAGTGTGGTGAAGGAGAGGCCCGGGGCGTCCCCGGCGGCGTACCCGCCCCACGCGCCGAGTCGCCGTACCCGCCCCAACTGCCCTGTCCTGATGAGGACTAGATCGCCGCGCCGTACGGACGAGGTGGCGCCCTGCGCCTCGATCGTGGCGCGCAGATGCTCCTCCAGGATCGCGAAACCGTCCGGGAGTTCGCCGTGTTCGTCGCCGACCGCGCGGCCCACGTCGAGCAGGACCCCGCGCCCGGTGAAGGCGTCCTTCATGTGCTCGATGCCGGTGACCGAGTCCCCGTCGCCGTTGACGATGGTGCACGGACGGCCGTTCCAGGCCTGCTTGTTGTCGTAGATGTGCCCGAGGCCGTCCCACTGGGTGGAGGCCTGGAGCGGCATCACGACATGGTCGTCGGCGCCCCCGAAGCCGTGCGGGAAGCCCTGTGTCCCGGCGGCCGCGTCCGAACCGGTGTCCTTCATGTAGTGGACGGGGTTGATCCGGCCACGGAAACCGCGCTGCGGGCCCCTCTCGTTGAACTCCTGGGAGAGCGAGAACGACCGGCCCCGCCGGACCAGGCCCGCCGCGTGCGCCCGTATCGCGTCGTCGATGAAATTGAGCGTGCCCAGCACGTCGTCCTCACCCCAACGGCCCCAGTTCCGGTAGGCGGAACGGGCCTTGGCGAGCTCTTCCTCAATCGGACCCAGGCTCATCGAGTACGTCCTTTCTGCAGCAGGTCGAGAGCGTTGCCCCCGGCGACGGCGGCACGGCCGGCCGCGGACAGCCCGGCGGCGTCCAGCCGGGCCACCGGGTCCCCGACGCCCATGTCGAAGGGGTGATCGGTGCCGAGGACGACCCGGTCCGCGCCGACCTCCTCGACCAGATGGCGCAGTCCGCCCGGGGTGTAGACGAGCGCGTCGAACCACATGCGCCGCAGATACGCGCTCGGCGGCTGCGCGCAGCCCCGCGCGTCCTCGCGCATGTGCCAGGCGTGGTCGGAACGGCCGATGTACGTCGGCAGATAACCCCCGCCGTGCGCGGCGACGAGCTTGAGGCGCGGGAAGCGGTCCAGGACACCGGTGAAGATGAGGTGCGAGAGCGCGACCGTCGTCTCGAGGGGCTGCCCGACCGTGTTGCCGAGGTAGTGGGTGGCCAGCCGTTCCCCGAGCGAGCAGCCCCAGGGGTGCACGAAGACGACCGCGCCGAGCTCCTCGGCCCGCTGCCACACCGGGTCGTGCGCGGGGTCCGCGAGTTCCCGTCCGTCCACGGTCGTGGACACGCTGATCCCGTACAGGCCGTACTCCGTGACCGCCTTGTCGAGGAGTGCGACCGCGAGGTCGGGATGCTGGAGCGGGACCGTGCCCAGGCCGTACAGCCGCTCCGGCGCCACCGCGCAGTGCGCCGCCACGGCTTCGTTGACCGTGCGCGCCAGGCGTACGGCGAGATCCGCGTCCGCCCAGTAGTGGTGCATCGGCATCGGGCCGACCACCTGGAGGTCGACACCCATCGCGTCCAGGTCGGCGAGCCTGGTCGTGACGTCCGTCAACTTCGGAGCGACACGCTGAAGTTGGGCGCGGTTGACCGCCAGTGACGTGGGGGAGTGCGCCCGTTGTTCGGCGGCCAGCTCGGCGGCCAGGCCGGGCGTGCCCGCGCACAGCGCGTCGGCGGCGGGGACGGCGAGGTGACCGTGGAAGTCCACGACGGGAACGTTCATGCGGCGGCCGTCAGATAGTCCAGGGTCTCCGACATGATCCGGCCGGGGTCCGCGCCGGGCGTCTCCGGGTGGATCTCCCAGTCGGCGAGCCGCAGCGAGTTCTCCAGCACCACTCGCACCCGGGGCAGCCGGCGCGCCATGAACGTGTCGAGCGCCTTGTCCAGCGGCGCCCCGCCGGTGACGAGTTCCGCGAGCACGACCGCGTCCTCGGCGCACATCGCGGCGCCCTGCGCGATCAGCGGCGGGCAGGCATGCGCGGCGTCCCCGATGATCACCGTACGGCCCCGGTACCAGGGCTCGTCGACGAGGATCGCCTCGATCCACCGGTAGTCGACCGGAGTGTCCTGCGGCAGCGAGGCGAGGATCCTGCCCCAGGTGCCGCCGTACCCGGCGCCGCGCTCACGCAGCAGCGACAGGGGGGCGCGCGGACCGATCAGCGAGGCGTCGAGGTTCTCGTCGAGCAGGTAGGCGTAGCACTGGTCGGGCGAGATCGGGCTGTAGCCGGCCTTGTAGCGCGGGCCGCCGTAGTACACCTCCGCGCAGTCCATCTCGGGCGGCCGCTGCGCGACCACCCGGAAGATCGACATACCCACCGGGCGGGGCCTGGTGGTGATGCCGATCAGCTGCCGCATCCGCGAGTTGATGCCGTCGGCGCC
Organism: Streptomyces sp. NPDC096311; assembly: GCF_044763085.1. Classification (NCBI taxonomy): domain Bacteria; kingdom Bacillati; phylum Actinomycetota; class Actinomycetes; order Kitasatosporales; family Streptomycetaceae; genus Streptomyces; species Streptomyces sp. NPDC096311. The sequence goes on from NZ_JBIWFN010000001.1 coordinate 712,036, forward strand.
GACCACGAGGTCGTAGCGGCCGCTGGTGCCGTCGGTGAACGTGACGTCCACGTGGCCGGGGGACTGGTCGAGCTTCGCCACGCTCAGCGCGAGCCGGACGCGCACCCCTTGCGCGTAGACCGCGTCGCACAGCGCGTCCTGAAGGTCCGAGCGCAGCGCGCCCGCCGTCGACGGCAGTTCGGCACCGCCGGTGTGCGGGGTGCGCAGCTCGGCGAGCAGTCCGCCGTCGGCCCGGCGCAGCCGCATCACGTCGAACGGGACGGCCCGGGCGAGCACCCGGTCGAGCACGCCCACCGAGTGCAGCGCCTTGAGCGCGTTGCCCTGGACGGTGATGCCGTGGCCCACACCGAACCACTGGGGCGATATCTCGGCGAGTTCGACGTCGGCGCCCCGCTGGGCGAGTGCGAGCGACAGCACGCTACCGGTGATGCCGCCGCCGACGACGAGCACCTTGTGTACGGGCATGGGCGATCCTTGCGAACGTAGAAGAAGAACAGGGGTGCGGTGGGGTGCGGTCAGGCGGTGAAGCGGCCGCCGAGCGTGCGGTAGTGCTCGACGGCGGGCGGCGCGGCGAAGAACGGCCCGACCAGGGCGCGCCACCGCTGGAAGCGCTCGGAGCTGCGGAAGCCGACCGTGTGCGCCTCCACGGACGTCCAGCCGACCAGCAGCAGATAGCGGTCAGGGCGCTCCTCGCAGCACAGCAGCTCGGTCCAGCAGAACCCGTCCGCCTCGGCGAGCACCTCGCGGGCCTTGTCGAAGACGGCCTCGAAAACCCGCTCACGACCGGCTTCCACGGTCAGTTCGGCATGCTCGACGATCACACTCGCTCCTCAGGTCCGATGGTGCTCCGAGCCTGCTCGGAGGGTCATTGCAGGGTCAACGGATCGAGGCATCGGCAAGGGGGACGTCATCCATCCCGTACGACGATGGGCCGCTGATCACACGGCCTCCGGCCCCCTGATGGCAGGCATCGCGGATCGCCATTTCCGCCCCGCCCCCGCGCTGCCTAGCGTCGAAGGCAAGCCAACCGCCGTACGAGGAGACAGCCTGTGCCCGACCGAATTCCCTCCCACACCGGGCCCTTCGCCCTCGGCACCTTCGGCTACGGCTCCCGGGTCTTCCCGGGCCTGGTCGTCGGGCCCCGGGTACGTGACCTGTCCGACGTGGCGCCGTCCGTGCGCGCGGTCATCGAGGACTGGGCGGCCCTCTTCCCGCGCCTGGTCGGCCTTGCCCAGGAGACCGCCGGCGCCTGGCACGGCCTCGCCGACCTGCGCGTCCTCGCCCCCATCGAGCCCGGCCAGGTCCTGCAGAGCGGCGCCAACTACCGCAAGCACGTGGTCGACCTGGTCGCCGCCGAGAAGGAGAGCGTGCACGGTGCCACGCCCGAGGAGGCCCGCGCGGACGCCGAGCGGATGATGGACGAGCGGATCCACAGCGGCGTCCCGTACGTCTTCCTCGGCTCGCCCCGCGCGATCTGCGGCCCGTACGACGACATCGTGCTGCCCGCGCTCGGTGAGCAGCACGACTGGGAACTCGAACTCGCCCTCGTCATCGGCAGGACGGGCAAGCACATCCCCGCCGAGGACGCGATGTCGTACGTCGCCGCCTACACCATCTGCAACGACCTCACCACCCGCGACCGGCTCTACCGGCCCGACCTCAAGGCGATCGGCACCGACTGGTTCACCGCCAAGAACGCCGACACCTTCCTGCCGACCGGCCCCTTCCTCGTACCGGCCGCCTTCGTCGGCAACCCCACCGAAGACGCGGACGTCCGGATCACCCTGCGCCACAACGGGATCGTGCGCCAGGACGAGTCCACCAAGGACATGATCTTCGACATTCCCCGGCTCATCGCCTACGTCTCCACGACCACCACCCTGCGCCCCGGCGATCTGCTGCTCACCGGTTCCCCGGCGGGCAACGGCGCGCACTGGGGTGTCTTCCTCAAGCCCGGCGACGTCATGGAGGCGGAGATCACGGGCCTCGGCCACCAGCGCAACACCGTCAGGAGCGGACAGTGACCAGCACCTTCCAGCCCCTCACCCATCTCCGCCATGTCGACCTGGCCGTGCCGGACTACGCCCGGCAGCGCGCCTTCTACGGCACCACCTGGGGTCTGACCGAGGTCGCCGGCGACAGCGGGATCGCCTTCTTCGCCGCCGAGGGGAGCCCCGAGCAGTACATCGTCCGCATCCGCGAGGACGAGCACAAGCGGATGGACCTGGTCGCCTTCGGCGCCGTCTCGCCGGCCGCCGTGGACGAGCTGCATCTGCGGCTCGGGCGGTCCGGAGTCCAACTCATCGGCGAGCCGGGGGCTTTGGACACTCCGGGGGGCGGCTACGGCTTCCGCTTCTTCGACCCGGACGGCCGGGTCGTGGAGGTGTCGGCCGATGTCGAGACGCGCGCACACCGCAGGATCGAGGAGCGCGAGGCGATCCCGGTGCGCCTCTCGCACTGTGTGGTCAACTCGCAGGACCCGGAGGGGCTGAAGGACTTCTACGTCCGGCACCTCGGCTTCCGGCTCACCGACACCCTGTACTCGGCGCACATGGGCGACCTCATGTACTTCCTGCGGTGCAGCCCCCTCCACCACTCCTTCGCCATCGCACGCGGACCCCATGTCTCCCTGCACCACGCCTCGTTCGAGATGCGCGGAGTGGAGGAGTACATGCGCGGTACGGGGCGGGCGCTGCGCGCCGGGACACGTCTCACCTGGGGACCGGGCCGCCACCTCGCGGGCGACAACACTTTCTCCTACTTCCACGACCCGCACGGCAACACGGTCGAGTACACGACCGAACTCGCGGTCCTGGAGGAGGACCTGTGGCACCCGGGCCGCCACGACGTGGACGACCCGATCACCCAGGACCAGTGGGGCACCGCCGACCCGATGAGCGAGTCGGTCGCCAAGGAGCAGTTCAACGATCCCGACGTGCTGTTCGTCGCACCCCCCGTGTAGCCGTCGACCGCCGTCAACCACCCGCAGAAAGGCCGCAGTTGTGGCAACGATCCTGAAGCACGCCGTACCGGGGGCGGAGGTCACCGCCTCCCTCGACCAGGTGCGCGAGACCGTGGCGGGCGTCATCGCGGACGTCCGCGAGCGCGGCGACGCGGCCGTGCGCGCGTACTCCGAGAAGTTCGACCGGTGGAGCCCCGACGCCTTCCGGCTCTCCGCCGAGGAGATCGAGAAGATCGTCGCCTCGGTCCCGCGGCAGGTCATCGACGACATCCGCTTCGTCCAGGACCAGGTGCGCTCCTTCGCCCGCCACCAGCTCGACTCGATGGGCGAGTTCGAGGTGGAGACCCTGCCGGGCGTCAGGCTCGGGCAGAAGCACATCCCGGTGCGGGCGGCAGGCGCGTACATCCCTGGTGGCCGCTACCCGCTCACCGCGTCCGCGCACATGACCATCGTCACGGCGAAGGTCGCGGGCGTGCCGCGGGTCGTCGCCTGTACGCCCCCGATCCACGGCGAGATCCCCGCGGCCACCGTCGCCGCCGCGCATCTCGCGGGCGCGGACGAGATCTGGCTGCTGGGCGGGGTGCAGGCGGTCGCCGCGATGGCCGTCGGCACGGACACGATGGAGCCGGTGAACCTGATCGCCGGGCCGGGCAACGCCTATGTCGCCGAGGCCAAGCGGCAGCTGTTCGGCGAGATCGGCATCGACCTCTTCGCGGGCCCGACGGAGATCCTGGTCCTCGCCGACAGCGCCGCCGACCCCTTCGTGTGCGCTGTCGACCTGCTCTCCCAGGCCGAGCACGGACCCGACTCCCCGGCCGTCCTGATCACCACCTCCCGCGAGATCGCCGAGAAGACCGTCGCCGAGGTCGAGCGACTTCTCCCCGGCATGCCCACGCGCGACTTCGCCGGGCCGGCCTGGCGCGACCACGGGCAGGTGCACGTCGTGGACTCCCTCGACGAGCTGTACGTGCTCGCCGACGCGTTCGCCTTCGAGCACGTCGAGGTCCTGACCGCCGAGCCGCGCGAGGCCCTGCGCAGGATGACGCAGTACGGCGCGCTCTTCCTGGGTGAGGGCACCTGTGTGTCCTTCGGCGACAAGGTCATCGGCACGAACCATGTGCTGCCGACCCGGGGCGCCGCCCGCTACACCGGCGGCCTCTGGGTCGGGAAATACCTCAAGACGGTCACCTACCAGGAGGTCACGGACTCCGGCTCGGGGGCCCTGCTCGGCCGGCTGTGCGGGCGCGCCTCCCGCGTCGAGCTGTTCGAGGGGCACGCCCGCTCCGGTGACGTACGGGCGGCGAAGGCCGCGGGCGACGAACTGCCGTGGAACGAGGCATGACCCTCCACGGTCGTACGGCGCTGATCACGGGTGGCGGCGGACCGCTGGGGCGGGCCTTCGCGCTCGCCCTGGCGGGAGCCGGGGCGCGGGTGATCCTCGTCGGCCGCGGCGAGCGGGCTCTCGCCGACGCCGCGGCGCTGGTGGCCAAGGAGGGCGGAGGGGCCCGTACGGCGGCGTGTGACGTCCGCGACGCGGAGTCGGTGCGCGCCCTGGCCCTCGAACTCGCCGACGAGGAGGTGTCGTTGCTCGTCAACAACGCCGGAGTCGCGGGACCGGTACGGCCGCTCACCGACATCGAGCCCGAGGAGTGGGACGAGGTGTTCGCCGCCAACGTCCGCGGGGTGTACCTCATGTGCCGGGCCTTCCTGCCGCCGATGATCGCGGCCGGAGGCGGTGACATCGTCAACATCGCCTCCGTGAGCGGGAAGCGGCCGCTGCTGAACCGCACCCCGTACACGGCCTCCAAGATGGCGCTCCTCGGTCTGACCCGGACGCTGGCCGGTGAGGCCGGGCCGCACGGCGTCGCGGTCAACTCCCTTTCCCCCGGGCCGGTTCGGGGCCCGCGCATGGACCGCAACTTCCGGCTGACGGCCGAGCTGACCGGGACGAGCGTCGAGGCCGCCGAGCGGGACTTCGCCTCGCGCGCCGCGCTGGGCCGGCTCGTGGAGGAGGACGAGGTCGCCCGGGCGCTGGTGGCGATGCTCGCGATGCCGGGGCTGTGCGGGGCGGACATCGACCTGTCGGCGGGGATGGTCGCACCGGCGTAGTCCCGGGCGCGGCGAGCACGGTGAGCACGGTGCGGCGGACGGTCTCAGGTCGTCCGCCGCACCGGCATGCGGTCCCCGCCGACCCGTCTGTGAACACGCTGTGTGACGGCCATGAAGCGGGCCGCGCGATCCGAGACATCGCCCTCCGGTATGTGTCCACGAGGTGGCTACTTCCTTGTGCACAGGGCTGATTGACTTTCTCACGCGCACCTTTGGTGCCTCCGCCCGAGCCGTCGCCCCCATGCATCCGACGGCCGGCCGGTCACGCTGCGCGACGGCGCACTCGATCTCTGGGAAGGCATGCAATGACGCTGATCACCCGACGTTCGTTCCTGATCGCCGGTACGGCCACGGCCGGAGCCCTGCTCGCTTCGGCGGCCCCCGCCCTGGCCGTGGGACCCACGGCGAAGAAGACCAGGGCGGACAAGATCACCGTGGGGGCCGGCGAGACGTACCAGCTCTCGGCGACCACGCATGTGAGCGAGCTGTCCATAGCCGAAGGCGGAAAGGTCACCGCGTCCGACGGGTACAGCGTCACCCTCACCGTCGACGGGGTCGAGACCGGGCAGCTCCTCACCGAGACGGGCGGAACCGAGACACTGATCTCCGCCGGCACCTACCAGGGCGACATCGTGCTCACGGTGGCGGAGGCCAACACGGTCACGTACCAGACCCTCACCTTCCCCTTCCGGCAGGCCCTTTACGTGGGCGCCGACGGCGTGGACCGCGCCAAGTCCGTCCTGTCCGGCGTCGTCGGCGGCACGCTCACCGACTCCCTCGCCCGTAACGTCGCGATCACCTCCACCGGCGAGTGCTTCGACGGTGTCTTCGTGAAGAACGGCACCTACACGCTCAAGAGCCCCGCCATCTCCCTCACGGGCAACGGGCGTTGCGACTTCGCGGGATACGGCGCGGCGGTCGTCGGCACCGGTCCGGCCACGACACTCGTCGTGGACGGCGCCAGGATCACCAACAAGGGCGTGGTGCGCACGACGGTCGTCGCGGACGACGGCGCCAACGTCATCGTGAAGAACTCCCGTCTGCGGGCCCGCAACGGCACGCTCCCCGCCGACTACCAGGCGACCGTGGAGACCCCGTACATGGAGTCCGTGCCGTGGATGCTGGGCCTCGACGGCAATGTCCGCGCCACCAACCTCATCGGCTCCGGCACCAAGGCGACATACATCAACTCGACCGTGCAGTCGGAGACCTGGGGAGCCCTGTCGGTGGAGGGCGGCAGCGGGCTCCAGCTGACGGCGATCAACAGCAGCGTCGGCAACACGGGAACGTACGGCTACGGCACCTACGCCATCGGGGACGCCACCGTCCGCGTGCTCGGCTCGCAGTTCGACGTCGGCAGCTACGCGACCATCTGCGCGGGCCCGGCCGCCTCGATCCACTACGGCGACAGCACCCGCGAAGCCGTCGCGGCGCTCAACACCTCGCTCGGCCTCGGCCTGACCAAGGCCGAACTGGCGGCCGTCCCGGCGCGGATCACGGTCGTCAACTCGGGCCATTTCGGCTTCATGTTCTTTGGCACCGGCACCCTGAAGCTGGACGGCGGCACGGTCATCACCTCCGCGCAGACCACCTTCCTCAACAAGGGCCAGCAGACCTCGATCACGGTGGACGGTTCGGACGGGGCGCAGCTCAACCCCGGCAACGGGATCATCCTGCAGATGATCGAGAGCGACGACCCGGGCCCGGTGAACGTGGACGGCAAGATGATGAACGTCGGCGTCTACACCGAACCCACGGGCGACCCCGCCAAGGACACCTCCTTCGACCCGGCCTCGGTCCACACGGCCGACGGCGCCGCCACCTTCACCTCCATCGCGCTGGCGGGCGACTTCTACAACGGCATGCGCGCGGGCAAGAACATGGTCCTCACCTTCGAGGACTCGACCGTGCAGGGCGTCATCTCGGCCACGGAGGCCAAGCACCGCGTCGACACGATCGACTCCTCGAACTTCTACGAGCTGGGCCAGGTCACCAACACCGTCAAGCCCGCCGTCAACAACGGCGTGATCGTCCAGCTGAACAGCGGTTCGACCTGGACCGTGACCGGCACCTCGTACCTGACCAGGCTGACGCTCGCCGCCGACGCGGCGGTGCGGGCGGCGAGCGGGAAGTCCGTGACCATGACGGTCGACGGCACGCAGACGGCCATCGAGGCAGGAGGCGCCTACTCCGGAGCGATCGTCCTCATGGTCGGCTGAGCCACCGGGGGCGTCCGACGCCGGGGCCCGGCCGGCGACGGCCGATGCCTGTCATCTCCCGCATGGTCGATCACCTTGCGGTCGACGGGGGAGGGGTCCGGCTCGTCTGCCAGGTGCGGGGGCAGGAATCCGCTCCGCCGCTCGTCCTGTTGCACGCGCTCGGCGAGAGCAGCACCGACGGGGCCGAGGTCATGCCCGCCCTCGCCCGCGGACGACAAGGGCAGGGACGGCGACTAGCGGTCGGGGCCCAGGTCGAAGACCCCGTAGGCGAAGCCTTCGGCGGTGATCGTGGAGCCGTTCACCGTGACCCCGTCGGCCTCCAGGGGCACCCCGGTGCGGGCACCGTCGTAGGCACAACTCGCCGCGCGCTCGCTTGGGTTGATGACCACGAGGTACCTTCCGCCGCGCAGGTACACGAACGGATGGCCGGCGTGCAGCACCTCCACCGAGCCCCGGGAGCCGAGCTGCGGGGTGTGGGTGCGCAGGGTGACGAGGCGGCGTACGAGGTGGAGGAGTGAGGCCTCGTCGGCGCGCTGGGCGGCGACGGTCGGGCGGGTGGGCGACGGGTCGACGGGGAGGTAGAGGCGGCCCGGCTCGGCGGTGGAGAAACCGGCGTTCGGGCCCTCGTCCCACTGCATCGGGGTGCGGGAGCCCGCGCGGTTGTAGCGAGGGCCGAGGACGCTGCCCTCCTGGTCGGGCAGGCCCGGAAGGTAGCGCATGCCGATCTCGTCGCCGTAGTAGATCGCCGGGAGCGTCGGCCAGGTGAGCTGGAACGCGAAGGCGGCGGGCAGTTGTTCGGGTGTGCGTGGGCCGCAGTTGAGACGGGAGAAGTCGTGGTTGGCGGTGGGCAGGGAGATGAATCCGCTCGCGCCGAGCGCGGTGGACGCCTTCTCCCAGGCTTCGAGGAAGGGGCGCGGCGAACCCCGGCCGCTCCGGTCGAAGAAGCAGTCGAGCGGGTCCCAGCTCTCGTTGACCGTCCCCTCGCCGTTGCTCCACAGCGAGCGCAGGGCGAGGCCGTCGGTGGGGCCGCCGAACTGGAGGAAGAAGTCCGCGTGGAAGCCCGCAGGGACGGACACCTCCGGCTCGCCCCACTCCGAGAGCAGCACCGCGTCCGGATGCGCGCCGTCCAGCCAGTGGCGCACCTCGGCCCAGACCTTGGCGGTTTCCGTCTTGTCCGGATCGTCCTTGACGAGCGAGGCGGCCATGTCGACACGGAAGCCGGACAGGCCGAGACCCAGCCAGTGGTCCATGATCGCGCGCAGCGCCGCCCGGTTGGCGCGCGGCCCCTCGGCGTCGACCGGCAGGCGCCAGGGCTCGGCCGCATTCGCCCGCGCGTAGCCGAAGTTGAGGGCAGGCTGGAAGGCGAAGAAGTTCGGCAGGTACGCGCCCGGGCGGGTGCCGGGGGAGGGGACGAAGCCGTCGGGACGGCCCTCGGCCGCCCAGATGTACCGGTCGTCGGTCGGATCGTGCGCGGCGGCCTTGAACCACGGGTGCTCGTCGGAGGTGTGCCCTGCCACGAAATCCAGCAGGACCCGGATGCCGCGCCGGCCGGCCTCGTCGACCAGCTTGGCCAGGTCGTCGAGGGAGCCGTAACGCGGCGCGACGGCCAGGTAGTCGCTGACGTCGTACCCGGCGTCGCGGAACGGTGAGACGAAACACGGGTTCAGCCACACGGTGTTCACACCCAGCCACGCGAGGTGGTCGAGGCGCTCGGCGATCCCGTTGAAGTCGCCGATGCCGTCGCCGTTGGAGTCGGCGAAGGACTGCGGATAGATCTGGTAGAAGACGGCGTCGGCCAGCCAGGAGGGGGCGGGACGGAACGAAGTCATGAACGGGACCCTAGACCGGCGCCCGGGGCGCGCGCTGCCCCTAAGCTGAGGGTGATGTTCACCCCGCAAGGTCCCACCCTCCGCGAACTGGCCACGCAGGCCCTGTCCTCCGTCGAGCACGGCTATGACCTGCTCGCACCCAAGTTCGATCACACGCCGTTCCGGACTCCGGACGCGATCCTCGACGCCGTGGCCCGTGCACTACGCCCCATCGGCCCGTTCGACCACGGTCTCGACCTGTGCTGCGGCACGGGCGCGGGCATGGAGGTGCTGAGCGGACTGTGCCGGGGTCGGGTCACCGGGGTCGACATCAGCGCGGGGATGCTGGCCGTGGGGCGGGAGCGGACGGGTACGGGGGGACTGAAGCGAACGGAAGCGGACGCGCCGGGGGTCGCGCTCCCCGGCGCCCGAACGCGCCCGCGGCCCGGCGCGCGAGCGGGGGCGAGCCCCGGATCGTACGAGGGCGCGGACCAGGGGATGTCGCCGCGCCCCGCGTGGGTACGGGGTGACGCGCGTGCCCTGCCCTTCGGCCCCGTCTTCGACCTCGTGGTCAGCTTCGGCGCGTTCGGGCACTTCCTGCCGCGCGAGCTGCCGGGTCTGTTCGCCCAGGTCCACTCCGTACTGCGACCGGGCGGGCGCTTCGCGTTCCCCGTCACGGCCCCGCCGCGCCCGAGTTCGCCCTGGTACTGGGCCCTGTTGGGCTTCGACATGGCGATGCGGGTGCGCAACGCCGTCTGGCGGCCACCGTTCGTCATGTACTACCGGGCTTTCCGGCTCGGCGACGTACAGCGGGAGCTGAGGCGGGCGGGGTTCGAGGTGGAGCTCCTGGCGCTGCCCGAGTTCGGGTGGCGGCGAGATGGCAGCCCGCGATGCCGGATGGTCGTGGCCACCCGAAGCGGCGGTGCCTCCGCCGCCGCTTCGGATGCCGCCTCCGGTTCCGGCTGACCCGCGCTGCCGGGAGGTCAGGCGAAGCGGCGGACGAACTCCAGCGTGGTGTCGGCGACCTCCTGCCAGCCGTGGTCGATGGTCAGCGCGTGTCCACGGCCCGGGATCTCGGTGATCTCGGTGACGCCCGGGTTGTGCTGCTGCTTCTTGTACGAGGCGTTCGCGATCGCCCACGGCACGGTGTGGTCCTTCTCGCCCGAGATGATCAGCAGCGGGCCGCGGTCGGGGTTCTCGGCGTCGACCTTGACCTCGGTCCACGGGTTGAAGTTCGCGGTGGCGGCCTGGAAGAGCGGGGCGCCCGGCGCGGGTACGGCGTACGTGTCGTACAGCTCCTTGGCCTCCTCCTCGCTCACCGCGTTGGCGAAGCCGTAGCGGAACTGGTCGAAGGTGAGCGGGACGGCCCGGTGCCGGTTGGCCGGGTTGCCCAGGACCGGAGCGGCGGAGCGCAGCGACGAGATCGGCAGCGGCAGCACACCCCGGAACGGTGCCGGGTCGATCGCCACCGAGGCGGCGGACCGGCCCCGGCCGGCGAGGATCTGGGTGAGCAGTCCACCGAAGGAGTGGCCGATGACCGCCGGCTTCTTCACCAGGCCGCCGATCAGCGTCTCCAGATGGTCGGCGACCTGCCCGACCGTCTTGCCGGCGAGGACCTCCGGGTGGGCGTTGGCCTCCTCGACCGTGTCGGGGTCGTCGGGCCAGGACAGGGAGACCGGCGCGTAGCCCGCCTGCTCGAAGTGCGCGGTCCAGCGGTCCCAGCTGCTCGGCAGCAGCCACAGGCCGTGGACGAAGACGACCGGGACGCGGCCCGTGGCGTTGGCCCGCTCGATCTGCTGTGCGTCGTTGGTGGTCATGTCTCGAACGTAGTCGCGTACGGCGCTCCTGGGATCTGTCACGTGACTGCGTCCCCGGATCGGTCTCACCCCGCCGCGGGCAGTACGAACTCGTAGACCAGGGCGTCCTGTTGTGCCTCCACCACCAGTTCGGTGATCTCCAGGAGCCGGTCGTACTGGTCGTGCACGCGCCGGGTGACCCGCACGGACTGCGGGAGCCGTGTGATCGCGTCCCGGTGGTGCAGGGTCAGCCCGGCCTTGCGCATCCAGTCGTAGGCCCGCCGCAGCTGCGCCGACGCGCAGCCGTCCGCGCGGTCGCGGTAGCGGGCGAGTTCCTCGACCTCGGTCACGGCGACGGCGGAGAACGAGGTGAAGGCCGTACGCAGTCCGCTGCCGTCCGCCGCGGCCGACTCGTAGCGATGCACGAGGGTCGGCCGGGACGGCGCGATTCCCAGTGCCTCGGCGTGCTCGGGTGGGGGAGCCTCCCAGGTGACGCTGGCGCGGTGGACGGCGCACGGCTCGGCGGTGTGCGCGCCGACGGGGAAGTCGAGCGAGGGGATGTGCTCGGCGGTGGTGCCGGGCAGGGTGGCGTGGCTGCCGCGCCGGTCGGTGGAGACGAGACCGTCGCGCCGCAGCCGCTGCAGCGCCTGCCGCACCGTCTCGCGGCTGACGCCGAAGCGCGAGGCCAACTCCCTTTCTCCCGGCAGTCGTTCACCGGGTGGAACCGTCCCGTCGCGCAGTTCGCCGAGCAGTTGTGCGGCGATCCGCGCGTAGCGGGGTTCCTGGTCGGACGGGTGGGTGCTGAGGGGACTGGTGGTGCGGGCCATGTCCGCGCCTCCTGAGAGGTGACCGTGGTGAGCGTGCTGATCGTGGTGACAAGACGTAGTCGTGCGGGCTCTGTGCGCCACCAGATCTAGCATTGGTCTAAACCACGAGGGAAGAGCGGTCGGCCGGTTCGGCCGGTTTCAGCCCGCGCCCGCCGGGCGTCGCGGGCGCGTTCAGAGCGCGCTGTACAGGGCGTCCACGAGCGCCATCTTCCTTGGGTCGTCGGCGATGTGCGGGCCCATCCGGTTCATGACGTACCCCAGGGAGAGGCCCGATTCCGGGTCGGCGAGACCGCAGGAGCCGCCGAAGCCGTCGTGTCCGAAAGCCCTCGGGTTGGGACCGTACGAGCCATTGGGCCCGCTCAGCCACAGCCCGAGGCCGGTTTCCGTCTCGTGCTCGAACCCGGCGCCGAGCACCAGGTCCCGGCAGCTGCCCTGCCCCTCGCGCACCCGCTCCGCGGCCTCCGGGGAGAGCACCTGCCGGGAGCCGTACGCCCCGCGACCGGCGAAGATCCCGTACAGCGCGGCGACCGCGCGGGCCGTGCCGTGGCCGTTCGCCGCCGGTATCTCGGCCGCCCGCCACTGGGCCGTGTTGGCCTCGCCGGCGCCGACCGGCGGATTGGCGAGGGCGGCCACCGCCGCGGGCGCCAACTGGGAGAAGATCGCCGCCTGTTCGCTGCGCGACGCGACCGGCGGATGCACCAGCTCGGCTACCCGCTCGGCCTCCTTCTCCGGCAGCCCGATGGTGAAGTCGATCCCGAGCGGCCCGGTCACCTCCCGCTCCAGGAACGCGCCCGGCCGCAGCCCGGAGACCCGCCGCACCACCTCTCCCACCAGATGGCCGAAGGTGAGCGCGTGGTACCCGGACCGGGTTCCCGGCTCCCACCACGGCTCCTGCGCCGCCAGCCGCTCCACGGTCAGCTCCCAGTCGCACAGCTGGGCCAGATCGTGCGGCTCGCGCAGCCCGGCCAGCCCCGCGCGGTGCGACAGCAGATGCCGTACGAGCACGGACTCCTTGCCCGCCGCCGCGAACTCCGGCCAGTACGCGGCCACCGGGGCGTCGAAGTCGAGCAGCCCGCGATCGGCCAGGATGTGCGCGCACAGCGAGGTCGGGCCCTTGGACGTCGACCAGACGTTGACCAGCGTCTCGCGCTCCCAGGGCCGGGTGCGCGCCGCGTCCGCCCAGCCGCCCCACAGGTCGACCACCGTCTCGCCGTCGAGCGTGACGGTCACGGCCGCGCCGAGCTCGTCGCGATCCCGGAAGTTCTCCTCGAACGCGGTGCGCACCGCCGCGAAGCGGGCGTCGCAGTGGCCGTGAACACGCGGCGGCGCGGGCTGGGTCATGGGACCTCCGTCATCCATCGGGACTCCGGCCCCGAACGTACCGACTGGTCGGACTGGAGGGAAGCGGTGTGACGGCATCCGTCTTGCGTACGTGTCGTCGTTGCCCGTCGCCCTTCACCGCGGGATCTTCCGGATGTCACCCAACGCCCTTACGCTGCACGTCGGTTGACCACCGAGACGCAGGAGGCAGGGGAGCATGTACAGACATGTGAGGGTGTTGACGCGCACCGGGATCGCGGTGGCGACGGCGGGAGCCCTCGCTCTGACCACGGCCCCCGGCGCCACCGCCGCGGACCTCTCGTACTCCGCCAGCACCTCGGTCGGGGTCCACAACTCCTACGACAAGGCCAAGTACACGTACTTCGCCGACGCGCTGGACTCCGGCGCCGGAATGCTCGAACTCGACGTGTGGACCAATGTGTTCGGTGCCTCCTGGCGCGTCTCGCACAGCAATCCGATCGGCAACGACAACAACTGCGAGAACGCGGCGAACGCCTCCGAACTGCGCACCAAGTCCCGCAACCGCGACCTCGCCGGCTGCCTCTCCGACATCAAGGCCTGGCACGACGCGCACCCGGGCCACCGGCCGATCCAGCTGAAGATCGAGATGAAGGACGGATTCCAGGCCAACAACGGCCGCGGCCCCGCCCAGCTGGACGCCCTGCTCACCGCGAAGCTCGGCGACGCCCTGCTGCGCCCCGCCGACATCGTCGCCTCCAACACCGACCTCGACTCGGCGGTACGCGCCGACGGCTGGCCCGCCCGCTCGGCCCTCGCGGGCAAGTTCATGGTCGAGCTGATCCCCGGAACCGTCGAGGAGGGCAACCCCCTCGACTCGCTCTGGACCGACCGCGAGTACGCCACCCATCTCCGTGACCTCGCCGCGGCCGGGCGGCTGCGCGAGGCGGCCGCCTTCCCCGCCGTGCACAACGCGGCCGCGGGCGACCCGCGCACCCGCTACACGGACCCGACCATCCGCCCCTGGTTCGTGATCTTCGACGGCGACGCCGCCACCTACGCGAACGGCACCATCGACACCGCCTGGTACGACGACCGCCACTACCTCGTCGTCATGACCGACGGCCAGAACGTGCCCCCGGCCATCGACGCCACCAACCCCACCCAGGCCCAGGCCCTGGACCGCGTCGCCCTCCTCGCCCGGCAGCACGCCAGCGTGGTGTCGGCCGACTGGTACCCCCTGCCCGCGGTGCTGTCGACGGTCGTGCCACGCGGAACGGCGGGCTGAGCGCCGGCCGTCACCGCTCCACGGCCGCGTCAGAGGTGCGCGGGCAGCCAGGCCAGCTTGGCCGCTTCCTGGTAGGGGCCACCGCCCTCGTGGTCGTTGAAGTCGTAGACCTCGATCTTCTTGTCCTCGTGGTCCCAGGCGTTGAAGGCCGCGAAGATCGTGGAGGGCGGGCAGGTCTGGTCCTCCAGCGCGACCGAGAAGAGGGCCGGCGCCCGCCCGCGCGCCGCGAAGTGCACCCCGTCGAAGTAGGACAGCGTGCGCAGGACGTCCTCGGTGCGGCCGCGATGGGTCTTGAGATAGTTGCCGATCTCCCGGTACGGGTGCCGGTCCGTCAGCGTCGTCGCACGCGGGAAGTCGCACAGGAACGGCACGTCGGGCGCGATCGCGGCCAGGTCGGGGACCAGACCGCCCACCGCGATCGTGATCCCGCCGCCCTGACTCCCGCCGACGGCCGCCACGCGCTCCGCGTCCACCAGCGGATGCGAGCGGGCCGCCTCCACCGCGCGCACACCGTCGGTGAACACCCGGCGGTAGTAGTAGTTCTCGGGTGCGTCGATGCCACGGGTCATGTAACCGGGGTACGCGGGCGCGCTGCCCACCGGGTCCGGGGTCTCGCCGCCGCCCCACGCACTGCCCTGACCACGGGTGTCCATCACGAAGTGCGCGAAGCCCGCCGAGGCCCACAGCAGATGCGTGTGCGAGAGGCCGCGACCGCCGCCGTAGCCGACGAACTCGACGACCGTGGGCAGGGCGGAGTTCGCCCAGGCGGGCAGCGTGAGCCAGCCCTTGACCGGGTGCCCGCCGAACCCGGCGAACGTCACGTCGTACACCTTGACCGTCTTGAGCGGCGTCTCGACGGGTTCGAAGCGGGCGTCGAGGTCGTGCTCCCGCGTCTCTTGGAGGGTCTTGGCCCAGAAGGTGTCGAAGTCCTCGGGCTCGGCGGACGCGCTGCGGTAATCGCGAAGTTCGTCGAGGGGGAGGTCGAACTGGGCCATGAAGGACCACCTTTTGACGTCACGGGTGCGGATGATCACACCGTACGTGTGACGCCGGAGGGCCGCCAGACCTCCCTTCGGTCAGTCACCGGGGCCGAGGGCCGGGGCCACGGACCAACCGCAGTCACGTCGCCCGGCCCGCTCGTCCTCACCCTTGCGCGACCAGCGGTTGGCGTTCACGGCGACCTCCTTCGCGCCGGCCCCGACACGGCGTCGGGCGGGCGAGCGCCACGCTAGGCAGCGCCGTCCCGCCCTGCCACGTCACGTGTGCACAGTCGGGCCGCCGGACGCGCCGCCGGGGCGGACGGGAGCCGTTCGGGTGCACAAGAGGGCGGGCGCGCCACCTCACCGGTGCACAGTCCGGCGCCGGTGAGGGGCGGGTTCAGGCGGCCGGCAGGGAGGGGAGGCCGGTGTCGGCGTGCAGCGCGAACGCCAGCGGGCGTACGCCGCTGAGCGCCTGCTCGTGCTCGTTTCCGTCGAGCCTGTCCGTCTCGTCCGGGCCCACCGGCAGGTGGCGCTGGATCAGCGGCGCGGCGGCCCGCAGATGACTGCGGACCGTCACCGGCGCCACGTCGAGCGCGGCGGCCGTCCGCCCGGTGTGGGTGTCGTTCTCCAGCCAGACCCGGAGCGTGCGCAGCAGATCGCGGCGGTCGGCCCGCAGCGGCTCGAGGAACGAGTCGGCCCAGGCGCGGACCTCCGGAGCGGACACCATCGCGGTGAAGTCCGCCGCCGGGTCGGCCGAATGCGCGTCATGACCGTACTTCACGACGACCTGGAGCGCCGTCGAGACCACCACCCGGTTCAGGACCTGGCCGCGGTCGAGGCCGAGCAGACCGAAGCCCTTGCTGATGCGGTGCGTCACCGTGTTGCGGTGGATGCCGAGCAGTCGGCCGACGGCCGTGTGCGGGAACTCGAGCCCCAACTCCAGTGTCCGTACGAGCTGTTCGCGCTGCCCGGCCGGCAGGGTGAGCACCGGGCGCAGCAGTGTGCCCGCCCACCGTCGGGCCGTGGCCGGCGGCAGGACGTCCATCAGGTCGGCACGCTGTTCGGCGAGCGCGACCCGGCCGGCCGTCCGGCGCGCCGTCACGAGGGTGCCGGCCGCCTGCGTGTACGCGTCCGCCACACTGCTCAGCGCGTACACCCGGCTGCCGCCCATGCAGTGCCTGGGCAGCGCGGCGACGACCGCCTCCAGCGTGTGCCACACCCCGCCCGGAGCGTCCTCGTCCGTCTGGAGCGGATCGACCACGATCAGGTGATTGAACACCGGGCACCGCGCCAGCAGCGCGCGTCCGGCGAGCGCGTCCTCCGCCTGCCGGAGCGCCACCTCGCGGTCCTCCCGCGCGCAGTCGATCACATGGACACGCACCGACTCGGTCGCCAGCAGCCCCGGTGCGAGGCCGGCCAGCACGCGCTGGGCCGCCACCTCCTCACCCACCATCAGCAGTTGCAGGACACTCAGCTGCACCTCGCGCCGGGTCTCCGCCAGTTGGTCGGGCAGCCGAGTCCGGTCGATGAGACCCAGGGCCGTCGCCGCGTGCCCCAGCAACTCGGTGCGCACCTCGTCGAGCGGACGGCTGGGGGTCACCGACAGGACCGCGCCGGAACCGGCGGCGCTCAGCGGGAGCGCCTGGGTCCGCGTCCGGGGGAAGGCGGTGCGCGGGGACTGCCGAGTGAGGACGTCGGGCGCCGCGGCCAGCACACCGCGCAGGGGATCACTGACCACCACTTCGGCGTCCACCGCGGCTGCCAGCCACTCCGTGATCCGCTGCATCGCGTCCGTGTCCGCGTCCGTGGCCGTGCGCGCGTCGGTGAGCCGGTCCGGAAGCCGGTTCAGCAGCGCGGTGAGCTGATCGGCGTGCCATTCGGCCTGCCGGTAGCGGTACTCGCGCAGCCGCGGGATCAGTTCGTGCCAGTCGTGCAGCTCCTTCGTCGTGGTCAGCAGCGGTACGCCGAGGCGGACGGCCGAGCTGCGGATCACCACCGGAACGGACTGCGCGCCGTGCTGCCCGACCACCACGGCGAGTCCGGCGGCCCGCTGCCGCGACAACTCACGCAGCAACGGCTCGACCCCCTCGTGCACGGACGTCCGCCCGGAAGCCCAGAAGTCACCGATCACCACCAGCGCGTCCCTCACATCACCCAGCGCGCCGCCCGCGGTCGCGGCCAGGGACAGGGCGCGTACGGAATCGACCGCGCGGTCGGCCATCGGGCCCCCGTTGACGAACCGAAGACAGAAGTCGGGCTCCTCGCACAGGTTGATCAGCGTGGGCATGGCGTCCTTCCCGTGTCGATGGCGCACCGGCCGCTGTCGACACCGTAGGCGCGTCGGCCGCCGGACCGCAGTACGGGGTGCGCGAAAAAGACGCGGGACGGGTGGCACCCCGCGCTGCCAAGACGGGTGGTACCCCCGTCATCAAGCCGTGTGCCGTCGCCACTTGGGCCCCGTACGCGCCCACTCCCGCTCCCACTCGGCCAGCCGGCGACGCGCGGCGATCCGCCGTACGGCGAAGTGCCAGGCGAGTACGACGGCCACGACCCCCGCGGCGGTCGACACGCCCGTCGTCAGAGCGTGTTGCCAGACCGCGCCCGTGCTCACCGGCGGACCGACGGTCCGGCCGCGCGCATCGAGCCAGACGGCGACGCGGTCGCCGGGCTGCCCGCCCGCGGGGACCAGGGCCTCACCGGTCCTGGGCCCCTTGCCCGGCTCGGTCCAGCGCACCTTCACCCGGAACGTGGGCAGCCTGGCACCCTGCGGCGAGGGCACCGCCGCGGGCGCGGTCTCGACGAGTACGGCGCTCACCCGCTGCCGCTCGGCCCGCTGCGTCGCCGCCCGTGCCTGCGCGCTGTCGTACCGCCACCACCCCACAGCGGCTCCGGCCAGCGGCGCACCGACGAACAACAGCACGGCCACGGCCAGTACCGTCCACGCCTCGACGACGTCCGAGCGGCGGCGCAGCGGATTGCGGCGCCAGCGCCAACCGCGTACCCGGGTACGCATCTTCACTCCTCGCCTCCAGGTCCCGCCCGCGGAGGGCCGAACGGACCCCGCACCGGGACGATTCGGCTCACCCGGCGTGACTGATCCGCGCCTCCTGTGGAACCCGCGAACCACTCCGCGCAGCGAACAGGAGCCACCATGACCTGTGCCCATCCAGCAGCACTCGACGCACACTGGCGCGTAACCAACCCCCGAACGAAGGGCAGTTGCCCGCGGTCGCACCCGGTGGGAAGGCGGAAGCCATGAGCACCGGCACACGGACGATCACCGTGGGCATCGACGGCTCGCGGCCCAGCCTGGACGCGGCCGACTGGGCCGCCCGCGAGGCGCAGCGTCGCCGACTCCCCCTGCGGCTGCTGCACGCGGGAACCGAACCGGCCGTTTCAGGCGGCGTCTTCGGCATCGACGTCCCCGCCGGGCGCACCCGCGCCGCACTCGACCGGGCCGCCATCGAACTCTCCTACGCCCACCCGGCCTTGGACATCATCGCCCGCCGCACCGCGACACCGGCGGTCCCGGCGCTGCTCGCCGCGGCCGTCGAGGCGGAGGCGCTGGTCCTCGGCTCGCGCGGCCGTACGGGGAGCGCGGGGTTCCCGGTCGGCTCGGTCGCCCTCGGCGTCGCGGCCCGCGCCGACCGCCCGGTCGTCCTGGTGCGCGCGGGCGAACTCCCCGAGGACGAACGGGTGCCCGTCGTCGACGGCTCACCGCCGAGTACGGCGCCCTACCTGCCGGTCGTCCTCGGACTCGATCCGGACGCCTCGGCCGACGACCTGATCGGCTACGCCTTCGACACGGCCGCCGTGCGCTCGGCGCCGCTGCACGTGGTGCACCCGTGGACCCTGCCCACCAGCACCCTGCGGCCGTGGCGCCACAGGTTCCCCACAACCACGGTCCGCGAACACCGCGTCGACGGCGATCCCGGCCCCCGTCTGCTGGAAGCGTCCGCGCGAGCCGGTCTGCTGGTCGTCGGGCGCCGCACGGGCCGGGGTCCGGGCCGCGCCGCGCGGTCGCTGATCCGGCACGCCGGCTGCCCGGTGGCGGTCGTTTCGTACGACTGACCGGGTTCGACGAGTGAGGACGTCTCAGCCGAAGCGTTCGATACGAATGCGGTCCACGGGCTGCCCGGCCTCCACCAGCAGCCGCGAGGCGTGCTCCGCGAACCCGTTGGAGCCGCACACATAGGCCTCCCAGCCACCGGGCGGCCGCTCGGCCAGCAGTGGCGCCAGATGCGCCGCCGCGAGCCGTCCCACGGCCACCCCCTCGGGGGCGGTGCGCGTGAAGACGGGCGTGGTCTCGGCGCCGTACTCCCGCGCGTAGATGAGCTCTTCGGGGCCACGCGCGGAGACGAGCAGCCGCAGCGGCACGTCCAGGGCGCGGGCCCGGTGGTGGCGCAGCATCGACATCAGCGGTACGACACCGGAGCCCGCGCCGACGAGCAGCGCGGGCCGGTCGCCGGGCCAGGCGAAGAACCCGCTGAGCGGACCGCGCACCTCGACCGAGTCACCGGGCTTCGCCACCGTGTGGAACCAGCCGGAGACCTCGCCGCCCTCGACGCGGTCGAGGGTGAGCTCGATGTGCCCGGTGTCGTCGGGCGGCGACGCGAGGGAGTAGTGACGCTGCGCCACGTACCCGTCCTCGGCGGTCAGCCGCAGCATCAGGTGCTGTCCGGGCAGATGCCCCGTCCACTCCGGCACCGCGAACCGGAAGGTGGCGGCGCCCGGCGTCTCGCGGCGGATCTCGGTGAGCGTGGCGGTCTGCCAGGTGGCGGCGGCCCGGTTGCTCACCGCGATCCGTCCGGGCACGGCGAACCGGGTGGGCGGTACGAACGTGTCGGTCATCGTCTCAGTCACCGCAGTAGCGCTGTTCTTCCCAGGGGTTGCCGCGTGCGTGGTAGCCGTTCTGCTCCCAGAAGCCCGGCTCGTCGTGGTCGAGGAGCCTGAGGCCCGCGATCCACTTGGCGCTCTTCCAGAAGTACAGGTGCGGGACGATCAGCCGCGCCGGGCCGCCGTGTTCGGCGGGCAGCGGCTTCCCCTCGTACTCCCAGGCGATCCAGGCACGACCGCCGGTGATGTCGGCGAGCGGGAGGTTCGCGGTGTACCCGGTGTGCGAGTAGGCGACCACGTGGCTGGCGGACGCGTCCGGGCGCACGGTGTCCAGGAACGCGTCCAGGGAGACACCCCCGAAGCGCACCCCGAACTTCGACCAGCTCGTCACGCAGTGGATGTCGCCCTCGTACGCCGAGGCGGGCAGCGCGTGCGCCTGCTCCCAGCTCCAGGTACGCGGCTCGGCCACCAGCCCGTCGACCCGGAAGGTCCAGTCGGCGGCTGCCAGGTCGGGGGTGACCTCGGCGGACAGGACGGGCCAGTCGTCGCCCGCGTCGTACTGGCCGGGCGGCAGTCCGGCGTTGTCGACGCGGGGGCGCCCGGTGAAGGCTCGGGTGACGTTCATGGCGGTGGTGCCTCCAGGCCGTCGGGTACGGCGGCCCGCGGATCGAGCGTGATCGGTGCTTACGCAACCAACCGTACGTGGCCGCGGGCCGTGCTCCGCGCCGGGGCGGGATCCCGATCATTGCGGCCGTATGAACACTCCCGGGGCCCGGGAATAGCCGCGCCGTGATCTTCCTTGCCGATAGTGCCGCCCGCGGTGCGGCACGAGGAGAGCGAGGAAGCACATGCCCAAGGCGTACGTCTTCACCCGGTACGGCGGACCGGAGACCGAGGCCCTGGTGGAACAGGACCGGCCGAGCCCGAGCCCCGGCCAGGTACTCGTGGCGGTCCGCGCGGCGGGCGTGAACCCCGTCGACTGGAAGCAGCGGACGGGATTCGCCCGTCCCGGCTCCGGGGCACGCGAGCTCCCCGCCGTCCTCGGCAACGAGGTCGCGGGCGTCGTCGAGGAGCTCGGTCCCGACGTGACCGGTTTCACCGTGGGGGACGAGGTCTTCGGCAACCCGGTGGCCGGCGGATACGCCGAGTACACCCTGCTGCCGGCCGCGACCGCCGCACACAAACCCGCCGACCTCTCCTTCACGGACGCGGCGGCCCTGCCCGTCGCCGCGGCGACCGCGTACGACGGGATCCACCAGCTCGGCCTGCCCTCCGGCGCGACCGTGCTGATCACCGGTGCGGGCGGTGGCGTCGGTGTCGCGGCCACGCAGATCGCGCGCGCCTTCGGACTCACCGTGGTGGGCGTCGCGAGCGAGGGCAAGAAGGACTTCGTCGAGGAGCTCGGGGCCGTGCATGTCCCGTCGGGCCCGGATCTGGCCGAGCGGGTGCGGGCCGCCGCGCCGGACGGGGTGGACGCCGTCTTCGACCTGGTCGGGGGCGAGGTGCTGGAAGCCGCGGCGACCTTGCTGGACGACCGTACGAAGCTGATCACCGGAGCCGACCGGGAGACCGTCGCCCGGCTCGGGGGAGGACCCGTCGTACGCGCCCGCACCGCCGCCGTCCTCGACGAGGTGGCGCGCCTGGTGGCCGACGGCCGGCTGAGGCCCTTCGTGACGGGGACCTTCCCCCTCGACCGGGCCGCCGAGGCGCTGCGCACCGTCGAGGACGGCCACGCCCGCGGCAAGATCGTGATCGAGGTCGCCCGATGAGTGACCGTCGCATCACGAGCCCCCGTCCGCCGGCCGACGCCACGCACCCGCTGGACAACCCGGCCCTCGCCTCGCTGACCGGCCCGCACGCGCACTTCGCCGAACGCCGGGGACACGTCCTGCGCTATCCCGTCGACGTGTCGCCGTGGCTGGCCCTGCCCGACGACCCGACCGACGACGACTGGGCGGACCTCGCGGCCCTCGTCGGCCCCGGCGGCGAGGCCCCGCTGGCCGGCTTCAACGGGCCGACGCCGGAAGGCTGGGAGGTGACCTTCAGCCTGGACGGTGTCCAGCTCGTCGACGACGGACTCGCCGCGGCGCCGGACGCCGAGGCGGTGCGGCTCGGCCCCGCCGACGTACCCGAGATGCTGGACCTCGTGGAGCGCACCAGGCCCGGCCCCTTTCTGCCACGCACCGTCGAACTCGGCACCTATCTCGGCATCCGGCGCGGCGGCGTGCTGATCGCCATGGCGGGCGAGCGGCTGCACCCGCCGGGCTGGACCGAGATCAGCGCGGTCTGCACCGACCCGGACGTCCGCGGCGAGGGACTCGCCACCCGCCTGATCCTGGCTGTGGCGCACGGCATCCGCGAACGCGGCGAGACCCCGTTCCTGCACACCGCCGCGAGCAACACCAACGCCATCCGGCTCTACGAGTCCCTGGGCTTCACGCTGCGCCGCAGCACGCGGTTCATGGCGGCACGGGTTCCGGAGCACCTGACGGACGGCCAGGCCGTGGGGGTCCGTTGACGGCTCCCGAAGGCCTCCGGTGGTGAAGCCTCAGCTCCCGGAGGCCTGCGCGGCGAGCGGTTGCCCGGCCGCCGCGGTGTTGTACCGCACCAGGTAGGCGGCGAACCGCTCCAGGTCCGCCGCCGGCCAGTCCGCGAGCCGCTCACGGAACGCGATCCGTCGGCTCTCGGTGACCTGGGCGAGGATGCGGGTGCCCGCCTCCGTCAGCTGGAGCACCTGTACCCGGTGGTCCTCGGGGTCGACTCGGCGTTCGATGAGCCCGGCCCGCTCCAGCGCCGCCACCTGTCGGCTCACCGTGGACTTGTCCAGGGCGTAGTGCGCGGCGAGGTCGGTGGCACGACAGCCGTCGCTCTCCTCCAGATGACCCAGCAGGGTGTACGAGACCAGCGACAGCTCCGGATGCATACGCCCCGCCGACGCCCGGGCGCGGCGGGCGAAGGCCGTCATCTCGTGCTGGATGGTCTCGACGGACGCATCGGCTGCATTCACGGGAGCTCCTTCCTCTAGTTGCATAGTACAACTTGGCGGACCGCGACCGGCGCGAGGCGGGGGAGCACCTCCCCCGCCGTCCGGCCCTTCCTGTAAGGTGACCGTCCTGGCTGCGGACCACCCCAGCCCGGGAGTTGCCGAGGAGGTGAGACCCATTACCGCTGTGTCAGGTCGGGTGCTCTCACCTCAGGACCCTGCGGATCGCCGCCTGTAGGTGACCGCGAGAGCGCCCTTCGGCTCACCGAAAGGCTTCTCGGCTCTCATGCCCCCTCTTTCCGATTCCGTTGTCGCCGCGCTCCGTTCCGCGGGCTGTGTCTTCGCCGAGGACGAGGCGGAGTTGATCCTCTCCACCGCTCGCACCCCGGACGAGGTCACCGCCATGGTGGACCGGCGCGTCTCGGGACTTCCCCTCGAACACGTCCTCGGCTGGGCCCGGTTCCACAGCCTGCGCGTCGTCGTCGAGCCGGGCGTCTTCGTACCCCGCCGCCGCACGGAGTTCCTCGTCGACCAGGCCGTGGCTCGCGCGCGCGGCGCCGCCCTCGTCGTGGACCTGTGCTGCGGCTCCGGCGCGGTGGGTGCCGCACTGGCCGCCGCCCTCGGCGGGCCCGAACTGCACGCCGCGGACATCGACCCGGCCGCCGTGCGCTGCGCGCGCCGCAACGTCGCACCCTTCGGCGGGCACGTCCACCAGGGCGACCTGTTCGAGGCCCTGCCCGACGCCCTGCGCGGCCGGGTCGACGTCCTCACCGCCAACGTGCCGTACGTCCCCACGCACGAGGTCGGCCTGCTGCCGCCGGAAGCCCGCGACCACGAACCGCTCGTCGCCCTCGACGGCGGCGCGGACGGCCTCGACGTCCTGCGCCGCGTCACCGCCGAGGCACCCCGCTGGCTGGCCCCGGGCGGCTGCCTCCTGGTCGAGACCAGCGAGCGCCAGGCCCCCGCGGCCGTCGAGGCCTTCGCCCGCGGCGGTCTGACCGCCACGCTGGCCGTCTCCGACGAGCTGTACGCGAACGTGGTGATCGGCACCAGGCCGCCGCGGGCGGCCTGACCTGCGAGGCGAGCTCGGTGAACGCCGGGGCCCGCCCGTCGCCACGGAGCAGGCCTGCCCGTTGCCGCGGAGCGGGGTCGGTCGTCGCCACGGAGCGGGGTCGGCCCTCGGCGAGTGACCTCCGCCATTGTGCAACTAGTTGCATAAGGCGCTGTCCGTCGTCTACAACAGACACACGACACCGCCACGGAGGGCCCGATGAGCCGTTACCCGCACCTGATGAACCCGCTCGACCTGGGCTTCACCACGCTGCCCAACCGCGTGCTCATGGGCTCCATGCACGTGGGCCTGGAGGAGGCCGAGCGAGGCTTCGAGCGCATGGCGGAGTTCTACGCGACCCGGGCCCGCGGCGGCGTCGGTCTCATCGTCACCGGCGGCATCGCGCCCAACGACGCGGGACGGCCGTACGAGGGCGGCGCGAAGCTGACCACCGAGGCGGAGGCCGAGCAGCACACCGAGATCACCGCCGCGGTGCACCGCGAAGGCGGGAAGATCGCGATGCAGATCCTGCACTTCGGGCGCTACGCCTACCACCAGGACCTGGTCGCCCCGAGCGCCCTGCAGGCCCCGATCAGCCTCTTTTCGCCGCACGCGCTCACCGACGCCGAGGTCGAGCGGACCATCGACGACTACGCCCGCGCCGCCGAGCTCGCACAGCGGGCCGGGTACGACGGCGTCGAGATCATGGGCTCCGAGGGCTATCTGATCAACGAGTTCATCGCCGCGCAGACCAACAAGCGCGAGGACAGCTGGGGCGGCTCGTACGAGAACCGCATGCGCTTCCCCGTCGAGATCGTGCGGCGCGTGCGCGAGGCCGTCGGCGAGAACTTCATCATCATCTACCGGCTCTCCATGCTGGACCTGGTGCCGGGCGGCTCCACCCTGGACGAGGTGATCACGCTGGCCCGGGCCGTCGAGGCGGCCGGAGCGACGATCATCAACACCGGCATCGGCTGGCACGAGGCCCGTATCCCCACCATCGCGACCTCCGTGCCACGCGGCGCCTACACCTGGGTGACCAAGAAGGTCATGGGCACGGTCTCCATCCCCCTGGTGACCACCAACCGCATCAACACCCCTGAACTCGCCGAGCAGTTGCTCGCCGACGGCCACGCCGACATGGTGTCGCTGGCCCGGCCGATGCTCGCCGACCCCGACTTCGTGGCCAAGGCGGCGGCCGGGCGGCCGGAGGCCATCAACACCTGCATCGGCTGCAACCAGGCCTGCCTCGACCACACCTTCAGCGGGAAGATCACCTCCTGCCTGGTCAACCCGCGCGCCTGCCACGAGACGGAGCTCGTCCTCGCACCGACCCGGCTGCGCAAGCGCGTCGCCGTCGTCGGCGCCGGGCCCGCCGGCCTGGCCTGCGCGGTCTCCGCGGCCGAACGCGGCCACGACGTCACCCTCTACGACGCCGCGAGCGAGATCGGCGGCCAGCTCAACGTGGCCCGCAAGGTCCCCGGCAAGCAGGAGTTCGACGAGACGATCCGCTACTTCCGCACCCAGCTCCAACTGCACGGCGTGGACGTCCGGTTGAACACCCGCGTCGCCGCCGAGGACGTCTCCGCCTACGACGAGGTCGTGGTCGCCACCGGCGTCAGCCCGCGCACCCCCGAGATCCCCGGCGTCGACCACCCCAGCGTCCTCGGCTACCTCGACGTCCTGCGTGACGGCGCCCCCGTCGGCGACCGGGTCGCGATCCTCGGCGCCGGCGGCATCGGCTTCGACGTCGCCGAGTACCTGACCGACGGCGGCGACAAGGCGAGCGAGGACCCGGCGACGTACTTCCGCCACTGGGGCGTCGACATGGACTACCAGGCACCCGGCGGCCTCGCCGCACCCGAGCGCCCCGCCCCGCCGCGCACGGTCCACCTCCTCCAGCGCAAGGCCTCCAAGGTCGGCGCCGGACTCGGCAAGACCACCGGCTGGATCCACCGCACCGAGCTCAAGCACCGGGGGGTCACCATGGTCCCGGGCGTCCAGTACGACCGGATCGACGACGCCGGACTGCACGTCACCGTCGAGGGCCACCGTCAGGTCCTGGAGGTCGACACCGTCGTGCTGTGCACCGGCCAGGACCCGCGCCGCGACCTGTACGAGGAACTGTCCGCGGCGGGGCGCAGCGTGCACCTCATCGGCGGTGCCGACGTGGCCGCCGAACTGGACGCCAAGCGCGCCATCAAGCAGGGTACGGAGCTGGCGGCGGCGCTGTGACCGGCCGCGCCGCGGCCGGGGCGGTCGCGCCCGGGGCCTCGGGCCGGCGTCCCTAGGATGACCCCATGTCACTCCCGCACGCGATCCTCACCGCCCTGCTCGAGAAGCCGTCGTCGGGCCTCGAACTGACCCGGAGGTTCGACAAGTCGATCGGCTACTTCTGGTCGGCGACGCATCAGCAGATCTATCGCGAGCTGGGAAGACTGGAGTCCGAGGGCTACATCCGCGCCCTGCCGTCCCAGCAGCCGGCCCGAGGACAGAAGAAGAGCTACGAGGTGCTGCCGGCGGGCCGCGACGAACTGGCCCGCTGGACCTCCGCGACCCAGGACCCGAAGCCCATGCGGGACACGATGCTGCTGCGGCTGCGCGCCTCGGCCGTCGTCGGCACCGCGGGCATCGCGACGGACCTGCGCCGTCATCTCGACCTGCACCAAAGGCAGTTGGCTGAGTACGAGGAGATCCAGAAGCGCGACTTCCCGCCCGGCAAGGACGCTCCCCAGGACCGGCTGCGGCATCTGGTGCTGCGGGCCGGGATCGACCTGGAGACCTTCTGGACCCGGTGGCTGACGCATGCGCTGGAGGAGTTCGAGCACCTCGACAAGCAGTAGGGGCCGTCCTCTCGACCGGAGTCGGCCGTCCAACGGACCGGAGTCACCGGAGCCGGACGGACGGCCACCGGTGCGACGGACCCCGGGATCAGAGCCGGTGGGGCTTGGCCCGGCGGCGCAGGTACCAGGCCGTTGCCACGACGCCCGACGCCACCAGCGCACCGCCGCCCACCAACGTGGCGGTCCTGTAGTCCTTGGTGGCCCCGCCGAGACCGCCCAGCACGCCGCGTGACGGCGAGGAGGGCAAGGTGGGCAAGGAGATCCTCGGGGTCTTGGTGACCTTGGGGACCGCGCTGGTCGAGACGACGACGGACTGCGTACCGGCCGTCGTCCCGTCCTGGCAGACCACAATGACGGTATAGGTGCCGGCGCTGACGTTGGACCAGACCGCCGACTGAGTCGTGCTCGTTCCGGACAACGGCATCTGGCGGCCTTGGGAGAAGTTCACCTGCCCATTGGCGAGCAGCGAGGCGCTGCCGAAACTGCTGCCTTTGCTCGGGCAGGAATTGGTGGTGACCGAGACGCTGGACCCGCTGGTGCTCACCGAGATCCCCGAACCGAAGGCAGCGGCCGACGGAGCGGTCAGGGTGAGCGGAAGCGCAGCGACGGCGGCCACGGTCAGGCCGGAGCGAAGGAATATCTGAGAAGTACGCATAGGACTGCCCTCCAGCGGCACGGTTGGCGGTACATCCCATGCGCCGCCGAGGATTGGAAAGGCCCGTGCTGCCTCAGGGAGAGCCAATGCGCCTCCGGCTCGGGGCGCACGTGGACGGAGACCGAGCAGGTGACGAATTCGTTCGTCCGGCGGATGAATCCGCGCGATTCGCCGGTGATGCTCTCCGCGCGGACGGCAGCTGACGGATAACGACATCTGTCATCTGTCATCTGTCATCCGTCAGCTGCTGCCTGCTACCTGCTCTCCGTCATCACCACGTGCGGCCCACCTGAAGCAGCCGCTCTCGGACAACCGCCACATGCGGGTTGTCCGACGCGCCCGGCCGCTGAGTGAGGTACCCGGTGTTGATGGGCGGTTCCTCGGGGGACAGCAGGGGCACCAGGGCACCGGAGGCCAGCGCGTCGAGGCACAGATAGCGCGGGAGCACGGTGATCCCGGCGCCCGCGACCACCGCGGCCAGTACGCCTCGCAGGTCGGGCACCGTGATCGACGCCTGGCCGGTCAGCCGTACGCCGAACACGTGCCGCCAGTAACGCCGGGCGATGGGTAGATCTTCGGCGTACGTCACCAGGGGTGCCCCGTGCAGCGCGGCGGGCCCCTCGGTCGCCACGCGGGCCGGGTCGATGCGCTCGGCCCACGACGGGGCGGCGACGAGCACGAACTCCTCGTCCATCAGCGCCGCGGCGGTCAGGGTGCGACCGCGCGGCCGGGTCGTGGCGATGACCAGGTCGAAACGGCCGCCGCGCAGTCCGTCCAGCAGTTCGTCGGTGAGGCCCGGAGTGACGCGCAGACGTACGCCCTGTGCGGTCAGCGGCGCCAGCGCGGGCAGGACGCGCGTGCACAGCAGCTCGGCCGGGCCCGCCAGGTGCACCGGGTCCGGCGGCTGGTCGGCGCCGGCGCCGCGGCGGTCCGCGACCGCCACGAGCGCGTCCAGGGGCGCGGCGACCTCCGCGGCGAGTTCGTCCGCCACCGACGTGGGCACCACGCCCCGTGGCTGCCGTTCGAACAGCTCCCGTCCCAGTTGCTCCTCCAGTGAACGCATCTGCGTCGTCACCGTCGGCTGGGACAGACCGAGCAGCCGCGCGGCCGCCGTGAACGACCCCGCGCGGTGCACGGCGAGGAAGGTGCGCAGCAGGGAGATGTCCAGGGGAGCCGTCGAGGCATCGGGTTCGCTATGGGGCACAGGGGTGAGCCTACGGTTCGCCTATTTCGGGGCGCTGCCGGCGTTCCCACCCGTGGCAGCGCCCGTCGTCACCGTCCGCTCCGCCGAGAACCCGCCCCAGGTGCCGTCCGGCAGCTTCGCGCTGATCCGCACCCGGTACGCGATCCCGGCCTCCCGTCCCACGTAGAAGCTGTAGGTGGCCCTGCCGCTGGGCGGCGTGCCGCCCCAGACGAGTGAGGTCGCCTGTCGGCCGTCCAGGTCGATCCGGTACTCGGTGATCACCCCGTCCGTGCGCGGCGGCAGCCAGGAGAGGTCAAGGTAGTACGCCCCGTCCGTGCGGTGGGACGTCGCGCGGAACCCGGTCGGCGCGGTGCCGCGGCCGTCGTCCGCGCCCGGCGCGGTGCTGAGCCGGACGACGGCGCTCGCGGGGGAGAGGTTGTCCGCCGCGTCGCGGGCTCGCACGGTGAAGGCGTACGCGGTGCCGGGTCTCAGCCCGGTGACGACGGTCGCCGTCTGTCCGCCGCCCACGCTGTGGATCTTCGAGCCGCCCTGGTAGACGTCGTACGAGACCACGCCCCGGGTGTCCGTCGACGCCGACCACTCCAGTTGGGCCGCCCGGCTCCCGACGGCCTTGCCGTGCGGGCGCCCGGGGCGGGTCGGGGGCGTGCGGTCGGCGGCGGCCGCGACCGGTGTAGTGGCGCGCACGGGCTCGCTGGGGGGTCCGGGGTTCCCGTCGGTGTTCAGGGCGCGGACCGTGAAGACGTACTTCGTGGCCGGGGCCAGTCGGGTGACGTCCACCATGTGTTCGTCGCCGGGGACCCGCTCGACCCGTGTGGTGCCGCGGTACACCTCGTAACCGGTGACCTTCACGTCCCCGGAGACGCGGTTCCACATGACGTGCACGCTGGTCGCGCTGCCCGCCGTCGCGGTGACCCCCATCGGGGCCGGGGGCAGCCGCTCGCCCCCGGCGTCGGCTCCCGCACCTCCTGCGCACGCGGTGAGGACGAGCAGCGAGCCGCAGATCAACCCAAGGGAAACGCGTCGCACCGGCCTGCCTTCCCTCGAGGGGATTGGTCTGTACCTATAAGACACGGCTGGCGCGGTCACATCAAGGGGGCGGTGGCCGTTCGTCGGACCGTCCTCGGGCTACGTATGCTGATGCCTGACGCGGTGTGAACTCACCCTCTCGGCAGGGGAGTTCGTGCCCACGGCGCGGACCGCTGTCGTCGCTGATGCCGCGCCGGCGAGGGCGGTCGAGAAGCCCGGGTCCACCACGGCTCGGGCTCTCGGCCGCAATGCACTCGCTGCATACGCCGTGCACCGGCCGCATCCGCCGTGTACCCGCGCATTCGCCGTGCGCTCGCCGTGCACTCGCCGTGCACCCGTCAGGCCCGCTGTGCGCCGTCCGGCCCCTTCGCGGTGGACGCACCGTCAGAAACACGCCAAATTGTGCCGAATGACCGTAAACGTCCACCAGGAGGGGGTCTTTTATCGTGCGTGTTCAGTCGCTGACACTGGCCGCGGCCAGCGTGGCCCTGCTCGCTCCCGTCCCGTTTCCCGCCGCCCGTCCGAGCCCGCCCGTGGTGGTGCGGGAGGGGCGGGAGGGGAGTGTGCGCGCCGCCGACCTGCTCGCCAAGGTCCGTGACTGCGTGCCCGTCTCGAAGGGGCGCTATCGCTCCGACGACGGCAGCCGCGCCGAGATTCCCGTCTGCGGCACGCGGAGCGCGGTGTTCTGGAAGGCGGACATGGATATCGACTGCGACGGCCGCTCCGGGCTCGTGTGCAACGGGCGGACCGACGCGCTCTTCTCCGGGACCACCGCGTACCAGCAGTCCGACGGGCGGTATCTGAGCTCCGAAACCCTCCCGTACGTCGTGGTGCCCGCACCCAGTGGCATCTGGGACCACCGCGCCTACGGCATCCGAGGCGGCTCGGTGGTCGCGGTGATCTACC
Organism: Streptomyces sp. NPDC096311; assembly: GCF_044763085.1. Classification (NCBI taxonomy): domain Bacteria; kingdom Bacillati; phylum Actinomycetota; class Actinomycetes; order Kitasatosporales; family Streptomycetaceae; genus Streptomyces; species Streptomyces sp. NPDC096311. The sequence goes on from NZ_JBIWFN010000001.1 coordinate 742,828, forward strand.
AGGACCGGGTCCAGTACGCGGTGGTCGGCGACATCGGACCGCGCGACATCATCGGCGAGGCCTCGTACGCCACCGCCAAGGCGCTCGGTATCCGCCCCGACCCGCACGGTGGCGGAACGAGTTCCGGGGTCACCTACATCGCCTTCAAGAACTCCCGGGTGTCGCCCATCGAGGATCACGCGGCAGCCGCGGCGGCGGGTGAGCGACTGGCCCGGGAGTTCGTGCGCGGCGGCTGAGCGGCCGCGAGGGCGGTTCCTTCAGGTGCTCGAGGGCGTCAGACCGCCGACCAGCCGTTGTCGACGGGCAGAATCGCGCCGTTGATGTTGCTCGCCGCGTCGGAGGCGAGGAACAGGATGGCGGCGGCCTGCTCCTCGGCCTCGGCCGCGGTGCCCACATTGCCCATGTACGAGGCGAGGACCTGCGGGCCGAGGGCCTCGCGGTCGGCGTCCACGGTGATGGCGGTCTTCGTGCCGCCGGGGGCGATGGCGTTGGCCCGGATGCCCTTGTTGCGATACGTCACGGCGAGGGACTTGGTGAGGCCCGCGATGCCGTGCTTCGAGGCGGTGTACGCGGCGCCCGCAGCGCTGCCGCGCAGGCTCGCCTCGGAGGCGGTGTTCACGATGGCGCCCTTGCCCGCCTCCAGCATGTGCGGGAGCACCGCCCGGGTGAGCAGGAAGGGGGCGGTGAGGTTGACCCGTATGACCCGCTCCCACTCCGCGTCGCCGACCTCACCGGCCGCCGACATGCGGTCCATGATGCCGGCGTTGTTGACCAGCACGTCCACCCCGCCGAACTGCTCCACGGCGGTCGCGGTCACCCGGTCGACCACGGCCTGCTCGCTCAGGTCGCCCGTCACGGCCACGGCGGTGCCGCCGGCCGCCGTTATCTCCTCGACGACCTTCTCGGCGCCCTCGACGTTGAGGTCGGCCACCAGGACCCGGGCGCCCTCCGCTGCGAAGGCCAGGGCGGTGGCCCGCCCGATTCCGGAGCCCGCTCCGGTGACGATGACGCTGCGGCCGGCCAGTCCAGTGGTGCTCATGACGTGCTCCCAGAAGTGCGTGCGTGGTGCGACGAGGTCGTCGTGCGCCACACAGTACGACTTAGTGTCTCTCAATGACATAAAGTCTGGAGCCGTTTTCGAGATCGTTAGAATCGCGGCAGCCCCGGGCGGCAGCCGCCCGTCGTCGAGTCGAGGGAGTCGCCAGTGCCGGACGGCGCGATCACGGAACCCCCCGGCCGGGGCCGCGGCCGTACGGGCCGGCCGCCGCTGACCGAGCGGCGCAAGGCCGAGATCCGGCTGGAGATCGCCCGCGCCGCGGTAGAACTGTTCGTCGCCCATGGGGTGGCCGCGACCACCGGGGAGCAGATCGGGCAGGCGGTCGGGGTCTCCGCGCGGACCGTGTGGCGTTACTTTCCGAGCAAGGAAAGCTGCGTGAGCCCGCTGTTCGCGGCCGGGATCGACGCGGTAGCCGCCTCCCTGCGGGAATGGCGCCCTGGCCGGCCGCTCGAGGACGCCCTGGAACGGGCGGTCACGACCGGCGACCCCTCGATGCCTCGACCGCACCTCCCCAGGATCCGGGCGCTGATGAGACTGACCCGGACCGAGCCGGGCCTGCGCGCCGTCTGGCTCCAGGCGCACGACGAGGCCGAGCCTGCCTTCGCCCGCGCCCTCGCCGACCGGGCCGGCCTGCCCGCCGTCGACCTGCGCTCGGAGATCCAGGCCGCCATGCTCAACAGCGCCCTGCGCACGGCGGTCGAGCACTATGCGTGGCGCACGGACGAGGAGCAGCCCGACCCCGCGGTGGCGCAGGCCGAACTGGTGTCGACCGTGCGCTCGGCCCTCGCCATCGTCGCGGAAGGGCTCGCCTGAGGGCTGGGCCGGGCGCCGGTCGACCGCGGTCGACGCCTGGCCGACGAGGCCTTCGTGCCCCAGCGCTCAGACCTCCCGGCCCAGCGCTCCCCGGCCCCGCAATCACACCGTCCGGCCCCCGCACTCACACGCTCCAGCCCCTGCTCTCACGCCTTCCGGTAGGTGTACGCCTCCGCGGCCGCCGCCTCGACGGCCGCGAGGTCGGCTCCGGTCGAGGCCGTGACGACCGCGGCCACCGCGCCCTCGACGAAGGGTGCGTCCACCAGGCGGCTGTTGTCGGGGAGCTCGTCCCCCTCCGCCAGCAGGGCCTTCACGGTGAGGACGGCGCTGCCCAGGTCGGTGAGCACGGCGACTCCGGCGCCGCGGTCCACTGAGGCGGCCGCCGCGGAGATCAGTTCGGCGCTGGTGCCGAGACCGCCGTCCACCGTTCCGCCGGCGGCGGCGACGGGAGCGGTCGTGTCGCCGCCCGCGAGTCCCGTCGCCAGCTCGGCGACCGAGGCGGCGACGGCGGCGCTGTGGGAGACCAGCACGATGCCGACGAACTGGTTCGCGCTGCCCGGGGATTCACTCATCGCGGGCCTCCACGAGCGCGCCGACCAGCAGGGACGAGGACGTGGCACCCGGATCCTGGTGCCCGATGCTGCGCTCGCCCAGATAGCTGGCCCGGCCCTTGCGGGCCTGGAGTGGTGTCGTCGCGACGGCGCCCTCCTCGGCGGCCGTCTTCGCCGCGGCGAAGGACTCGGCGAGCGCGTCCACCGCGGGCACCAGCGCGTCGATCATGGTCTTGTCGCCGGGCGCGGCTCCGCCCAGCGCCATCACCGCGTCCACTCCCGCGCGCAACGCGTCCGTGAACTGTTCCTCGGTGACCTCCGCGGTGTCCCCCAGGGCCTTGCCCGTACTCCGGAGCAGGGTGCCGTACAGAGGCCCCGACGCGCCGCCGACCGTGGAGATCAGCCGGCGTCCGGCGAGGGTGAGAACGGCGCCGGGGGTGTCCGGCGCCTCCTTCTCCAGCGCGACCACCACGGCGGTGAACCCGCGCTGCAGATTGCTGCCGTGGTCGGCGTCGCCGATCGGCGAGTCCAGAGCGGTGAGCCGCTCCGCCTCGCGGTCCACGGACGCGGCGGTCGCCGTCATCCAACGGCGGAAGAACTCGGCGTCGAGCACAGAATCTCCTTGCGTGGTACGAACGTTGACCGGGCGGGAGGGCGGCATCATGCTGATGCCGCCGGGGTTCACACGCCCCAGCGCAACGCGGGCGTCTTCACCGGCGCGTCCCACAGCCGCAGCAGCTCCTCGTCCACCTGGCACAGCGTCACCGAGGCGCCCGCCATGTCCAGCGAGGTGACGTAGTTCCCGACCAGCGTGCGCGCCACGGGCACCCCGCGCTCGGTGAGCACCCGGTTCACCTCCGCGTAGAACCCGTACAGCTCCAGGAGCGGCGTCGCACCCATGCCGTTGACCAGCAGCAGGACGGGATTGCGCGGGTTCAGGTCCTCCAGGATCGCGTTGACCGAGAAGTCGGCGATCTCGTGCGAGGTCATCATCGCGCGCCGCTCCCGGCCCGGCTCGCCGTGGATGCCGACGCCGAGCTCCAGCTCCCCCGGCGGGAGGTCGAAGGTGGGGCTGCCCTTGGCCGGCGTGCTGCAGGCGCTCAGTGCGACGCCGAAGCTGCGGGAGTTCTCGTTCACCTGCCGGGCCAGCGCCTGCACCCGCTCCAGCGGGGCGGCCTCCTCGGCCGCGGCGCCCGCGATCTTCTCCACGAACAGGGTCGCGCCGGTGCCGCGCCGTCCGGCGGTGTACAGACTGTCGGTGACGGCGACGTCGTCATTGACGAGGACCTTCGCCACCCGGATGCCCTCCTCCTCGGCGAGCTCGGCCGCCATGTCGAAGTTGAGCACGTCCCCCGTGTAGTTCTTCACGATGAACAGCACGCCCGCGCCGCTGTTCACGGCCGCCGCCGCGCGCAGCATCTGGTCCGGCACCGGTGACGTGAAGACCTCGCCCGGACAGGCCGCCGACAACATCCCGGGGCCCACGAATCCACCGTGCAGCGGTTCATGCCCCGACCCGCCGCCGGAGACGAGTCCCACCCTGCCGGGCACCGGGACGTCCCGCCGTACGATCACCCGGTTGTCCACATCCACCGTCAGCTCGGGATGCGCGGCCGCCATACCCCGCAGCGCGTCCGCGACCACCGTCTCCGCCACGTTGATGAGCATCCTCACGGGTACCTCCTGGTGAGACTAGCAGATGAGTCCCTGACCTCTATCTTTGCAGGTCAGGCTGGGACGAGCCAGTTAACGATCTTGGCGATCCTTGGTGGTTCAAAGCGGGTCCTGGCGGTACTGATGCTGACTGAATGCTGACTTTAGTGACGGGGCGTCAGGGGAGGTGGGCGGGCGCAGTATCGGTTCCCGGAGGCTCCTCTCGGCAGTATCGATACTGACGGAGGGCGGGTCACGTGTGCGGACGCCAACGGGTGCAGGTGGTCTCGCAGACGGTTTCGCCAGCTTTCCCGAGTGCCTGGGAAGCGCGGCACATCCACTTCAGTATCAGTCACTGGCTGGCCTTCCGAACTGGGCACTGGGATGTCGCGCCGTGCCCAGCGGTGGTGCATTCCGTGAAGAACAAACTAACCCTTGCGCTGGCTCCTGCGTAGTGGGCTGGAGCCGATTCGGACGGGGACTAAGTGCAAGAGATCATTCTTCAACCGGGAGACCGCAGTTGCTGTCGATCCTGCGTTGCAGTATGAGTCGCTGGTCGGTTACGCGGGATGCTTATGGAGAGCGGTTTCGTCCGAGGAATGCGCGAAGAGATCTTCTTGAAGTCGTCTACCTGGTGGCGCTGACCTGCGGTGATGTTGCTGGGAACCTCTCTGGCCTGGGCTGATCCGTCTTTCTGGGCCTTTCACGCTCGTGCCCGGTTACGCAGTCGATTCTCCCCACGCGCGCCCCAGCGCCGCTCGTACTCCCCAGATTCTCCCCAGAGAATGGTCCCCGCACGTGGTTGGTGGGGCGTGCTAGAGAAGCTGCTCCGGCGGGTTCGATGATCACAGGCGGTTGCTGCCGAGGGGTGAGGCGGAAGCCGTCGGTAGCCGCTGCCACCCATTTTGCCTGCCTCTCCATGATCTCCGGATGACGCTGGCTCACGGCAGGGACGGTGCCACGGACGACGACGAGGGCCGCACCGCCATCGGAACACCCCGCGCTGGCGGGAACGACACCCGCGGACCCTGCTGGGTGCTGGTGGCGAGCGGAATACCCCCGCATCTGCGGGAGTGATCCGGGAGCAACGCCTCTACCTGTTCCTGATCTCGCGCGCTTCCCGCCGATGCGAGGGTGAACCGTAGGGGTAGTACTCCGAGCGCTGCACCAGGAAGTGCGTCCTGCCGACGTCCACCGACTGGAGCGGGACGCCGTGGTGTTCACCACCCTCGCCAAGGGCCGGTCCGGCCGCCTCCTCGACGACGGCAACTGGCGCCGCCAGATCTGGTGGCCGGCCGTCGAGGGCGCCCACTACTTCGACATCGACGGCGAGCAGCAGCTCGTCCCGCACTACCCGCCCCACTCCATGCGTCACACCTGCGCCTCGTGGCTGGTCCAGAAAGGAGTCTCGCTCTACGAGGTCCAGCACCTCCTCGGCCACGAGAGCTTCCAGACCACCCAGCGCTACGCCCACCTCCAGCCGGGTGCCCACAAGGCAGTCCTCGGAGTCTGGGAACGCCTCGAATCCCGGCTCACCGTCGCCGCGTAAAACCCACTCCGCCCTGTCCCTCATGGGACGGGACGGAGGCGTATGGGCGCTCAGGCTGCCCTGCGCCCTCCGTAGGGCAGCGCCCAGCGGCCTTTGCTGTCGAACGGCCAGGGACGGGCGAGAGACATCTACTAGGAGCAGTTCGTGCAGAGCCTGACGGCTGGCTGGCGGATCAGGCGGCGCCGCCAACGGCGCGGTCAACTGAAGCCTTCCCCGAGCGAGGGTGATTGGTGTACGAGATCATCCAGTTCGGGAGATCCGGGGTGCGCAACGGATCTTGGCGGTGCGCCTCTCCGCGGGGATGATGGAACGCGGATGAGTGCGAAGACGGGGGACTATGAGCCGACTTGAGACGGGCGCAGACGGACGCGGAGGAGGCAGCGTACCCGGCCATTCACCGATGCCTCTTCCAACTCCATTGACGGTTACTGCGCCCCTGCTATTGAACACATACGACCTGGGATGGGTGACAGTTGAGCACCTAGTGGTCGCGCTGGCGAAGGAAGCCCGCTTGTCCGGTCGCCGAGGGCAAAACCAGCAGGGCATCGATGTAGTGGCCTTCTTCGCTGATGCGGCCCCTACTGTCTATCAAGCTAAACGCTATAGAACCTTCACTGCTGCTCACCTTCGTGCCGCAATACACCACTATGCCCAGGGGCGAAGGCCGTTCGCAGCTGAACGCATGGTCGTGGTCACCACAGCTCCGGTCGAAGATACGGCGGTCGACGCCGAACTGCACTCGCTGCGTGGGAAGTACCCCGACCTGGCCATTGAGCTGTGGGGGCAGAAGCAGTTGTCCGACCTGCTCAACCCCCGTCCGGAGTTGGTCGAACGGTTCTTCGGCGAAGCCACCCGTCGCCTGTTCTGCCGCGCCCCTGTACCTCAGGAGCAGCCTGACCTCGCGGTGGGCAGCGCTGCGCTGACGGAGTACGTCACCAAGGCGGTCGAATACTGGTCGTTGAACCTCCGCGAGCATGTGCCGCTCACTCTGAGTGCAACTGCTGATGAACCGTTCCGGGTTTGATCGAGGCTCGATCTTTTGGAAGGATCGAGTCCTTTATGGCGAAGCAATACCCGAAGGAGCTCAAGGAGCGGGCCGTGCGCCTGGTCCTGGAGACTCGTGATCAGTACAAGACGGAGTCCGCGGCGATCCGCTCGATCGGAGCGAAGCTCGACATCAGGCCGGAGTCCCTGCGGAACTGGGTGCGTCAGGCCGAGGTCGACGCCGGTGCCCGGACCGGGACTACGACTGAGGAATCCGCCCAGCTCAAGGCCCTCAAGAAGACTACGGGCCCGGGCCCGGGCCCGGGCCGGGGACGGGATCCGGGCAGCCGGGTCACCGGCCTGCGCGACTGTCAGCAGCGCGGCAATGGCGGTTGCTGCACAGAGGACCGTCCGCTATGCCGGCCGTCCCCGGCGCAGGGTGGTGGTCGGCGCGGCGAGTGGCGAGCCGACTGCCGTACCGGCGGAACCGGCCTCCGTGTGGAACCCCGTGGCCGCCAGTAGCGGCAGGTTCACCTGGAAGTTGAACCCGGCAGTTAGGCGGCGGGGATCGGCGAGGACGCTCAGACGCTCGCTCGCCGGCTGGGCCACCCAGACCGTGGGGCTGTCGCCGTCGCCCGGCCGACCTCAGCCGTTGACCGACCGGCAGTACGCGACCCTCCTCCCGGATTCAACGGCACGGCGCCCGTGGTGATCGCGAACCGCGGGCCTCGGTCCCGGACGGCGCGCCGTACGCGTGGGAATTCCCTTCGAGCGAGGACCGCCGGGACAGGGTGCCCTATCCCGTGCTGCTCAGCGCGGAGGCTGATGGAAATCGTTGCCTCTCATGGGCTGAATCTCAGTGGTAGCCGCGCTTCCTGGGAGTTGGCCTCATGACCGGTCTGTCGCCTCACAGTCCACTAATTGCTGGTTCACGTTGCCTTTTCATGTCTGTTCGATGCCTTGACGTCACAGGGTGGCGACCAGCAAGGTGTGTAGACAACGTTTTCTGCCTGGAGGTGGCCATAGTGGGATTCAGCCTCAACGGAACGCAGTTCACCGACGTCGACGGCAGCCCCGTCCACGCTCGCTCGGACGACATCTCCCGCTAGGCCTCCGCCCCGGAGCCGGGGCGTGCCGACATCTACCGGCCGAAGGCTTTGCGCAACGAGCAGCAGTACGCCACGGCCGACGCGATCGGGCGTGAGCGGAGCGGACCGCGCGACGTCCGTGACACCACCGCCTACGGGTCACAGAGCACCTCGGCGCTCCCGGCGCCACAGATGGTGTCCGCGCGGTTGCCTGAGCACCTGGCGCCCGACCTCGCCAAAGGCATCACAGGACCGGTCCCGAGCGCTGCTTCCTGACACCCCCCGCAGGGTCACCGGTGTTCGGGAGTCCGCGCCGAAGCCACGAAGCCCTGCCCCCGCCCCCCGCACCGCTAGCGCAAGGAGAAGACACAGCCATGCGTCCACGAAGAAGTTGGGCGGTCGTTCTCGTAACGGCCCTACTGGCGGCGTTCGTTCCGCTCGTCACCGCGTTCGCCACGCCCGCCGTCGCCGCGACCGTCGGCCAGTCGGCCGCCGCTTCCGCGGGTGACGACAGCGGACTGATGACCGACACGCTCGTCACCATCAACAGCGAGACCAGCAGCGCGGGCTTCTCCCACCCCGGGATCGGCCTGACGGCCTCTGATTTCACCAACGCCAGGCGCCAGGTCCGGGCGGGCGTCGAACCGTGGAAGAGCTACTTCGACGCGATGCTCAAGACGAGCTACTCCTCGAAGACCTTGACGTCGAAGAACGGGAGTACCGTCCTCGACCAGCCCGGAACCGATGCCTTCACCAACGTCGGCACGGAGTCCAAGCTCATCGATGACTCCATGGGCGCGTACACGCAGGCGATTCTGTACTACATCACCGGCGACGACGTGTACCGGGCCAACGCCATGAAGATCATCCGGATCTGGAGCCACATGAATCCGGACAAGTACGCCTACTACGCGGACTCCCAGATCCACACGGGCGTCCCGCTGTACCGGCTGCTGTCCGCCGCGGAACTCCTCAGGTACACCAGCTACAACGACAAGTACACGGACTACAACCTCGCGTGGACCGACGCGGATACCGCGAACCTCACCAAGAACCTGATCACGCCGATGACGGCGACCTTCCTGTACAAGAACACCAACTACTTCAACCAGCACAGTTACCCGCTGGTCGGAGCGCTGGCGGGCTACATCTTCACGGACAACCGCGCCCGCTACTCGGAGGGCGTCGAGTGGTTCACCGTGAACGCGACGTCGACCAAGCAGGACATCAATGGCGCCATCGCCGGGATCTTCAAGAAGGTGGACAAGAAGAACCCGCTGAACCCCTACGGGTACTCGTTCGTCCAGCACCAGGAGATGGGCCGGGACCAGGCCCACGCCGGAGGTGACGTCGACACCCTCGCCGGCCTTGCCCGCATCGTCTCGACGCAGGGCACCAAGGTGGACCCGGTCAAGGGAACGCCCTCCGCCGCGAAGAACGCCGTGAGCCCGTTCCGGTTCCTCGACGACCGTCTCCTCGCGGGCGCCAATGCCTACGCCCGGTACATGCTGGGCTACCAGACCCCGTGGGTCGACCTCTCCGGCGGCCCCGGCATGATCGCCGGCGGCTATCGAGGCCGGCTCGCCGTCCTTTCGTCGATCAGCGAGCTGTATGACATCTACACGTACCAGGAGAAGGTCGACGTCGAGAAAGAGGCGCCGTATCTCGCCCTGGCGCACCGGGAGGCGAACGGTCCCCTGTTCTACCGGGGCGGGACCCTGACGAACTTCTGGGGCGGTGTCGACACCGGCCCGGAGTACTGGCTGGCCTTCCCCTCGAAGCTCGCGGGCCAGGTACCGCGGGTCGCCGTCGACGCGAACGTCCAGGTCGAGACCAAGAGCGTCGCCTTCGACAGCCATACCAAGATCAAGACTGAGGGGGACCGTATCTTCGCGAGGGTGAAGCCCTCGGCCAAGGGCAGTCTCCTCGCCGTGCACGACCTGGAATATTCGGACCGCACGAAGTACAGCCCGGTCGCGCTGATGATCCGCACCTCGGCGACGTCGACCCTGGAGATCGCCAAGGACCAGACGACGGCGCCCTTCCACACCATGACCCTGCCGAATACCCATGGTCAGTGGCGCAATGTCACCTACGACATGAGTTACAGCGCCGCACCGGTCAGCCGGTCCGGCGACAACATCGCTTACTACGAGATCATCGGTAAGTCCCACTCGCCCGTCGACATCGACTACGTCAACGTGCTCGCCGGGACGCAGCTCTCCAAGCTCGCCTTCCCGCAGGGCGATGCGACCACCGTCCTCGGTGTCCAGGGCGCGGCCCTGAGCACCTCCCTCGCCGCCACGGATTCCAACAGTGCGGACACGGTGACGTACGAGGGCGACGGCCTGCCGTCCGGGGCGCGGCTCGACCCGGCGACGGGCGAACTCAGCTGGACGCCGTCCAAGAGCCAGGCCGGGGTCCACGACCTGCTCGTGGTGGCGAGCAACGGCACGGTCGACACCGTGCTCAAGGTCAGGGTCGACGTGGCGCAGGACCGCGCCTCCGCCTACACCAAGGCCCAGGCCGGCTACGACGCGGGACAGAAGTACACCTCCGCGTCCCTGACCGCCTTCCAGACCGCCTCGGACGCAGCCAAGGCCGCGATCCCGGCCGCGACCGACGCCGACTTCCTCGCCTCCCTGGTCCAGCTCCAGAAGGCCGTCGCCGGCCTCCAACTGCTGAGCCCGCTGGTCGCGGACGACGGCAGCCTGAACTACCCCTCGCTGGCCACGTCCTCGTTGACCCCCGACACGCTGCGGAACCTGGTCGACGGCGACTACAACACGACCACCGGCGACCTGACGGCCCCGTTCACACTGGACTTCGGAGCCGGGTTCCGGGTGCAGGCCAGTGCCTTCGGCCTTCAGGCGCGCTACATGTTCGCCAACCGTTCCATGGGCGCGAACGTCTACGGTTCGAACGACGGGCAGAGCTGGACGCTCCTGACCGCGCACGAGACGACCGACACGACCGCCCAGAACTATGCGATGGAGACGATTCCGGTCCGCTCCGAGGTCAAGGATCAGTCGTTCAGGTTCTTCAAGGTCCAGGTCGACGACCCGGGCGTGCCCAACGACCCGGCCTACCCGGGCCTGTCGTCGTTCGGTGAGGTCCGCATCCATGGCACCCGGATCGAGACGGTGCAGGCGCTGTCGTCGGTGAAGCTCTCGTCCGACGACGCCGTGGCCGGCCAGGCCGTCAACGGTGACACGGTGACGCTGGACCTGGTGGCCACGCAACCGCTGGACAAGGTCGACGCCACCATCGAAGGCGTCGCCGCGAAGGTCACGAGCACCGACAGCCAGCACTGGCAGGCCACCGCGGTGCTGCCGGACGACGTGGACTACGGGCGTGCGCTCCGGTTCACCGCCGAGTACACCACGGCCGACGGCCGTACCGGGGCGACGGTCTTCCAGACCACCGACGGGTCCTCGCTCCAGCTGTGGAACACCCATGTGAAGGTCGCCGGGATCAAGCAGGCCTGGGTCGACGCGTCCACGCCGCAGTGGCCGGGCACGGGCACCACGGCCGCCAACGGATGGCGGATGTTCGACGGCGACATCACCACCTCCACCGACACCACCACCTCCAACGGCTGGGTGACGGTCGTACCCACGGACGGATCGGCGTTGACGTTCGACGCCGTCCGGGTCCACCCACGTTCGGGGTACGCGAGTCGGGCCAACGGGACGGTTCTCCAGTCGTCGACGGACGGCGGGGCCACCTGGCAGACGGTCCTGACCATCTCGGGCGTGACCAGCGACCAGCAGTGGTACACCTTCACGCCGTCGAAGCGTCAGTCGATCCCGATGCTGCGGGTTCTTGACGACCACGGTGGCAACACCGATGTCGCCGAGGTCCAACTACTGCAGTTCGACCAGCTGCCCGACTGACAGAGAAGCGGGGAGGGGGGGGGGCCCCCCCCCCCCCCCCGGGGCCCCCCCCCCCCCCCGGCCCCCCCGCCCCCCCCCCCCCGCCCACCCACACGC